>CANBQT010000001.1 GCA_947371755.1 Chitinophagaceae bacterium
ATGTTGTAAATCGTCAGCATAAAGTAGACTAAATGATTAATTTATTAGTTTAGCCTTTAAAATCTCATACGGTGTTCATGAATATGTTTATAAAGAATTTCGTTCCTTTATAAATTCTACTCAGGTTTACTTATCTAGATTAAAATCAAAAGGGAAAATATCAATTACAAAACCCCACGTCAATTTTGAATGACAACTAAAGGATATCGAAAACTAATTTTTTTTAATCTCAGCTTTCTTGCACTATGGCTGATTTTTGCTCAGAGCTGTATGAAGATGAGAATTAGCGATGGTAAAGCAAAAAAAGAATTTGCTGAAAAGGGCGTTAATTTATTTACCGAAACCTTTCAGGTAAATGGCTACCCTATTCATTATGTAAAAACCGGGAACGATAGTTTACCAACTTTGTTCTTTGTACATGGCTCTCCTGGTAGTTGGGATGCTTTTAGTGTATATATGAAGGATAAAGATTTGTTAGCTAAATATCGTATGATTGCCATTGACAGACCAGGGTTTGGTTATAGCAGTTTTGGTGATTCAAAAAATCTAGCAGCGCAATCAAGAATCATCAGTCTTTTTTTAGACCATATTACCAATGGTAAACCCATACACATTATCGGGCATTCTTTGGGTGGACCGCTTACCGTTAAACTAACGTCAGATAATCCAAATGTATTTACAACTATGGTTTTGCTGGCAGCCTCTGTTGACCCTGCTGAGGAACCTACTGAAAAGTGGAGAGGATTTTTGTTCAATACACCTTTTCAATATTTATTACCAGGAGCCTTCAGGCAAAGTAACAATGAAATTTGGATGGCAAAAAAAGAACTGGATTCATTAGCAAAACAGTTTGCTTCCATCACCTGTGATGTATGGATAGTTCATGGCGATGCGGATACTTTTGTACCTGTTGGTAATGCTGCGTATGCTAAAAAAATGCTAGTGAATGCAAAGTCTGTTCAAACAAAAATACTTTCTGGAGCGCCACATTTTATTCCCTGGGCTCCCTGGTATACTTACATCAAGGACATTTTATTACAAATAAAATAGAACAGTACAATTGAATTTTACATATCTGACTTATTACATTAGCCTAAATTGATATTTAGTTCTCAGATGATAAATCCGGTCCACAATCTCAGTATCTGAATAATAAACCTTTTAAGCTCCAATACCTGCAAAAGTAATTCCGGTTAAGCGATGCATCTCATAGATGAAGGTTGATAGATCATCTTGATTAAACTGATTGATATGATGATAGCCACAAGAACGTGCAATGACTTTTATGAGATCATTACTGGCATCCAGAAAACGATGGAGCTGATGGGCAGAAGATTCTATCATCAGCCGACTTCTCAGGCTTTCTTTCTGCGTGGCAATGCCAACAGGACAATTATTGGATCCGCAAGCACGCATTCCTAGACATCCAATTGCTTGTAGTGCAGAGTTGGAAACTGCAATGGCATCTGCACCCATCATCAGTGCTTTGGCAAAATCTGCTGGTATCCTAAGTCCGCCTGTAATTACCAACGAAACATGCTTTGCACCCGATTGGTCAAGATGTTTTCTTGCCCTGGCAAGTGCGGGAATAGTAGGCACATTAATGTTATCCCTCAAAATAGTTGGTGCAGACCCGGTACCTCCGCCCCTGCCATCCAGAATAATATAATCTGCACCTGCAGCAAGTGCGAAATCAATATCAGCTTCTATATGACTTGCTGCTATTTTGAAACCCACCGGGATACCACCACCTATATCCCTGACTTGTGAAGCAAAGTTTGCAAAATCTGTTACTGTTTTAAGGTCAGCAAAGGTTGCTGGTGAAATGGCCGCTTCACCTGGTTTTAACCCCCTTACAATTCCAATCTCCTCTGTAACCTTACTAGCGGGAAGATGCCCCCCTGTTCCCGTTTTCGCGCCCTGTCCACCTTTAAAATGAAATGCCTGTGCCTTTTTTACTTTATCCCAGGAAAACCCAAATTTTCCTGAAGCATATTCATAAAAGTAGCGACTATTTTGTGCCTGTTCATCAGGTAACATCCCCCCTTCTCCGCTGCAGATACCAGTTCCACTCATTTCAGCACCCATTGCCAACGCAATCTTGGCTTCTTTAGAAAGAGCTCCAAAACTCATGTCAGATACAAAAATCGGGATGTCGAGTTGAAGGGGTTTTGCTGCAGCCGGGCCAATGATAACCTTGGTATCCACCTCCACATGATCCAGCAAAGGCTTGGTTGCTAATTGTGCCGGAAGGAACTGAATATCATCCCAGGATGGAAGGTTAACTCTTGAAACACCCATGGATGCAGACGGACCGTGATGGCCGGTTTTTTTCAACCCATTACGGGCAAGTTCTCTTATATACAATGTGTGCGGCTCATCAACTTCCGGATGGGTATCTGCATAAGCTCCCAGATACTGCTCACGATCAAAAGGTTGAGGATGAACTTTTCCATAAGCTTCAATTTCATCCTGATCAACCATTACTGAATTATCCTCAATGAATACAGCAAACTTTTGCAGCACTTCTTGGTTGTTGTATTCACTTACCCCAGAATCGATACGATAATCCCAGCCATGTAATCCGCAAATCAGATTTTGTGCCTCTACATACCCATCTGCCAACAGTGCTCCCCTGTGCAAGCATCTACCGTAAAGAACGGAATACTGATCATCAAATCGTACAACCACTAGGTCAATTTCTTTTACCAGACGGTGTTCAGGTTTGCGGTCTTCAAAATCAGTGCACGCTCCGAGTGAAATCAAATGCATAAAGCAATTAAAGTTTAAAAAGTAAAATACAGAAATATCTCTAAATTGTGCAAAATTGATACAGGATGTCTGATTTACCGGCTATTTATGCCCTTGGAGGTCTCCTATTCTCCTGCTGGTTTTCATGGATAAAACTGAGAAAATCTGATCCAATGGCTGAGCATGCATCTGTTGGATTCAGAATCATCACCATGCCTGCAGCCATATTATTATGGCCACTCATTCTGATCAAAATCATTCGTTCACATGAATAAATCACTGCGTAAAAGTCATCTTGCAATCTGGATATTACTATTGGTTATCCTGCTGACTGGAGTTATCTGCATATCATTTAATTAATTTCACCAATATGGGGCATGATTATCAAGCAATTTCTTGGAACAGATTTAAAAAGAGGTATGACCTGTTGCTTTGGTCTTTTAACCTGACTTATTTGGCGCTTTTTATCGCTTTAAACATCATCCTTTTTCCACAACATAATGTCAACACTATCCTGATCAGGGCATTGGGAACACTGGCCATTTTGCTGCTTCATTTTATCCTGATCATTGGTCCGGCTTCCCGCTTTATACCCAAACTGCTGCCACTATTATATAACCGAAGACATGTAGGCGTTTCGACATTTCTGGTTGCTGCCGGGCATGGCATACTCAGCCTGATCTGGTTTCACGGTGGAAGCAATACACCTGTACTAGTTTCTCTGTTTACCAGCAATATGCATTATAACTCTCTGCAATTTTTCCCCTTTCAGACTTTGGGTTTTTTTGCGCTGCTGATACTGGCAGCGATGGCTTTTACCAGCCATGATGTATGGCTGAATGTATTGTCTCCCGCCACCTGGAAATTATTGCACATGCTGGTTTATGCGGCATATGCGCTGGTGATAGCTCATGTTGCGCTTGGTGTGCTGCAGCTGGAAAACAACCCGATTCTGGTAATCATGCTTTATACTGGATGTTTTATCATTACCTCATTGCACCTTATGGCTGCATGGAAAGAGCGCGTGGAAGCAAAAACAGTTGCAGATGAGTGGATTTTTGTGGGCAACCTGCAGGACATGGAAAATAATAGGGCAAAAATTGTGGAAGGTAAGGATGAAAGGATTGCCGTATTTATGTATGACAATAAGCTGAGTGCTGTAAGCAATGTGTGCAAGCATCAGCTGGGGCCAATTGGTGAGGGAAAGATTGTTGATGGTTGCATCACTTGTCCCTGGCATGGTTACCAGTATAGGCCAGTTGATGGCTGCGCACCACCTCCATTTACTGAAAAATTAGCCACCTTCAGACTTAAAATGGAAGAGCAGAAAATATTTGTGGATCCGATATCGTTGCCTGAAGGAACTTCAGTTGAACCAATCCGCATTGATTCAACAGCAAACAATGCCAAAGACAAGGGTTTGTTTATTGGATGGGATTCTGCCAACCTTGGAATTCAGAGCAGGTTTGCGTTAAACATAGCAATCACAATGATGGGTATAGCTTTATTGATAGGTGTAATTTTCACAATCAATCAACAAAAAATTACGCCATATAAGATCGACTATACACAGATTAAACAAATGCAGGGATGGCTCAGCAAAGAACCTGTTCCAATGCTTACAGTTATTATTGGAAAAGATCATTCCGGCAACCCCGTTTTTAAGACTATCTTATTGGTAGATGCGCTAAAAAATGGAGCAGACAATACCATCAGCTCCTACCTTAAAAATAACCAAAGTAGCTATGTTGAAATCACAGGATACCTGAGCAGTAATCTTTTATCCTGTGGAACGGATTCAGCTTCTTCCTGCAAAGACCTCTGTTCACAGTGTCTCACAGGTACTTTGAATGCCCCATTGATGGAAATAGAAAATGGAATTTTCTCCATCAAACAAAAACAACCACCTCCAGGAATCACCGCCCAGACGATACCAATTTCCGAAAAGGACTGCACCATTACAGGAGAAATAATCGACCCGAAATGTTATTTTGGCGCTATGAACCCGGGTTATGGTAAACCACACCTCAGTTGCGCTGTTCGCTGTATCTCTGGAGGCATCATGCCGGTGCTGAAATACACTGAAAACGGAAAAGAACAATTTGCTGTTCTATTATCAGCAACAGGAAAACCTGTCAATGAACAGGTACTTTCAGTAATCGGTTTGCCAGTAAAAATCTCCGGCAAACTAAGTTCTTTGAACAATTGGCCAATACTCAATATTTTATCCCTTCAGCCAAAAACTCACTGATTATGGAATTTATACCTGTGTTAAAGCTGGATGAACTGCCAGCAGAATCATCTAAAATTGTTAAGGCAGGCAACAAAAAGATTGCCCTTTTTCACTACAACAATAAAATTACAGCCCTCGGTAATGCCTGCCTTCACAGAGGTGGACCGCTTGGAATCGGACATGTCAAAGCATGTTATGACGGACTATACGTCAGCTGCCCCTGGCATGGCTGGGAATACAATATCCAAACTGGCTCAGCAGCCCCCGGCTATGAAGATCAGCAATCTGTTTATGAAGTTAAGATAGATGACAACCAGATACTGATCAGCAGCGAACCCGTGATTCAGGCTAAAAAAGCCTTCCATGATTCACCACTTCTGGATGACCTCAAAAACCTACGCTACCAGACTTCTCCAACATCGCTGAATATACTTGGAATTTCTGCCACCAATATGCACAAGGATCTACCAAGATTTTCAACATCAGAAGATGCACTAGAAAAATCACTAGCTTTTGCTACAGAACAACTGGGTGCTGAAACCCGGATGATCAAACTCCGAGATCTCGAATTCAGACATTGCGAGGGTTATTATTCCCAACACATGCAGGCCTGCAACTGGCCCTGCAGCATTACGGAAATGAATCCGGAAGACGGTATGACCAAAGTTTATGCTGACATGATTCTCTGGGCAGATATAGTTGTAATGGCAACTCCCATCCGCTGGGGACAGGCCTCCTCGCTGTACTACAAGATGGCGGAAAGGTTGAATACCGTTCAAAATCAGATTACATTAAAAAATAAGATCCTTGTCAAGAATAAAGTTGCCGCATTTATCATAACAGGCGGACAGGACAATATTCAACAGGTAGCCGGACAAATGATGTGCTTTTTCACCGACCTAGGTTTCGCCTTCCCTCCGTTCAGTTTCATGGGATGGAGCAGGGGGTGGACAGCTGAGGATATGGATAAAAATGTAATGCAATTCAAAAAAAGCGATTATGTGGTGCGTGCATCGAAAGAATTAATGGAAAATACTGTGGAAACACTTAAGCAACTAAAAAGGATGAACCCTGATAAAATTACGGCACCCAAACCCCGGAAAAACGACTCATGGAGTAGTGAAATTGAAAATCCAGACCAGAATTATTGAACCCGAAATTTTTTATTGCTCAAGTAAGAAATATATACCAAGTAAATCTGAACCAAGATTTTTAATTGCCTCTAATATGCCATAATCTTCAGCTCTTTTATTAATTTATCTAAGAAGTAAAAATGGAAAAAAAACAAGATTGGTATTCCTAAAAACATCTAAGCTTAACACCTTGTGAAATTTCAAATACATTTTCAATATAAATTAGGCATAAAAAGATACTAATCATATTGAAATTGGGGTAAACAAATCCTGCATTCGTTTACTTTCACAAGCAAAGGAATCTTCATTACTTAAACATAAAATATGATGTTCAATACCTTATAGCGCAAACGAGTGCAAATAAAACTGAATACCTTTATCAACTAGATCACAAACCTAGCTAGTAATTAGCCCTAAAAACTCCGATTTCATTAGATTTCGGAGTTTTTTTTATGCCCTTTGTGGTAGGCTTTTGTAGTCATTTGTACTAAATTTTGTGGCTCTGTTGAGGTACACGCAAAATGAAAAACCACTCCCGGCTAAGAGAGTGGCAATACCAAAATAGTTTATTACTTAAATTAGAAATGATCACTTTTCATAAGGGAAGTTTCTAGTAACTTTTCTCATCATTCTTTCTACCATTTCATTTGCACTAGAAAATGCTCCTTCATTCATTTCTTTTGAAAATCTCCAAAGCAACTTCCCATCTTTTCCGTTATAGATATGCATAGTTAATAAACCTGAAGCTACACTTCCACCAAACCCTCCAAATATTAATGATTTTGCAATGGCTCCTGCTTCGCTTGCTGTTTTTTCATATGCATATGTGGCACCAATAACCGCATCTACTTTTAATATTTTACAAATAGTATCTTTTAAAGTTTCATCAAGTTTATCATAAACACCTGCTTTCTTTAATAAAATATTGGTTGTTTCAACATCCTGGCAAGTCACTGTAAAGTCATTTGACTTTCGCAAAATAAAAGTATACATACCTTCTTGCATACCTAATCCTTGTTTAATTTCCTCTAGCCTATTACCCTCTGCATCAAATCCTTTTGGCATTTTTTTATAGGAAATTGTAACTCTTAAAGGTAAAATGGCAATAATCTTATGTTCTTTTATTTCTGTTTTATAATTTGGTGCTTCAAATATTTGTTTTGAAGCCTGACCGTAAGATGATAAAGAAATTAGTAGAATTAAAATTGAAAATAAATATTTCATTGATTTTTTTTAAAAGTGAATATAATTATTAAAATAATAAATATATAAATATAAACTTAACCATCTTTGTTTAATAAATTATACTCAATGCAGATTCGTTATTATTCGCAAATGGGCTTTTTACACTTTTTTGCATATGATGCTAATTTATTATGATAACCAATTGTTTCTCTTATCCCACCTAAATATTGATTATATAGTTATACTCTTTGAATATAGAATTTCAATGTTTTGATTTTTTATTTTCAATTTTAAGGTACACACATCCCATTACTCTATTTCAAATTTTAATCTTAAGCGTTATGTACCGTATGCTTTATTCTATTGCTTGCGCAATACTATTATTTTCATGTACTAAAGTTGAAAGTGTAAATAAAACTTATACCAATCAAGATATCCAAAATTCAATTAATGCAACAGCATCAATTTCTCTTAACGGAAACATTAATACTATTTGTCGTGGAACTATTACGGGATATTCCGGAAACGGCGGTTTAGCTCAAAATGCATTATTTAATGGCATTTCAGGATCTGCATCAGACAATAACAACAATCTATACGTTTGTGATAATGCAAATTTTGCTATTAGAAAAATCAATTTAACCACCAAAATAGTAACTACCGTTGCAGGTGGAAATGGCAGAGGTTCCTCGGGAGATGGTGGAAAAGCAACTTTAGCGCAACTAGATATTCCCAACAATGTGGCAGTTGATAAAAATGGAAATCTATTTATTGCTGATTGGGGCAGCCCTAATTGCATTAGAAAAGTGGATACAAAAACAGGTATTATTACAAAAGTAGCAGGTAACGGATGGAACTATAATGGTGAGGGAAATCCCGCATTAGCAACCAATTTGTCTGGACCATTTGCAATTGATTTCGACAAAGATGATAATCTAATTATTTCAACCGATTTTGGCAGAAGGTTAAGGCGTTTAAATTTTATAACAAATACTATCACAACTATTGCTGGAAATGGATTAACCGGCTATACAGGTGATGGTGGCCCAGCAATTAATGCAAGTTTTGAATTTATCTGGAAATTCGCAGTTGATAAAAACACAAATGACATTTACATTCCTGATGTACATAATCATGTAGTCAGGAAAATAAACGGGAAAACAGGTATTATCTCAACTTTTGCAGGAAATTATAATAACCCCTATAGCCTTTATCTATCAAGCGGGCTGGCTATCAATGCATCTTTAAATATGCCATCGGGTATTGCAGTAGATTATTCAGGTAATGTTTACGTTTCGGATGAGGCAGCTGCTGTTGTTTATAAAATAAATAAACAAACGAATCTCATAAAGATGATTGCAGGTAAACAATATAATAATGGATTTGCGGGAGATGGTGGACCAGCAGTAAGTGCTCAACTTTATTTCGTTAATAGTTTATCCATAGATAGCAAAGGCAATTTATTTGTTTCTGATGCTGGTAATAATAGAATGAGAGAAATATTCAATGCTGCTTGTCTTTAATCAAATGGAAGTTTACGATACAAGAAGTACCTTTTTAATAGACTTTTCTACATGAATAGATTGTTTTTTGCTTTATTATTAATTTTTGTTATCGCATGCAGTAAACCTGACGCTCCTTCTTCATCCAATCCATCTAATTCCTTACCTACCGCATCCATTAAAGGATCTGATTCGTTGAAAGCTGGTGATTCAACTTCGATTATTTTCTCATTTACTGGCACCGCGCCATTTAAACTGGTATATAGTGATGGCGTATCCAATTATTCAGTAGACAATATTTCAACAAACTACTTTTCCATTTTTGCAAAATCATCAAAAACTACCATTTATAAACCTGTTAGTATATCAGATAAATTTTCAAACGGTACTGTTTCGGGTGAATTTAATTTATGGATACAACCTAAGTTTATCTCAAAAACAGCTAACTACTCCGGCATCAATCTAACGGTTGGAAATATTAATAATAATAAATTCTTCAGAGGCAACTACTATTCATTGGATGATATTAATGCACAATTTAGTTTTAAACTTTCCGATGGCAATACCTATCAGATGAACGACCATAGCTATGTTTTTTTTGATTATAATAATGATGGGTATTTAGATCTGTTTGGCTGGCTATATAATTTGAACCCCGTGATGGGAAGAAATTCTGGAAAATATATTTTAATTGAAAATGTTTTAAGTACGAGAAGAAAAATTAATTTTTTTGATTCTGACATAGCATGGCCTTCAGGAATGGAATTAAACGATTTTAATAATGATGGTGTGAAAGATGTTGTATTTTACTCTTATAATAACCATGCTGATATTGGAGGACTATCAACAAACACGGCAAAATCCGTAAAAGTTATTTTATTTAATTCAAACGGAACCTTTAAAGAAACCAATGCTACTGCTCCCTTAATTGTTCATGATATGTCTACGGGAGATTTGAACAACGATGGTTTGGCGGATTTGTTAGTATGGGAATATGATCTTATCTCAAAACCAAGAATCTATTTAAATAATGGAACTGGCTTATTTACAGAAACACCTATCAGTAATATCAACGGTCTTCAAGAAATATTAAATACCCACTCCAGTGGATTTGCATCCATTGCGAATGAATTATATGATATAAATGGAGATGGTATTTTAGATATCATCACTGCTACAGAAATTGGGGGCAGAGGCTGGGACTATACTTATCATAACGATTTTTTAAGTTATAAAATTCCACAGCAACGCATTTATTGGGGCAGCGGCAACGGCAAGTTTGATTTCGCATCAAATTATACAGACTTACCAAATAACTCGATAGAAACTTGGTCCAGAACCCAACCTAGCGCCAATGACTCTGTCACATTGTTTAATCAAAATGCAAAAACCGCACTTGGTTTTAATTTTTTTGATTTTAATAACGACGGCAATATGGATATCGTTACAGCGATAACTCCAAATTATAAAGGCTATACCATTCAATTACACCAAAACTTGGGTAATAAAACTTTTAAGGATGTTACTATTGATTTAGTTGGCAACTTTAATGGACTACTTGGAGGTTCTAATCATACAGGAGTAAATGGTGACTTTCCCAATTTTTATGAATTAAGACCTTATGATGTGGATGGAGATGGAGATTTAGACTTAGTTCCTCATGGTGTTGCCTGTTGGAATCCTTTTACCTATCCAAAGAATTTTTATTGGGAGAATAATGGCGGAAAATTTATTGTACATAAATAGTAATGATTAAGTTTATGCAGGTTGGGGTTTATTCATCAAGATTACCTCAGATATTTGTTTCTAAATTTAAATGCCTATACAGTGTGGATAGAAATAAACAATCAATTAAAACAAAGTTTCCAGTTTAAAAACTTTAAAGAGGCTTTTAGTTTCATGACACAGGTTGCTTCCGTAGCTGAAAAAATGAATCACCATCCCAATTGGAGTAATGTTTATAATAAAGTAGATATCACTCTTTGTACCCACGATGCGAATAATTGCATCACAGATAAAGATTGGCAACTTTCCAAAGAAATATCCAGCATTTTTCAAACTTTTAAAGATTAATGTTTAAGTAATACTGTAATAATCAATCTTGAAAGACTTGCGTATAAATTGCACGAAAATTAATTATGGGCAAGCGCTATATCTTATTTGTATTTCTAACAATAGTTTTAAGTCATGCTTTTGGACAATCGGCTTCTCAGCATAAAAAAGTAATTGTTATCACAACCGATGGTTTACGTTGGCAAGAAGTTTTTAAGGGCTTAGATACGTCCATTTTAAAAATGAAGTCTTTTCAAAAAGGCGATAGTGCTGCAGCTGCGGAAAAATTTGGAGGATTAAACGATGAAGAAAGAAGAAAAAAATTAATGCCTTTCTTTTGGTCAACCATCGCAAAAAATGGAGAGATTCATGGCAACCGTACAAAGGGAAGTAATGTAGATAATGCGAACCCATATTGGTTTTCATACCCAGGCTACAGTGAAATCTTAACGGGTCAGGTTGATACAGCAGTAAATTCGAATGAATATAAAGCCAATCCGAATACCAACTTTTTTGAGTACCTCAACAGTTTACCATTTTACAAAAACAAAGTGGCAGCCTATGGCGCCTGGGATGCTTTTAAAAGAATCTTGAACGAAAAAAGAGCCGGTTTCCCAGTCATCAATGGCAATCAAATAGATAGTAGTTTACTAAAGGATTCAGACATGAAATTTCTTTCTAAAATCATGGCTGAAAGTTATCAGCCCTTTGGAAAAGATGAAACCCTGGATGTATTTATCAAATTTCAGGCTTTGCATTATTTGAAAACTAAAAAACCAAATGCCTTATATCTTTCGATGGGAGAAACCGATGAGCTGGCACATGCTGGAAATTATCCCGCTTATTTAAATGCCATCCATACTTTCGATAAACTGTTGAAAGAGATTTACAATTTTGTTGCAACTGATCCGGAATATAAGGGTAACACAGTTATATTAATTACAACAGACCATGGCAGGGGTGATGTAAATAAAATGCAATGGACCTCCCATGGATCCAAGATTGCAGGTTCCCATCAAATCTGGTATGCCATGATGGGAGCTGGTGTGCTACCAATGGGAGAGGTAACTAAGAATGAACAAGTGTATCAAAAAGAACTGATACACAAAGTAGCTGCATTGATGAGTCTACCATTTACTTCAGTAAAAAAAGACTAATTATTAGCATAAATAACATAGAACTTCCCCAAATGTAAAAGGTTGGGGATTTTTTTATTCTATAACGTTCTTTAAATAGTAAGCAAATCATCCAAAAGGGGAAATAAAAAACCACCCTTTACTAAAGGATGGTTCTTGTTTAAATTTCTCAGGGGGGAATGAAAAGTATAGTTTTAGTTTTGCTGAGAACTTGTTAATCTTGTTTAAAATTATACGTCTTTTTTTAAACAAGATTTATCGTTTTACGCATCTAATAAAAATATTTAATCAATTTAAAAGCAAAAGAACATCCAACTCATTAGATTCGATGTTCTTTTATAGTAGGCCCATTATTTTTTAAACTGAATCTCGAATTCCGATATATAAACAGACGTATCCTTAGTTTGATCTTTATAAAATAACCTGGCTTTTTCACCCATATTAAAAGTGGTTAACTTTTTTTTGGATGCATCTGCATCACCAATGGGTTGTAATGCCGGATACCAAAGAGTGCTTCCTGCTTTAGTTAAAATAAGCTGGGGCTTACTCCAATCTTGAGAATTGCTTTCATCTAATACTTCGTTTTTATTAAAAGATATAAAGATGCTACTACCCTTCCAGGAAGCCCCCTCCGCTTTAGCCATTAACATCACCCAGGATTTCAAATAACTGTTCCAGCTTACAGAAGGCCCCCAGTAATATTTGCTATTAACATGAGAAGTTGGTCCACCTCCTTCTGAAATAGGAATTTGAAGCGTTTGAATGGGCTTACCAATACCATCATAGATGGCCGCGTAATTTTTTCCGTCCCATCTTTTTGCTTTACCAGTAGGTTGATCTAAATCTGATAATTTAATTCTTGCCATACTGATACACTGGCCAGCTCTTTCAATGTTCGGATCATAGGTTGATGATTCAAATGTAGCAGGGTAACCATACTCTCCATAAAATATATATAAATAATCGCCGCTTGCAACTGCAGATGGATCACCTACTCCTCCTGCAAATGTGATTGAGTTATTATATGGTTTAAGGATCATGCGATCTTGATTGTCTTCTAAAATAATCCCTTTGTTTTCCCAGCTAAGACCTCCATTCAGTGATTTCATAATACCTATTCTACAAACTGCCGCAGGTGTAGTTTTACCGGTTAATCCTTCTGGCCAGTTAGCATTCATATAGCCTTTGCCAGTTTGAACATTATAAGGATATGTTTGAGGATAATTTTCATTGTGATACAAAGCATACAATGTTTTTCCAGATGGATCTCTTTTATCCTGATAAATAGTTTCAAACCAAACCGCACCGTGTAATCCTAATGCTGTAGGTGCTATATTCTTGGGCATGAGAGGAGGCGTAAACTCTTTAAATTTTCGATTAAATACTTCTGCCACATTTTTACCATCAGCATATTTTAATTCATTGGAATAACCCCATAAAGGGTCTTCCCCATACTTTCCTGGAAAAATCCTAAAAGTATCTCCTATCCAGGCTTCCGCCATATTACAATCGACGAATGATTTAAAATAAATGGATGATGATTTTTTCAATTCAAAATTGGGAGAGCCTGCTTCTTTTTTTTCTTTGCACATAGCCAAGAAAAGAGGCAAAACGGCCATGTATTTGAAAGATTTTAACATAACTTGACTTTATATTTTGTAATCTAATGAACAACTATGAAAAAAACTATTTTAACACTTATTGTATCGTTTTTTGTTTTGATGGCTTTTTCTCAAAATGCTTCAAAAAAGAAACTGGCATTTGATCCATCAAAAAAAACTTACACTTTAGAAACTGCCTGCGGTACTTGTATGTTTAAAATGAAAGGCACAACCTGTGCACTAGCTGTTAAGTTTAATAATAAAGCATATTACGTGGATGGCACTGGTATTGATGATCATGGAGATGCACATGATAAAGATGGATTTTGTAATGCAATTAGAAAAGCAAAAGTGCAGGGAGAAATTGTAGGAGATAAATTTTTGGTTTCCTATTTTGAGTTAATCAAGTAAAGAAAACAGATTAAATTATTGTAGAGGGATTAAAATTGAAAAAATGTATGAATTATACAATATTATAAATCTATGATGTAAGAAAACAACTGGGTAATTAGGGAAATTACACCCTAAATTACCTGCAATGTCAAACAGTGATCTTACATCCATGAACAAACATAAATCTGAGATTATTGAAACCTCAGAAGGATTTAAAAATAGAGAAGTTTTAGATTTAGCAACCCCTCAGCTCATCATAGAATTGGTTGAATACGTTCCGAATTCTATTTTACGTAAAACCATCTTAAAAAAAGCAACTGGAAGTGTTACAGTAAGTTCATTCGACACAGAAGAAGCTCTATCTGAAAGAATTTCTCCTTTCGCTACCTTTATTCAAATCATCGACGGGAAAGCAGAAATCTTGATCGCAGGAAAAAGTACAACTTTATTATGTGGACAAAGTATCATCATCCCAGCACATACAGCTCATGTAGTAAAAGCTGATGGCAGGTTCAAAATGCTGCAAACTGTTATCAAAAGCGGTTATGATATTTAACAGTTACAAAATAAAAATACCTTCCCCCATTTAAGGAAGAAGGTATGTTACGATTGCCGGACAATTGCCCTATATTAATCTAAACTCCAAACGCTATTGCGAAATCTGCATGGCATCCTGTGTTCCTGAACTTTTAAAATTCTGACGCTTTAATAGTGACACATCTAATTTTCCAAAACGATACGAGAAATTAATAGATACCATTTGCGGATTATTTAATCGATAATATTCCTGATAGAAGAATGGACTTGTTGAAATCTGCATTGTAGATCTTGTTCTAAAAATATCGCTCATACTTAGAGATATGGATGCAGCATCATTTTTCATGAATGTTTTTCTGATAGCGATATCAATTCCCCAGTTAGGTTTGATATAACCCTGAGAAGAACTCTGCGATTGCATGCCGGGAGGTCCCATCATACCACCACCCTGACTTACAGGTAAATTGGTCTTACTTTGATATACACCTGATAACTGCACACTTAATTTGGAAGCAACCTTGAACGTGTTATTCAATTTTCCAAACCAACTCACCATGGCGTCTTGCTGCTTTGCACCTGGCACATTGGATACATTGATCTGAGACTTGTAAATATTGATGTTAGTGGTAACATCCCACCACTTGGTCAACTTATTGACTGATGTGATTTCTGCTCCATAATTGTAGCTCGATGAAGCGTTGATGAAAGAGTTAATCAGATATAATTTTCCAGAAGGGCTATAAGATGAATCTAAATATCTTGTAATTAGATTATTGGTATGCTTATAATACAAGGAAATCAACAAACTATTGCCTGCTTTAAACGTCTTGTTATAAGAGAATTCAAATGAATTGGTAAATTCCGGAACTAGATTTGGATTACCTCTTGTGATATTTGATAGATCAGTTGAATCTGTAAATGGAATGATCTGGAAGAAATTAGGTCTGTTGATCCTTCTAGAAAAATTCAATTGCAATTCCTGATTCTTTTTCAATTTTTGACTTAAGAATATGGAAGGAAATAAACTGATAGGGTAATTATTACTGAATTGCTGTCCCGTGTTACTGATGATACCATTATAATTACTTGCCTCAGCTCTTAACCCAATCTGATATCCAAAATCCTTGATAGAACTGGTAACGGTTGTATAAGCAGCATATACATCGTCTGTATTAGAATAATTATTGGATGCTGCACTATTCTTGATCCAAGCGCCTGTTGGGGACATTAAATAAGTATCATTTGCGTTACTTAATTTTCTCAACTGCATTCTTAATCCTGCTTCTAATTTTGTTTTCTTAGTAATTGGATTTACAAAATCGGTTTGAAAAGTAGTAAACTGATTGGTACCATCTGCTACTTGTTTTTGCACTAACGTACCATTCAAAATATCCTTATTTGAATAATAGTTCGTATTGTACTGCGACAAACTATTGTTTTTACCTGAGAATATATTTCCGTCAAATGTTAACTGTTCCCCTTCTTTTGCAAAGTTGTGTACCACTCCAAATTGAACACCAAATGCATTGAAATTCCTTTCACCTGTGGTGGTTCTCTCATTATAGTTTAGCACTTTCCCAGGATTATCAAGACTATCGCTTTTGATCATTGAATTCGGCTTAAAAGATCCATGTACCCTGATTCCTGAAAGAGAAATGGTAGTGCGATTGGTTACATAATAATCTAATCCAATCTTACCAAATACAAATGCGCCATTCGTCTTATCTGTATTATTCTGATAAACTCGTGCAGTATCATTTCCATAAGTAGTTCTTGAAGTAGTTCCCTCTGCTTTATTTTTCATGGCATTCACCATCAACGCAGATGAAAAATTAAACTTACCCTGACGTACATTAAAATTTCCGCCAGTATTAAAACCGCCCCTGCTATTCAAACCTGCCATCAGGTTTCCGTTATAACCTGATTTTCTATTTTTCTTCAAAACAATGTTCAGAATTCCTGCGTTACCACCACTGGCATCATATTTTGCACTCGGATTAGTTATTACTTCAACTGATTGAATGGCATCAGCTGGTATTTGATCTAATGAAAGCGTAGTTGGTCTACCATCAATATATAATTGAGGTGTTGCATTTCTTAATTTTACATTTCCATCAATATCTACTTGAACAGACGGCACGTTTCTCATCGCGTCTAACGCTGTTCCACCTGCACTAACAATATCTTTTGTTACAATATAGGTTTTCTTATCAATATCCATTTTCAATAAAGGAGCACTTGACACTACTGTAACTGCCTGCAGCTGTACTGCATCTTCAGTTAATTTTATATTGCCAAGATCTTTATCAAGCGCATTCAGCATTCCACTCATGGCTGCCATTGGATTGGCATTATTTCCCGCAGGAGCGGAAGGCTTTCCCATAGCACCCATCATTTGAAAACTGATACTTTTCTCATATGGCTTATATCCGACTGCTGAAATTTTTAATTTCAATGCACCCATAATGGGCAATTCTTCAAAGCTAAACTCCCCTATTGCGCTGGAGTTAACTGCTTTCAACAATACGTCCTTGGTTTTCTTACTTACAGAGTCATATTTTTTATGCATCAATACCGCTGATGCCTCAGGTATTGCTTTGCCTGAACTATCAACAATTTTCCCATAGATATGTCCAATATTCATGGCGCCAGGGCTTTTGGCGGCGCCTGCCATAGCACCTGGAAATTGGGCAAATGAAAAATTGGCAACTAAGATCATTGCCAATAAGTAACTTATTTTCTTCATGGGATTAAACATTGCGTGATTTATAACACAAAAGTATCCCCATTGTTTAGTTGAAATTTGTAGAATGAGAAGAGTGGCCGAAATGAAGAGACGTACGGCAAAAAATTATGCGGAATGATCATTTTTCTGCAAGATTGAATTCATGCTATAAGATGAAACTTTTTCTACTGCCATTGTTTTGAATCTGAACATGACATTCCTCATGTTACTATATGCACAAAATCATTGTTTTAAAAAACACCTCAGGGTAATTTCACACCATATTTAATATACTAATGTTTAAACAGCATTCAAAAACCCATTAGAAATTCTGAAAAAACAAACAATATGCCCGAAAACGACATTACCAAACCAGTAGATCTAACCACCCACGCAGAAGGTACTGGTGCCTTAAGATCAAGACGTCCGGTTTATATGGACTTCATGCCACCTTGTAATAGCGCTTGTCCTGCTGGAGAAAACATCCAGGGATGGATGGCACATGCACAAGCAGGCAATTATTTCGAAGCCTTTCAAACTATGTTAGAAGACAATCCTTTCCCTGGAATCATGGGTAGGATTTGTGTAAAACCCTGTGAAACGGGCTGTAACAGAAATCATATTGATGATACAGTAAATATTCATGCGGTAGAAAGATTTATAGGCGACGAGGCTGTTAAAAATAACTGGCAATTAAGAACCAAAGTTCAACCAACCGGTAAAAGAGTATTGGTAGTTGGTGCTGGTCCGAGCGGACTTTCAGCGGCTTACCATCTTGCAAAAGCTGGTCATGAAGTAGAAATTTATGAAGCAAGTGGTCATATCGGCGGTCTGATGTGGGCTGGCATACCTGAATATCGCTTACCTAAGGAAATCTTAGATACTGAGATTAATAGAATCGCTCAATTAGGGGTAAAGATTCGCCTGAATGCTAAAGTTCATGATTTAAATGGCCTGAAGCAAGATGGTAAATTCGATGCTGTTTACTTAGCAATCGGTGCACAAAAAATTCAAGATGAAGTTTTTGATCGTGACGACTCTGTATATATTAAAACAGCTTTCGAATTTTTTAATGAGATCAAAACCAATAACAGTGCCTATCTCCATAAGAAAGTAGTGGTATATGGAGGCGGCAAGTTGGCCATGTACTTATCCAGAATCATCAAACGATTTGGTTCAGATGCATCAGTTTATTTCCCAGGCGACAAAAAAATGATGCCGGCATACGATTACGAAACAGAAGATGCACTAGCAGAAGGAGTTGATGTTCTATTATACAAGAAGATCCATAAAATTGAAAATAAAAAGATCACCCTCGAAACAGTAAAAGTTGAAAAAGGCAAAGCAATCGGAACAGAAGAATTTCAAACAATCGATGCTGATGTACTGATTATTGCAAACCGTCAGGCAGCTGATACTGATTTCTTACAATCAATTGAGGGAATCAAATTAAATGAAGATGGCACGATTGTAATAGATGGACAAAGAATGACTGGTCACTCCGGCATTTTTGCAGGTGGCGATACACTTCCTGGTGAAAACAGAAGTGCTACCATTGCGATTGGTCATGGTAAAAAAGCCGCAAGAACTATTAATAGTTACCTGGAAAACCAACCATATAATAAAGGCGAAAAGCACCCAACTGCGGGTTTCAGAAAACTGCATATGTGGTATAAAACAGAAGCCCCGCAAAAGGAACAAGATAAATTAGCGCCAGCTGAAGCTGTTAAATCATTTGATGAAATCAACGCTGGCTTCTCAGAAGCTGAAGCAAGATTTGAAGCCCAACGTTGTTTGAGTTGTGGTAACTGTTTTGAGTGTGATGGATGTTTTGGTGCATGCCCTGAAGATGCCATCATCAAATTAGGTAAAGGCAATCGCTATAAATTCAATTTAGAGGCTTGTACAGGATGTGCCGTTTGTTACGAACAATGCCCTTGTCATGCAATAGAAATGATTTCAGAACCCATAAATGAAACTACTAATGCCTAATAAAAATATCATATCAACCATCGACGGTAACGAAGCCGCAGCTTATGTGGCCTATCGTGTCAACGAAGTTTGTGCCATCTATCCTATCACCCCATCTTCAACAATGGCCGAATTGGCCGATGAGTGGGCATCTAAAGGAACTAAAAATATATGGGGCGGTGTTCCTGATATTATGGAAATGCAAAGTGAAGCTGGTGCTGTGGGTACTGTTCACGGTGCTTTACAAACAGGATCACTCACTACCACATTTACTGCATCACAGGGTTTAATGTTGATGCTTCCAAACATGTATAAAATTGCAGGAGAACTTACTGCTACCGTATTCCATGTAGCAGCACGTTCGTTAGCTGCACAAGGATTATCCATTTTTGGAGACCATCAGGATGTAATGGCAGCAAGAACTACAGGTTTTGCACTTTTAAGTTCTGCAAGTGTTCAGGAAGCACATGACTTTGCTTTGATAGCACAGAATGCCACATTAAAATCAAGAATCCCTTTTGTTCACTTCTTTGATGGTTTCCGTACTTCACATGAAGTAAATAAACTGGAACTATTAACCGATGAGCAGATCAAATCAATGATTCCAGATGACTTAGTGATTGCACATAGAAATAGAGGCCTGAATCCTGAGCATCCTTTTATCAGAGGCACAGCTCAAAACCCAGATGTTTATTTCCAGGGAAGAGAAACAGTTAATACATTCTATAATAATCTTCCTCAAATTGTAGAAGACTCTATGCGTGAATTTGAAAAACTCACCGGTAGAAAATATGAATTGTTCCAATATTCCGGAGCTCAAGATGCAGAGCGTGTAATAATTGTGATGGGATCTGGTGGAGAAACTGTTGCAGAAACCATGGAAGCATTGAATGCTGCTGGTGAAAAAAATGGTGTGATTCAGGTTCGTTTATATAGAACATTCTCTCTAGAACATTTGGTAAAAGCATTACCTGCTTCTGTAAAATCTATCGCAATTCTGGATAGAACTAAAGAATCTGGTTCTGCTGGTGAACCAATGTATCAGGATGTTTTGTCAACATTGGTAGAAGCTTTACAACAAGGCAAGATTAAACATCTTCCAAATTTAGTGGGTGGCCGTTATGGATTATCTTCTAAAGAATTCACTCCAGCCATGGTAAAAGCCGTGTTTGATGAATTGAAAAAGGAGAAACCTAAAAATGGATTTACAGTTGGTATCAATGATGATGTAACTCATATGAGTTTGTCTTATGATCCTTCTTATAAATTAGATGAATCTGAATGGAGACAAGGTTTATTCTTTGGTCTTGGTGCAGATGGAACAGTAGGTGCCAATAAAAATACCATTAAGATCATTGGTGAAAATACTGACCTCTATGGACAGGGGTATTTTGTATATGATTCAAAAAAATCAGGCGCAAGAACCGTTTCTCACTTACGTTTCGGTCCAAAACCAATCCGCGCACCTTACTTAATTTCAAAAGCGGATTTCATTGCTTGTCACCAATTCAACTTCACTGAAAAAGTAGAAATGTTGAGCTATGCGAGTGATGGTGCTACATTCTTATTAAATAGTCCTTATAGCAAAGATGAGGTTTGGGATAAATTAACCGGTCAGGTTCAGAAAAGTATTATTGATAAGAAAATCAAATTCTTTGTAATCGATGCAACAACAGTTGCAAGAGAAACTGGCATGAGAGGCAGAATCAATACCATTATGCAAACCTGTTATTTCGCATTATCTGGTGTATTACCTAGAGATGCTGCGATAAAACAAATCAAAAAGGCAATTGAAAAAACCTATTTCAAAAAAGGACCAAAAGTAATAGAACAAAACTTTTTAGCCGTAGATGCCACTTTGGCAAATATGTATGAAGTAAATTATCCAGGTTCCGTTTCCGCTGCCGATAATAACTTACAAACTGTTTCCGACAAAGCACCTGATTTTGTAAAGAATGTAACAGCCATCATGATGGCCGATCATGGCGATACATTACCAGTAAGCATGATGCCAATTGATGGCACCTACCCTAGCGGAACTACACAATGGGAAAAAAGAAATGTAAGCGACAGAGTGGCCGTATGGGAACCTGATATGTGTATCCAATGCGGAAACTGCGCCTATGTTTGTCCGCATAGTGTTATCCGTTCAAAATTCTATCATAAAGACAATTTAAAAGGTGTAGGCGATGGATTTAAACACGCCCCAATCAATGCCAGAGGATTTCCTGAAACACAATATACTTTACAGGTTTATTTGGAAGATTGTACTGGATGTAATTTGTGTACAGAGGTTTGTCCGGTTTCTGATCCTTTAAACAAAGAACGCAAAGCGATTAACTTAGCAGACAAAGAACCCATCTTAGAGGTTGAACAAAAAAACATTGAAACATTTGAAAATATCACCTGGAACGATCGTTCAAAAATTGATTTTTCAACTGTTCATGGTGCTCAGTTCTTAGAACCTCTATTCGAATTTTCTGGAGCTTGTGCAGGATGTGGAGAAACTCCATATTTGAAATTATTGTCTCAGTTATTTGGTCAAAGATTATTGGTAGCTAATGCAACAGGTTGCTCCTCAATCTATGGAGGTAATTTACCTACTACACCTTGGACTGTAAACAAAGAAGGACGCGGACCAGCATGGTCAAACTCCTTATTTGAAGACAATGCTGAGTTTGGATTAGGTATGAGAATCACGGCAGATAATCAATTGAATATGGCTAAACAATTGCTGAATGAATTGAAACCTGAATTGGGTGAAGATTTTGTAGATGAGATCATGAACGCAAAACAAACACACGAATCAGAATTAGCCATTCAACAATTGAGGGTTCAATTACTAAAAGAAAAGCTTTCTAAATTAAGAGAACCAGCTGCCAAACATTTGCTTTCAGTTTGCGATCAACTTGTTCGCAGAAGCGTCTGGTTAGTAGGTGGAGATGGATGGGCTTATGATATTGGCTATGGTGGTCTTGACCATGCACTAGCAAGTGGACGTAATGTGAAGATCCTGGTGATGGATACCGAAGTATATTCAAATACTGGTGGTCAATCCTCTAAGTCTACTCCTACCGCAGCAACTGCAAAATTTGCAGCAGCAGGTAAAACTGGTGGCAAGAAAGATTTAGCCATGCAGGCCATGTCATATGGTAATGTATATGTAGCCAGAATTGCATTTGGAGCTAACCCGCAACAAACACTGTTAGCATTGCGTGAAGCCGAAGCTTACGACGGACCAGCTTTGATATTAGCATATAGCCATTGCATAGCTCACGGATACGATCTTAAAAATGGTTTAACTCAACAGAATATGGCAGTAGCAAGCGGTCACTGGCCTTTATTGAGATATAATCCAATTTTAAGAACTAAAAATCAAAACCCATTTGTATTAGATTCTCCAAGACCTACTATTAGTTTAAGAGACTATGCATACAATGAGTTAAGATATAAAGTGCTAACACAAACCAATCCAGAAGAAGCCGAAAGATTGATGGTGCATGCACAGAATTTAGTGAATTTAAAATGGAAAACTTATGAAGAACTAGCAACTAAAAAAGCTAGTGACTTTGTACCGTTGGGATAAGTTTGGAATGTTTAGGATGAAAGAATGCCACCTAGTAAAACAGGTGGCATTCTTTATTGTAATAATGATTTTTTCTCAATTAGCTTTTCTAAAAGCTGTATTTGATTAATAGCACGTACAAAATTATTTCCTTCATATTTAGCACCATAATAACGATCATTATTCAAATGATCGGTTAGAAACCTTAGTGCTTGCATATAAATCATAAACTGTGCGGCATAAAAAAAATATTGTTTTTCTTTTGTCGACAATTCATCTCCCATCGCATCGGCATAACCACTCACAATAGCTTGGTAGATGTCTGTTCGAATAACAATTTTATTGAGATCCTTTTCTTCCTCACTAACCGGACACAAATAAGTTCGCATCATATCACCCACGTCACTAATAAACAATCCTGGCATTAATGTATCGAGATCTATCACACAAATTCCTTTATTGGAAGCATCGAATAATACATTGCTGATTTTGGTATCGTGATGAGTCACGCGCCTTTTAAATTCTTTATCAGTTAGAATTGACTCATACACAGCAACAATACCTTTGTGTTTGATCAATTGTTCAATCTCCTTTTTCGATTGATGAATCCTTGATGAATCCCCTGAAATTAATGATGCTTCGAACTGGTGATAACGTAAGGACAAATTATGGAAATCAGGTAAAGTCTCATACAATTGTTGCGTATTGAACCCACTCAACAATTTTGTAAAATTTCCGAACTGCTTGGCACCTTCAAATGCTTCTGCTGCAGTATCAACCACTAATTTAGCATGCGATCCATGTACAAATGGAAATAATCGATAGTATTTATTTTCGAAATAAAACATCGATTTCCCATCAGTTGTTTGAACTGGGCGAACAAAAAAATAATTGGGTGAATTTTGCAGTAAATATTCACCAACAGCATCAATATTACTGGCAATAGCTTCGGGTTCGGGGAACACATTTTGATTGATGGTTTGCAAAATAAAATCACCCTTGGAACAACTTAGTTTCCAGGTATGATTGATCAAACCAGCACCAAAACTTTGCTGTTCTAAATCATTCAGGTCAAGTTCAAATGATCTTAATACTTCAATGGGAATCAATTCCATTTTTATCAATTAGTAAGTATCATTTAAGGCAAACACTGGTTTGCGATACATCCATTGGCCTCCTGTAAAATCAGGGAATTCAACGGTTTGGCATCCAAGATCTATTGACTTTTCACTCAATGGAGAAATAGCACTCCAGGTGGCTGCGTCGTATACATCCAATGGAGTTGCTGTATTATGTTTGATACTTTCTACCAAGGCATGAATTACAAAAAAATCCATTCCGCCATGTCCTGCACCTGCTGTTTCTTTACTCCAACGTTGCCATAGAGGATGATCGTACTTGTCTAGCCACTGCTTGGCATCATCCCACTGATGTGCCTTTGCAGATTTATCCTGAATATAGATACTCTTATTTACATCCATCCAAAGACCTTCCGTTCCTTGTACTCTAAACCCTAATGAATAGGGTCTTGGCAGGTTGGTATCGTGTTGCAATAAAATGGTTTCACCATTCACACAATTAATAGAAGTGGTAACCACATCACCTAATTTAAAATTCACTTTTGCATTAGGATGATTTTCTCCTCCCTGTTTAACAATATGATTGTGCAACCCCCTTGCTTTGGATGAAAAAGAACAAAGTGAAATAAATCTATTTCCTCTATTGATATTAATATAATTAGCAACTGGTCCTACACCGTGAGTTGGATACAAATCACCATTTCGATGAACAGAATGTTCCGTTCTCCAATGTGCTTCCGAATATCCTTTTTCACCAAATTCAACTCCATGGCCGTATACATCTGTTCCATTATTAAATTTCACTTCACGAAGATCGTGTTGATACCCTCCTTGCAAATGGATGATTTCTCCGAACAAACCTTGACGTACCATATTCAACACGGCCATCACATCTCTTCGATAGCAAACATTCTCGAGCATCATCACATGTCCCTTATATTTCTCTGCAGCATGCACCACTTCCCAATGATCTTCTAAGCTGATGCCTATGATTACTTCTGAACCCACATATTTTATACCTGATTCCAGACTGCCAATAATCATTGCCTTATGCCATTCCCAAGGTGTGGCGATTACTATACCATCTAAATGATGCTTCTCAATCATTTTTTTCCATGCAAGATTATCTCCAGTAAATATTTCGGGCATTTTTTTGCCACTCTTGGTAATAATTCCTTTGGCTTCTGTGAGCGTACGTTCATCAATATCACAAATAGCCACTAGTTCTACATCATCTCTGCGTAACAAAAGATCTAAATGATTTAAACCCCTTTGTCCTACACCTATGATACCCATTTTTACTTTTGTGTCTGCAACACTTGCAAATAATTTATTAGATGATGCTATTGCCAAAGAAGCAGCAGCCATTCCTGTATTGCGGATAAAATCTTTTCTATGCATTTTGTAAGGTTTAATTGATTGGAAGCTTTAAAATTTTAGTAATGTTACTGAAAGGATTCATATCAGGCAAAAAAAAACAAGGGCTGAAAAATCAACCTTTGTTTTATGAATAAAATTTCGAACCAATGTTTGGTTATTTTAATGACGAAAGTGCTTTCTGTACCGCAGCATCATACCTGTTGGCAATTTCAAAATAACCTTCCATCCGCCAAATCTGCTTAGCCATGTAAGTCTGCAATCTTTGACTGATCTGGATTTTCTCTTTATCAGTAAAAGGATTTACAATAACGCCATCATGCGTTAAAGAAAATTCCCTTAATGCAGTAAACTCTTTATCTCCGGGTTGAAAATCTGTTAGTATATTTTCAGGCTTGGAAATTTGGTCAAATTTCGCCCTGTTCTGTAAATAATATCTGTATACGAAATTGCTCAGTGAATTTCTGTAATACAATCTCAGCACATTTTCGCTAATATTTACGGTATCCAAAGGAATAAAAATGTCTGGTGTAATACCTCCGCCATCATACACTA
Organism: Chitinophagaceae bacterium; assembly: GCA_947371755.1. GTDB lineage: Bacteria > Bacteroidota > Bacteroidia > Chitinophagales > Chitinophagaceae > Sediminibacterium. The sequence goes on from CANBQT010000001.1 coordinate 25,796, forward strand.
ATTTACCACTTGGTGTTTTAAATGCCTTACCCTTTGGTTTTGAAGTATCTTCTTTTATCATGGAACCATTATGAAATCTATTCAAAAGTTCCTCACTGTATTCCTGATGGTCCTTACCATAGGGTTTCTGAATATTTCTTCCCAATGGAGTATAATAACGTGCAATGGTTAAACGAACTGCGCTCCCATCACTCAATTGAAATTGTTGTTGAACTAATCCTTTACCAAAAGTTCTTCTGCCTATAATGGTTGCCCTGTCCCAGTCTTGTAATGCACCTGCCAAAACCTCGCTAGCAGAAGCGGAACTTTCGTCCACCAATACCACCAACTTACCCGTTTCAAAAATACCATCTCTTCTGCAACGATTATCCATTCTTGATTGATGATCTCCTTCAGTATAGACAATTAATTTATCTCCACTTAAAAACTCATCCGAAATGGCAATGGCTTCTTTTAAAAGCCCGCCCCCATTTCCGCGTAAGTCGAGTATTAATTTTTGCATGCCATTCTTTTTCAGAACACCCATACTTTCCATAAATGCCTCATACGAACGATCCGCAAATCGGTTAATTCTTATAAAGCCAGTTTCTTTATCCAGCATATAAGAAACATCAATGATTGGCACTGGAAATGAAGCTCTTTCAACAATTTTATCTATCAATTTTCCTGACCTTACTATTTTAATTTTTACTTTAGTTCCTGCCTCGCCTTTTAACAATGATCTTACCTTCTCTACTTTTAAATATTTACCTGCGATCTGAATACTGTCATTTATTGCAACAAACTTATCTCCCACTTCAATACCTGCTTTTTCTGAAGGACCTGTTTTAATTACATTCATCACATTTACCGTGTCCTCAAATACCTGAAACTCAATTCCTATACCCTTTATATTATCCTGTAAATGTTCATCTGCAGCAGTTAATTGTTCTGAGGGAATTAAAACAGAATGTGGATCAAGATGCGAAAGCAATTGATTAACAGCTAGTTGATTAATGCTATCTGAAGCAACTTTATCAACATACCTGCTCTTTACTAAATCTACAACCTCCTGTAAAGAAGTCCTTTTTGAGAAACCAAGAAATTTACCTCCTGTAGTCTCTTCTCTAAGTTGATAACCAATTAACATTCCTAATACAATCATTACTGCGAACAAAACCGGTAACCAAACCTGCAATTTTTTGCTTCCCATATAGTATACTTCTTTGTAACTTGAAATAGAATGCGAATATCTGTATTAATGCTTGAATCTGAGATAAAGGTTTGTTGTTTCGGATGAATGGTATAAGTTGCGGGTTGATTTGATAGACAGACCAAAGAAAGAATTTTAGACTAGAAAAAATAATAATATGTCAACAATATTAATTGCCGATAGCGGTTCTACCAAATGTGAATGGTGCCTAATTAGCAAAGGCAATAAAAAAAAGATTACTACAACTGGTATCAGTCCATATTTTCTGAATGCAGAACAAATTGAAGACTTATTTCAAAAGCAATTGATTCCCAAATTAAAAGATGCGGTGGTAAAAGAAGTACATTTTTATGGTACTGGCTTAAGCAATCAAAATAACGTTACCATTCTAAAAACGGTATTAAAAAAAACTTTTAAGAAGGCGAAAATATTAGTTGAGACTGATTTAACGGCTGCTGCAAGGGCTTTATGTGGCAAAGAAAAAGGTATTGCTTGTATCCTTGGTACAGGCTCCAATTCATGTTTTTATAATGGTCGTAAAATCATCAAGAATAGTCCGGGTATCGGGTTTATTTTGGGAGATGAAGGGAGTGGTTCTTATTTAGGAAAAAAAGTAATTCAACATTATTTATACCAGACATTTGATGAAGAACTGATGACGAGTTTTAAAAAGAGATTCCTGACCACACCTACGGAGATTTTAGAAAATGTTTATAAAAAACCAATGGCGAATAGATACTTGGCTTCTTTCGCAATTTTCTTAGCTGAAAACAGAGGGCATTATATGATCGAAAACATCATTGAAGATGGATTGAATGACTTCTTCTTTACCCATATTTATAAGTATAAAGAAAGTTGGACACATCCAATTAATTTCATTGGAAGTGTGGCATATGGATTCAAAGATGTGTTACAGGAACTTTGCAATGGGTATGAATTAGAATTAGGTAAAGTGATGAAAGCCCCTATGAAAGGGTTAATTGAATATCATAGCTAAATGGATGGCATGTCTGATTTTATTAAAGTAACTGAACAAAGTTCCCATTACAATCATCTTGAAAAAATGTCGATTCAAGAGTTGTTGGTAAACATCAATCAAGAAGATCAAACAGTGCCCCAAGCTGTTGAAAAAGCCATTCCTCAAATTGAAAAATTATGTACCGCCATTAGTGATAAAATGCTTGTGGGTGGTAGGCTTTTTTACATTGGTGCAGGTACTAGTGGCAGATTGGGAATCGTAGACGCAAGCGAATGCCCTCCCACTTTTGGCGTGCCCTATGGTTTAGTGATTGGGATCATTGCCGGAGGAGACAAAGCCATTACTCAGGCGGTTGAGTTTGCGGAAGATAGTACTACAGATGGTTGGTACGATCTTACACAATATGATGTAAGTGATAAAGATGTGGTGGTTGGACTTGCCGCAAGTGGAACTACCCCTTATGTTATCGAGGCACTTAAAGCATGCAGAAATAGAGGGATTATTACTGGAAGTATTTGTTGTAATCCTCATTCTCCAGTTTCAAAAGAAGCCGACTTTCCCATAGAAGTGGTGGTAGGTCCTGAATTCGTTACTGGAAGTACCAGAATGAAAAGTGGCACAGCGCAGAAATTGGTTTTGAATATGATTTCTACTTCAATCATGATCCAATTAGGCCGTGTTGAGAATAACAAAATGGTGAATATGCAGTTGAGTAATGTAAAATTGGTTGAACGCGGCGTAAAGATGCTGATGGAAGCCCTACATTTATCTGATTATGAAATTGCCAAAGAACTTTTATTAAAACACGGAACTGTAAAGAAAGCCGTAGAATCTGTTAGTAATGTATAGCCATGCATGATATCGAACCTTTTTTTAATTGGAGACATATTTATATAGCAGAGGAAGATCCATTATCCCCTTTTTTTGGACGTACCTACAGCGAATTTGAATTTTCTCAAACGGTTTACAATTATTACATACATCCTCAATGGGACGATTTTGGAAGTAGAACACTTTACATGAAAATTGTGTATGTTGACTATGAATTAAATTTTGCAATTATTGAATTAATGGGAGAATGGAATGATGCAATAGAGAATGATATCATGGAATTAAAAAGAGAAATTTTAGATCTATTATATCATCAAAAAATTTATAAGTATATATTGATTGCTGAAAATGTATTGAACTTTCACAGTAGCGACAAAGAATATTACCAGGAATGGTATGAAGAATTAAGTGAAGTAAATGGGTGGGCTGTTATGCTGAATATGCCTGAAGCCACACAACAAGATTTTAAAAAGAAAAAATTACAATACTATATCGAGTTGATGGAAATAATCGATTGGCGTGTTTATAAACCCTATCATCTCTTCAAAAAAATTGATGAGGAACTGTTGAAAAGATTGGATTAAATGCAGAATTCGTAAAAGCTCATTATATTTAACCAATTAAATTACTGATATGTCATTACCCGTAAACAATAAAAACAGCGGAAAACCCGGCAGCAAAGGACCAAAAGGTTCAGCCCAAGGTTCCAAATTTATTGCTAAGCCAGGTGCTAAAGCAGTAGGTACCACTAAGAAACCAATCAAAACTGGCGGCTCTAGGGGAAGCTAAAAATTAAAAATGAAAGAGTAAAAAAGTAAAAATTTTTACATCTGCAATCAAAAGGGTTTGGTTATACAACCAAACCCTTTTTTGTTTTACTTTTTTACTCTTTCATTTTTACATCTTAATTCTGTCTAGTCCCAACCCAAATTTCCTTAAAGTATCAAGTGCAATATCGTATCCTGCATCAGCATGACGGATAACCCCCATGCCTGGATCGTTTCTTAATACACGACTTAATCTGGCTTTTGCTTCGTCTGTACCATCGGCAACAATCACCATACCTGCATGAATACTATAGCCCATACCTACTCCACCTCCATGGTGTAAACTTACCCATGAAGCTCCACCCGCAGTATTGATCAAAGCATTCAAAATAGGCCAGTCTGCTACAGCATCTGAACCATCCAACATCGCTTCTGTTTCTCTATTGGGTGAGGCAACTGAACCTGTATCTAAATGATCGCGACCAATTACAATCGGTGCTTTCACCTTTCCAGTTCTTACTAATTCATTAAATGCCAATCCAGCCTTTTCACGCTCGCCCTGCCCCAACCAACATATCCTTGCAGGCAAACCCTGAAATGCAATTCTTTCCTGAGCCATTTTCATCCAACGATGCAAGCTTTTATTTTCTGGAAACAACTCCAAAATCAATGCATCGGTTACCGCAATATCCTGTGGATCTCCGCTCAATGCAGCCCAGCGAAATGGACCCTTGCCTTCGCAGAATAAAGGGCGAATATATGCTGGCACAAATCCAGGAAAATCAAACGCGTTTTTCAATCCATGCTCCTGTGCTCTTGCTCTTAAATTATTGCCATAATCAAACACAATCGCCCCCTTTTTTTGTAAGGCTAACATGAGTTCTACATGTAACTTCATACTGTCATAACTAAGAGCAATATATTTATCCGGATCATTGGTTCTTAATTCATTAGATTCTTTGTTAGTCAATGTATGGGGAACATATCCAATGAGGGGGTCATGAGCTGATGTTTGATCTGTTAATACATCTACAACAATATTCCTTTCATCCAACCTCTTCAAAAGCGTTACCGCATTACATAATACACCAATACTCAAAGCTTCCCCCGCAGCCTTAGCTTGCAATGCCTTGTCGATGGCAGCATCTAATTCTAAGATTTTTACATCCAGATAACGCGTTTCTAAACGCTTATCAATTCGCCACTCTTCTACCTCGGCAACTAAGCAAACTCCATCATTCATAGTCACAGACAAAGGCTGAGCACCACCCATACCACCTAGTCCGGCAGTTACCGTAAGTGTTCCTTTGAGCGTTCCATTAAAGTGCTTGTTTGCAACGGCAGCAAATGTTTCATAAGTCCCCTGCACAATGCCTTGTGATCCAATATAGATCCATGAACCCGCAGTCATCTGACCATACATCATTAACCCTTTCTTTTCTAATTCAGTAAAATGTTCCCAGGTTGCCCATTTTGGAACTAATTGTGAATTGGAGATCAGTACACGAGGGGCATCTGAATGTGTTTGTAAAATGCCCACAGGCTTTCCACTTTGAATCAATAAAGTTTCATCATTATTAAGATCTTTTAATGCCCTGATAATTAAATCGAGACTCTCAAAATTTCGTGCTGCTTTTCCTCTGCCGCCATATACTATCAGATCATCTGGTCTTTCGGCCACTTCTGGATCTAAATTATTCAACAACATACGTAAGGCTGCTTCCTGCACCCATCCTTTACAATGCAATTGGGATCCTGTTGGTGTTGCATATTTGATAGGATCGTAATGTTTATATGACATAAGGACTTTTTAGAAAATTGGGAATTATTTTTAAAATAATCAGTTCATTTTAATATACTAAATCTTCGTATGCAGCTTGTAATTCATTGTAAGCGTGTTGGTCTTTGGCCAATTTCGCCTCAGCCATTCCCTTTTCATACCAACCAATTGCTAATGCTCTCTCTCCCAATTTTTCTAACAATTTAGCTAGATGATAATAAGACCCAATATAACCTGGTGTTTCCATCAATAATGCTTCAAATAAACCCCTTGCCTGAGTATCATCTCCCGTTTTCATTAATTCTAATGCCAATGCATGACGAAGAAAATTGTCTTTTGGATTAGCGATTAAATATTCATTGATCTTAGCTATTCTGTCCATTAATCAAAGTTAATAGAAGTACTGAAAGTTTGTACAAAAGACTGAATTTTAGAAGTATCAAAACTTCGAAATAAAAATAAATCATAAAATAACTCTCCAAAATTTGATAGTTCAATTTCATTTGTATATTTGCTAATAGTTGCATAAACAACTATTTATTTCTTCTAATTAAATTGTGTGCATATATGAAAATCTTGGTCTGCATCAGTAAAACGCCCGATACCACATCAAAAATTGCTTTTAAAAATGACCATACTCAGTTTGATGACGCTGGTGTTCAATGGATTATCAATCCTTATGACGAATGGTTTGCCCTTGTTCGAGCCATTGAATTAAAAGAGAAAGATCCTGCCACCATCATTCATTTGGTTACAGTTGGTGGAGCAGATTGTGATCCCATCATTCGCAAGGCTCTTGCTTTAGGTGGAGATGAAGCATTTAGAATCAATGCAGATAGTAACGACAGTTATTATATAGCAGTCCAAATTGCAGCATTGGCCAAACAAAATCAATATGACCTCATTCTTACAGGAAAGGAAGCCATAGATTATAATAGTGCTGCCATTGGCGGTATGATTGCAGAACTGGTAGACTTCCCTTATATATCTCTTGCAACTTTATTTGAATTAAATGGAAATACCGCTTCTGTAACCAGAGAGATTGAAGGTGGCGAAGAAGTAGCTGAAGTATTGCTTCCATTAGTTGTTAGTTGTCAAAAAGGAATCGCAGAACAAAGAATCCCAAATATGCGGGGAATCATGGCTGCTAGAACAAAGCCTTTGAAAGTAGTTGAACCTGAAATAATAGATACGCTGACCAGTATCGTAAATTTTGAATTACCCGCTCCTAAAGCTGGTTGCAAAATGGTTGCTGCCGATAATGTACCAGAATTGATTCGTTTATTACACGAAGAAGCGAAAGCATTTTAAAGTCAAAAATCAAAAGTCAGAAGTAAAAAATATTCAACTTCTGATTATTCTTTTTTTAAATTTTTATTTTTGAATTTTTAATTTTTAATCATGTCAGTTTTAATAGTAGTAGATCAATCAGAAAATCATATCAAAAAATCAGCTTACGAGATATTAAGCTATGGATCAAAATTAGCAGCACAAATTGGCACTTCCGCTGAAGCACTAGTTTTAGGAACGGTGCAAGATGATTTAAGTACTTTGGGAAAATATGGAGTTTCAAAAGTGCATCAGGTTAATAATGAAATCTTGAATCATGTAGATGGTCAACTTTATGCTAAAACTATTGCAGCAGTTGTGGCTCAAAATAACGCAACAGTCATTGTCTTTTCTCAAACACATACTGGCAAATCAGTAGCGTCAAGAGTTGCAGCGAGATTGAAGGCAGGATTTGTTGCAGGTGCTGCTTCATTGCCTGATACAAGTAATGGGTTTGTTGTTCGCAAAACGGTATTTTCAGGAAAAGCATTTGCGAATATTAGTATACTATCTCCTATCAAAGTAATTGCCTTAAATCCAAATAGTTTTTCTGTTGTAACTACAGAAGGAACTGCAGCAGTAAATCAATTAAATGTTGCTGTTGAAAATTCGAAAATTAAAATAACGGCAGTCAATAAAATCACTGGTGAAATACCTTTAACGGAAGCCGATATTGTAGTGAGTGGAGGGCGTGGATTAAAAGGACCAGAAAATTGGGGTGTATTATTAGATCTGGCAAAAGTATTAGGCGCAGGTACAGCCTGTAGCAGACCAGTTGGTGATGCACATTGGAGACCGCATCATGAACACGTTGGACAAACAGGAGTTCAGGTTGCACCGAATTTATATATTGCCTTAGGCATTTCCGGAGCCATTCAACATTTAGCAGGAGTAAATAGAAGTAAGATTATGGTGGTGATCAATAAAGATCCTGAAGCACCATTCTTTAAAGCTGCAGATTATGGTATTGTAGGAGATCTTTTTGAGATTGTTCCACAAATGACAGCAGAAATAAAAAAAATAAAAGGGATTGCTTAACTTTTTGAAACTATAAAATTAAAAGCCTCATTCAGAGGCTTTTAATTTTATATATATTGACTTAACCATTTTTTTGCTTCCACATCATTCGAAAAACTTTTCATTGGTATAGGTGGCTGTTGCAATTGAAATAAAATTTTCATAATAAATTGAGCCAAACCAGGTTTTGAAACCATTGCCATTGCTTTGTAAACATTAGGCAACTGCTCCTTTGAAAAAGATCTTGTTGCCTTATCCGGAACCGGAGAATTAGTTAAATAAATGAGCAAAGGCATCTTGTTATTCTTGGTAATCTTCTTTACTAAAATAATGTTTTCGGATATATTGTTTACTGTTCTTAATACTGGTTTAGATAAAGAAAACAAGATCCCATCTTCTATCCAATAACTTGCAATATCACCTTCTATTATTTCAAGATTTTCTGGTAGTATCATTTTGAAAGCCCCTATAAAGTAATTTTATTATGTAGAATAATTTATAATAATTACCTATTAACATCCATCAATACAAACCCTTTTAACTGATAATTCGTTAATACAGTCTTAGCAGTTAAAGATACTTTCACAATAGGTATAAACGCCTCTTTTTTTATTTCAAGAAAAGTCATTGCTTGACCGCATGCAATAAATTTAGCACCTAATTTTTCCAACTCTCCAATTAGCGGAATATTGGGATTATCCGCCTTATATTTTTTATTGAAATATTCATTATTCTTCAATGCATGAAGTGCTCCTGCATGCACTACAATTACTGGAATAATATTTTTTATGGGAATCCCTGATGCCACGTGTAGATTTAAAATTCTGGCAACTTCCACTAATCCATAATTGATTTCCTTGATGGTAGAATCTGGATTATTAGCGGTTAATTCAAACAATAATTTGTATTGAATTTTGGGATCCGGAACTTCATCTGGATTATTCACAGGCGCCACTCCAGAATTTTCTCCTGCATTCAATAACGGGAAAATTTCTATTGCTTTTATTTTTTCCCATTTGATAATGTCAGCATACTCCTTATTCGTTTTTACCGAATCATTGTGCAGATCTAACCGATAGGCACTATCCCTTTTAATTTTTGAAGCATTGAGGGTACTATCTTTTTGTGCTTTTATAATTTGTAATGAACTATCTAAATTAAAATTCTGTGAATAGCCAAACAATGCTATAAAACAACAGAATGCCAGTAAAGTTACTTTTCTCATATTGCGGGGTTTTAAACCAATTTATAATAATTTATTTGATTATTATAACAAAATACTCTCTAATCCCTCTGCAATATGAACTCATCTAACACTTTTCATTCTTCACTTATAAGGTACCCAACCTTCCCCCATCAACAGGCAGATTGATTCCATTGATATATGCAGCAGCTGGTGAACATAGAAATGCCACTGCTGCGCCAAATTCATGGGGTTCACCTAATCTTCCAGCTGGAATTAAATCCAGGGTACGTTTCAAAATTTCTTCTTTTGACACCTTTGCTACATCTGCTTGTTTATTAAATAGATAATCTAAGCGATCTGTATTGGTATATCCGGGTAAAACATTGTTTACAGTAATACCAAAGGCCCCAATCTCGTTAGCTAAGGTCTTAGCCCAATTAGCAACAGCAGCTCGAATGGTATTGGAAATTCCGAGACCATTAATCGGTTGTTTAATGGAAGTTGACACGATATTAATGATTCTTCCAAACTGTCTTTCCTTCATTCCGGGCACCACTAATTGTGCTAATAGATGACTGACCATTACATGAGATTGAAATGCTGCTTCCAATTCGATAACAGTATTGTTCATTAATGGGCCCGCTGCAGGTCCACCAGAATTATTCACAAGAATATCGATTTGAATTCCTGATGATACGAGTGTTTTTATTTTGTCAACAAGTTCAACAGGCTGGGATGTATCTGCAACAATGTATTGATGCTTTTGTCCTTTGGAAAAATCCAATTCACTTTGCACCTTTTGCAAATTGGATTCAGTTCTTGCTAATAAAATAATATTAGCACCCAGTAAAGCCAACTCTTTTGCAACTGCCGCACCAAGTCCTTGTGATGCACCGCAAACCAATGCTGTACGTTTACTCAAATCTACATTCATCACTCAATTATTTTAAGATATCAATTATAAATTTCGATAGTCTTCTCTCACTGGATTAAATACATCCAAAATTTTACAATCAGTGATGGCAATACCAGAATGAATCACATTGGAAGGAATCACTACCACTGTTCCAGGACCGAATATGATCGGCTCTCCATCAACAGTCAGCTGAAAACTTCCTTCTAAAACATGACTCACTTGTTCATGCATATGCGAGTGAGCGGGCAGGGAAGCTCCAGCTTTTACATCAAGATACGAAAAGGTCATCCCTGAGGTATGTATAAATTTGGCATCATATCCTGCAACGATGGTCTTGGGCTCAATAGAAGATAATTCAATAACTGGCATAATGGTATTTTGTGTTTAAAATATAAAGCTGAAAGTTAAGAAGGCTTAGTTGCTTTTCGTGTTTTAAATTGGTTTACTTTTGTAGCACATTATGAAGAAAATCGAACTGGAGATAGTAGCACTTTCCCATAGCATTACACAGACCCACTCCTATGCCGTGGTTTTGGGTGAAGTAAAAGGGCAACGTCGCTTACCAATTGTAATTGGTGGCTTTGAAGCGCAAGCTATTGCTGTTGCATTGGAACACATGCAACCCAGTAGACCATTGACACACGACCTCATGAAAAATTTCATGAATAGTTTTGGGGTAGAACTTCAGGAAGTGATCATTAGCGATCTTCAGGAAGGAATATTTTATTCTAAGCTTGTTTGTTATACAGAAAATGATACGATTGAAATTGACAGTCGCACAAGTGATGCACTTGCATTAGCCGTTCGTTTTGGTTGTCCGATTTACACTTATGAGCATATTTTAGAAAACGCAGGGATCCTGATGGATGACAATGCCACCAAAAAAGATAAAACAGAATCTTTTGGAAGCGAAGAAGACATTAGCAGTGACAGAGAAGATCTAAGTGCTTTGGGAATTGAGGAATTGCACGTTCTTTTAAATGAAGTCTTAGAACAGGAAGATTATATCCGAGCTATCGCTATCCGCGACGAGATCAACAAAAGAAAATAATCTCCAACCCCAATATGGTTACATTTCCAAATTGTAAGATTAATCTTGGTCTCAATATCATCAACAAAAGACCTGACGGTTACCACGATTTGGAAACTGTTTTCTATCCAATTTTTATTCAGGATGTTTTGGAAATTATTACTGACCAAAACACCGAACCACTCCAGGATGTTAATTATACTGCCTCGGGTTTGCAGGTGGAAGGTGATAGTAATCTTAATTTGTGCGTTAAAGCCTTTCGATTACTTAAAAAAGATTATCCTCAACTCCCTTCCATTAAAATTCACTTACATAAAAATATTCCAATGGGGGCTGGATTAGGAGGTGGAAGTGCTGATGGGGCGTTTGCTTTGAAAACCCTCAATCAAAAATATCAATTGAACATTTCCGAGGAGCAAATGATTCAATATGCTTTACAACTAGGAAGCGACTGTCCTTTCTTTATCATGAATAAACCATGTTTAGCTAAAGGCAGGGGCGAGATCTTAACTAGTATTGATTTGGATTTGAGTCAATATCAATTCTTAATTGTTAACCCGGGGATTCATATTTCAACAGCTTGGGCTTTTACTCAAATCCAACCATCTAGAGCACTATACCCTATAGAAGAGACTATTTTTATTCCAATCGGACAATGGAAGAGCATCTTACAAAACGATTTTGAAAAACCTGTCATTCAGCAATTTCCGGAAATCGGCACTATTATACACCAACTATACTCCCACGGTGCAATTTATGCAGCCCTATCTGGATCCGGAAGTACCGTTTTTGGCATTTTTCCGAAAGGGGCAATTAATCAACCGATTTTTCCTAAACATTACTATATCGCGCAGGTTGATTAGATATTTTCTAACGATTTTGCTGATTAATTAGACAATTTCAACTATTACACGTTAGTATACAAGTTTAGCTCTTGAATTTGCGAATTATGATGTAATTTGCCACTATCGATTGCCCACCATTAATTTCCTGAATATTAATAATTCGGTTGAGTATGCTTGAGACAAAAAATCAAGGATTATACGATCCTTCGTTTGAACATGACGCCTGTGGTATTGGTTTTGTTGCGAATATCAAGGGACATAAGAGTCACCAATACATTTCTGATGCACTTACTGTATTAGAAAACATGGAACATCGTGGTGCCTGCGGTTGCGAGAACAATACAGGTGATGGAGCTGGTATCATGCTTCAAATGCCCCATGAGTTTTTCTTTGATGAATGCATCAATTTAGGTATTCAATTACCCGCCTATGGCAAATATGGCGTTGGATTTTTATTCTTTTCGAAAGAAATCAGAGTGAGAGAGGAATGCCGTGATATTTTTAATCGCGCAGCTGAAAAATTAGGTTTAGAAATTCTTGGTTATAGAAAAGTACCTGTCAATAAAACCGACATCGGACCAACCGCTCTTTCTGTAGAACCCTGCATGGAACAGGTTTTTATCGCTTGCCCAGATCACATTACCGATCCTGAAGCATTTGAAAGAAAACTGTTTGTATTGCGTAATTATGCAACCCATACCATACAGAATACAGTTATAAAAGATGAGGTTGGATTTTACCTGGCCTCTTTATCTTATAAAACAATTGTTTACAAAGGGCAATTAACAAGTACACAAGTGAGGGGGTATTTCCCTGACTTGAGCGACAAGCGCGTAGTTTCAGCCTTTGGTTTAGTGCACTCTCGATTTGCTACCAATACTTTTCCTTCATGGAAACTTGCACAGCCTTTTAGATATATTGCTCATAACGGCGAGATCAATACCTTACAAGGAAACCTGAACTGGTTGCGGACCAATGAAAAAGGTTTTGCTTCTCCTTTTTTCAGTAAAGAAGAAATGGATATGCTTTTGCCCATTGTCAATGGCGTACAAAGTGATTCGGCCAGCCTCGACAATATGATTGAGCTGCTTACCCTAACCGGACGCTCATTACCACATGTAATGATGATGCTGATTCCAGAAGCATGGGATGGCAACGAGGATATGGATGCAATCAAAAAGTCTTTCTATGAATTCCACGCCTGTATGATGGAACCATGGGATGGCCCTGCCTCGATTTCATTTACAGATGGAAAAATCATTGGAGCAACACTCGACAGAAATGGTCTTAGACCCTCTCGTTATTGTGTTACTAACGACGACCGGGTAATCATGGCTTCCGAAACCGGTGTATTACCAGTTGATCCATCCACTATTATAGAGAAAGGAAGATTACAGCCAGGTAAGATGTTTGTAGTGGATATGGAACAAGGCAGAATTATTAGTGACGATGAATTGAAATCAGATATTTGCTCCAGAAAGCCCTATGCAGAATGGTTAAACAAATACAAGATTCGCCTGGAAGAATTACCTGAACCAAGGGTAATGTTCACGCACTTGGAATCTGATCAGATATTTAAATATCAAAAAGGATTTGGCTACTCTTCAGAAGACCTTGATAATATTATTTCTCCCATGGCAGTGGATGGCAAAGAACCTATCGGTTCGATGGGAACTGATTCTCCACTGGCAATTCTGAGTGATCAACCACAGCATTTGAGTAGTTATTTTAAACAATTATTTGCTCAGGTTACCAACCCGCCTATCGATCCGATCAGAGAAAGAATGGTGATGTCTCTTGCTACATTTGCAGGAAGCACAGGAAACCTTTTGGTGGAAGATCCCTTAGCTTGTCACGTAGTTGCTTTACAACAACCTGTGCTGACTAGTTATGAGTTAGAAAAAATCAGAAGTATTGATACCGGAGTTTTCCAGGCCAAAACTTTGCAGACTTATTTCAGAGCGGATGGCAAACCTGGATCATTGAAAAAAGGCCTGGATCGTTTGTGTCGCTATGCTGTAGATGCTGTGGAAGATGGTTTTGAAGTGATTATATTAACTGATAGAGCGATCGATTCTGATCACGCTCCTATCCCGTCTTTATTAGCTTGTTCTGCAGTTCACCACCACTTAATCAGAAAAGGATACCGTGGTCAAGTGGGTATTATCGTAGAAGCAGGCGATGTTTGGGAAGTACATCATTTTGCTTGCTTGATTGGATTTGGCGCAACAGCCATCAATCCTTATTTAGCCATTTCTTCTATTCGAGACATGAAAATCAGTGGCCGTCTAGTTACTGATATTGATCCTGATTATCTCAAGAAGAATTATGTAAAAGCAGTTAATGAAGGACTTTTAAAGGTGTTCTCTAAAATGGGCATCTCAACTTTACAATCCTATCAAGGCGCACAAATTTTTGAAATCATTGGTTTGAATAAAGAAGTGGTGGATGCTTATTTCACAGGTGCTACCTCCCGTATTGAGGGAATGGGACTGGATGAAATTGCAAAAGAAACATTAACCAAACACTTCTTTGCATTTAGCAGAAAGGAAATCCCTGTAGACCGCTTACCAGTCGGTGGCTTATACCAATGGAAAAGAAAAGGTGAATTTCATCTTTTCAATCCTCAGACTATTCATTTATTACAAGAATCTACCAAGACAAATAGCTTCGAAACATTCAAGAAATACACCAAATTGGTGAACGACCAATCTGTAAAAGCTTGTACCATTCGAAGTCAGTTTCAATTCAAACCTTCCCGACCTTCGATATCTATTGATGAAGTAGAACCAGCAGAATCTATCTATAAAAGATTTGCAACTGGTGCTATGAGCTTTGGATCCATTTCCTGGGAAGCACATACTACACTAGCTATTGCTATGAATCGTTTAGGTGGTAAAAGCAATACAGGAGAAGGTGGAGAAGATCCTATTCGCTTTAATTTAATGGAGAATGGCGATTCCATGCGCTCATCTATTAAACAAGTGGCATCAGCAAGATTTGGGGTTACCAGTCATTATTTGACCGAAGCCGATGAATTACAAATTAAAATGGCTCAGGGCGCAAAACCTGGAGAGGGCGGACAATTGCCTGGTCACAAAGTGGATGACTGGATTGGAAAAACCAGGCACAGCACTCCTGGAGTTGGCTTGATTTCTCCACCCCCTCACCACGATATCTATTCAATTGAAGATTTAGCTCAATTAATTTTTGATCTAAAGAATGCAAATAGAGCTGCTCGAATCAATGTAAAGTTGGTTTCAAAAGCTGGAGTGGGTACCATTGCAGCAGGAGTTACTAAAGCAAAGGCAGACGTAGTGCTGATAGCCGGTTTTGATGGTGGTACAGGTGCTTCTCCGATTAGCTCCATTAAACACGCCGGTTTGCCTTGGGAATTAGGTTTAGCAGAAGCTCATCAAACATTGGTAAAGAATAAGTTACGCAGTCGAGTAGTAGTTCAGGCTGATGGGCAAATGAAGACTGGTCGCGACATCGCTATTGCTGCATTATTAGGTGCTGAGGAATGGGGAGTGGCAACTGCCGCATTAATTGTGGAAGGTTGTATCATGATGCGTAAATGCCATTTAAATACCTGTCCGGTTGGCGTAGCAACCCAGGACCCAGAATTGCGTAAGCGTTTTAAAGGAGATCCAGATCATGTGGTGAATTTCTTCAAATTCATTACTCAGGAGTTAAGAGAGATCATGGCAGAACTTGGATATAGAACCGTTAATGAAATGGTTGGTCAGGTTCAGGACTTAACAATGCGCGACGATATCACACATTGGAAATATAGCAAACTCGACCTATCTCCTATTTTATACAAACAGCCCGCAGATGAAACTACGGGATTGTATAAAACAGAAGAACAAGATCATGGCCTGAGCGAAGTTTTGGATTGGCAACTTTTAAAAATTGCCCAGCAGGCAATTGATACAAAAGAAAGAGTTCAGGGCAGCTTCCTGATTAAAAATACGGATCGCACAGTTGGAACGATTGTTTCCAATGAGATTACGAAAAAATATAAAGCAGAAGGACTACCAGACGATACAATACATTTCAATTACAGAGGTACTGCTGGACAAAGCTTTGGTGCGTTCAATTCTAAAGGTTTAACACACGAATTAGAAGGCGATGCCAATGATTATTTTGGAAAGGGTTTAAGTGGAGCCAAACTAATTGTATATCCTGATAGAACAGCAAGTTTTGTGCCTGAAGACAATATCCTTATAGGTAACGTAGCATTTTATGGTGCTACTGATGGAGAAGCTTATATCAGAGGAAAAGCTGGAGAAAGATTCTGTGTTAGAAATTCTGGTGCAAAGGTTGTGGTTGAAGGCGTTGGCGATCATGGTTGTGAATATATGACCGGAGGCATCGCTGTAATTCTTGGAACCACCGGACGTAATTTTGCTGCTGGTATGAGTGGTGGAATTGCATATGTATACGATGTAGATGGATCTTTCGCAAGTCGTTGCAATATGGAAATGATTGATCTGGATCCAGTAGATCAGGATGATGCAATTGTTCTGAACGACCTGATCACTAAACATTATGCTTATACAGCAAGCACTGTAGCAAAATTTGTGTTAGGTGATTATGAATCTCAACTGAAAAACTTTATCAAAGTATTTCCTAAAGATTACAAGAAAGCATTATCAATTAAAAAAGAAAAAATTGCCGGTTAATCGGCTTTAAGAAATTAATCTACTAAACCATCCAATATGGGTAAACCAACAGGTTTTATAGAATTCACAAGAGAATTACCAGGTAAACGCCCGGTGGCAGAACGTATCAAGGATTATCATGAATTTGTAGAACGTCTTCCGGAAGAAAAATTGAATCAGCAATCAGGCAGATGTATGAACTGCGGAGTACCTTTTTGCCATAGTGGATGTCCTTTAGGCAATGTAATCCCTGAATTCAATGATGCTATATATAATAAGAGCTGGGAAGAAGCATACGACATCCTCACCTCCACTAATAATTTCCCGGAGTTTACCGGAAGAATTTGCCCGGCTCCTTGCGAAAGCGCTTGTGTGCTTGGCATCAATCAACCACCCGTTACGATTGAAGAGATTGAAAAACATATTATTGAGATTGCATTTGATAAAGGCTTTGTAAAACCACGCAAGCCGAATGTAAGGACTGGCAAAAAAATTGCTGTGGTTGGATCTGGTCCATCCGGATTAGCCGCTGCCGCACAATTAAATTATGCAGGCCACTTAGTAACTGTATTTGAGAGAGACGATGCGCCAGGAGGATTATTGAGATATGGCATTCCTGATTTCAAACTTGAAAAATGGGTAATTGACCGCAGAATTTCTGTAATGGAACAGGAAGGTGTGATATTTAAGTGTCAGTCCAATGTGGGTGTTAATGTGAGCATTAATGACTTATTACGTGAATTTCATGCCATCGTTTTAGCGGGTGGCTCTACCGTTCCAAGAAATCTACCAATTCCGGGAAGAGAATTAAAAGGCGTTTATTTTGCGATGGAATTTCTTAAGCAACAAAACAAAAGAGTTGCAAACCTTCCGTTAGAAGAAGAATCACTTTTGGCAACCCATAAAAATGTTGTGGTAATTGGTGGTGGAGATACAGGGAGTGACTGCGTTGGAACATCTAATAGACATGAGGCTAAGACGGTAACCCAATTTGAATTATTACCTAAGCCACCTGTAGGTAGAACTGATAATATGCCTTGGCCTACTTATCCGATGACATTAAAAATCACTTCTTCACATGAGGAAGGTGCTGATCGTTATTGGGCTATTGCAACCAAATCTTTTATAGGTGATGAAAATGGCCATTTAAAAGCTTTAAAAATTGTGGATCTGGAGTGGGCTATTTCTGCAGATGGTCGTCCCGCGAAATTTGTTGAGAAAGAAGGATCAGAAAGAGAAATACCATGCGAACTTGCGTTGTTAGCGATGGGATTTGTTCATCCACAACACGAAGGCCTGATCAATCAGCTTGGAATTGAATTAGATGAAAGAGGTAATGTAAAAGCTACAGAACAAGCATTTCAGACTAATATCAATAAGATATTCACAGCCGGAGATATGCGAAGAGGCCAGTCATTGGTTGTTTGGGCAATCAGTGAAGGAAGAGAATGCGCCAGAAAAGTAGATGAATATTTAATGGGACACTCTTTATTAGAAACGAAAGACAGTAGCTATATCGTAAATAGCTAAAATATACTCAGATCACTTTAAAACCCGTTTGACAAAATCAAACGGGTTTCTTTTTTATACACATTCCATCTAACGATTCTCTCTATATTTTAGATATTTCAATAGCAGATCGCCTATTTTTACACATTATAATAAATTAAATGTAACTTTAGTTTAGCTTTTTATGAATAATATTCCTATTTTAGCAATAGAAATATATTATTAAATATAAATCACATATCAAAAGAATTGATTAATGAAAAAAGTAAGTTTACAAAGTTTATTACCCTTTACAGTTTTATTAGTTGTTGCTGTTGCTGCCATATTTGTACCCTCACTACCTACCTTCAACGACGCTGGAAAATACAGTTCTGCTGATATCACCTGGATGTTGATTGCGACTGCGTTGGTTTTTTTAATGACTCCTGCCCTTGCCTTTTTTTATGGGGGAATGGTTCATCGTAAAAACATCTTGTCTACGATGATGAAAAGTATTGTTGCTACAGGAATCGTTACGATTGTTTGGATCATAGTTGGATACAGTCTTTGTTTTGGAGATTCCATAGGAGGTTTTATTGGAAATCCAGCTACTCACTTTATGTTTAAAGGTGTAGCTTCTGGAGCTCCCTGGAGTTTGGCCCCAACCATTCCACTTACATTGTTCGCTTTATTTCAATTGATGTTTGCAATTATCACACCGGGCTTGGTGGTAGGTGCGGTTGCTGAACGTATTCGTTTTACCTCATACACGGTTTTTATTTTATTATTTAGTTTATTAGTATACGCTCCAATTGCGCATTGGACCTGGCACCCTGATGGATTCTTATTTAAAATGGGTGCTTTGGATTTCGCTGGAGGAACTGTAGTTCATATTTCTGCTGGATGTGCTGCATTAGCAGGTGCATTGGTTTTAAAACGCCGTCAATCGCATATTGATCAAAAAGAAATTCCACCAGCAAATATTCCTTATGTTTTAATTGGTACAGGTTTACTTTGGTTTGGTTGGTTTGGCTTTAACGCGGGCTCTGCTGGAGCAGCTAACGCATTAGCGGTTTCTGCTTTTGCTACCACCAATACTGCAGCTGCCGCAGCAGGACTTTCCTGGATGTTCTTTGATGTATTGCGTGGCAAAAAACCATCAGTACTTGGATTTTGTATTGGTGCAGTTGTTGGTCTGGTTGCTATTACACCAGCTGCTGGCTTTGTTGCGATCCCTCAAAGTATTTTTATTGGATTCACCGCAGCCATCATTTCAAATTTAGCTGTGCATTATAAAAGCAAATCAAGTCTGGATGACACTTTAGATGTATTTCCTTGTCATGGTTTAGGTGGAATGGTAGGTATGTTAATGACAGGAATATTTGCTACTAAATCTGTAAACGGAGCTGGCGCAGATGGCCTTTTGTATGGCAACGTTAGTTTCTTCTTAATACAGGTAAAAGCATTAGGTATAGTTGTGGCTTATAGTTTCACTGTTTCCTATTTGATTTTCAAATTCATCAATTTAGTGATGCCAATCCGTGTGAGTTCTGAAGATGAGGAAAAAGGATTAGATGCTTCACAACACAATGAAAAATACGGAAGAAGACCAGAATTAGCTTAAATATTTCCATCTCCGAGTAAAATCGGAGATGGGCTTTACACCATATTATTTTCTTCGATTATTAAACTGTATATCAACTTCTGACCAGGTTTATATACGGTGGGATCCTACCGATTGCGCCTCTTAAAAAAATTAAGGTACAGCCATATGATAAACTTCTGACCAAGTTTAAAGGCTGTACCTATTATTAATCATAAAACCAATCGCAATGTTAAAGAAAATTTTAGCAGTTTCCCTCGCAATCGTAGGCTTTATTTCTGTAAATGCGCAAACAGACAGTACTAAGAAAGCGCCAGTTGCAACTAACACTTTTACAGTTTCTGCAGATGCTTACTACAGAACTAATTTTAATGCACCTGGGGGCAAGTCAAACAACTTAACAAGCTTTACCAATTCTCAGAATTCATTCGAATTGGGTATGGCTTCTGTTAGATGGGACCATTCAATTGGCAAAATCTCAGCGACAGCAGATCTAGGATTTGGCAGAAGAGCTAGTGAATTTTCGTATAACGATGCTGGTGCTATGGCAGCTATCAAACAATTGTATGTTAGCTATGCTTTAAGTGATAAAATCAAATTAACAATGGGTAAATGGGCAACCCACGTTGGATTTGAATTATTGGATGCTTATGCCAATAGAAACTATAGTATGTCTTATGGTTTCTCTTATGGACCATTCTTTCATACTGGTTTAAAAGCTGACATCTCCCTAGGCGGAAAATCTGCCTTCATGATTGGGGTTGCCAATCCTACAGATTATACCACTACCACTTCTGGTAATAAAGTTGCAATCGCTCAATTCAGTACTGGTACAAAAGACGACAAACTAAAAGCATTCTTAAACTACCAAGGTGGTAGCACAGGAGAAAATAGCGGATTTAGTCAGTTCGACTTAGTATTAAATGGTGTCATCAGCAGCCAGTTTGGTATCAACTATGATGGTACTATTGCATCCGTTAAAACTAGTGGTACAAGCAGCAGTTGGTCGAGCAATGCTTTGTATTTAAATTTTGATCCATCAAGCAAATTTGGTTTGACATTAAGAGGTGAATATTTCGATGATAAAAAATCAGTTACATCTGCAGGTATTGCATCAAGTGTATTTGCAACAACACTTTCTGCAAATATCAAGATCGATAATTTGACCATCATCCCAGAGATCCGTGTTGATAATGGTAATAACGCCATATTCTTTAAAAGCGGCGGAGCTGCTACACAAACAACTAGCGGATTCATCCTTGCTGCAGTTTACAAATTCTGATTTTTAATTATTGACAAACATTTTTAAACCAAAACCCTAAGCCATGTTTTCAAACACTTTAACCAACTTGAGACAAATGGGCCGCAGGAAATCAGCACCTGCAGTTGTTATCCAACTCACAAAAGCTGAAAAATGGAAAATGGTATTTACCATTTTCACTGGAAAAATTTTGGGACTGTTCGTAGTATTAGGTATCATGAAAATGTTACCTGGAATGATGTTCAATTCTGCAAATGCAGCTGAGACTTATTCTGCCCATGAAACTAGTATGATGAATTCCATCAATACAGTTTGGACTCTAGTTGCAGCATTCTTGGTATTTGGTATGCAAGCTGGTTTTGTTATGTTAGAAGCAGGTTTTGCTAGAACAAAAGAAACCGTGAACGTATTGTTAGAATGTATTTTCGACACTGCCATTTGTGGTGTTCTATTTTACGCTGTTGGATATGCGTTTATGTTTAGCCACGGAAATGGCTTTATTGGTCAAAACTGGTTTTTCTTAAATGGTGCTCCTAGCACTTACGAGGCAACTGGTATTCCAATTTTGGCACACTGGATATTCCAGTTTGCTTTTGCTGATACAACTTCAACAATTACTTCAGGTGCTATGATTGGTCGTACCAGCTTTAGAGGTGATATCCTTTACAGTATTGGTGTTACTGGATTTATTTATCCAATTATTGGACATTGGGCTTGGGGACCGGATGGTTGGTTAGCATTAATGGGAACTCCAGATCATTTCTTACCAGGTCTTGGTCAAGGATTCCGCGACTTTGCAGGTTCTACAGTAGTACATACCATTGGAGGTGCCATTTCATTGGCTGGTGCATTGGTTTTAGGACCTCGTATCGGACGCGTATTTACCAGAGATGATAAAGAAAAAGGTGGTTTACCTCCTGCACATAATTTACCATTAGCCGCTGTAGGTGCATTTATCCTTTGGTTTGGATGGTATGGATTTAACCCTGGTAGCACTTTATCAGCTATGGATGCAGATGGAATCGGCCGTATCGCAGCAAACACAACTCTTGCAGCTTGCGCCGGATCGTTAACTGCAATGTTATTACCTCTTTGGTTTGGTCCAAATAAAGGCAAATATGATCTTCCATTTACTATTAATGGATTATTAGCAGGTCTTGTAGCAATTACAGCACCTTGTTATTGGGTATCTCCATTGGGCGCTGTGATCATTGGATTAATTGCTGGTGTAGTGGTTTACTATGGCACTTTGCTTTTAGAGCATTTTAGAATTGACGATCCAGTTGGTGCTGTTCCAGTGCATTTTGCGGCTGGTATCTGGGGAACATTATCTCTAGGCTTTTTTGCAAGTGGACAATATGGTGCAACAGGATCTACTGGAGCAGATAATTCAGCACCAGTGAAAGGATTACTTTATGGAGGAGGCTGGGATGTTTTGAAAGCTCAATTGATTGGAAGTGCTGTAATCACCCTTAGTACATTCGCCATCGCTTTAGTTTTAATGTATATCGTTAATAAACTGCCTTATCCATGGAAATTAAGAGTAGAACCAGAAGCAGAAACCGGACCAGGTGGTCTTGATTTCTTCGAACATGGTGTTGCTGCTTATAACGACCATGATTAGAATTATAAATATCTGAGAAAACCAATTTACAATTTTCAATTGTAGCAAAAGGACCATCTAGTATGGTCCTTTTTGCTTTATTAACCTAATCTTGAAAGTCTAGTTTTATAGAAAATATTGCCCATTTTGACTGATTTCAGGCATTTTCCAAAAAAAAATAAAAATATTTTCATTTTTTTTCATTTTTTTTTGAACTCAAAAATCTTAGTTTTTAATCAAAAAGCACATTTTAAAAATGGCTCAATTAAGAAATAAGAATATTTTTTTCTTGCCACCCGCGATTTTGATTTCAATATGTGAAATCTCAGCTACTTTATATTATTTTATAATGCGTAAAATGACTGCCTTGTAATTTTGGATTGTTGTTTATATCAAAATTTTGAGCTCAATTTGTATCCTATTAACCACAAATAAAAACTCAAACCATGATTTTACTAGCAGCACAAATCGCTAATAATACACCAAACGAAAGTCCTTTGATGATTATTGGAGTTACCGCTTGTATCATTTCCATCGTTTTGTTACTTTGGAAAAATGAAGCAAAAACTACCATCTAAAATATAAGCTTAGCCATATTTTACAAAGCGACCTTCGGGTTGCTTTTTTTTGTCCCTAGTACAAAATTTTAAAGGAATATCCCATATTCTACTTAAGTTAGAATAATGAAATGGATTTGGAAACCTTTACAATTTGTTTATTGTATTTACGCATTTTTAATATTTGTTATTCTCACATTCATCGCATTTCCCTTTGTAATAATTGCATTAGCTTTCGGTAAGATCAAAGGGGGTAATATCATTTACCAAATTTGTAAAACATGGGCTTGGATCTGGTATTTATTGATTGGTATTCGACATGAAGAAATATATGAATCCGAGCATAATACCCAGCAACAGTATATTTTTGTAGGCAATCACGCTTCCTATATCGATATCCCTCCTATTGTCTTATTCGCACATCAACCCATCCGAGTACTGGGTAAGTATGAAATGGTGAAAGTTCCTATTTTCGGAATCATCTATAGGGCAGCAGTAATACTTGTGGACCGAAGTAATTCAGAGACAAGGGCTAGAAGTGTTCGAGCCTTGAAAGCTGCCATCAAGAATAATATTTCGATTTTCATTTTCCCAGAAGGTACTTTTAATGAATCCGCCTATCCTTTAAAATCCTTTTTTGACGGCGCATTTAGAATTGCCATTGAAACACAAACACCCATAAAACCCATTTTATTGGTTGATACGTTGGAAAGACTTCATTTTAGATCCCTATTTTCGTTAACCCCCGGAAAGAACAGAGTGGTTTATCTAGAAGAAGTTCCTGTATCTGGATTAGCAATGTCAGATATTCCTGCACTTAGGGAACAGGTATTTCACAGGATGGATGCCGGTTTAAGAAGGTATCGCAGATATTCTGTTTGATTGTTGAAAGCTACTTAACTTAGCCTTCTAATTTTCATGGCAAAAAACAATTCTTTTACAGCACTTTCTGCATTTTCTACCCACGAGGCAACCATGTTTGCTGAAGTGATTATTCCTTTAGCATTACCTAAGAATTATACATGGTCAGTTCCAATTGATATGCAGGATCGTATTCAACCAGGCATACGTGTTGAAGTTGTTCTTGGCAAACACAAAAAATATGCAGGTATTGTAAAAAGAATTTTCTCAGATCCTCCTGTCGGATTTTCACCCAAACCATTAATCAATATCTTAGATACTGATCCACTCGTAAATCCTCA
This sequence comes from Chitinophagaceae bacterium, assembly GCA_947371755.1. GTDB lineage: Bacteria > Bacteroidota > Bacteroidia > Chitinophagales > Chitinophagaceae > Sediminibacterium. Next base: position 50,049 of record CANBQT010000001.1, read on the forward strand.
ACAACTAGCCTTGTGGGATTGGATTGCTAAATATTATTTATGCAGCGAAGGTGAAGTGATGCAAGCTGCTGTTCCAGCGAATTTAAAATTGTCCAGTGAAAGCATTTTAATCTGGAATGAAGAACTTGATGAATCTTATAGCGACTTGAATGATGAAGAATTTATTATTGCTGAAGCTTTAGAATTAAAGAAAGAATTAAGACTGAGTGAAGTTCAGCAATTACTGGATAGCTCGCATGTTTATCCTATCATAAAAAAACTAATTGATAGAAGAATCTGTTATGTATGGGAAGAATTGATAGAAAAATATCAGGAGAAAAAACAGACATATATTCTGTTACATCCCGATTATGCAAGTGAAGAAAAATTAGCTGAGCTTTTAAATAATTGGGGGAAGGCTCCAAAACAAATGGAGCTTCTTCTATCCTATTTATTCCTAAACAAAACGGAAGGAGAAGTTATTCAGTCAACTTTATTAAAAAAATCAAATGCCTCGGCAGCACAATTGAAAGGCTTGATTGATAAAGGAATTCTTTCGATTCAAAAAAGAAGTGTTTCTAGAATCGTTTCTTACAATCAAGAAACAAATATCAAGTTCCAGCTATCTCCTGCGCAAATCATTGCTTTGGATCAAATTAAATCAGCCTATCAATCCAAACAAGTTTGTTTACTGCATGGCGTAACAGCTAGTGGAAAAACACAATTGTATATTCAATTGATTGAGGAATATATGAATCAGGGAAAACAGGTTTTGTATTTGCTACCTGAAATCGCTCTTACTTCACAAATCATTCGTAGACTGCAAGTTCATTTTGGTAACAAAATTGGAATTTATCATTCGAAATTCAATGCTAATGAAAGAGTTGAGATTTGGAATAAAGTAAAAACGGGAGAGATGAAAGCAGTACTTGGTGCACGTTCATCCCTTCTTTTACCATTTTGTGACCTTGGTTTAATCATCGCTGATGAAGAACATGATGCTTCTTATAAGCAGCAAGATCCTGCACCAAGATACCATGCTCGTGATAGCGCCATTTATTATGCGGGCTTATTCAATGCTAAAGTGTTATTAGGAAGTGCTACACCCAGTATAGAAACATACTATAATTGTCAACAAAATAAATATGCCCTTGTAACATTATCTGAAAGGTATGGTAATGCAGAGTTGCCAAAAATGGAATTGGCTGATTTTAAAAACAGAGTCGAAACACCTAATGGCATCACAGTTTTCTCTGAATCCTTACTGAAAAACATAGAAAGGACTTTACTGGAAAACAAACAAATCATATTATTTCAAAACCGTAGAGGTTATTCGCCCTACTTACTTTGTGATACCTGTGGATGGATTCCACATTGCGAACATTGTGATGTAACACTTACCTATCATAAATCCAAACACAAACTATCTTGTCATTATTGCGGAAGTACATACCCTGTAGTTGCAACTTGTGCTGCTTGTGGAAGTCACCATTTCATCCAGAAAAACTTTGGCACTGAAAAAATCGAAGAACAAGTGTTAGAACTTTTCCCAGATGCAAAAGTGGCCAGAATGGACTATGATAGTGTAAAAGGAAAAAATGCACATGATGCAATGATAAAACAATTTGAACAACAAAGAATAGATATTTTAGTGGGTACCCAAATGGTTGTAAAAGGTCTAGACTTTGAACACGTGAATTTAGTGGGTATTGTTGATGCAGACGGGATCTTAAACTTTACAGATTTCAGGGTAAATGAAAGAGCATTTCAATTAATGGAACAGGTTAGTGGAAGAGCCGGAAGAAAAAATGCAGATGGCAAAGTGATTATACAAGTAAGCAATTTAAAGCACCCTATTTTGCAATTTGTAAAAGCACATGATTATCATCAACTGTATCAATTTGAAATCGATAATCGTAAACAATTTAGTTATCCTCCATTTACAAGATTGATCAGGATTAATTTCAAACATAAAGAAAAGCATATAGCTGAAGAAGCAGCGAATGTGTTTTCCAATGGAATAAAATCTCAGTTTGGCAATTATATCATGGGGCCCTCGCAACCAGTGGTTGATAGGATCAGAAATCAATATATCTGGGAGATTCTTTTGAAATTACCCAAGGATAACCGCTTAATTCATCAAAGTAAAATTGCCATACAGCAGCAATCATTAATCTTGCAAACCCATAAAAGATACCGCTCAGTTCATATTATCACAGATGTAGATCCGAACTAAACTATTATTCAAATTTTAAGAAGATGACATTATTAAAAAATATCTCTCTCAAAAAATATAACAGCTTTGGTATAGAAACTATTGCAAGAGATTTTTCTATTTTTCAAAGTCAAGATGAACTTTTTGAAATAGTAGACCAATATCATGATCGTATCCTAGAATCGCATTTAATATTAGGTGGGGGAAGTAATATTTTATTTACCAGTCAGTTATTGGATACCATTGTTTTAAAAAACGAATTAAAGGGTATCCAGATAATTAAAGAAGACGATGATCATTTTTATGTAGAAGTTGCAGCAGGAGAAAATTGGCATCAATTTGTTTTGCATTGTATAAATAATGGATGGGCGGGGGTAGAAAATTTGAGTCTCATTCCGGGAACGGTGGGTGCTTCTCCCATTCAGAATATAGGTGCCTATGGTGTTGAAGTAAAAGATTTAATAGATTCAGTTGAAGCATATCATATTGCGGATCGTACAATTCAAAATTTTACAAACGCAGCATGTGCTTTTGATTATCGGGATAGTATTTTTAAAACAAAATGGAAAAATCAATTTGTAATTACTAAAGTACTATTTCGATTGAGTAAATTTCCAATTTTCAAAACAGGATATGGGGCTATTGAGACCGAATTGAAAAACATGGGGATTACTGACCTTAACATCCGATCAGTTTCTGATGCCGTTATAAAAATACGTTCCAGTAAATTACCAGATCCGGCAATCATTGGAAACGCTGGAAGCTTCTTTAAAAACCCTAGTATTTCAAAGGAACAATTTGAAACAATTAAACAGAGTCATCCAGACATTACAGGTTATCCCAATAAAGATGGTTCAGTTAAAATTGCAGCAGGTTGGTTAATTGAAAAAGCAGGATGGAAAGGATATAGGGAAGGTGAGGCCGGATGCCATTCCCTTCAGGCTTTGGTTCTGATCAATTATGGACACGCATCAGGTTCTGAGATTTTCGATTTATCCGAAAAAATAATATCCTCTATTAATCAAGTATTTAAAATACCTCTTGAAAGAGAAGTCAACATCTTATAGCTATTCAACAAAAAGGCCCGATCATTGAAGTGATCGGGCCTTTTACTATTCTTTATTCATTTATTAATTTTCCTGAATCTTAAATTCTACACGTCTATTTGCTTTTTGACCTGCTTTGGTTTTGTTATCAGCTATAGGTTTGCTGCTTCCATAACCAGTTGCAGTTAATCTAATAGCTGCAATACCTTTCTCTACTAAATAAGATTTAACTGAAAATGCACGATTCAAAGACAATTTATCATTGAATTTAGCACTACCTGTATTAGAAGTATGGCCTTCTACATACAATTTCAAATCTGGATTTTCATTTAACACTTTAATCCCTTTATCCAGCTCTAGTTTAGATGATTTGGTTAACACATTGCTTCCATTTGCAAAAAGAATATCAGAAGCTTTGAAATTTAATGAAGGACAACCAAAAGATGCAGCTGTTCCTTTTACATGAGGGCATTTATCTTCTTCATCATTCACACCATCTCCATCTGTATCAGGAATAGGGCATCCCTGATAGCGAGCCAAACCAGCTACAGTTGGACACTTGTCTTCTTCGTCATTAATACCGTCTTTATCAGTATCAGGAATAGGACATCCTTCGTATTTGGCCAGGCCTTTAACTGTAGGACATTTATCATTCTCATCATTGATTCCATCTCCATCTGTATCTGGAACTGGGCAACCTTGATATTTAGCAATACCAGGAACAGTTGGACATTTATCGTTTGGATCAATAATACCATCTCCATCAGTATCAGCTGGAGGAGGAGGTGGCGGCGGTGGTGGTGCAACTACTACAGGTGCTTTTTTCTCCTTTAAAGAAGTAGAAAATCCAATAGAATAGTTTAAGTGATTGGTAGTAAAGGCAGATACCTGACTGCGATAATTCATTTGAGTATGAATGAAAGCACCTTCACCTAAATTCATTTGAATTCCTCCACCGAAAGGCATAAATGCAGCAAAGTATGATCCATTATACATGGAGGCACCGATACCTGCATTAAGGTAAGGAACTAGGAAATATTTATCGGTCAATAACTTAATATTTACACCAGCATCTAATTCCATTAATAATTTATTAGAACCCAACGGAGTCATTCCAGAAGCAGCTCTAAAAGGATAATTAATAAATGAACCACCTAATGATGTGGTAAAATCGATGTGCTCTGTTATGCCGTTCATATATTGAACACTTAGGCCAGAACTCATATCTTTTACCTTAGCCCATGAATTATTTAGAAGGGCTCCAGATAAAGAACCACTATTAATAATTGCGGGGGTTTTAAAGTCTTGTAAAAAAAAGTTGACACCTAAAGAAGGCGTTTTTTTATAACTGGTAGTCTGCGCAAAACTAATTGCAGATAGACCCATTACAACAGTAAAAAATAAAATTTTCTTCATAAACAGTTTTGTTGGTCCGACAAAAATACAGGCAAGAATTGATTTTATAAAATAATAAAAACAGCCAAATTCTACACAGTTAATCAACAATTTTATGCTCAATTGGTTCAACTCTCACTCTAGTAAGGCCTTTTTTCATAAAATCAAGCTCTTTAGCTGCTAATCTGCTTAAATCAACTACTCTTCCCTTCTTGGCCATTCTTGGATGCATCCGATCATTTATTCTAACTATCACAAATTTGCTGTTGCTTAGATTGGTAACCCTAACCCAGGTATTGAGCTTATAATTATTACTGGCTGCGGTAAGCTTTGCATTCCTATAATATTCACCCGTAGCTGTTTTTGTACCGTCAAGATTTTTAGAATAAAAACTGGCAATTCCAGTCATTACCTTGGCATTAGGTTTGAGTTTAAAGCCACCTGGGGGCTCCAATTTAATAGTGGAATCTAATACAAGGGTATCTTTCAGTTGAGTTAGAGAATCCCTTACTTGTATGAGTGAATCAGTATTCGGATGCAGAATGGCAGTGTCAATCTGAGCTTGAATCTGGTGTGAACAGATCAAAAACAGCAAAATGGCAATAATTTTTTTCATGCTTCCAATTTGAAATTTGCCTATCAAACCGACTTTTTTAAAAGAGTAATGTACTTAAAAACTCCCATTTGGTAATTCAATAGGCTACCAATACATCCCCATTTTAGCCAAACACCATGCCAAAACCTTCAATTAACCTTTATCTAAAAACTAGAACAAATATTACATTGCATATCAATTATTTACGAATATATAATTAAACACAGACGAGATATCTTCTTTTTTAAGATAAGATTATCAGGATTTTTAACCATTTCGGTATTGAAGTAATAAATTTGAGGAGTGAAATTCCAATACCAACTGTTTCTTGTATTCATTCTAACTCTTCTAATTGTAAATGTTGGGGTTGGACAAACTTGTACCACCTTAGGTCAAAACCCTACCACAGCTTTTCCTGTTTGCGGTACTACTACATTTCAGCAAAATGTAGTTCCTTTTTGTGGAGGCAGAAGTGTACCAACACCATGTACTGATGGCGCTGGGTATTCAGACATTAATCCATTTTGGTATAAATTCACTTGTTTCACATCAGGGAGTTTCGCATTTACCATCAGCCCAATTAATTCAAATGACGATTATGATTGGGAGCTATTTGATATCACGGGATATGACCCCATGGATGTTTATACCAACAAAAATTTAATCATTTCTGCGAATTGGTCTGGAATGTATGGTCCAACGGGTGCCGGTAGTTCTGGGAAAAAATGGTTTGAATGCGCATCTGCAACGATTAACGGAAACCCTACATTCAGTACCATGCCTAATCTGATTGCAGGCCACAATTATATTTTACTAGTAAGTAATTTTTCACCTTCACAAGTTGGCTATAAACTTTCATTTGGAGGAGGTACTTCTAGCATTATTGATCCTATAACCCCTCTTCTTTCAAAAGTACATGCAGTTTGCGATGGCACACAGATTCTTTTAATGCTTAACAAAAAAATGAATTGTAGTAGTTTAAGCCCTGACGGATCTGACTTTAGTGTTTCTGGTGCCATTCCTAACACCATCTCAAAGGCAATTGGCCGTGGGTGTGCCTTTTCTTTTGATACTGATACCTTAGAATTAACTATGCAGAATATCCTTATCCCAGGATCTTATTCAGTTACATCTAAACTTGGTATTGATAACAACACATTACTTGACAATTGTGGTAATCAATTGCCTGTTGGATTATCAGAATCACTAATTTTCACCACAGCTGTGCCCACACCCATGGATAGTATCAAACCAATTGTATGTATTCAAGATACTTTACAATTAGTTTTTAATAGGCCTATGGATTGCAGTTCCATTGCTGAAGATGGCTCAGATTTTTTCATCACTGGTCCTTCGCCAGTTTCAATAAAATCGGCTAAGGGAATATGTTCCAGTGGATTAACAGACATCATTCAGGTAATTCTAAATAATCCAATAAAAACAAATGGTGCTTATCAAATTCATTTGAAGGTTGGATCAGATGGGAATACCATTTTAAACGAATGCGGAAAACCTACTGCAGTTGGGTCTACCCTCAATTTCATAATTAAAAATGTTACTACCGCAGATTTTACAAATCAAATAAATATTGGTTGCAAATTCGATACTTTGAATTTATTTCATGATGCAAATAATGGAGCTAACCAATGGAATTGGGCTCTAGATAATGGTTCAAAAAGTAATCTACAGAATCCAATTTTCAAATTGAATCAATTCGGAAAACTACATGCATTTTTAAGCGTATCAAATGGCTTTTGTACCGATAGCAGTTCTGTAGATTTAAATTTACCTGATCATACAGTAAAAGCTGGCTTTACTTTATCTGATACACTATGTTTAACCGATAGTTTAATAGTTATTGATAATAGCAGTAGCAATACTTCTAGCTGGAATTGGAATTTTGGAAATGGTATTACCAGTAAAGCAAAACAACCAACTGGCATTTACTTCCAGGCCAATGGCAGGCAAAATCAATATCTTGTAATGCAGGTAGTGCAAAACTCATTTAATTGCACCGACACAAGCATTAAAAAAGTATTTGTTCTTCCAAACTGCTATATAGATATTCCCTCAGGGTTTACGCCAAATGGGGATGGGCTCAATGATTATCTCTATCCCTTAAATGCATTCAAAGCACAAAACCTCAGCTTTAAAGTATATAATAGATATGGGCAAGTAATTTATGAATGCAGTGACTGGCATCAAAAATGGGATGGCAGACTTAAAGGAGAACTACAACCAAGCGGTACGTATATCTGGACGCTTGATTATACACACAAAGACACAGGTCAGACCTTCCACTTAAAAGGCACCACTGTTCTTATTAGATAATTGATCCTGAACTGAAATTAAACCGCTCTTTCTTGATTGAATGGATTTCATTCTTTTTCGAAATTACACTGAAGTCAATTTTTGCCTCATAATGTTTAGCAAAAAAAGTATTTAACCAAAATGCTTTTCGGAATAAATAACCAGGCTTCTGGTATAAAAAATCGGGTAAAATATGATACCAGTAATGGCCTTGTTTAATAAAATAATTGACGCACTCTTTTCTCATACCCAATTCTTCTGCCGCTGCAATTACCGCATCGCGTTGACAACGTGAAAATGAAAATGGCTTAATAATTCTTGGTTGGAAGCCATAAAGGTATAGATGGTCTTTTACTTGTTTATAATTTTGGTAGCGGGACCTAGCATCACATTGTGGGAAAATAGGAGCAGTTACAAACCCTAATAACAAAGCTGACTTTAAAAATACAAAATCTGCTTGTGCCCATTTTATCAGATCAAAATATTGAAAGCAATTGTAGATCACTACTATTTCTGCGATTGTCATCAAGTGAAGTAAATATCCAAGCTTAATGTAAGTAAAAAGAAAGCTTCGCTTATGTACCTGAATAGCCATAAACTAAAAATAATAGTTAATTATAAGAATATACAAGGGTTTGATTCATTTTTTATGCTCCGTGGCATTTATTTATTTCATATCCGCGCTAGAAAAAGCCAAGGGCAAGAGGTCTGTTGCCCTGTCAATAATAAACACTTTACCCTGCGTTCCACCCAGAATTAAACGGATACTATGATTCACCCTATTTTCAAATTCAGACAAACTTTGTCTGCATACGCCGCAAGGACTAATAGGCTTATTACTCACTCCTAATTGGTTGTTATAACTAATTGCCATATCGATAATTGGCAGGCCTGGGTATAAAGAAGAACAAATAGATAAAAGAACTCTTTCTGCACATAACCCGGCGGGAAAACTTGCATTTTCCTGGTTACTTCCCTTTAAAATTATTCCATTAATAAGCCTAGCTGCAGCGCCAACCTGAAATCTTGAATAAGGAGCATACGATAAATCTATTGCTTCTCTTGCTGCATGCAATAAATTAGCATCCCCAACATTTAATGCGTTGATATCTTGGTATTCGTCGAAGGAAACTTGAATAAGATGTTGCTGCATAAAATATTATTTAGACAAAAAGTCCCCATAGCAAAAGCTATGAGGACCCCTTCGGTTATTAAAGATAAGTTATTTGATAGTATTGAACAAACGACCCCAACGTGGTCCTTTATCGTAACTAAACCAGATCATAGAAGCTTTACCCACTACATGTGTTTCTGGAACAAAACCCCAATAACGACTATCCTGACTACGATGTCTGTTATCACCCATCATCCAGTAATAATTATAAATTGGAGTATAGGTATTGCTTTCTTTTCCATTGATAAAGAACTTACCATTTTGTTCTTCAAACTTATTATGCTCGTAATCTGAAATCAACCTTTTATAAAGAGCAATATTCTGTGGTGTAAGCTGGATAGTTTCACCCTTTTTAGGAATTTTAATGGGTCCAAAGTTGTCTAAACTAAAAGGGAAATTAGCATCATCAAATGGGAAAAAACCGCCCACATAATTATCAACAAATAGACTGACCGATTTTACATTAGGCTGTTTTTTTATTACATCCAATTCTTCTGGAGTCATATTAATCTTGAAAATATTGGGCTTATTTTCTATTGTTTGAATTTGGCCTTCCGTATCCTGTACATTTATTCCAAGAGCAGACATTAAAAACTCTTCCGTGAAATTAGTGCCGTTTGTTTCAACCAGATATTCTGTTTCAGAATTTCTAGGCAAGTACGCTTTTTCGCCATTGATAAATAGCTCAGCATTTTTAATTTGCAATAGATCCCCTGCCTCGCCTACACATCGTTTGATATAATTATCTGTTTTATCCATTGGATGAACGATAATGGGAAATTGGTTCATCAATGCTTCCCTATCACCTTTAAACTGCGTTCGAAGCACATCATAATAAAGTTGTTTACTACCATATTCAGGCAGGTTGATAATGGTATCTCCAGCTGGAACATTGAAAACCACCACATCATTTCTTTTAACTGGGGTAAATGCAGGAAGTCTTTTATAGGGAATTTGTATCCATTTCAGGTAAGAAGCTGTGGTGATAGAACCAGGCATTGTATTATGCACAAATGGAAATGACAATGGAGTTTGTGGTATTCTAGGCCCGTAACTCATTTTATTTACAAATAGAAAATCATTCACTAATAATGTCTTTTCCATACTTCCAGAAGGAATCACATAGGCCTCAAATACAAAGGTTCTAATAATCGTAGCGGCCACAATTGCAAATACACCTGCATCAATCCATTCACGGGAAGCTGGTTTATGGTATAATTTCATGACTGAAGGGCCATAAAATTTTTCATTTTTAGAAAACCCAAGATAAGGGAAATAGATAAAGGGGATAAGTGCAGCTGCAGTATGATGGAGCATATTAACCCTCTTAAACTGCATCACAAAAATAATAGTGATCCATATTGTAATGAATTGCCCGGCAACAGGTATCAATTGAAGCCAAAACCAATATTTCTTCAATTCGGTTTTTTCTACTATCAACCATGTATTGTAAAAAGGGATCAATGCTTTCCAAGGCGTAATTCCTGCCTTCTGAAACATACCATACATACCAATATGCCAACCTATTACACCAACAAAAAACAAAATTAAACCCATAATAATCAGTTATAGGAACAAAAATATCCTTTTCGGTCACACTTTATCTAATCTAACTGAAAAGTTTTCCTAAATTAGCTTGTGTTTAACGAAAAACACAGTCCCTGGAATTTAAGTTCAATACCTTTTTTATACGGATGGACTATTTTAGAATCAAAGACATTGAAAATCTAACAGGCATCAAAGCCCATACACTACGTATTTGGGAAAAACGATATAAACTAATAGTCTCAAAAAGAAAAGATAGCAACCACCGCTATTTTGATAACGAAGATCTTAAAACAATTTTACAGATTAGATATCTCTACGAAACAGATTTTAAAATCTCTCAAATTGCGAAATTGAGTCCTGAAGCAATTGCAACTTTTACTCATATCGACCATTCCAATTCAAAAAGCACAGATGCGTTTATTTTGCAATTGATCAATGCCATGATTGATTTTAATGGTAACGACTTCAACAGCATTTTAAATGCTGCCATTGATCAGTTTGGTATGCAAAAAGCAATTACTGAAATTGCTTATGGTTTTATGAGAAGAATTGGATTATTGTGGTTAACTAATCACATGATACCTGCTCAGGAACATTTTGCAACTAATTTGATCAAATCCAGATTAATTAAAGCGATTGAAGAATCCCCCAAAAAACAGGAAAATAAAGATCAAATAACGCTTCTATTTACTCCACCCGGAGAATTTCATGAAATCCCTTTGCTTTTTATTCATTTTTTATTTAAGCAAAACAACAGGGGCGTTTGCTATCTGGGAACAAATACTACTATGGAAGATTTATCTTACTGTATCGAAAAAAGACAGATCACGCATTTGTATTTTCATCTTATCACCAACCTAACCGGCAAAACCATCAACGAACTAGTTGAAGAATTGCTAACTCAATTTCCTACAATCCCTCTGATTGTTTCAGGACCACTTGCAAATCAGATCAGCATATCATCACCGAATCTGGTTTGTTTACAAAGCATCGAAGAAATGTTGCAATTCCCCATTCATTTTATGAACCCGGAATTACAAAACTAGATATATCGGCAACCGTTATTGTTTTACCTGAAAGAATGATCAATCTTTCAACAACATTTCTAAGTTCCCGGATATTGCCAGTCCAATTATGCAATTGCAATGCATCCATCGCTTTTTTATCAATCAATTTTGGAGCTTGTCCATATTCTTGTGCAATATCAATCAAGAATTTCTCTACCAGTAATGGAATATCTTCTAATCTTTGATTAAGTGAGGGTACATTGATTAAAATAACACCTAATCGATGATACAGATCCAGTCTGAAGTTCTTCAACTCAACTTCTTTTAATAAGTCTTTATTTGTTGCAGCAATCACTCGAACATCTACAGAGATTTCTTTATCTCCTCCTACTCTAGTTATCTTTGATTCCTGCAATGCTCTCAATACTTTTGCCTGTGCAGACAAGCTCATATCACCAATCTCATCAAGGAATAGAGTACCTCCATTAGCTTGTTCAAATTTGCCGATTCTTTGTTTGATTGCGGAGGTAAAAGATCCTTTTTCGTGACCAAACAATTCGCTTTCAATTAATTCAGAGGGAATTGCAGCGCAGTTAACCTCAATGATAGGAGAACCCGACCGATTACTTTTTTCATGCAACCATCTTGCAACTAATTCCTTTCCTGTACCATTCTCACCAGTCACCAATACCCTTGCATCAGTAGTAGCTACTTTTTCAATGGTTTCTTTGATTTTTCTGATTGCTTCACTATTCCCAATAATCTCCTGCACTTTTGAAACCTTTCTCTTCAAAACTTTGGTCTCTTTAACGAGATTATTTTTATCTAAAGCATTCCTGATAGTAATCAACAATCTATTTAGATCTGGCGGCTTAGAGATATAGTCGTATGCCCCTTTTTTTACAGCATCTACAGCTGTTTCTATATTACCGTGTCCACTGATCATGATAACCGGCACTTCAGAATTTGCTTGAATGATACTATCTAAAAATTCTAGCCCGTCAAGCTTTGGCATTTTAATGTCGCATAAAACCAAATCAAAGGCATTTGCATTAAACTTCTTCAATCCTTCTTCCCCATCTGCAGCTTCGTCTACTTTAAAACCTTCGTTGGTTAATATATCCTTCAATACATTCCTAATGGAACGTTCGTCATCAATTATAAGAATTTGTGCCATGGTCTTTTTTTAATTCGGTGTTGCTAAGATAATCAATGCCTTATTTATCCAAGTTAAAATGAATTCCAACAAAATAGTTCCTTTTATCAGCAGGATTATAATATCTTTTTCCTGCAGCATTAATGTCGTTTCCCAAACTATAATTTTGGTCCAACATATTATCTATACCTGCAAAAACCTGTGTTTGCCATTTTTTAATTTGAAAGGGATAATCAATTTTTAATTGAAGCAATTGATATGGATTTGCAAAGGCGTCGTTAGCATCTGTTAAAGGAATACGCGACACACAATTCAATGAAGTATGCCATTGAAGTTTATTCAGAATCTGAAAGTCAACCCCTGTTACAACAATATTTCTCGGCACACCTGTGATCATTTTACCGGCATAGCTGGTATTGCCCTGCTGATAATCCAGGAAATGATAGGGTTGAAAACTTTGAGACCCCCAAATAGACATATTAGATAGAAATCCACGGTGGTTTTTAACTACAACAGCTTTAACTGCAAGTTCAATACCTTGCTGTATAGTAGAACCAGCATTAATAAAATATTCCGCACCTGAGATATTGTTTCTTCTGACTATTGCATCTTTGAGTTGAAAATGGTAGTAGGCAAAATCAAACTGTAAGATGTGATGAAATAAAAATCCTTTTAGTCCAACTTCCAGGTTCCATCCTTTCTCGGGGGCTAACTCGCCATAATAATTTCCATCGGAAGGACGGACCTCAGCTAAAGAGGCAGGAGAAAAACCATACGCCATCAATGCATAGGCAGCTATATCATAATTAACATCATACAAGACCGAAACACGGGGTGCGGGAACCAAATGAGTGGTCTTGTTTTGAACCCGGGATAAAGGGTCTGAAACACGTTGATATTGATACTGTTGTTGATTTAAGCTCATTCCGGCACTAATGTGCAGCTTATTCCAATAAGTGCGTTGAATTTGAGTATAGATACTCCACTGATTGGCATACACCTGATCGTTGAATTGTAACGTATCAGGGATCCCTTTTCTATTACCAAAATCAGTTATGATAGAATGATTATAGAGCCATTCAAAACCAGAGACCCATTGTAAATTATTCTTGGGTGAATGAACTATTAATCTAGACCCAAAACTTGCATTGGTTTCATTGCGAAATTCATAATTAGTAATAAACGGATTTTCGAAATTGGTGTTATTTATGGAGATATAAGAATTCAAATCAATATTTGATGACAATTTCCATTGATCTTTCAAACCACCAAAAATAGTCTTATTAGAGATAGCCGTTTTCTGCTGAATGGCGCCTGGTAAAGTAGCTGTTGGCTGCCTGGAAAGACGAGGATTGGAAAGCATTTGAGCCTGTGTAATCCCCCCAGGAGTTTGGTAATACAAATCGGTTAGCCAACCTAAAAAATCAATTTGATGACGCGTTAGATTCATAGAAGCCTGGTACATAATATTAAATCTTCGCATTGATGATTGGTCCCGATACCCCTCTGAATACAAATAAGATTGATTTAAAAGGCTATTAAAATGTTTATTAGTTTTTTTCAATAAGATCTGTTCTTTTTTCAGACCATAAGAGCCCATTGCTAAGTCGGCCTGAAGCGCAGGCATTATTGAATCAGAAAATGGCAATGATGATTTTAGTAATACAACGCCCCCTGTTCCAGCACCATAAATACTTCCTCCTGGTCCTTTAATAATTTCTGCTGCATCAATCTGGCTTAGATCCAGTAAATTCAAATAAGTATTTCCAGTAGCATCAGACAATGGAAATTCATTCCAATAAACCTTTGTATTTCTAATTCCGAATGGAGATCTCAATAAACTTCCTCTGATAGATAAACGATAGCTACCTGGAGATCTTTCTTCCATTCTAACGCCACTGATCTTATTAAAGGCAGGAACAATAGAGGAAGGAGAATATGCCTGTAGATCAGAATAATTCAAAAGCGCTACTGCAGCCGCCACTTCTTTCCATTTGGAAGACAAACTAAAAGCCTGAACTAATACTGGTGTTAAACTATCTTGCTGGAAAGTCTTATTTGAGATAGTTTGTGACTTTGCCTCAATAGTTAAAAATAAAAATATAATTAAATAGTACTTCACCTTATAAAAATAAGAATCCCGAAACTTCTTACATAAGATGTTTCGGGATCATGTATTGAATGATAAGAATAATCAAATTATTTCTTTTGAGTAACCACTTCTTTTACTAATCTAACAGTTCTTTCAATATCTGGAATGGCTAATGCTGCTAAATTTGGAGCATAGTGCATTGGCGCATCGGCACTGGTTATTCTGCGAATAGGAGCATCCAAATAATCAAATGCCTCTTTTTGTATGCGGTAAGTAATTTCAGATGAAACTGATGCAAATGGCCACTGTTCTTCGACAATCACTAAGCGATTGGTTTTCTTAACACTTTCAACTATGGTTTCCCAATCAAGCGGACGAATGGTTCTCAGATCAATTACTTCAGCACTGATACCTTCTTTTTCCAATTCAGCAGCAGCACCTAATGCCACTTTCATCATTTTATTGTAAGAAACGATTGTTACATCTCTTCCTTGTCTTTTCACATCCGCTTTTCCTAATGGAATATAATATTCTTCCTCGGGCACATCACATTTATCACCATACATCACTTCACTTTCCATGAACATAACAGGATCTTCTTCATAGCGAATGGCCTGTTTCATTAAACCTTTAGCATCATATCCATTTGAAGGAGACACTACTTTCAAGCCTGGAATATTAGCATAATAACTTTCAAATGCGGTACTGTGTTGCGCACCCAATTGACCTGCGCTACCGTTTGGTCCTCTAAAAACAATAGGACAACCAATTTGGCCACCACTCATGGCTAACATTTTAGAAGCTGTATTCAGAATCTGGTCCATTGGCAAAACTGCAAAGTTCCAGGTCATAAATTCAACAATTGGTCTTAATCCATTTTGAGCAGCACCAACTGCTACCGCAGAAAATCCCAATTCAGCAATGGGTGTATCTATCACTCTTTTTGCTCCAAATTCTGCCAGCATTCCCTGACTAACTTTATAAGCACCATTATATTCCGCAACCTCTTCACCCATTAAAAAGACCCTTTCGTCTCTTCTCATCTCTTCCTGCATGGCTTCTCTTAAAGCCTCTCTAAAAGCAATTGAACGCATAAGTAATTTGAATTAAATGAGGAGCAAAAATATAAGATTATCAACTATAAAACCAAAAGACTTGGTTCTTTTACCAACAAAAAATCCTCTCCGACCAATCGAAGAGGATTTTTTGGGGCTAATACCCTATCTATTAAAATACGTTCCAACCAAAACTGATATAATATAATCCACCAATTTGTGGATTACCATAACCTGTACGGTAGTACCTATTTAAGATATTGGTACCACCTACTTTGATCAATGACTTAGTTTTAGGTAATTTCATGCTAACCATTGCATCCAAAGTTAGATAAGAAGGAACTTCTCCAGAAGCGAATGTGCCATCATAATGGAATTTGTCCAAATATCTGTATACAATGCTAAAGCCTAACAAATTCTTAGGTCCGAAACCAGAATTGTTAAATGACGCGTTTACTCTGTATTTAGGAGTATTAAAATAGGTAACAAATCCAACTGGTGTTTCACCAATCATATCTGAATACACATTTCCAGTAACTGAGAAATTCTTAGGCAATAAGTATTCAATTGAAGCACCCCAACCATTCGTTTTTACATCAGTTGTTTGGTTAGTTGAAATACTATAGATATTTCTGGTTAATGAAGGATTCCCTGGAGTAAAATTGGCATTATAACCAATTAAACCTGCAGGTGAACCATTATTCGATTGAATAACTGTTACACCACCCAAAAAGTCTTTGTATTTAGCCCAATACGCATAAATATCAATTAGGATCCTTTTAGCAAATAAACCCTTATAACCTACTTCAAATGAAGTACTTGACTCAGGTTTGAATTCTCCATATTCCTGAACTTTTAATAAACCAGGATTAGGCGCACCTAATGCAGCACTTTGACCAAAAGCAGTTACACTAGCCAATGTATAAGCGGGGTTAGTAGAGAATTTATAGAAATCTCTCAAAGCAGGAAGACCGCCCATTAAACGTCCTTGTGAGGTGCTTAAGTTGATCCACTGATTTTGAGTTGTTGGGAAACGGTATGCAGACTGATAAGAGAAACGTAAATTATGATCTTTAGTAAGTTTCACAACTGCAGAAGCTCTTGGTGTAAAATGTCCGGCAAAGTTTACGTTTTTATCATAACGTCCAGAAACAGTTAATTTAAGGAAATCGTTAAATAAACGCTGAGATAACTGTGCATATGCACCGGTTTCAGCGATTTTAATGGTTCCAGCTGTATCTGCAAATATGGTACCCTGTGAGTTCAATACATATTGTCTCCAGCTACCACCCACTAATAAATCAGTTCCAGATTTTGCCAATCCTAAAGCTTCTGTCAAATTATATTGACCTTCCAAAGTATACACCTTGGTTCTATCCAAGAACAAACCACCACCTTTAGAAATAGGAGTTTGTGCTATAGATTGAAACATTGGGTTATATAATTGGAACCCTGTAGGGCGTCCTACATCTGCTGCGTCTCTTGCAGCAACATGTGCACCTTGGCTGCTAAGCCCTTTATCAAGAGCGTTTGCATAGGCAATGGCATATGTTGGGTACCAGCTATTACTAGATTTCCATGCTTCATTAAATAAGCGAGTGGTGGTAGTGGTAACATATGAATTTCCAGAGTTTTCAGAAGTGGTATAAGCACGTGCATACCAATTCTTTGACTTCAATTCAAATTTGTATTGCCCCATTTTGAAATCCTTAATGGCATAACGATCAGCACCAGTGTAAACCGTAGAACCAGTTCCCCAGTTCACAGTAAAAGATGATTCTAATTTGTCTGTTAATTTATAATATAAACCTCCAGACAATTTGAAATTACTAGTGGTTGGATCTATTACATCTTTTTCAGCATAACCAGTTCTGCTCACCATTTGATTCCCGAAAAAATTACGAGATGGGTTTGAACCATAAATAATTGGAGCATAGGGAAGCAAAGGTGCAACTGAAGGTCCAAGACCAGTTAAAAAAGCTGTGTATTGTGTAAGATTAGCACCTGGAACTGCCGCTAGAAATGCATTGGAAGCCCCAATTACTGGAGCAGGTATTTGAGCCAGCACACCATTTACAACAGACTTTAAATTAGCGTTTGTTTCATCTCCATAAAAGTTCACACCATCATAATTCGGGTCTATCGCTCTGTAACCAGGAATAGTTTGACCATTGGGATTCTGAGGTGTTCCAGTTCTATCGTAGTCATCCGCTGAATTAGATAACCAATCTTGTGCTTGGGTATATTGTGCGCCAATTTTATAGGCAAATTTTTCACTTACTTTTTTACCCCAACGAACTGTCCAATCATAAAAAGGTGATTGAGGGCGCTGATAATTGTCGACGTTAGTTACCCCTTGTTTGATTTGAAAGCTCAACCCTTGATATTTGAATGGGTTTTTACTATTGATCAAAAGGGTACCGTTCATTCCTCCAGGGCCATATAAAGCGGAAGATGCACCAGGCAATAGCTCTATATTATCCACATCAAGTTCAGTAAGGCCAATAATGTTTCCCACAGAGAAGTTCAATCCTGGGGCTTGGTTATCCATTCCATCCACGATTTGATTCAAACGGGTATTACCTGAACTATTAAATCCACGGGTACCAACACTTTTAAAAGTTAAACTGGCAGCAACGATATCAACACCTTTAAGATTGGTGATCATATCATAATAATTGGCAGCTGGTGTATTCAAAATTGCTTTGGCACCTATTCTTTCAATTGAAACAGGAGATTCCAGAATTCTTTCAGGAACCCTTGAAGCAGCAACAACAACTTCATCACCCAGTGTGAAAGCAGCATCAAGTTCCACATCAATTACTTGATTGTCTGACTTAATTACTACTTCTTTGTTGGTGTAACCAACTGACGAAATAATAACAGTAAATGGCGTTTTTTGAACAGTAGTAAATTTAAAGTTTCCTTTATCATCTGTAAAAGTGCCCGTTGAAGTTCCTTTCACAGTAATTGAAACTGCAGAAACTGCTTCTTTAGATTTGGCATTTTTAATACTACCGGAAACATTGGTGGATTGCTGAGCAAAGGCGTTGAAAGATAAGCCTATAGCCAACAATACAAACACACAACTCGTGTAGAATCTTCTCATAATAGCAAGTTTAATTGGATCGTTTTGTTAAAAGTAGCAATTGTTAGTTTTCTGCAAAAATTTAATTTGTCCACAAATCAATTCGCCTTGTTGAGAAAAACAGTGTATTCGTAGTAATTTATAAGCCTAGCCTTTCTATTTTTGTTTATGCATAATTATCAATTCCCGTCACAAACAGCCATTTATCATGGCAAAGTAAGAGATGTATTTACAATTCATCAAGATTGGTTAGTCATGCTAGCTAGTGACAGGATTTCTGCATTTGACGTAATTCTACCCAGACCTATCCCCTATAAAGGACAAGTTTTGAATCAAATCGCAGCAATTATGCTCGATGCCACTAAAGATATTTGTCCAAATTGGCTGGTAGCTGTACCCTCTCCCAATGTTTCCATTGGCAAAAAGTGTACCCCATTTAAAATAGAGATGGTTGTAAGAGGTAATTTGGTTGGTCATGCCTGGAGAACTTATCAATCTGGTTCCAGAACTCTCTGTGGTGTTTCATTGGCAGAAGGATTAAAAGAAAATGATTTCTTTCCTGAACCTATCATCACTCCTTCTACTAAGGCAGATGCAGGACATGACGAAGATATTTCTAAGGAAGAAATACTTGCCCAGGGATTAGCTTCAGCAGCTGATTGGGCAATTTTAGAAAAATATGCACTAGCCCTTTTTCAAAGAGGAAAAGAAATAGCACTAAAACAAGGATTAATTCTTGCTGATACCAAATACGAATTTGGTAAAATTGGAGACACTATTTATTTAATGGATGAAGTTCATACGCCCGATTCATCTAGATATTTTTATTCTGAAGGTTTTGAGGAGCGTCAACTTTCTGGAGAAAAACAAAAACAATTAAGCAAGGAATTTGTAAGGGAATGGTTAATTGCCAACAATTTTATGGGAAAAGAAGGTCAGACTGTTCCAGAAATGACTGATGCATGGATTGACACAATTAGCAAAAGATATATTGAGTTATTTGAAAAAGTAAGTGGCAAACCATTTATTCCGGAAAATTTTTCAGAAGTTGAAGTGGAAAATGCCGTGATTGAAAGTTTAAAGAAATTGCAGGTTATTTAAAAACAAACCCATTGACGGTTCTCATTTGGTACCTGAATTAGTGTAGCTTCTACACCAAAAACATGCTGAATGATTGAGAGATTGAGTGCATCAGATTTATGATGCTGATGCACAATCTGTCCATCTTTCATAAAAAGAATTTTGTCTGCGAATTTCAACGCAAGGTTGATGTCGTGCAATACTGCAACTACTGCTGTATAGGAATTAACCATACTTTTTGCAATTTCTAATAATAGGTATTGATACTTGATATCTAAGTGTGATACAGGTTCATCTAATAACAAAAACTTATTCATTTGATCTGTTCCTGTTATTTGTGCTAGTACTCTGCACATTTGCACTTTCTGCGCTTCACCACCGGAAAGCGTATGATATTTCCTTTCTGCCAAATCAGTAATACCCAAATCTTTCATGAGAGTACTTACAATACTTTCATCTCTTTGGCTAGGATTGGTTTTGAAATATGGATATCTGCCCATTAAAACTATTTCTTTCACGGTAAGTGGAAAAGCAATTTCATAATGTTGTGAAAGAACAGCTCTTTTCAGTGCTAGTTCAGTGGATTGATATTTTTTAATAGATTTATTGTCTATAAATATTTCTCCACTTGATGCTTTAAGTAATCCTGACATTAATTTTAATAAAGTAGATTTTCCTGCACCATTTGAACCCATCACTACAACTAACTCATTGGGAGCTAAGGAACAGCTAATCTCTTTCACCAGAAACTTTTCATGTATTTGATAAGAGCAATTAAAAAGATCAATCATGCTCACCTCCTCTTTTATCAATGAAATTATGCTGCTTTAATAAAAGAATATAAACAGGTGCCCCTACTAAAGAAGTAATAATTCCAATTGGAATTTCTGCGGGAGCCAATAATAATCTTGCGCCCATATCAGCAATCAATAATAATATTGCCCCTCCAAAAATCGATGCAGGTATCAATTTACGATGATCACTTCCCACTAATAATCGCATAACATGTGGTACAATTAAACCCATAAAAGCTATCACACCAACGAATGAAGTAGCAATTGCTACCATAGCAGTATTAATGACTAATATTTTCCTTTTGAGTCTTTTAGTATCAATTCCTAAGTAGCTTGCTTCCTCCTCTCCTAAAATAAATGCATTTAATTTTTTCGCATCAGCAATTGCGATTGTGATTACAACCAAAGCAACTAAAAAAACTATTTCAACTTGAAACCAGCTTGCCCCAGAAAAAGTGCCTAAATTCCAAAAACTAATACTCCTTGCCTGGGGGTCTCTAGCCAAATATGTCATAAAACCAGTGCCACTCAAGGCTACTGCGTTTATGGCTACCCCAACTAATAATAAAGATGTTAAAGAAACCCTTGAGTTGCTTTTAGACAATTGGTACACGATAAAAGTAGATAACAATGCACCTGCAAATGCAAATATTGGGACTAAAAAAGGACCGATAATTGATTGAATTTCCGTAGCAAACCAAGATGCAAAAACAAAAACAAATGAAGCCCCTAACGCCGCTCCAGCACTTGTGCCAACTAATCCAGGCTCTACAATTGGGTTCCGAAAAAGTCCTTGCATCAAAACACCAGACACCGCAAGAATGGCTCCAGTGATGCAGCATAATAAAACCCTAGGTAATCTGATTTGCAAAAAAACAGATTCATATATGGAACCGGGTTCTTTACCCTTACTCCAATGTAACAAAGCCAACTCCATATCATTTAAAGAAATGCCTACAGCCCCCCAAGCGATGGATGCTAGTAATACAATTACTAGCAACACCATCAAAAAGGGAAAAAGGTATTTATTTCTTGACAGCATCTTTAGTTGGATGGATCAAACTCATTAGTTTTAAAATATTCTCTCCGGATCTTGGTCCAAAGTAAACTAAATCATGTTCTTCAAAACGATAAATCCGATTGTTCTTTGCTGCATTGGTAAGGCTTACTCCGGGTATAGTTTTGAATTTTTCGGCTGACCCCATTTTGTCGAATCCAAAATCCGTTGCAATAATGATATCAGGATTAGCCAATGCAACAGCTTCTGCGCTTATTTGCCTTGCTCCCTTAGCATCGTAATGAGCTGTTTTACCACCTGCATAAGCAATCATTTTATCTCCTGCTCCGTTTCTTCCACTCATTACAAAATATACATTATTGGCTTGACCATAATGAATGATCATCACAGTTGGACTATCTTTTACATTCTTTTGAGCAGCAAGAACAATTTGCATGTCATCATCCAGTTTTTTATTCAGTGAGTCTGCTTGTTTTTCTGCACCAAAATATTTGCCAAGCTCTGATAATAACATCTTCGCACTATCCAAGGTATTTGCACCAGCAAATGCTTTGATATTTAACCCCACTTTTTCTAGTTGAGGCAGCACTGATGCTGGGCCAATATCATTACTATGAATTACAATATCAGGGCGTCTTGAAATAATGCCTTCTGCATTTAGTGCGCGGTGGTAACCAACGGTTGGCAACAATTTTGCACTATCGGGATAGGAACTGGTAAGATCACAGGCAACAATATCATGTCCTTTTCCTAAAGCAAACAACATCTCTGTTAAATGCTTAGAAACCGAAACAATACGAATATCTTTCTTGGTATCTAATTCCTTTTTATTAAACCTACCACAGCTAATGGTCATAGTTAGTGTGATAAAGAAAAGCAAGTACTTTTTCATATTACTCAATTAAAGAAGAATTTTTTTAAAAATTATATTTCAGATTTATGCCACCAAAATAATTGATTTTGTAGGGAGCAGGTAAGTATGCATCGGGTAATTGATTAACAAAAACCATATAAGCATACTGAGTTCCAGTAATATTGGTAAGCCCTATAAACAAATCAAAATCTAATTTATTAGAAATCTTGTTCTGGAAGCCCAATTTTCCGTTCAATAAATTGTAGCTGGTTGTCTTATTTAACCCATCTGAACTAATTGGCATGGCATCTTTATAAGAGTAAGTTAGGTTAGCATATAACCCTGATTTACTGATAATATCTGTTCCAATATTTGTTGTTAATGGCGCCACACCGGCAACAGCTTTTCCATCATAATTGGCTACAACAGCCGATTGTCTGTCTGCACTTAAAGTTTGAAAACTATATCCTACATATTTAAAATCACTGTAGGCCAAATTAGCAAAAGGCTTTATAGCGCTGATAAAACCAGTTTTTGACTCATACGCATTGTACTTAATGGATAACTCTAAACCCTTATCATCTTGCTTGCCACTATTAGCAATATATGAATATGCAGTAGTTGTGGTTGAGCCATTCAGAGGAACCGCAATTGCAGTCATTTTATCAGAAAATTGTGCACTAAAAATGGCTAATTGGTATGCTATTTTTTCATTTGCTATCAACCCCTTGGTTCCTACTTCAAATTGATTCCCAATCTCAGGTTTTAAACCAGTATTTAGTTTACCCGTTGTTGGAATAAAAAAGTAAGAACTTACAGGAGCTTTATATCCTTTACTATATGCGGCATAAACAGAAACTGCTTTGCTGAAAACTTTGTTGATTGCTACATGTGGAGAAACCATTCCATTATAACTTGTTGCAAATTTTGTAGGGTTGGTGTTTGCAGCTACATAAAATTTATCATTTAAATTAATACGCATATTACTATAACCCAGACCTGCAGTTATTGAAAGATCTTTGGCCATTTGCAAAGTCCATTCTGTAAATAAAGAAGAGGTGGAACTTATGGTAGATTGATTGCTACGCATAGCACCAATATTCCAATAAGCAGAAGCGGATGCAGGGTTTGCTACCATATTATAACCAATGATCTGTGCGTATTGTTGTTGCATTTCAATACCAGTTATCCCACTTAAATTTAATTGATCTGACAAACTAAATTTGGTATCGAGTGTACTTCTAAATCCGTAATTGATCGGGGTTTTATCGGTCCACCCTCCCGCAGAACTTGCATTATTACTTGCGCCAGATGCAAATACAGTTGTGTTGTTTGAAATATTGTTATTGAAATTATAGGTTTGACCTAATCCCACTCTAAAACTTATAATCTCAGAGTGTGCGTTCCTTTTGATATAATCAGGATTGCCGCTATAATCAAAGTTATTATATTGAGAAATGGTAAGCTCCCCTCCTCTTTCATCATAACTATTGCTATATCCAAAATAGGCCGTGATATTTTGTTTTTCAGAAGGTTGAAAATCTGCAGCAATATTTACAAAGTCTTTGTGTGATGCAGTATGAACCATATAACCATCTGATTTTTGTTTGCCATAATTCACAAGTAACGAACTATGTTCACCAGCTGTTTGAAAATGGGTAGTAAATCTTTGTAAACCATTCGATCCAAATTGAACGTCCTGGCCAATACTTGTAGTGTTTTTCTCCGGTTTTAAGCTGGTTAAATTAACCACACCAGCAATGGCTAACCCATATAAAGTTCCTGCAGGACCTTTCGTAATCTCAACATTTCTAATGGAAGCAAAATCAATATCATCCATTACTGTAATTCCTTCAGCGTCGGTAATTGGAATGCCATTTAAATATACTTTGGAACCTTGACCATCAAAATTACTATTGAGTCCATTTGTTCCACGCACCCCATTGCCATAACCCCGGATATTAAATTGTTGACCAGATGATACTGCTCTTCTTTGCATGGTAACACCAGGAACGTTTGAATTGATGGCATCATCCAGGTATAATCCAGTATTCCTTTTTAGTTCTACATCAGTAAGTTTTGCAATTGAAACTGGCTGGAATAAAGTTGATTTGTTTTGATTGGATGTTGCTGTGATTTCAACTTTTTCTAATGGTTGAAGTATCGGCTCTAAAGAAAAAACAATCTCTAAGTTGCAATCAATCAATGTTTTTTGTGCTGTAGCATACCCAATAAAGGATGCTGATACAATACTATTATTATTGCAATCCAATACGAATTTCCCTGAACTATCAGATACCAAAGTAGGCTTTCCAGAAATTTTAATGGAAGCACCAACTAATGGTGTTTTTGTTTTAGCATCCAGGATCCTACCTTTTACTTTATTTTGTGCACTTGCAGAAACAGCTACTATCATTAGTAGCATAAATAAATACTTATACATGAGTTAATTTATAATAGATAAATAAATGAAACAGCCAAAATATTGGCCCATGGAATATAAATTAACAACAACGAGGAGGAGGCAATTGAATTTCAAAAAAAGAGGACACTAAATTGGATGAGTGACTGACCCCCTTTTCTTTCATTTCTATTTCAGAAATATAGATTTCGGCGTGTTTTTCTTGATAAAAAACAGAAAAAAACTTTACACTATTCTGTAGGGTCTTATTATTACCTGACTTATTTGTTTTATGGATTTCTTTAATTTGATTCTCCAGTTGATTTTCATCATTATCTTTTAAGCAAATCAAAATGATTTTACCATCCTGCTTTTCAATATTTACTACATCGTATAATTCCTGGTGATAACGAAATTCTTCGTTCTCTTCTTCCCATGAAAAGCTTTGATCTTTTATCTGATCTCCATCCAATGCGAACTCAAGCTTAGTGCCAAATTTTGAGGACTTATTTTCTTTTAAATAAGCTTTCATCTCTGTTTTCAAACCTTGTTGATACAGGCTAAAAATTAAATGATAGCCCCCTATATAGACTAATAAACAGAATAATGATATGTAACAAAACGACTTTCTCACAAGTATGGGCAAAATAAAGCAAAACCTTTAAACCTTCGTACAAAAATGATGAATGATCATAATCCATTCATTTCATCCAACCGTGGCCTTAGGCGTTGCTTACTTTTATTAAATATTTTTTGACCGTTATCCAAACCCTGCCTTAATTCTTTCTGGCGTTCGAGGGGCAAATCGATAGTGTCTTTACATGCCTGAGAACAGCATCCATCATACTTTTCAGCACATTCCTGACATTGAATAAATAAGAGATGGCAGCCATCATTCTTACAGTTGGTGTGAACATCGGAGGATTTACCACATTGATGACATTTAGCGATCACATGTTCTGTGATGCGTTCTCCCAATCGTTGATCAAATACAAAATTTTTACCTATGAATTTGGGCTCAATCTCCATTTCCTTTGACTGACGTGCGTAATTAATAATGCCTCCTTCCAAATGAAATACATTTTTAAAGCCTTTATGTAACATAAATGCACTAGCTTTTTCACACCTGATACCTCCGGTGCAATACATGATGATATTTTTATCTTCATTCCCTTTCATCATTTCAACAGCCATTGGCAATTGCTCTCTAAACGTATCAGAAGGCACTTCAATGGCATTGTTAAAATGTCCCACTTCATATTCATAATGATTACGCATATCGATCACAATAGTATCATTTTGCTCCAAAAGTGCATTCATCTCTATTGCATTCACATATTTCCCTTTATTTTCCATACTGAATGATGGATCGTCAATACCATCGGCAACTATCTTTTCCCTGACTTTTATTTTCAATACCCAAAAACTTTTTCCATCATCATCAACAGCAATATTTAAACGCAATCCATTTAAATATTCTATGGAATACAAGAATGTTTTAAAAGATTCAAAATGCATGGATGGCACACTGATTTGGGCATTGATACCCTCTTTAGCAACATATATCCTTCCAAATACCTTTAGTACATTCAAATGTTTATACAGGTAGTCTCTGAATTCTTGAGGATTGATTATTGGGAAATACGCATAGAAACTAATGGTAGTTCGGGGTTCTTTTTCTTCCATCAGAAGTTGCTTCAACTCTTCGTTGGAAACACGATTGTGTAATACTGGCATGTAATAGAATTTTAGACATCCTTTTCAGAATGTTCCATTATTAATAATAGGAGCTACTTGCAGGGTAGCCAAAATCATTGCGAAGATACAAATTATATAAAATCAGACTCCTCCATTCAATATTATCGCCGATTAGTGATAAAAGGCATTGAAATTCGAAAGCCACTTGGCCTCTTATCGTTCTGTTCAAATCCCTGAACAAAATCGAATCTAAAGAGCTTGAAAATATTTTCAAGTCCAAAATAAGCTTCAAAGTATTTAGTACCAGGCTGAATATATAATGCAGAACCCCCGGTTACAAAAAATATATTAAGGCTTCTAAACCCGGGAATTTTATTGGATAGTAACCCATTCAAATGATATTCCAAATGTGCACTTGTACTCAATTTAGAAGTATTACTATATTGATAATAGCCCGGCAATTGAAAGCCACTTAAATAAGGTGTTGCCAGTATGATCTGGTTTCCTTGTACATGTTGATAATCTGGAATAAATAATTGATCAGTATTTAAAAAACCTTCCATACCAATGGCATAATTCAACCGTCCTCCTAATTTCAAATTCACATTATCAGTTAGTCCGAAATGCCATTTTGTATAAGAAACATCGCTTCCTAAAAATCCACTTAATCCCTGTGTAAGAGTAGCATTGAGGGTAGGATATTTTGATCCGATGCTAATTTTCTGGTCTGGCAATTCTATATAATTGGTACCCGGTTTCCAACTAGCGTGAATGGTTAATATGCTGGCCTTATTTGCCAACATATTGGTTGGAGAAATTTCATTAGGATAGTTAGGTGTGAAGCTGCGATTTGGAAAATCTTTCCAAGACGTCATATCTGCCAAATTTTCCAGAGGCTTTCTATTTTGATATTGAAACTCTGCACCAATTGTAACACCATTACCAATTCCAGTAAAATAAGACAGCTTAAAATAATCAGCCTCATATATTTTCATATAATTAAGCTCACGACTCAGGGTTGTAAAAGTATTCAGAAGGGGCATGATGGGCGAGTCATTATTGAATTGAAATACTTTTGAGCCACCAGATATTGTAATCGTTTGTAAATATTTTTTTCCATACTTATAATTGACAGAAAAGCTTGGATTGAAATGATAGTTTGCGAACCCGTACCTTATCTCAGGAGTAATTGTTAAAGACTCCCTACCCTTATAATTCTTGATATAGTAGGGCGCAAAATCTATTACTCCTCCTTCTACAGTATTATAAAAAAAACTGGAAAGCATTGGCGGAAATCCATAAAAAGTTTTTTTCTTTTGAATGTTATATGAATTACCAGTAAACAAAAAACCAGCAATGGAAAATTTATTTCTTTTTTTATCTAAAGAATCAAGATAATGAGGGTTCCTTCTTTCATCTTCCAAACTATCTAACTTTCTATACGTTTTCCTTTCATCTACAACCAAAGGAATTGGTCTGATGCTATCCCAATAAGCCATTGTTTTTTTATTGGCACTGTCTTCAAACTTTAGAATCGTATGATCAAAGAATTTCTTTTTGAAAACTGGGGTTAAATTGAACTTATCATAAACCTGTAAGAAATTACCCCAGAAATCAAATCCAAAGATCTTACCTGAGGGATATAATACCTGGCTTTTGATAACCCAAACATTTCCCTGAGCAGGTACATAAAGTTGTTCCAAAACCAAAGTGTCGATCAATTGCATCGCTTGTTCTTTTAGCAACTTTACTTGTACACTTTGAATACGCCATTCATCCTCCACAATATTGATATAACCTGAAAAAACAGGTTCGTATTTCCTTTTGGGAATTATTTTAATTCTACTGATTTCTCTACCATTTTCGTAAAATGTTCCTTCGAATTTATATTTATAAAAATTAAGTGCATTATTTGAAATCGGAGATACAAAGCCACGAGGATTTAACCCTCTACCAAAAGAAACGATATTTTCATATAAAGAAATGATCTGGGGATTCGCGAATCCAAATCCATCACTCTGCCCTCCTACTTTTGAAGAAATCACATCTATCTTTTTTGAATCAGGTTCTTCCACAGAATATTTTACGATAGATTCTGAAAGAAATATCATTTTCCTTTTACTGGTGTCACCATCCTCAAAATCAACTGCTTTTCCTAAAAATTTCTTTGGATAGTCTCTAAGTTGCAATTGTCCTTTCAAATATACTTCACATTGAAATTTTTGAATTTCTTTCAAATGTTCTTCACGCCTTGAGATAGCTTTACGAATAATAGCATAGGCGGGATCTTCAGCCCCTGATGTAACGATCACTTCTTTTAAATTATACTGCTGCTCTTCCAGTACAAAATTAATTTCCAATGAAGTATTTGAGATCCTTATCTGTTTATCTGATGATTTATGACCAACATGTTGAACTATCAACACATAAGTTCCAGACTCGATTTCTAAACTATAGAAACCTTTAGCATTAGCAGTTGTGCCTTTGGTGGTACCCTTTATCAATACTGAAGCAAATGGTATTGCATTTCCAGACTTATCTGTAATCAAACCTGATATTGATGCAGAATTTGCTGTGATAAAATGGAATACAAAAAGTAAAGCCAAGAGCTTACGCATAGATAAAATTAAGAACTAAAATAAGGGGATAGTTCTATCCATCCATAACCACTCATCCAATGGCATGGCTTTTAACGATTGTTTATGGATTGATTATTTTTTTCTTGCAGTTGATCCTGAAATGGCTGCTAGTCCGCTCACTAATCCACCAATCAATCCGGTTACCAGAATCAATACCCAATAAGAACCTCCGAGTGGCAAGATCTTTGCTACTTTAATGGATAGTATATGCTCATTTGCAAAATCTTTCACAAGAGCTAAAAAAGCCCATAATAAAAACAAACCTAAAAATCCAGAAAGAAATGCCTTACCCACATTTTGATGTATTCCCATTGCAACCAAAAAAGAAGTAATAACAAATGACCACCATGGTAATATGGTAAAAAGTCCAATTGAAAAAGCAAGAAATGCCGTTAAAAAAACTGCTGTAGTAAATTTCATATAATAGATTTAACCATTAGTAAAAGTCATATGCCATTTGATCTTCTCGTTTTTAGTGGCATTCTCTTTTGACAAGAATAAAAGTTTAAAGTATTTCCCTGCCACCCAACTATCAATAAAATTATCATAGAATTTAGAGCCAGGGTTACCGCTTTGTCCTCCAGGATATACACCATAAGCATCGGTCTCATCAGTCATGTGCACAATCATTCGCCAACTTGGGCCATGCGCTGTGGTTGTTGCATTGACACAATTTTTACCTCCCCCAATCGGAAGATGCAATCTACTAAGAGCGGGTAATTGTAATAAATGACTAACCCTGGTGTCTTTTATAATACCCCAATCTAACTTTTTATCTTTTTCCAATTCCTCTAAATACACGGCTGCTTTTTTCACTGCCTCCATTACGTCATCTTCAACTGTTTCAATTTTGTTCGTTGTATTTATATTATCTGCGAAACGATATTGATTATTTTTTAAAAGATTGTCTAATAAAGTAGACCCATCAGGCCAGGGCATGGGGCTTTTTGCTTTTTGAAAATCATCTTTCCAAACAACTTGTTCTAAACTATCCCATATGGCATTGAAAACTGTAGCTCCTTGTGCGGTTACTTCATTTCGGAAATTCCATTCCCTAAGAATATCAACGTATTTTTTTTCTGAGGTTGTTAACTTCGAATCATCAATATTCTTTAACAATACAGGTCTGGCCATTTCTGCAAACACATCATAATTTTCATTTTGTAAAAATTGCATGTCCATGGGAGTGATCCCATTCATAACCGACAATCGTTTATTTATGATTACACCTCTATATACTGGAAAATTATGCGAGATCCCTAAGTAGTAAGGATAAGTAGAATCTGTTGATTTTTGATTAGCACTACTTACCCACCCTCTTTGAGGATCAATGACCATTGGGTTTTCTGACTCTGGAATAATTCCCTGCCATTGATAGGTGCTGTCAATTCCTGGCATGATAAAATCGCCCTGCCGTTTCCATCTGGCCACAAAGCTTCCTTGTTGTTTAATTGCTATATGACCACTTTTAGATGCAAAAGCAAAGTTTTGTCCTGGACAACTCCAATCTGCAATCGCAGATTGATAATCACTGATATTTTTTGCTCTATTTAATTTGTAAAAAGTTTTCAACCCAGATCCAGCTTGATTGGCAGTCCATTTAACAGCAAGATATTGCGGATGGGAGCTGTCACTTTTATAATGACGATCGTACATAACTGGTCCCATTTCAGTCATAGCAATGTATTCATTTATATCTGGCTTTCCTTTTACCTTGATTGTTTCTAACCTTAATTGCGCTTTACGCCATTCACCGTTAAACCAGTATTCTTGCATGGAAGTATCTTTGAATTGTACTTCATAATAATCAAGTACGTCGCGACCTGCATTTGTAACACCCCATGCAATGCTATCATTAAACCCAATTATAACTGCAGGCGAACCCGGAAAGCTAGCTCCATAAGTATTGTGCGTAGGTGTATTGATTTGTATCTCGTACCATAAAGAAGGAAGATTTAAACCCAGGTGGGGATCATTACAGAGAATTGGTCTTCCCGAAGCAGTTTTAGAACCAGAAACAGCCCAGTTATTACTTCCGTTATTCCTATTGGGTGTTATAGGACCTTCTACTGAATTTGAAATAGATGTTTTATTTAAATAAGGCGAATCAATATCTTTTGGAGCAACTGGAATTATAGAAGGTTTGGTATAAACAGTTCCTTTAGGGATAATAGGATCAAGTGAATCCTGCACATTCGGGAAGAGCTGATCAAATGCATCATAACCTAAAAAGTTCTTAGCATTTGACATTTTAAGATCCTGTTTTGCCCCGCTTCCTGTTAAGTCGTAAGACATATACATCAAAAACAAATAAGTCTTTAATGGAGTCCATTGCTCGGGCTTGTAATCCATCAATTTATATTCAAGGGGAATCTGTTCAGGTTTTAAAGATTTGATATAGGCATTTACACCTTCGGTATATGCATCAACAGTAGCTTGCATTTCACGATCCTTCTCCATTCGTTGCATCGTTTGTTCTGCTCCATATACCATTCCTAATCTTCTGAAGAAAAGATCAATATTTAACCTTTCAGGGCCAGCAATCTCACTTAATCTACCTGCAGCAACATAGGTTTGAAACTCCATTTGCCATAGTCTGAATTTTGCATGTATAAAACCCTGCACATAATAGGCATCCAAATCAGTTTGTGCATAAATATGGGGCACCAACCTTTCATCCATAAATACATCTACCTTACCCTTTAAGCCCTCTAATTTAACATCCCCTGAAAAAGAAGTATTAGAGGCTTCTGCATTTTGCCAAAAACCTTGCTGCGGAGACAAAAAATAACCCAGTCTAGGGGTCTTACTATTTCCTACTGGCAATGGGGTATTTAATACAAAAACCAGACCTGTAGTTGCAATGGTTGAAATTAAAAAAGGAATTATTCTCATCAGAATGAATTGTAGTTTTAAAAGTAATTATTTCGCAATTACAATCTTGTATTTTGTGCCCTTAATTTTCTCATCCCTCACCTTCTCTAACAGGGCATTAATTTTATTCTTTTTAATTGCAACGAAAGAATTGAAATCTTTTACTACAATTAAACCAATCTCATCTTTTTGTAGATTTCCTTTTTGCGTTAAGAAGCCAACAATATCCACTTTATTTAATTTATCCTTTTTACCCCCATTAATATATATCGTAGTAAATAGTGGTGGTTTCGGAGGCTTTTGATTAACCGGAATGTCTAATGGTTCTAGATCTTTTCGAATATAATTTGGCATGTATTCTTCACGGTGCATCAATAAATAAGCAGTACCTACTGCATTCATACGTGCAGTTCTACCATTACGATGTGTAAATTCAGCAAATGTTGATGGCAGATGATAATGAATAATGTGTTTGATTTCTGGTATATCTAATCCCCTTGCAGCTAAATCTGTTGCAACCAAAAAATTCACAGACCCATTACTGAATTGGATCAATGTTTGCTCACGCTGCATCTGTTCCATACCGCCATGAAATGCGGCATTTTGAATTCCTTTTTCTTTTAATAAAAGAGATGTTCTTTCAACCGCATCTCTATGATTACAAAAAATGATGGTTTGCTCCGACCCTATGAAACAAAGTAATTGTGCTAACCGATCTGCTTTATCCTTAGTTTCTGAAATGACGAGTTGAACACTCAACAAATCATTCTCATCTTCACTTACCAAATGATCTATTACAAATAAGTTTTGTACACCCGCAAAATCCGGGACCTGAATGGCAGCCGTAGCAGAAACTAAGATTCTTTTAGTAAGTTTTGGAATAGACCCAATTACAAAACTCATTTCTTCTTCAAAACCAAGAGCTAAGGATTTATCAAATTCATCTAAAACCAAGGTTTTAATACCTTCTACCAAAAAAGTTTCTCTTCTAATATGATCTGCAATTCTTCCAGGTGTTCCAATTAATAATGCAGGAGCTTCCACCAAATTCTGAATTTCTGTTTGCATGTCATGACCTCCATAACAACAACTGACTTTAAAACCTGTTCCTAGTTTTTTCCAGACCTGTTCAATCTGAATGGCCAATTCTCTTGAAGGAACTAAAATCAGACATTGTACCAAATTATTATCTTCCTGCATTAATTCTAGAACTGCCAGGAGAAAAGCTATGGTTTTTCCTGAACCTGTAGGCGAAAGAAGCAATGAATCACGATGCCTTATAAAACCAGGGTATGCATCTTTTTGCATCTCATTCAAGGAGTTAATCGAAACATTTTTCAATAACTCGGATATCTTATTATCATTCAATTGCATAAGCAAAGATACTATTAAGTTCCCGGCAATAAATAGGCAGAACTATTGGATATTTGCCAGAACATTTGAACCTGAAATTAATAATTATGGAACTATCCATGCATACCAAGAATATCCTGGGGCTTCAACTTCCTACTGACCCTCGCTGGGTAAATCTTGCAGAGATATCAATTGAATCTATATTAACCGATCACGCATATTGCGAACAGAAAGCTGCAACCACCTGCATTTCATATATCCAAAGGTATTCTGATTATAGTTTGATGGTAGAATCCTTAGCCCCGATAGTAACAGAAGAATGGGGACATTTTCGAATGGTATTGCAAGAATTAAAAAAAAGAGGTCTAGAATTAGGAAGACAAAGAAAGGATGAGTATGTGAATAAACTGATGGAGTTTCAACATAAAGGGGGAAGAATTGAAGACCGATTCTTAGATCAAATGCTCACAATGGCACTCATTGAAGCCAGGAGTTGTGAACGATTTAAAAGATTAAGCGAAGGACTCGAAGATGAATATCTGAGAAATTTTTACAGAAAATTCATGGAAAGTGAAGCAGGACACTATACCTTATTTATTAACCTGGCGGACCATTATACCGACAAAAAAATTGTAAGAGAGAGATGGAAAGAATGGCTGGTTTATGAAGCGGGTGTAATGGATGCAATGGCAATACGGGGAGACAGAATCCACTAAAAGTTTTGTCTTATCCCAGTTTGAAAATAATCAAGTTCAGAACTTATATTTAAAAAAGGATACTGCAACTTGAGATGTTTGGTTTTGAAATAATAATTTTTTAAAAATTGAAGGTGCTTTTCTGAACCTGGATTAAAAGGTTTGTGTTGAAATGCAAGATTAATCTCTGCAATTTCTTTCATGATTAATTTTGTTTGCTCATCCATACAAGCATCCACTAACTTTTCCCAAACATACTGGGTAGCCTGATAATTGGGATGAACCAGGTCTTCTGCATAAAATCGATAATCACGTAAATCATCAATCACCAATTCATAGGCTGGAAAATAATGAACAAAGCTGAATGAATCTACTAATTGGTGTACTGCTTGAATCAATACAGCCTTACTTCGATTGTTTTCTACCAGCCCTTCTCTTAAATGCCTCACAGGGCTAATTGTAAACAAAATCTGTAGCCGGGGATTAAAAGATTGTATTTTTTGAATCAGCTCTTCAAAAATCGAGACTGTTTCTGATGCAGTCATTAATCTTTTTTGAAACCAATCGCTTGGAGCTTTGTGGTTATTGGAAGCTACAGCATGCAATTCTGCATTTGCAGCTTTATCTGTAAGGGTATATAACCAAGCTGATCCTAGAGTAATCATCAAATGGTCTGCCTCTTTAATATAGGCATGAGCATTTATTATTGAATTGTTTATTTTAGCGATACACTCTTCAGCACTCAAACCTGAAAACCTACTATGGTGTTTCCAACTATGCCATGCTTCATTATAAAAAAATAAATCCTTATCAGTATATTCTTTACACGAGAGATAATCGGAAATAGCTTCCACAACACTCACTGGATTAAACAAAATGCCGTGAGGGTTTTCCTGAACTTGAAATTTATGCCTACGAAGTTTCTCTCCAATATTTTCTGTAAAACAAGATCCAATTAAAAGCAATTTATCTTGCAATTGAATTGAGTGCTCTGATTTTTTAATATCAAATTCGAAATGAAACTTCATACATTATACTATTTCATTCTCTGTTTCATTGCTTCATATAAAATAATTCCTGTAGCAACAGATACATTATAAGAATCAAATTTAGCCGCCATGGGAATTTTGAAAAATTGATCAGCTGCCTTTGCAATATAAGGCTGTACACCTTTGCCCTCATCCCCCATGATTAAACAACAAGGTTCAGTTAAGACCATGTCTGCCACATTTTTTTCAGCACGCATTTCACTAGTAAACACTTGTATACCATTCAGATGCAATGTATCAACGGCCTTCAGTAAACTATTTACACGACAAATATGAATCAACTCTAAGGCGCCAGCACTGCTTTTCATGGCTTCTTCATTAAGGGCACCTACTCCTTTATCAGGAATGATGATAGCATGTGCGCCTGTACAAACCGCAGATCTTGCGATTGCGCCGATATTCCTAACATCAGTAACTCCATCTAACATTACAAATAACGGAACTTCTCCAGAAGACACCACATGATCTATCACCTGTTGCAGATCCATATAAATTACTGATGCAACAAATGCCATTACTCCCTGATGGTTAGCTCTACTCAGACTATTCAATTTTTCTATTGGAACAACCTGAATAGGGATATTTTTTTCTTTAGCTAAATGACGGATAGATCCAATACTATCACCTTCTACATTTTTTTGAAATAGAATCTTATCAATTGCTTTACCAGCATTTATGGCTTCGATCAAAGGCTGACGGCCAATAATTAATTTATCTTGTTTTGGAGGCATAGTATTTTATTTTAGTTTTCCTTCCAGCAGCATGGCTTTGATTTTATAAATAGCTGCTACTGTCATTGAATCGGTAATTTTTCCAGCTTCAACCATCTCATACACTTCATTGAAAGGAAGTTTCTGTATTTGTAATTGTTCTGTTTCTTCAGGTTCTGAAGTTTTTTGAGTTAATGAAGTGGCTAAATACACAATTGCTAATTCATCACTTACAGAATTTGATAAATGCATCGTTAATAAGGGCACCCAATTTTCAGCTATTAAACCTGTTTCTTCCAGTAATTCTCTTTTAGCACCTTCCAATGGATCCACTCCAATTAATCCACCTCCCTCAGGTATCTCCCAACTATATTGATCAACCGTAAAACGGAATTGTCCCACTAACCAGGTATTTAACAACTCATCCAAAACCACTACTCCTATTGCGGTGTTCTTGAAGTGCACTTTTCCATAAATCCCCTTTCCACCTCCGGGATTTATAACATCATACTCGGTTACTTGTATCCATGTATTATCATACACCTGTTTAGATGCAAGGATTTTCCAAGGATTCGGTTCAGGGTTCATGATTGACTCTTTCTTACGATCACAGGAATTGATATCAACAAATAAATAAGCACAATTGCAGCTAATGTAAATTTAATAGTAGCAAAATAATGCGTCATTTGTAAAGACACTACTGTAAAATTACCTGCTATTGTTTGCAACATCAATAAATTTTCTCCAATATCCAAAACTCCAACAACAACAGAAACTCTTGCTAAGGTTAATCCAATGACCTTAAAATTTTGATTTTTCCATTTTGAAGAAACAGCTTCAGAAGCTAATGCTAAAAAAGCAACGTATGTTACTATAAATAAAAAGTCGAGCCATATATTCATTTTCACTACCGACCTATCCCATACTTCCATTAATATTGCAATTTGTCTTGGCTGTGTGGCCATTTCTAATTCCACGATACCCCTGGGACTTATATTTCTTTTAAGACTTGCTCCTTGCCATTGAAGGGCTGCCATCATCAAAACACAAGCAAAAGCAGCAACTATTAATTTCTGTCTCATATGCAATGATTAAAAAATCGGTTAAGCTCCTTAAAAATAAAAAACCTCCGCTCAATATGCGGAGGTTTTTTGTATTTTTTATCAAACTACTAAATTCCGAAAGCTTGTTTCACCTTTCTTACATAATCCAGTTTTTCCCATGTAAACAGTTCTACTTTCACAGACTTCTCCTTGCCAGATGGATCTCTGAAGGTTTTAACCACCACTTCATTCTTACGGCCCATATGTCCATAAGCTGCAGTTTCGCTATACATCGGTGTTCTTAATTTCAATCTTTGCTCAATGAAGTATGGACGCATATCGAAGATCCCTTGAACGATCTTGCCGATCTGTCCGTCGGTTAACTTCACCTTTGCTGTACCATAGGTATTTACATTGATACTGGTTGGCTTGGCAACCCCAATAGCGTAAGATACCTGTACCAATACTTCATCTGCCACGCCTGCTGCTACCAGATTCTTTGCGATATGTCTGGTGGCATATGCTGCAGAGCGGTCTACCTTACTTGGATCTTTACCACTGAATGCTCCTCCACCGTGTGCACCTTTTCCACCGTAGGTATCAACAATAATCTTGCGACCGGTTAAACCTGTATCACCATGTGGTCCACCAATCACAAACTTTCCAGTTGGGTTGATATGGTATTTGATATCCGCATTGAATAATTTCGCGTATTTCTTGTACTTCTTTTTAACTCTTGGGATCAGGATATTGATGATATCATCCTTGATCTTTGCCAACATCTTAGCTTCCTGATCAAAATCATCGTGCTGGGTAGAAACTACAATCGCATCAATTCGAACAGGCTTGTTGTTATCATCGTATTCCAAAGTCACCTGACTCTTTGCATCCGGGCGTAAGTACTGGATGGCTTTGTTCTCGCGGCGTAAAGCTGCTAATTCAATCAAGATCTTATGTGCCAGATCCAGTGCCAATGGCATATAGTCTTCTGTTTCATTGGTAGCATAACCAAACATCATACCCTGGTCGCCTGCTCCCTGGTCTTCTTTTTTCTTCTTGTCAACACCTTGGTTGATATCAGCACTTTGCTCATGGATAGCGGATAAAATACCACAGCTATTGGCTTCAAACATGTATTCACTCTTGGTATAACCTATCTTACGAATCACACCACGTGCAATTTCCTGCACATCTAAGTATGCTTTCGACTTCACTTCTCCAGCCAAGATCACCTGACCTGTAGTAACCAACGTTTCACAAGCAACTTTCGACTCCTTATCGAAAGCCAAAAAATTATCGATCAAAGCATCAGATATCTGATCGGCCACTTTATCAGGATGTCCTTCAGATACACTCTCGGAAGTAAACAAATAAGGCATAACTATTTTTTAGAATTTTTGGATACAAATATATTGTATAGGTTGGTTATTTTATTTTTGAATACACAATTCTCAAACGCATTCTAAAACGCGTATGATTTCCACCTCCCAATCTCACTCTTCCATTAGACACAATATTACCATAATTCTGATTCATCATCCAAGTATACCTTGAAGCAGTATTTGGGTATGCGTCTGAATAGTACAAAGAGTCATTAGATGGTGCGGTAAGAATTAAATTAAAGGCTGTATCAGAACGCGTTGCGATACCCTGAACATACCTACTTATATTAAAATTGTACGCAGCAACCTGATCATATCCTTGAGTAGATTTATAGGTAATATATCCACCCATTGTTGTGATATTTGGCCCACTCAATGTGCTTACCACAAAATCATTTGGAATATTTCTTTTGTGCTGATATACGCTATCGTAAATACTTAGCATCAAATATCTAGGCGGAAGCATTTGATTATCCAATCCCGGATGAGCGACATCTGGTATTTGTTCCGTTATCAATTCAGCTCTATGTATAATTCTATTACTTAAACTCTGCAGACCAGGCACTCTGATTCTAACTCCCGTTCCAGGCATTGATTGAACATATACCATCGAATCCGTTTTGGGAGTTGCTGATAAATGACCTGCAACTTCTGCACCAGTTCTATTTCTTGTAATGAAGTTGGCATGACCAGAAGTTTGAGTGTTGAATCTTAAATAAGAAACGGTGGTATCTCTTACTGTTGAAGCACTTGTTGCTGTGGTATAGTAGAGTGCTAATTTAGTATTGGTATCTCCCAGATTAATATTCAAAAATGCATTTGAAGGAGAAGAGGGATCTGGAATTAGTGCAAAGCCATTAAAAAAAGTTCTAAATATTGAATCTGATTTATAGGCATTTGTTGAATCATAATCCAGGATCATTCTCTTGGCAAAGCTGTTACTCAACTTGATTCGAATTTGATTTTTAGATGCTTCGAATCTATTGATGACAGAATCTCCCAATCTTCTAATATCTATTGTTTGAGTTGGAACAAGCGGTGTAGAGTTATAGGAAATAGGAAAAGCATTCGGATAATTTGCAGGATAGTCTCGGAACTGATCCATCAAACTATTGATTTCGTAAACATTAAATTTTAAAGGTTGCAAAGAATCGCCGTAGGCACTTTTATAACTTAAAACCAATACAGCTGAATCAACTTTAATGCTATCTTTTGTACCTGCCATAAAAAAGGGATAGCCATTAGCCGCCACTTCAAAAAAGATAGAACCAGTAGATTTTCCAAATAACGGATCGTTAGAGATAGCACCCATTACATGTGTATCAGATTTATATACTCTGATAGTATCAAAATCGTCGTAACTGTCAGTAATTACAGAAAAAGTAGTATCCAAGGTAGTAATTCCATCAACTGGGGGAATTAATCCTGATCCAACATCAGTTGTTGTAATACGCGTACAGCCTGAGAAAATAAGCGCAATTGCGAAACTGCATACCAATAGCTTACGCATTGTAAAAAATGAATCCATTAGATAAAAATTACTTGCCCGCAAGGTCGTTGTACAATTCTAAATACTCTGTTAAATCAGAATCCCATCCTTTAAATGGAACTGTTTTCTTGCCTTTTACTTTTGAGAATTCATCGGTTAATTTCTTTTCAATCATATCCGAACCAAAAGTAATAGCGTCTGCATATGTGGCCCCGCCTCTAAACATTGCAGTATTGTTATTGTCTTTAAAACTTTCTAAATCTTTTTCTTTAATGTTTACATTGATCAGGGCTTTTTTAATAAAATCAGCTCCAAAGTCTTCGGTAAAAGTATTTTGTCCCACTGTAAAAATCACTTTACTGTTCCCAAAAACCGGCTCTTTTTTATAAGCCGTTTTGATATAAGCAGGAATTAAACCAGTCATCCAACCACTACAATGAATGATGTCTGGAGGCCAGCCAAATTTTTTCACTGTTTCCAATGCTCCTTTACAGAAGAATATGGTTCTCAATGCATTATCATCAAACCAGGTTTCTGCATCGTCATGAAAAATTTGTTTGCGCTTAAAGAAATCTTCATTTTCCAAAAAGTAAACTTGCAAGCGTGCATTTGGCAAGGAAGCCACTTTAATTTGAAGGGGGTAATCATCATTGTCTACAGACACGTTAATTCCTGAGAGTCGAACAACTTCGTGTAAACGATGCCTTCTCTCATTAATTACTCCAAATCTGGGCATGATACATCTAACTTCTAACCCTGTATCATTACTTTTAATAGCCAATTTGTTAATCACCTCTGCAAACTCAGTAAGTTCCAGATAAGGAGACATCTCCGTGGCTATGAATAAAATTCTTTTTTTGGTTGACATTATCACGCCATTTTAGCAAAACTTGAAAATAATTTGCAAAGGTACTAAAAATAGATAGAAACTCAAGAGTAATCGAATTTGTACCCCTATTCCCTGTAAATGTTCCTGGAATTAGAAAGTTGGACATATTAAATAAATGCAAAGACTTTAAGCTGAATCGGGAAAAACACGATTTTTAAAATTGCTTGCGTAACTTGCCACAGAATGATCGCTACATGAAAAAAAGGCTAATTGCTGTATTAAAATATCTATTTTTCTTAGGAATTGGTGTATTTCTGGTTTGGTGGAGTCTGCATCAAATACCAAACGACAAATGGGGAGAATTCAAAGAATCTTTAAGAACAGCCAGATTTGGCTTGATCGCTCCTGTTTTCCTGATATTAACTTTGAGTCATATATGTAGGGCACTTCGTTGGAGGATATTGATGACCCCAATGGGCTATAAACCTTCCATCATCAATACCTTTTTTGCTGTGATGATAGGCTATTTAGCCAATCTGGCCGTTCCCCGCTTAGGAGAAGTATTGAAATGTACCATATTGGCGAAATACGAAAAAGTGCCAGCCGAAAAACTGGTTGGAACGATAGTGGCAGAAAGGGCTTTTGATGTTATTTCCTTAGGTATTGTATTTTTACTTGCCTTTATTTTCCAGTTTGATGTGGTGGGTGAATATGGCAAACAGCTCATCAAAGACCTATTACATAATAAATCTGGTCATTTTTCTGCCAATAAGCTATTCATTGTTTTGGGAGTTCTCGTACTTCTGCTGATAGCTTTAAAGGTTTGGTTCAACCAATTTGCCCATCTAAACATAGTGATACTTTTCAAAAAAATCCTTCGGGGAATCTGGGAAGGATTGAGCAGTGTAAACAAGTTGCAGAATAAAGGGATGTTCTTTTTTTACAGTTTTGCCATTTGGTCGCTCTATATTATTGGAACCTGGGTGGGATTATACGCTACACAAGGTACTTCCCAACTGGGCATTCAGGATGCCATCACAGCCTTAGCATTTGCGAGTATTGGGATGATCATCACACCGGGAGGAATTGGTGCTTATGCCTTCTTTATGGCAAAAGTTTTAGAGAAAAGTGATATCCCTTTCGAAATCGGATTTGCCAATGGAACGCTACAATGGTTTGCTCAATTTATGATCGTATTAATTGTCGGGACCATTTGTGTGATCTTATTGCCAATCTATAATAAAAATAAAACACATGAGGGCAATTAATAGTATCCCACAAAAAATAGCTGCAATAAAAGAACTCTCTTTTAAGATTGCCGCCTGGCGTGCAACTGGAAAAACCATTGCATTTACGAATGGCTGTTTCGACATTTTACATGAAGGTCATATTTTTTCATTGTCTCAGGCAGCCAAAGAAGCAGACCTATTAATTGTTGGGGTTAATAGTGATGCCAGTGTAAAAAGATTAAAAGGAAACGATCGTCCGATTAATCACGAAAAAAGCAGGGCATTACTTTTAGCAAGTTTAGCCATCATAGATGCGGTGATAATTTTTGAAGAAGACACCCCACTTGAACTCATTAAAGCTATTCTTCCTGATGTATTGGTAAAAGGCGGAGATTATACGGTGGAACAAATAGTAGGCGCCAAAGAAGTGATTTCAAATGGCGGCAATGTGATCATCAATCCAATCGTTGAGGGCTATTCCACTACAGGAATTATACAACAAATTAAATCTTCCTATTCTTAGTTGCCAATCATAAAAACTTAACACCATTTAGTTGGTCACTTTTATATTTTTGGTGCTTACACTTTACAGATCATGGCTAAAAAACAGTTCATACAAAGAGACATTAGCTGGTTAAGTTTTAATGCAAGGGTTTTACAGGAAGCTAATGACCCTACTGTACCATTAAGTGCCAGAATAAGATTTTTAGGAATTTTTTCAAATAATTCTGACGAG
The DNA here is from genome assembly GCA_947371755.1 of Chitinophagaceae bacterium. Lineage (GTDB taxonomy): Bacteria > Bacteroidota > Bacteroidia > Chitinophagales > Chitinophagaceae > Sediminibacterium. Next base: position 92,581 of record CANBQT010000001.1, read on the forward strand.
TTTTTCCGGGTTAGGGTGGCTACCTTAAAGAGAATGATTGAGTTTTCTGAAAGTCGCAAAAAACTGAATATGCATTTGGAAATAGACCCCCAAATGATTCTGGATGATATTCAGACAATCGTTTTGCAACAACAAAATGAATTTAATAGAATCTGGGACGGGATCATTAAAGAACTTAAAAAAGAAAAAATATTCTTGGTTGATGAAAACCATCTGACAAAAGATCAACAAAACTTTGTTAGAAATTATTTTGACGAAGAAGTTCGCTCGAATATTATTCCATTGATGATTGAAAGTCTACCGCAACTACCCTACTTAAGAGATAAAAGTATTTATTTGGGTATTGTCATGTCTAAAAACAGTTCAGCATATCGTCAAAAATATGCTTTGATCGAAATTCCTGCCAAGGCAAATGGGCGGTTTGTGATTTTACCTTCTAAAGTTGGTGAAACGCAAATCATTTTATTAGAAGATATCATTCGATTTAACCTTCCTCATATATTCACCTATTTTGGATTTGATCATTTTAAATCACATATTTTCAAAGTAACCAAAGATGCTGAGATAGATCTGGATAGTGATGTAAGCACCACCTTTGTGGAGAAAATAGAAAAAGGATTAAAAAATAGAAGGAAAGGCAAACCGGTTCGGTTTGTGTATGACAAAGAAATGGATGCGGGATTGCTAGAATACCTGATTCGACGATTAAGTTTGAATAGAAAAAGTAATATCATACCAGGAGGTCGTATCCACAATTTCAGGCACTTCATGGACTTTCCTGATGTGATTAAAGAAAAGAGTACAAGAAGACCTGCTTTTACACATCCTGAATTAAAAAGTAGTATGCGTGTAACGGATGTGATCTTGAAAAAGGATGTATTACTGAATTTCCCCTATCACTCTTTTAATGCATTGATCGATCTCTTGCGAGAAGCTGCCATGGATCCGGATGTGAATAGTATAAAAATAACAGCCTACCGTTTAGCATCTAATTCAAAAATCATCAATGCTTTAATCAATGCTGCCCGAAATGGTAAAGAAGTGGTGGTGATGCTCGAACTAAAAGCAAGATTTGATGAAGAAGCGAATTTGGAATGGAAAAAAGTATTAGAGGAAGAAGGCATTAAAGTTTTGTTGGGGGTGCCCAAAATGAAAATTCACGCGAAACTATGCATCATTAAAAAAAGAAAAGGCAACACTACTGTTCAATATGGGTTTGTAAGTACAGGCAATTTGAATGAAAGCACTTCGAAGGTTTATAGCGACCATTGTTTACTTACCAGCAATAGAAAGGTAATGGCTGATATTAATAGGATTTTTCGTTATCTGGAAAACTGGAGAAATGGAACACTTCCTTTGCAGGCTTGTAAAACATTGATGGTTTGTCCCAACAATATGCGCAAAGAAATTATTGGCCTGATTAATCGAGAGATAAAATCAGCAAAATCAGGCAAGCCAGCACAAATCATTTTAAAAGTCAATTCACTCAGCGATGATTTTTTAATTACAAAACTTTACGAGGCGGCTACAGCAGGGGTTGAAATAAAGATGATAGTGAGGGGAATTTTTTGTCCATTATTAGAAAACAAGAAGTTTAAGAAACACGCAACTGCAATCAGTATTGTGGACGAGTATTTAGAACACGCGAGGGTAATGATTTTTCATAACGCAGGAAAAGAAAAAATGTATATCTCAAGTGCAGATTGGATGGTTAGAAACCTGGATCACCGTGTAGAGGCAGCAATTCCTATCACAAATCCGGATTTACAACAAGAATTAAAGGATATTATCCACATACAATTAAGAGATAACGTTAAAGCAAGGGTATTGAACAACGAATTAACCAACAACTATGTACCTTCCGATGGCAAAAAGAAAATAAGATCTCAAATTGAGACTTATAATTATCTGATCAAGAAAAATATTGCAACAAGTGAGGTTAGCCGCCATTGATATTGGGAGTAACGCAGCAAGGCTATTGATAGTTGAAGTAAGTTCCGACAAATTTGGCAATCCAATTTTCAATAAACTTAATTTAGTAAGGGTACCATTAAGACTTGGTTTTGATGTATTCGACAAAGGAGAAATCTCAAAAGAAAAGAGGGGGATGATTCTCCAAACAATGAAGGCATATACTCATCTGATTAACGCTTATGGGGTAACCAATACAATTGCCTGTGCCACTTCTGCCATGCGTGATGCTGTTAATAGCAATGATATTATCCGCAAAATAAAAATGGAAACAGGTCTTAATATCGAAGTTATTACTGGCGATTTTGAGGCATCATTAATTTATGAGAACCATGTTGCGGAAACTATGGATACAGATCATAGTTATTTGTATATAGATGTAGGTGGCGGTAGTACAGAGCTTACATTTTTTGCAGAAGGCAAACTGATCTTCAAACAGTCTTTTAATATTGGAACGATTCGTTTATTAAAAGATATGGTACCGGATATAAAATGGACAGACCTCAAAGATTTTATCAAAAACAAAACAAAGGGGTATAAAAAAATAGTCGCAATTGGTACAGGAGGAAACATCAATAAAGTTTTTTCATTGAGCAAAAAGAAAGACGGCAAACCACTTAGTTTAGATCTATTAAAAGACTATTATAAAGAGATTTCAAGTTTTTCATTGGAAGACCGTATCAATATTTATAAACTGCGGGCCGACAGAGCTGATGTAATTGTACCTGCACTACAAATTTATATCAACATCATGCGATGGGCAGACTCAGAAGAAATCTATGTGCCTAAAATTGGTTTGGCAGATGGTTTGATCCAGCATCTATATTCAGAGCTAAGTTCAAAAGATTAAAGGCCCGTCTAAGACAAATTCACCGATAACTGCTAATATTTCACCCATATTCCGCATCAAAGAGCTAAAACCTTGAATATCTTTGATATGTGTATCATTTCATTAATAACATCTCCCCTTGGTTAATCAAAATAGGAAAATAGTATCAATCATTGCGCATCTGGCTGCCTGGGCGTGTTTTTTTGCACTACCCTATTTAGTATTTTTTCCCAGGATGCTTGATTCTCAATTTACAATTAGTAATCATTTGATCGCAACGATCATCTGTAACAATGTTTTCTTGGTACTTTTTTATTATTTTAATACTCAATATTTGATTCCCCAATTATTGATGAAAGAGAAATGGGGTATCTATATTTTTACTATCATTTCATTGTTGTTGGTCTTTCTTTTTCTTCCTAGATATATTGCAGGCCTGATTGCAAGCCCTGAAATTCATACCAATTTTGATCCCAATAACTCCAAAGGAACAAGCCATCCGAGAAATAGAAGAAGATCTTTAGTTGACACATACAATATTGCAATCTTTTTTCTTGTATTTACTGTGGGCACCTGTATTGCCGTCATTCAAAGATGGCTGATTACCGAAGAGACCAGAAAAGAAGCAGAAAATCAAAAAGTAAACACAGAATTATCCTTTTTGAAATCACAAATAAACCCTCATTTCTTCTTTAACACATTGAATAATATATATTCATTAGCTATTATTAGGAGTGAGAAAACCGCTCCTGCTGTGATGAAGCTTTCATCAATCATGAGATATATCCTTACTGAAACCACACAGAACCTGGTACCCTTGCAAAATGAAGTAGATTTTATCAATAATTATATTGAATTGCAGCAGGTGCGGTTAACTGATAAAACAACCATTTATTTTCAGGCAAAAGGTGCAATTGAAAATAAACTTATTGCCCCACTGCTATTTATCCCCTTTGTAGAAAATGCATTTAAATATGGCATCAGCACCAAGCATTCATCTACCATTGAAATAAATCTTGTGGCATTAGAAAACAGTATTGTATTTGATGTAAGCAATGATATAATTCCATCAGAAAACAATATGCTTGAGAACACGGGGATTGGTATTAACAATGTAAAAAGACGATTAGAATTGATGTATCCAGACAACCATTTGCTAACACATTTTGTTCAGGATAATCATTATAATGTTCACTTAGAAATCAAACTATCATGATCCATTGTATTGCAATTGATGATGAGCCCTTAGCCCTTCAACTTATCAACGAATATTGTGGAAAGATTTCATTTCTTCAATTAGATAAAGTATTTACCAATACCGATGAAGCAAAAATTTGGCTTTCACAAAACAAAGTAGATTTATTATTCCTTGATATACAAATGCCAGATGTAAATGGTTTACAATTCTATAAAAGTTTACAAGAAAAACCATTAGTCATTTTTACAACTGCATATAAAGATTTTGCCGTAGACGGATTTAATGTAGATGCGGTAGACTATCTTTTAAAACCATTTGAATATGATCGATTTTTAAAAGCAGTTTATAAATCGAAAGAATATATAGAATTTTTAAGTTCTCAGGAATTGCAATTGAATTCGATTTTCGTAAAAGTCAATTACGAAATAATGAAAATTAACTTAAAAGACATAGAGCTTATCGAAGCCCTTGATGATTATATAAAACTGTACATTAAGCCTAATCCGGTTTTAACCTTAATGACTTTAAAAAGTATACAAGAAAGGTTACCAGTAAGGGATTTTGTTAGGGTTCACCGATCTTTTATTGTTCCCATGAATAAAATTGAAAAATTCAGCAAAACCAAATTAATGGTTGCTGGAAAAGAGATCCCTATAGGAAGTAGTTATAGCTTCGTATATGATCAGCTATTAGAACTTTCACAAAGATAAGACCTGGATTTACACTTAGTAATCTGTTATAGAAGTCCGCCAATCCCTACCTTTGGCAAAATTTATTGTATGGACTTTCTACAAGAACTCAGAATATTTCCCAAAAATGATGGCGTATCAACTGGCACTAAATGGATGGAAAGTAATGGCCCTGTAATTCAATCTTTTTCTCCAGTTAATGGCGAATTAATTGCCTCGGTTAGTAGCACAGGAAAAGAAGAATATGAAAAATTAATTGCTATATCCCAGGAAGCATTTAAAGAATGGCGTAATTGGCCAGCACCTAAACGTGGCGAAATTGTTCGTCAGGTTGGTGATGCATTAAGAGAAAATAAGGCGGCGCTTGGTAAACTTGTAAGTTATGAGATGGGAAAAAGTTTACAGGAAGGGCTCGGCGAAGTTCAAGAAATGATCGACATATGTGATTTCGCAGTGGGACTCTCTCGACAACTCTATGGTTTAACCATGCATAGTGAAAGACCTTCTCATAGAATGTATGAACAATGGCATCCTTTGGGTATTGTTGGAATTATATCAGCCTTTAATTTTCCAGTGGCTGTTTGGAGCTGGAATGCTGCTTTAGCATGGGTTTGTGGAAATACTACCGTATGGAAGCCAAGCGAAAAGACACCTATTTGTGGTGTTGCCATATTTGAAATTATTAAAGAAGTCTTTACAAGAAACAATGTACCGGAAGGTGTAAATTGTCTTGTACAGGGAGGCAGAGATTTGGGCGAATGGATGAGTAACGATGAAAGGATTTCCTTGATTTCCGCTACAGGCAGTACCAGAATGGGAAAGGCAGTAAGCGCAGCTGTGGGTGCAAGATTAGGAAAAAGTATTTTGGAATTAGGAGGCAACAATGCCATTATCATTTCAGAACACGCAGACTTAGATATGTCTTTGATTGGAGCGGTTTTTGGAGCAGTGGGAACTGCTGGTCAAAGATGTACCAGTACCAGAAGATTGATTATACACGAAAAAGTATATGATCAGTTTAAGGAAAAACTGGTGAAAGCTTATCACCAGATAAAAATTGGAGATCCATTAGATTCAAATAATCATATGGGCCCATTGATTGATAAAGACGCTGTAAATATGTATTTGCAAGCAATTGAGGAAGGAAAAAAACAAGGCTGTGAATTTATTGTAGAAGGCGCTGTACTTTCTGGATCAGGATTTGAAAGTGGATGCTATGTAAAACCATGTATTGCGGAAGCAAAAAACCATTATTCAATTGTTCAACACGAAACTTTTGCTCCCATATTATATTTGATGAAATATAGCACACTTGAAGAGGCCATTGCAATTCAAAATGGGGTTCCACAAGGTTTGTCTTCTGCCATCATGACTTTAAATATGCGTGAGGCTGAAAAATTCTTATCACAAACCGGAAGTGATTGCGGAATTGCAAATGTAAATATTGGCACCAGTGGTGCAGAAATTGGAGGTGCATTTGGTGGAGAGAAAGAAACGGGAGGTGGCAGAGAAAGCGGTAGTGATGCATGGAAAGCTTATATGCGCAGACAAACCAATACTATTAACTGGAGTGATAAATTACCATTAGCTCAGGGAATTAAATTTGATTTTTAGTTTTTTATCAAATAAAAAAAGCGTTCAATGAATTCCTTGAACGCTTTTTTTTATGCAAGATCTATTTTGAGAAGTAAATTTTAAAAGTAGTGCCTTTACCAAGTTCGCTTTCCACTTCTACTTTTCCACCCATTGCATCAATCTGGTTTTTGGTAATGAATAGACCAATACCTCTTGCATCAGGATTATTATTAAATGTTTTATACATCCCGAAAAGTTTGTCTCCATTCTTCTTCATATCTATCCCGATTCCATTGTCACTAACTTTAAGTATCATGCTTTCGTATTCATAATAAATAGAAAGTTCTACTTGAGGTTGTCGATTGGGGGAGCTATATTTGATTGCATTTGAAATGAAATTTAATACTACACTTTCTAAATATGCTGGGTTATAATTCACTAATGTGTTTTCAGGAACAGCATTTTCTATATGTACATTTTTTTGTATGATCTGTTCGCTCAAAACACCAAGGGCTTGTAGTATATATTCTCTTAAATTTAGTGGTTCAATTACCATATTCATGTTGTTCCTGATTGAAACAACCTCATTCAAATTATAAAGAGTATCATTCAAAGAAAGTGATACACGTTTTAAATGTTGTAATAATTCACTTTTCTCTGCAACCGTATCTTCTTTCTCAAGGAAATTTAGAATAGAAATGATATTACTTGTGTGTGAGCGAAGATTATGAGAAACGATATATGAAAAATTAAGCAAACGCTTGTTTTGTTCATTTACTAAACTAAATGATTTGTTTAACTCAAACTCCGCATTTTTGGTTTGTGTAATATCTCTTTGTATAGCAATGTATTGGTATAATTTTTTATTGATATCTACAAAAGGTACAATAGTACAATCTACCCAGAAATAGTGTTCACTATTACTTTTATTTCTTATCTCCCCTTTCCAAATCTTACCGCTCTGTATCGTATCCCACATCTCTGTAAAGAATTCCTTACTATGGTAACCTGAGTCCAAAAAGTTAAAATCTTTCCCTAAAATCTCATCTAGAGAGTATTCAGTTGCTTTTAAACAATTCTCATTGGCATAGGTAATGATTCCATGTTCATCAGTAATGATTACAATGGACGATTCATCCAATGCTAATTTGTAATCAGTAATTTCTTTTACAACCTTACTGAGATGTAATTCTTTTAGTTTTGATTCATTAATATCCTCTATTGCCATTACAATCCCAGAAGCGACAGATTTTTTATTAAAAACAGGGAACATATTCATTTTGTACCACCTGTCTGAACCATCAGGTTGCACATAATTAATTTCATAGGTAATCGTTTCTCCTTTCAATACCGACTTTAACGCCTGGGATAAACTGGCTTGTCTGGCCTCTGCAAAATAGAGTATTGAAAAAGTATGTAAATACAGCGTTTTATGCAAATCTTCCTGTGCAAATTTTTGCATCATGGAATTGAAAGAAACAATAAAGAGATCTGCATCCAATAAAGCATATCCAACATTTGTATTCTCAAAAATGGTCCTTAAATTATCTTCCGACTGTTGTAACGCCTCATCCACCTTCTTCCTCTCGGTAATGTCTTGCATTACTGCCAAATATCTGATTTCATTTTGGTCAGGTGATCTTTCTATTATTGTAGAAACCAGCACATCCATTAGTTCCCCATTTCGCTTGATCACCTGATAAGGAATATCAAAATCATATCCTCTTTTATTTAATTCCGGAATTCGAATTTTTAGAGAATCCTTAAATGATGCCTTAGTAAAAAAATCACTTATATTTTTCCCAATTATTTGCATCCGTTGGTAACCAAGTTTAGCTAACCAATAATCACTTACACTAACAAAATCTCCATTCTGATTTAAAGAGTGGAGCATAACAGGTGTTCGATTATACAATGAACGAAATCTTTCTTCATTTTGTATTAATAACGATTCAGATTTTTTTCTTTCAGAAATATCAATAAAGCCAGAAAGTAACATTTGCTCCCCCTTCCAAATAATTTTTTCAGAAGAAACTAAGCAGTTAGCAATAGTGCCATCTTTTTTCTTAATTCTTAACTCCAGATTTTTGACTGAGCCCTTTTCAGTCAAGATTGAAAAGAAAAGATCTCTTTCAAAATTGTATGCATAAAAATCTGTAGTATACATTCCAATTAAATCAACCGCATCTGCCTCTGCTAAACTTTGAAGTTCTTTGTTTACCATTATGATCAAGCCATCAGTTGGCCTGGCAATTAACATAGCGGTTGGGGCATTATTAAATATAGTTAACAGATTATTTTCGCTTTCTTTAGCTTCAAATTCAGCTTTTTCAATCCTTGTAATATCAACAACTTCGTTGATCAAGTTTTGTTTTTTGTTAGGTACTAAATAATTAGAAAGTATTTCGTTTATCTGATTTGCAATTAATCTCAGACTTGTTATTTGTTTATCAGTGAATTTCCTTTCAGAGAAATCAGCGATTTCAAAAATCCCAATAAAATCTCCTTGCAAGTTTCTTAATGGAATTCCGCAATAAAATAGAAAATCCGAATAAGGATATTGTAAATTTTCGGTCTCAAATAAATCTGTTTTATTGAGCCCCGAAAAAATTAAAACATCTTTTTTACTTGAACAATAATTGGCAAATGGATTAGTATTGGGTAAATCATCAAACGCAATTCCCTGAAGATGATGAAAGTCAAGTTTTGTATTTTCCTTACTACAAATAGAAAGGAATGAAGTTTCAAAAAGTTGATTAGTCAACTCTATCAGATGCACAAATGCCAGGGAGTTTTCAAGAAATACCCCTTTTTTAAAAAATTCTTTATCAATAAGCTGCTCCACCATACCGTGATTCAATTAAACATATCGAGTTAGAAACTGACTTCAATACACATTATAAATTTAAGATATTTTAGCTAACAACACTAATATTTCAATACGGTATACCCTTTCATGGCATAATTTGTAATGGTGGTAATAGCAGATAAGGCCACTGTAACTTCGGGGGCTAACTGCAGGTGATCGATATTTCTCTTGAATATTGTTTGTCCGCAAACGAAAATTTTCACTCCTGCATTACTCAATGCTGTGATTAAAGGCAAATTAGGATTGTCTACCGCAAATTTTAGCTTATAGGCTTCATTGTTCACTAAATTAAATGCAGCAGCACCATGAACAACCAAAACTACCTGCATGTTCTTTTCCGGAACACCTCCCAATATGTGAAGATTTAAAATTTTCGCAACTGTTTCTATACCCTCATTTACCAATTCAGGTTTTTCACTCGGTGTATTCACATCAACCAATATTTTGTAATTAAATGTGGGATCAGGCTTTTCAATGGCAAAAGGAACATTATAAACAGCACCGAATCCTTTTATAAGAGGATTTGATTTGTCCTGTGCAGAAGTAAAAAAAGATATGCATAAGAAGAAAAAGAAGATAGAATTTTTCATGATATAATTTGTTTAAAAATAGGAATTTATAGGATTTATAATTTTGTATATTCATACAAATTAACTTTTATGAAGGGAAAAGCAATAATTCTTCTATCGGGTTTTCTTATTTTATCATTCTCAATAGTGTATGGACAATCAGGTAAATCTACAGATAGTTATTACCAAACTAGTGAAGTTCAACCTTTAATGCAACAATATGAAGCAGACAAAGGAAGTTTATCCAGGTTTTATACAATCACAAATTCTCCAGAACGTAGAATACGTTTCATGGCATTTAATAAAGATTATTTAACCCAATTAGAATCTTTGAATTTCGAAAAAATGAAAACAGATTCAAAAGTTGATTATTTATTGCTAAAACGGCAAATCAGTAATGAACTTTTCCTGTTAGATAAAGAGGAAAAAGAGTTTCAACAAGTTAGCCCCTATTTCCCCTTTGCCGCCGGTATTTACGAGTTAGAAAAAATCCGAAGAAGAGGTGCTCATGTTAATAGTATTGACTTGTCGAAACAGTTATCCGAATGGCAAAAACAAATTCAAAATTTAAGTTCAAAAATTATTAGCGCAGAAAATATCGATTTAAAAATTGCTATCAGAGCAGAAGCTACGGCAACTGGCCTGAAACAGGCGTTAAAATCGGTCTTTGATTTTTATTATGGTTACGACCCTGAATTCACCTATTGGATGCAACAACCTTATAAAAACTTGGACTCATCGTTAAGCGCATATGCATTGCTTTTAAAAAGCAAAGGAAATAAAGAAAGTCTTCAAAAACCTGATGCCAGTGGTATTGTAGGTACTCCAATTGGCAGAGAGGAATTAATGAGACAACTGCAATTTGAAATGATCAATTATACCCCAGAAGAATTGGTAGATATTGCAAACAAAGAGTTTGCGTGGTGTGATGCCGAAATGCTGAAAGCATCAAATGAAATGGGATTTGGGAATGACTGGAAAGCTGCTTTGGAGAAAGTAAAAAATAGCTTTGTACCCGTTGGAAAGCAACCAGAAATGATCATGGATCTGTATAATCAGTCCATTGATTTTATTAAAAAAAATGATTTAGTTACCATACCCCCTATTGCTGAAGAAACCTGGAGAATGGTCATGATGTCTCCAAAACAACAATTGGTTAGTCCCTTTTTTTTAGGTGGCGAACAATTGATGATCTCCTATCCAACAAATACCATGGATGAAGATGCTAAATTGATGAGCATGAGGGGGAATAATCCACACTTTTCCAGAGCTACAGTTCATCATGAATTAATTGCGGGGCATCATTTACAAGGTTTTATGAATGACAGATACAAACCCTATAGAAATTATTTTACACCATTTTGGACTGAAGGTTGGTCGCTATACTGGGAATTTATTTTATGGGATATGAATTTCCCTAGATCACCTGAAGATAAGGTGGGCATGTTATTTTGGAGAATGCATCGTTGCGCAAGAATTATATTTTCTTTAAATTATCATTTAGGCAATTGGACACCGCAGGAATGCATCGATTTTTTGGTAAACAGAGTTGGGCATGAACGTGCTAATGCAGAAGGAGAAGTAAGAAGATCTTTTACGGGTGGTTATGGTCCGCTATACCAATTGGCTTATATGACAGGAGCATTTCAATTTTATGAATTAAAAAAGGAATTAGTTGATAGCAAAAAGATGTCATATAAACAATTTCATGATGCCATTCTTAAAGAAAACAATATGCCCGTTGAAATGGTGAGAGCCATTTTATTAAAACAAGATTTAAAGAAAGATTATAAAACCAATTGGAGATTTTATAACCGATAAATTACTTTCCGAACTTTTTCTTTAATAAAGCCAAGGCATCGTTAACACTTAAATCTGCTAAATCCTGCTCCTTTTTGGGAGAGGGTTTAGCATTTTGAGACGTATTTATTCGATTGGTTTTATATTCTTTGGAAGGTGCATCTTTTGTTTGTTTAATCGAAAGTGCTATTCTCTTACGAGCAATATCTACTTCCATTACTTTCACTTGTACTTTATCATTTAATTTCAAGAGCTCATTTGGATCTGTGATGTATTGATGTGCAATTTCACTAACATGTACCAAACCATCTTGTTTCACACCTATATCAACAAATGCCCCGAATCTGGTGATATTCGTAACTACTCCAGGCACAATCATCCCCACTTGAACGTCTTCAATCTTGTAAATGCTTGCATACTCAAATTCTTCTAATTCTGACCTTGGATCCAAACCTGGCTTTTTCAATTCATTCAACACATCTTTTATAGTTAATTCGCCCAATTGTTCTGACACGTATTTCCTGGGATCTATTTTGTTTAAGAGTGTTTCGTTGGCAATTAAAGATTTAATCTCAATGTTAAGATCTTTCGCCATCTGTTCAATCACAGGGTATGCTTCTGGATGAACTGCACTTTGATCTAAGGGATTCATACCATTTGGAATACGCAAGAAACCAGCACATTGCTCAAAAGCCTTTCCTCCTAAACGTGTAACTTTTAATAATTGAGTTCTATCAGCAAACATGCCAATCTCAGAGCGATACCGTACTATATTTTCTGCTAAGCCTGATCCTATTCCACTTACATAACTTAACAAATGTTTACTCGCAGTATTCAAATTCACGCCTACACTATTCACACAACTCACAACTGTTTGATCTAACTTTTCTTTAAGCCTAAACTGATTAACGTCGTGCTGATACTGCCCTACCCCAATACTCTTAGGATCAATTTTTACTAATTCAGCAAGTGGATCCATTAAACGTCTTCCAATACTCACAGCTCCTCTCACTGTAATATCTTGTTCAGGGAATTCTTCTCTGGCAATTTCAGACGCTGAATAGATGGATGCCCCATCTTCATTAACAAGAAATATAGGAAGCCCTAACTGCATTTTTTTAATAAACTGTTCAGTTTCTCTTCCAGCTGTACCATCACCAATAGCAAAAACCTCAATATGATATTGCTTTACCAGTTCTTTTATTTTATACTCTCCGTCTAAAAGTCTGTTTGTTTCATGTATATAAATAAGATCTGTTTTTTGCAACTCACCTTTTTCGTCTAAACAAACTACTTTGCAACCAGTTCTGTAACCCGGGTCTATCGCTAATATTTTTTTACTGCCAAGTGGAGAACTCAATAACAATTGTCGAAGGTTTTCAGCAAAAACAGCAATCGCTTCTTCATCAGCTTTTTGTTTTAAAGCAGTTCTAAATTCCGACTCCAAACTTGGTTGCAATAATCTACGATAGGCATCTTTGATCGCCCTTTTAATTTGTTCTCCCGATTCAGTCATTCCCTTTATATACATTGTTTCAATCAATGCTAGAGATTCTTCCTCAACTGGCAAGATGCTCATTCTAAGAAAACCTTCTAAAAACCCTCTTAGCACAGCAAGAATTCTATGAGAAGGAATTTTATGTATAGGTTCGGTAAAGTCAAAATAGTCTTTATACTTAATTCCTTCAGATTCCTTTCCAGTTAAAACTTTACTTTGCAAAAGTGCTCGATCTTCAAAATACTTTCTCATTTTAGCCCTCACCTGCGCATCTTCGTTGATAGTTTCAGCAATAATATCTCTGGCTCCTTGTAAAGCATCTTCAACAGTTAATACTTTTTCATTGATGAACGTTTCAGCATATGCCAATACACTCTCCTTATTTTGAAGTTGAATAAAAATGGCCAATGGTTCCAAGCCATTCTCTCTTGCAGTTTGGGCTTTTGTTTTTCTTTTTGGTTTAAAAGGCAAATAGATATCTTCCAGTTCCGACAATGAAGTTGCAGCATTCAATTTATTTTGAATGGCTTCAGTCATTTTTTCCTGCTCGGTAATAGTTTTTCCAATAAATGTTTTTCTTTCAAAAAACTCCTTTAATGATTTCGATTCATCTTGTATATTTTGAATTTGTACTTCATCCAAGCCTCCGGTTTTATCCTTCCTGTACCGAGCAATAAAAGGGATAGTAGCGGCCTCGCTTAGTAATTCAAGAACAGCCTCCACCTGGTTCACACGTATGTTTAATTTGGAAGCAATTAAAGGAGCAAAAGCAATCATAATATTAAAATTAACCAGTAGAAAAATTCTTTAGGGGATGCGAATGTAGGTGCTTGATTGGAAAAGAAAAAAAAGAAGATATTAACAATATAAAAATCAAATATGATTCAAAAAATCAAGCAATCTTGATTACTTTAGCTGGATATCTTTCCACAAAATTTCGTATCATCGATTTGATGACTTCATTCTCTGGATACTCGGTTAAAAAAGATTTTATTTCGTTTAATTCAGTAATTTCAAATTGTTTATCAATAGAGCCCATCCCGTAAAACCGTCCTTCTTCTATTAACACGCAATTATTTTTTTCACGAATCAAATAAGTTTCCTTCTTAGATTGGATCCAATGAATAGCTGACATAACGGATAGATTATATTCATCCGTATCAGGATACTCCTCTAAAGTAGATTGATCAAGAAAACAGAGAACTGGATGCAGCTGAAAATCCCTTACCAATTTCCATAACATTCTGTGCGCATCAGCAAGCATTGAAAAACTTGCAATTGGTTGAGTATGTTTTACCTTTTTATCAATGGCCAAACGAAAATATCCACGACTGTCTTCGAAATGATAGATTCCCCAAAGTTGCTCATATCTCTTTTGGCTCTTATTATGAATAGGCCATAATCTTTTGATCTCCACACTTTCTAATAGAGACGCAGCAAATTCAGTTGGACACACCTGAAAACTTATAGAATAAATACTTCTCAGAAAATCTTGTCTTTTTTTGCTGATATCTAACCCTGTAAAATGACTCACTACTCTTTTTTGTAAACACTTTGCTTTACCAACATAGATCACTTTTCCCTTCACATCTTTAAAATAATAAACACCTGGTTCTTTAGGCAAATCTTTAACCTGTTGCTCAGGTAGGTTTGGAGGCAATATTTGCATCCGGTTTTCTTTTTTTAGCATGTCTTTGATTACATGCAGGCCATCTTTTTCTTGTATCAATTGCATAACCTGAGCGGTAGCTAATGCATCACCTCCGGCTCTATGCCTATCTTCGATTCTTATACCAAGTTCTCTAGTTAAGTGTCCTAGTCCATACTTCCGAAATCCTGGAAAAACTTTTCTACTCATTCGAATAGTACAAAGTTTAGGAGTTTGTAAATGGAATCCTGCTTGTTGTAAATGATATTTTACAAATGAAAAATCAAAATTAACATTATGCGCCACAAAAATCCGTCCCTGTAAAAGTTCATTGATCTTTTCAGCAACCAGCTCAAATGAAGGTGCCTTCGCAACCATGGCATCAGAAATCCCGGTCATGTTTGCAATAAATGGCGGAATTGGTTGGTGGGGGTTTACAAGTGTTGCGTATTTCCCTTCTATTTCCTTTCCATCCATTAATACAATGGCTATCTCAGTAATCCCATGTTGTTCGGGGAACCCACCTGTTGTTTCTATATCTACTACCGCAAAACGCATTCAGTCCTATCTATTAATGATTGTTTTTCAATATCAGTTGTCCATTTCATACCCTAACAAACAAAGGCTGTTAATACCTAAAACTAAGAAAATTAGTTAAACGGCTGTAATAAAATGAACCTTTCCGCTACAAATAATAATATTCAGAAAGATGTAACAATTTATTTATTGATGCGTTAGCTATAATTAACATCTATTAACAAGATGATTTGATCCTAACTATTAATTTTGAACAGTCAACCAACTAATATGAGACCCATCTTATTTATTCTTATCATCCTGTTATTAGCCGGCTGTGCAAATAACAGAAGAGAAGCAATAGAAACCATATGTAAAGGGGTAAAAAATACAGGAAAAACATGCAGTTCAGCAGTAGTCATGGCTGGAAAATGTGCCATCTCATCAGAAAATGAACAAGATGAGGATGGGAAAAAAGTAGATATCTCCACGAATGAGTTACTTGAGAATAGTATGATGTGGTAATTTTAAATACATTTTAATGAAATACAGGAAAGTCTGCCATTGAGCAGACTTTCCCTTTTTAGCCACCCCCCTTTTCCTTACCTTTGCAAACTATTAAAATGAAGCTGCAAGCATGGAACTGAGTAAGAATTATATACCAACAGAAGTTGAAACAAAATGGTATGCCCATTGGTTAGATAAAGGATATTTCAGCAGTAAGCCTGACGAACGCGATCCTTACACCGTGGTAATCCCTCCTCCTAATGTTACGGGAGTATTGCACATGGGTCATTGCCTGAATAATTCAATTCAAGATATATTGGTTCGTAGAGCCAGAATGACTGGCAAAAATGCCTGTTGGGTTCCGGGTACCGACCATGCATCCATAGCTACAGAAGCAAAAGTAGTAGCCATGCTTCGTGAAAGGGGAATTGCCAAATCTTCTCTTTCAAGAGATGAGTTTTTGGGTTATGCCTGGGAGTGGAAAGAAAAATATGGAGGCATTATATTACAACAATTGCGCAAACTGGGATGCAGTTTGGATTGGGATCGTACCTCTTTTACCATGGATCAGGATTATTACCAATCTGTGATCAAAGTTTTTAATGACCTCTATGCTAAGGGACATATTTACAGGGGCAAAAGAATGATTAATTGGGATGTACGTGCAAAGACCGCTTTGAGTGACGAAGAAGTTATTTACAAAGAGGTGCAGAGCAAATTATATTATATACGCTACAGAATTGATACTGGTTCAGAATCGCATCACGAATTTATTACAATCGCTACAGTTCGACCAGAAACCATTATGGGTGATACTGCCATTTGTGTAAACCCTAATGATGAACGTTTCAAACATTTACATGGAAAGTTTGCTTATGTTCCTTTAATCAATCGAAGAATTCCAATTATCCCTGACGAATATGTGGAAGTTGATTTTGGTACTGGCGCTTTAAAAGTAACACCAGCACATGATATTAATGATTATCAATTAGGACAAAAATACCAACTAGACATTATCGATACGATGAACGATGATGGAACGATGAGCGAAGCAGCACAAATCTTCATCGGTGAAGACAGGTTTGAAGTTCGCAAAAAAATTATCCCTGAATTAGAATCTGCAGGCAATTTGGTTAAGATTGAAGATTACACCAACCAAGTAGGCTTTAGCGAAAGAACTGATGTGGTGGTGGAATCAAGATTAAGTTTACAATGGTGGGTAAGTATGAAAGCTATTTCAGAACCTGCATTGAAAGCTGTGATGGATGATGAAATTAATTTTCATCCAGCGAAATTTAAAAACCTCTATCGCCACTGGATGGAGAATATTAAGGATTGGTGTATTAGTCGCCAGCTTTGGTGGGGACACAGGATTCCAGCATATTATTTAGAAGATGGCAGTTTCGTAGTAGCACATTCTTTAGAAGAAGCATTTGAAAAATTCAAAAGTAAAAATTCAAAAGTAAAAATTGAAGATATTAAGCAGGATGAAGACTGCTTAGATACCTGGTTCTCGAGCTGGCTATGGCCATTTGAAGTATTCAAGGGTTTATCAAATCCAGGAAATGCAGAAGTTAAATATTATTACCCTACTAATACACTTGTAACAGCCCCTGAGATCATTTTCTTCTGGGTGGCCCGTATGATCATGGCCGGTTATGAATACCAAGGAGAAAAACCATTTAGCGATGTTTATTTTACAGGAATCGTAAGAGATAAGCAAGGCAGAAAAATGAGTAAGAGTTTAGGTAATTCACCTGATCTTCTTGGATTGATTGATCAATATGGTGCTGATGCGGTAAGATTTGGAATCATGATCGCCTCACCAGCGGGTAATGATCTTTTATTTGATGAATCATCTTTAGAACAAGGAAGGAATTTCAATAATAAAATGTGGAATGCATTAAAATTATTGAAAATGTGGGAAGTCCGTCAAGCTGATCTGGGCGCTGATCTGAAAAATGATTTTGCAATTAATTGGTTTGAAAACAGACTCAATACCGTTAAAGCTGAGGTTGAAATCCTGATGCAGCAATTCAGATTGAGTGAAGCTTTAAAAATCATCTATTCGTTGGTATGGGATGATTTTTGTAGCTGGTATTTAGAATGGATCAAGCCAGGATTTGAACAACCCATTGATAAAGAAGTTTACCAAAGAACAGTTTCTTATTTTGAAGAATTGATGCAGATATTACACCCATTTGTTCCTTTTATAACAGAAGAAATTTATCACTTATTAAATGAGCAAAGCGACGACCTCTGTGTAAAACAAAATCAATCAATCAAAGCTGTAAATGAAGACATCACAAATGCTGGAGAATTACTTAAGAATGTAATTTCTGCCTTGAGGGATGCAAGAAATAAAAATCAGTTAAAGCCAAAAGAAACCATCAAACTGCATATTCAAACCGAAAATATCAGCAGTTATCAAGCGATTGAAAAAATACTAGCTAAGCAGGTAAATGCAGATCAAACAAGCTTTACCGCAGAATCAATTGCTAATAGTATTGTTGTTGCCATTGAAAAAGATAAATTCTTTATCGAGACAGAAAAGGTACTAGATGCCACCACTTTAAAGGCTGAGTTATTGAAGGATTTAGAATATCAAACAAAATTCCTGCAAAGTGTTACTATTAAATTATCGAATGAACGTTTTGTACAAAATGCAAAACCAGAAGTGGTGGAATTAGAGAGAAAAAAACAATCTGACGCAGCTGCGCGGATTAAGACAATTGAGGAAAGCTTGGCAAATCTGAATTAAAAATTCAAAATTCAAAATTCAAAAAATTTCTAGATGCATTCAATCTTAAAGACAACTGTACTTTCATTTTTTTTTGTATCCTGTTTATTTTTTTGTAATCAAATACATGCTCAGAATTGGGATATTAATTTGTTGAAACAAATTAATCCAAGTAACCCAAATAGTACTACTTGGAAGGGTATCTCATCCACAGCTGAACCTCTTTGCGTGGCAGCACCTATCAGTATGTTTGCGGTATCTTTAATTAATCAGGATCAAAATCTCAAAAAGAATTCATTTAAACTAGCAGAGTCGATCATCATAACAGCGGCAATCGCTGAAGTAATGAAAGTATCCATCAATAGAGACAGACCATTTGTAAAATACCCATTGGATGTATTTCCTAACAAGATTGAAGAAACAGGAAAATCGATGCCATCCGGACATACCGCTTTTGCTTTTACTACTGCCACTTCCATCTATTTGGCTTACCCAAAATGGTATGTAGCATTACCAGCCTTTACCTGGGCAACTGCTGTTGGGTATAGTAGATTATATTTAGGACAGCACTACCCTTCTGATGTAATGATGGGTGCAATAGTTGGTGGCGGCAGTGCATGCCTTACCAATTGGCTGAACAAAAAATTCATAGAAAAGAAAAAAGCAAAAATTGTGAAGGCTCCTGCTTAATGAACCAACATATGAGTTTGTTTGATGATGCCCATTACAAATACACTTTGAACATGTCCTATATTTTCTGCCTGACTTAATTTGTTTACATGAAAATCATAGTAAGCATCCATACTTTCCTCCACTACTTTCAACATAAAGTCAAATTCACCTGATATATTATAGCATTCAATTACTTCATTCATTTCCTGAATGCTCTTGATAAATTTGGCGCCGGCATTTTTATTGTGTTGTTTTAAAGAAACATAACAAATCACCATCAACCCCTTTTTTACTTTGGTATGATCCACTAATGTGGCATACTGTTTTATCACTCCAGACTCTTCCATCCGCTTGATTCTTTCGTGAACGGGAGTAGTACTAAGATGCACTTGAGCAGCAATCTCTTTTACGGTAGCCCGCGCATTTTGTTGTAATAATCGAAGTATCGCCAGGTCTTTCGTATCAAGATCTATCGTTGCCGTAGTAGAATCAGCTGTTTTGATTGGTTTTGCCATTGAAATATGCTTATATATTCTACAAATTACAATTAAATTGTAATTATATCCTAAAAAATAAGAAGATAACTAGTATTCTATTCTATCAAACTACATTTGCGCTTCATAAAAAAGAAACTATGTCAACTCTAACTTCATCTATCGATTTCAGCTTACCATATAAAGTAGCTGATATTACTTTGGCCGATTGGGGCCGCAAAGAAATACGTTTGGCCGAAGCTGAAATGCCAGGTCTTATGTCTCTACGTGCTGAGTATGGTGCCAATCAACCTTTGAAGGGCGCTCGTATTGCAGGTTGTTTACACATGACCATCCAAACTGCAGTTTTAATTGAAACCCTGGTTGCTTTGGGTGCTGAAGTAAAATGGAGCTCTTGCAATATCTTCTCTACACAAGACCAGGCTGCTGCTGCCATTGCTGCTGCAGGAATTGGTGTATTCGCATGGAAAGGACAATCTCAAGAAGAAGCTGATTGGTGTATTGAGCAAACCTTATTCTTTGGTGGTGCTGATCGCCCTTTGAATATGATCTTAGATGATGGTGGAGATTTAACTAATATGGTTTTTGATAAATATCCAGAGTTTGTACAACATATTAAAGGTTTATCAGAAGAAACAACTACAGGTGTTCACCGCTTGTACGAGCGTATGGCAAAAGGCACTCTACCTATTCCTGCAATTAACGTAAACGATTCTGTTACTAAATCTAAATTCGATAACAAGTATGGTTGTCAGGAATCTTTAGTTGATGCGATTCGCAGAGCTACTGATGTAATGATGGCTGGCAAGGTTGCTGTTGTTGGTGGTTATGGTGATGTGGGTAAAGGTTCAGCACTTTCTTTAAAAGGTGCTGGTTGCCGCGTGATTGTAACTGAAATCGATCCGATTTGTGCTTTACAAGCAGCAATGGAGGGATTTGAAGTTAAACCAATGGCAGAAGCTGTTAAAGAAGCTGACATTGTAGTAACAGCATCAGGTTGTCGCGATTTGATTACAGAAAAACATTTCCGTTCAATGAAAGACAAGGCAATCGTTTGTAATATCGGTCACTTTGATATCGAGATTGACGTAGCATGGTTGAATACAAATTATGGTCATACCAAAGACACTATCAAACCACAGGTTGATTTGTATACTATTGAAGGAAAAGACATCATTTTATTAGCTGAAGGTCGTTTGGTGAATTTGGGTTGCGCTACAGGTCATCCTTCATTTGTTATGAGTAACTCTTTCTCTAACCAAACTTTGGCTCAGATTGAATTATGGAATAACTACAAAAACTATGAGAACAAAGTGTATGTATTACCAAAACATTTAGATGAAAAGGTAGCACGATTACACCTTGCAAAAGTTGGAGCAGTATTGGATGAATTAACAGATGCTCAGGCTGCTTATTTAGGTATTCCTAAAGTTGGACCATTTAAGGCAGACGCATACAGATACTAATTAAGTGAAGAGATAAGAGTGAAGAATGAAGAATGAAGAATCGTTCTTTACAAATAAAACCCAAGGCTAAAACCTTGGGTTTTTCTATTTTAGCTAATGAGCAAATAATTATGACTCTTATCTTTTCACTCTTATCTTTTCACTCCTATCTCTTCACTTTATTAACATCCTATGAATAAAAACAGCAGGGTTTAGAACTTATGCGGCATTACTTTTGGCAAAATCAGTTGAATGAAAAATAATCTCATTACAGGCCTATTGGCAGTTTTTGTTTTGTTAGGAGCCTGTAAAAACAATGGCTCAGAAAATAAAGCAGCCAAGGATTCCACCAATTTGGCAAACGCTAAGCCCCTACCAGGCTCAGTAATTAAATTAGATAGCTCCAAGAGATATATTTATTTAACCTGGGACGATTCTCCTCAACCTCCGGGAACTGTTAATTGCAAAACTGTTTTTCGTGAGCAAGGTATTAAAGCCACATTCTTTGGAGTAGGCTTTAACCAAGTTGGACCATGGAAAAAAAGGATCATTGATAGTATAAGAAGTGATTATCCTCAATTCTTATTGGCAAATCATAGTTTTAGTCACGGCTTTAACGATAAGTATAGTAAATTCTACTCTCCTGCCATGACAGATAGTGCTTATAATGACTTTTTGAGAAACGAAAAAGAATTGAAAGTTCCTGTTAAGATCATTCGCCTTCCAGGAAATAATACCTGGGCATCTAACGGTATTATCTCTGGACAAAAAGCAGAAAACCCACTCATTGTTAAATTAGACAAGATGGGTTTTAAAATCGTCGGATGGGATATAGAATGGGGACAATTGGGCAAGCAAAAGGCACCTAAAGAGTCTGCAGATGAAATGGTAAAAAAAGTAAATCAAAAATTTGAAGATGGGAGTACCAATCAACCTAATACAATTGTAATACTCTCACACGATCGACTATTTGAGAAAAAACAATTTGCTGATTCTTTAGCAAAATTTATCTCCATACTAAAACAAGACAAGCGTAATGTATTCGAAACCATCGACCATTACCCTACAGTACAGAATAAATAATTGACTTACAGATCTAAAAGGGGTAAACGAACAAGCGTTTGTTTACCCCTTTTGATTTTAAAGGCCGATAATTTGGCAAGTATAAAACCTTATCTTCGCCTCCCATCAGTAATTCACAAAACATAAATAGTTAATGAGCAGCATCAAATTGAACCCCACTCGCTTAGAAGTAATGAACTTTTTAGGTCAGAAAATTGATGATATAATAGAACAATTCTTAAAAAAAATAGATGAGAACTGGCAACCCTCCGATTTCCTGCCAGAAAGCAATAAACCTGAATTCACTAAAGAGATCTTAGAAATACAGGAGCAATGTAAAGAACTACCCTATGAATACATGGCTATTTTAGTGGGCGATCTGATAACTGAAGAAGCACTACCAACTTATGAAAGCTGGTTAATGGATATAGAAGGCGTAAGCAAACTAGAACCACAGGGTTGGAGTAAATGGATGCGCATGTGGACAGCAGAAGAAAACAGACATGGCGATCTTTTGAATAAATATATTTATTTATCAGGCAGGGTTAATATGCGCCAAATGGAAATCAGCACACAACACTTAATTGCTGATGGAATGGATATTGGAACAGCAACTGACCCTTATAAAAATTTTGTATACACTTCCTTTCAGGAATTAGCTACCAATATTTCCCATAGAAGAACTGCTACTCTGGCAAAGAAATATGGTAATGAACAATTGTCAAAAATCTGTGCGGTAATTGCATCAGATGAATTGAGACACGCCAAAGCTTATAAAAGTTTTGTTACCAAGATTTTTGAAGTGGATCCAAGTGAAATGATGCTAGCATTTGAAGAAATGATGCGTAAAAAAATTGTAATGCCTGCACACTTCCTTCGTCAGCAGGGAGAAAAAATTAGTACCAGCTGGTCGCACTTTAGTGATGCCGCTCAAAGAATTGGGGTATATACAAGCATGGACTATACTAATATTATGGAATCCCTGATAGAAGAATGGAACATTGGAAATATTTGCGGATTAAATGGTGCTGCAGAAAAAGGTAGAGATTATTTAATGGGATTGCCAGATAGATTCAGAAAAGTAGCAGAAAGGTCTGGCATTAAAGCACCTTTAGAATATCAGTTCAACTGGATTTACTAATAGAAAAACTCTTTTAAAAAAGCCATTTTTCAAATGGCTTTTTTAGTGCCCTATTTTAACCAACAAATATGTCTGAACAAATACCAAAAACAATTTTTGATGCTTCTCTGTCAGACGAGGTTGTTAATGAATGGTATGTTTCTAAAAAAGCTGCTACAAATATTTTCGAATTCTTTCAAAAAAACCCCCTCTTTTTGTGGTCAGATATTCACAACTGCGAAGACAGGGCCGAAGCAATGGCCATTCTATTGTTACATTGGGGCATCCCTCATTATAAAGCCTGGTTATTTGATAGCTATTTCTTAAAAAAAGAAGTTGGAACTTTACACAACAAATGGAATTACCATGTCTGCTTGATGATTCCTGTAAAAGAAGAAGGAAACGATAGTTTGGATTATTATGTAATTGATCCTGCACATTCATCAACTCTACAAAAGATGTCTTCATGGGCAAATGTTCTAACTAAGGATGCATTTAGCTACCATATTATCAAAAATGGGTATGCTTATATTTTCCCAACTGGTCAAATTACGCAACAAAACTGGCATTTCAGAAACAAACAAAACTTCAAATGGACGATACAGGGTTTAGCTGGCATCAATGGCGTAAGTAATAGTGGTAAGGCTGCCGTTACCTTCAAGAAATACCTGGTTCGACGAACTCTAAAACAGTTTACAGAATTAAAAAATACTAGACCCGTATTCGAAATATAAGCTTTGTTTTATTAAATAATATTTTAGAAATATCTTTATTACATGAATAAAGATTTAGCCATTTCAATAGTAACTCCTGAGGACATTCCAGAACTTGTTTTACTAGTTAATAGTGCTTATCGGGGTGATAGTTCCAGGAAAGGTTGGACTACTGAAGCAGATTTATTAGATGGGATAAGAACAGATGCTAATACCTTATTAGATCAAATAAATCAATCCGGCCAAAAAATCATTAAGGCATCAGATGAGTCTCATCATATTATTGGATGTGTAAGTTTACAAGAAAAAAAAGACAAACTTTATTTAGGAATGCTTACTGTTAAACCAGACATCCAAACTACTGGAATTGGGAAAAAATTGTTATCAGCAGCAGAAGACTATGCAAAAAAAAATAACATCTTTTGCATTGAGATGACAGTCATTTCTGTAAGACAGGAACTGATAGCATGGTATCAAAGAAGAGGATATCAATTAACCGGAGAAATAAGAGAATTTCCTACAGATACAAAATTCGGAATCAAAAAACAAGACTTAGAATTTGTTGTGCTTGAAAAGCATCTGACATAAAAAAATCCCCTATCAGTTTTTATTGATAAGGGATTTTTGCTTTACATCATGAGTTCTAGTAACCCCATTTCTTCATGATTGCTAAATCTTGCTTAGCAGATTCAATAGGTGTAATATTTTGATAGGACTCTTGTTCGATGATAAAATGTGTAGTACCACCAGATTTTTTTCCTTCATCGATGATTGCTTTTACACCAACAACTCCTGTACCTAATACAGTGCTATCATAACCATCATTCATTTCACCTTTTACGGTTGACGCAATTTCATCTTTAACATGCATCAGTTCAAAGCGTCCCGGATATTTTTTTACAATTTCTAATGCCCTTCCTCCTACTCCATACATATTGCCGATATCCAATTGCTGTGCAACCAGGCTAGGATCTGTATGCTTGATCATGATATCAAATACCTTCTCACCATTCAACATTGAACTAAATTCAAAATTGTGGTTATGATAACCAAATTTCATCCCCGATTTTTTACACAATTCGCCAGACTTATTAAACACTTCCATATAGGTTAATAACCCATCGTAAGTTTTACGAAGCGTTTCATCTAGCCAAGGACTGATTACAAATTTCTGTCCACAAATAGCAGCATCTTCAACAGTGTATTTCCATGCATCGGTAAAGTCTTTTTTAGATTCATCCCAATGATTGCGCCCCATAACAGTATGTCCGCTTGGCATTTTTAAACCTAAGTCGTTTAGCACTTTTACAAATTCCTTCGCTGAATAACCATAGAACTTTCTATTTGAATAATTGGCATGTTCTACATTTTTATAGCCCATTGCAGCCAATTGTTGTAAAGTTCCAAGCGGATTCGTTTTCATATCATCCCTAACGGAGTACAATTGGATACCAAGCACAGTCGATTGCTTTGATGCCGCAAATAAACTGCGGGGGATTAAAGTCGTTCCAGCAAGTGCTATGGCAGTTTTGCTGATAAATTGTCTTCTTGAAGATTGCATATTGGTTGTTTTCGTTTATGGCAATGAATAGACACATTTATTGCATCTATTTATAAAATTCTTATCAATTTAATTGTTTCCTTTGAATTCTACAAGTAACATCTATAAACGGCATTAAAGTTGCTGAAACAACAAAAAGAGATTTATACAAGTATCTTTATAATAATGCTTCGAAAAACCATCTTTCTGTCACTATTTGCAGGTATTTTCATTGTTTTTGCAATACCCATAACTGTTGCAGGTCAGAACAAAGAAAATACCGACAGTTTTTTCTTAGCCAAGAAAAAAGGGGTCTGGGGTAAGATTGGAAAAAGCATTTCTGTTAGTGCCAAAGACCTTCCCTCCGTAGAGGAAGGCGTTAAAAAAAACGAAGCAAGTTTTGCTAAATATAAAGGCAAAGTGATTCGTTCTATTATAGTGGAGAAATTAGACTTTAATAAAGCCCTGAATGATACAGTAAAAACGGATAATTTCTTTAGTGATATAGGTACTAAACTTCACCCTAATACATCCGACAAAATCATTAAGCATAATCTCTTTTTTTCTGAGGGCGATACTTTATACCCTGCTTTAGTGGCAGACAATGAAAGATTTTTAAGGGATATCAGTTATTTACAGGATGCCAGGATATTAGTTAGAAATATTGAACATAATTCAGACAGTGTAGACGTGATTGTTGTTTGCAAAGACGTATTTCCAGTGGGCGGAAGTGCAGATCTAGGAAGCGAAAAATTGATCAATTTCGAAGTGAACGATGACAATTTATTAGGATCTGGCGACCGTATTGCTTTTAGAA
Source organism: Chitinophagaceae bacterium (assembly GCA_947371755.1). Classification (GTDB taxonomy): domain Bacteria; phylum Bacteroidota; class Bacteroidia; order Chitinophagales; family Chitinophagaceae; genus Sediminibacterium. The sequence continues at coordinate 118,853 of CANBQT010000001.1, forward strand.
ATATGATTGATCTTGATCGGACGCCACATTATGGAGTAAGTGCAGAATATTTAAAAAGAAATATCGCGGGTACTTTTATCAATGTTAATCTTGGCTATAGCAATATTGAACCAGCTTTTAACAGTGGGCGTAAGGAAGAAACGGCACTTTTCATAAAAGCAGACCTGCCTTTGGTAAGTCCGTATAGTACCTGGACTGGAGGTTATGAAACCTCAGTTCGTTTTACAAGAAACAATTATATCAGCGATTCATTGTATGCATCTGACTATAAGTATGAATACCGGATTTTCGATAGTTGGGTAGGATATAATATTGGTGCGAAAAAACACTTATCAGATAAATACCAAAATCGTAGAAAGCATTTAATCTCGCTTCGAAGTTTGTATCGACATTTTAATGATATTCCTAATATCAATAAAACTATCTACAATAATCTTTATTCTAACCTTGCTTCTGTTTTAACAACATTCTCTGTTTTTGAACAAGATTACTATCATACTAATTTCATTTATGGCTTCGGAAGAAATGAGGATGTACCTGAAGGCTTTTCTATGGCGTTAACAGCAGGATGGACCAACAAAAATGATTTATCAAGGCCCTATATTGGATTTGATTATCAACGTTTTTATTTTACCCGCAAAAATTCATATATAAACTATTTGTTCAGGTTCGGAACCTATTATGGCGATAATCAGTTAGAAGACCTGAGTCTTTTAACTGGGCTTGAATATTTTACTAAGCTTAGAAAAATAAAAGGTACCAAGTGGCATACACGTCAATTCCTCAGCGGCAGTATCACACAATTGTTAAGAACTAAATTAAATGACCCTTTGCGTATTTCAAGCATCTATGGTTTACCTGAAACCAATAATATTTCTATCAAAGCTTCTACTAGAGTTACAGGAAACTATGAATCGGTATTTTACAATACCTGGAAATTCTTTGGTTTTAGTTTTGCCCCTTTCGGGTTTACCAATATTACCTATTTAAGAAGATCTGGTGCTTCAGTTTCAGAGGGTGATATTTATACTTCTATTGGAGCAGGAGTTCGAACCAGAAATGAAAACTTAGTTTTTGGCACGATGGAGTTACGTGCATATTATTACCCCCGAGCTTTAGATAATATGAATGTTTGGAATCTGGTATTTAATACAGCATTAAGATATAAATACAATAGCCAACTGATTCGTAAACCAGACTTTGCAATTGTGAACTAATGCCATTTAAATAAAATAAATCATTATATATTTTAAAGATTTTATATTGCTTATCTAAAATCACCACCATGAAAAAAATATTTGCATTTGCGTTACTAATTGGGCTTTTTTCTGCACAAAAAAGCTTTGCACAAGATAATAAGTCCGCCCTACCAAGCCCACCTGCTAAAGTAACAGAAACATTAGCATCAGGAGCTGCAATAGCTATTAGTTATAGTCAGCCTGCAGTTAAAGGTCGTACCATAGGGAAAAATTTAGAACCAATGGAAGGAAAAGTATGGCGAACCGGGGCAAATGATGCTACTGTTTTTGAAACTACTAAAGAAATTTCTGTAGAAGGGAAAACCTTAGCAGCAGGCAAGTACGGCCTTTTTAGTATTGTAAAAAACGGAGAATGGACCATCATTTTCAATAAAACATGGAAACAGTGGGGCGCATTTCAATATAAAGAAGCCGATGATGTGTTGCGCATTCAAGTTAAGGGAAGTAAAGCACCTAGTTTTTCTGAGAGACTGACGTTTTTGATTGATAAATCAGGAAAAGTATCACTTCTTTGGGGAGACAATCAAGTAAATTTTCAAACGAAATAATTTGATTAAACCCAATAGCAAAGCCAATCCTGAGGATTGGCTTTTTTCTTTTCCAACCTACAACCTTTAACTTTGCAATTTGTTAAGTATTGAAGAGCAGTCTCTCAACTGCTGTAATTAACACTATGGTACAAGCATATAATTTTTTGGCAAGCTGGCAACTATTCCCGGAGAAATGCCAATTTCAATTTGGACTCGTTCCTAAGTCTGGCAATTATAAAATTGAATCTACACATAATGGACATCATTTACTGATCAGTATTAACTGGGTAAGTATTGAAAATGAAGCATTTTATAGTCAGTATGAAGTTGTTCCGGATGACGAAATTCGTCCATTTGAAAATCAAGAAATTGCAGATAGCATCAAAGCGAATATCTTAAATGCATCTACTATCAAGTGTACTTTTTTTAAGGCTGAAAAAGAAACCCTTACCGTAACTCATGAGATTTTATCAAATGGGTATTTGCGAATTACACAATCAGGATTTAATCCTGATGCTCAACCTTTCAGTAATATAGAGATCTACCATAAACAAATGAGTGTGCTTCCCTATGCTTCTTCTGTAGGAAGTGTTGCTATCAGACCAACAAAAGAGGGCGTGATTAAACACAAAGCCTTAAGTGCTATGGAGGATCAAACCAATATGCAGTTAAATCAAATTAGGCAACAAATTGAATTATTAGCAAAACAAGCACAGGAAATCAGGAAACGTAAAGAATTAAGTTTGATGATCTATGAAGCAAAATTGAGTTTCAAACCACAAATTGGTCAGGTCTATCATTTATATGAAAAAAGAGATAGTTCACATATCTTATCTTTGGTAGCTCCACAAGAATGGGGAGGTGCGGGTCCGTTTAAACAATTTCTTTCTTCAGTGCAGTTATTGGCAGACCATACATGGATAGAAGTTGGATCAGAAGCTGCCTTTCAATAATCAATTAAGAAAGAATACCATATAAACTTCCTCCTTTTTCAAAAAGTCGCTCTATCTTTTTTTCAATCTCCGGATCTTTTACAACAGGTGGAGCGTGATGAGGTTTGATTCGTGCATCAATGATGAGAGGTCCATCACAACCCCAATGTTTATGTTTTGTAAAAGCAGCTATACCATGAATGTCGTGTGATGGATTGCAACGTGTATAAGTAACCCACAAATAATTATTTAAATTAGCGGCTGTAAAATTGGCATCATCTGCCAATACAATCAAAGCAAATCCTGTTAAAAGTTCAAGTTTCCCGGAAAGCTGTTCGTTTAATGAAGCTATTTCAATTTGAGTTTGTTCATCATCTTTATAGGGATTTCCTTCAATGATTAAAACTCCTGGCATAGCTATGGAAGGTTTTCTAAAACCATGCAATTCATTTAATATAGATGGAATTTCATGGTTTAGTTTTCTAATGGGGTCGCCATAGGCAGCAAAAACTACTTTACTTCCTGAATTTATACCAGTTCCGGAATAATCCAAGGTATCGATAGTAGTATTGGTATAAAAATGCACATCCCTTGTAAGGTCTATACGTTCTAATAAAAATTGCATGAATCCTGCTATATCATGTGTAGAAACACGATTGGTATCATCAGCAGTAATGAATAAAAACTTTGCCAAACTTAATTGACCTGTTCCTAAAACATGATTAGCAATAGTTAATAATTCTGCAGGTTGTTTTGTAGGTAAATAAGGAGTGTATCTTTCGCTACCTACAGCTAATAACAAAGGGTGCACTCCTGCAGCGTCAACTGCATGTACTTCTTTTAGGCCTGGTACTTCTAATGGAATAGCAGCTCCAGAAATTTCATGTATTAATTCTCCAAAACTTGTATCTTCTTGAGGTGGTCGTCCTACAACAGTAAATGGCCAGATAGCATTTTTTTTAGCATATACTTTATGCACTCGTAAAACAGGAAAGGAATGTGTTAAGCTATAATACCCCAAATGATCTCCAAATGGTCCTTCTGGTTTATTGTCTCCAGGAAAAACTTCTCCGGTTATTACAAAATCAGCGTCCGTACTAATTCCAAATCCATCAGCATAAGTATACCTAAATCTTCGGCCACCTAATACCCCAGCAAATGTCATTTCGCTAATGCCCTCTGGCAAAGGCATCACTGCAGCAACAGTGTGTGCCGGTGGGCCTCCTACAAAGCAACTTACTTTCAATGGCTGTCCTTTTTGATTTGCTTTTGTTTGATGCACCCCTATTCCCCGATGCAATTGATAGTGTAATCCAATTTCTTTATCTGGAATGTAATGATTCCCTGTTAATTGAATACGATACATCCCCAGGTTTGATTTCATGATACCAGGTGACTCTATATCTTCTGAGTATACTTGGGGTAATGTTATAAAAGCACCGCCATCCATTGGCCAGTGTTGAATTAAAGGAAGATCAGTAATATTAATTTCTTCATAAAAAACAGGCTGCTTGGATGGGTTTTTCAAAGGCAGGGCTTTTACTGCAGCAAGTCCGGTTTTAAAATTATCAAATGGATGTTTTAAGGCTTTCAAGGGATCACCCTTCACATCTATCAATTTCTGAACAAGTGAAAGGGTATTTCGAAAAATGAACTTACTACGCTCTATCGTTCCAAATATATTCGAGGCCGCTCTAAACTTTGTTCCTTTTACATTTTCAAATAATAAAGCAGGCCCTTTTGCTTCATAAACACGCAAATGAATAGCAGCCATCTCAAGATAGGGATCAACTTCTTCTTTGATTCTGATTAAATGACCATGGGCCTCTAAATCAATTAAGCATGCTTCTAATGATTCGTAACTCATATCAATACAACAGTTCTTACTACAAAAAGTTAAAGGATTGTACAAAGTTAGCTATTAATATCACTTGGAGAATCTGCCTATCTTTGCAACATGACAAAATTGAGTGTAAACATCAACAAATTTGCTACCATCCGCAACAGCCGTGGTGGCAATAACCCGGATGTAGTAAAAGCTGCAATGGATGCAGAACGTTTTGGTGCCAATGGCGTTACAGTTCATCCCCGTCCCGATGAGCGACATATTCGTTATTCAGATACCCGTGATATCAGAAAAATTATCACCACTGAATTCAATATTGAGGGCAATCCAAGAGAACAAAAATTCATTGACCTAGTCTTAGAAACAAAGCCACATCAGGTAACTTTGGTTCCCGATGCCCTTGGTCAGCTTACCAGCGATCATGGTTGGGATACCATTACAAATAAAGATTACCTGATTGATACCATCAGGATTTTTCAAAAAGCAGGAATCAGAGTTTCCATTTTTGTAGACCCCATCATTACAATGGTAGAGGCAGCTGCAATTACAGGTACTGATCGAATAGAATTATATACAGAGGGTTATGCTACAGCATACGCCAAAGGCGAACGTGCCAACGCCATTGGACACTATCTTGAAGCAGCAAAAAAAGCACATGAATTAGGTTTGGGAGTTAATGCCGGTCATGACCTTGATCTTGAGAATCTCAAATTTTTCAAACATCATATTCCCTGGCTGGATGAGGTAAGTATTGGTCATGCATTAGTTTGTGATGCTCTTTATTTAGGTTATGAAAATGCCATTCAAATGTACCAACGACAACTGCAATACTAAGATATGACTGCCTTTAAACCCAGAATCAAAAAAATACTGGAAAAGACAGTTGGTTCCTCTTTGATTAAAAAGATACATTTCAGATTCGAAAGAAATGTGCATTTTTTTAAGAACAATCGTTATAAAAAAAGAAATCCTGATCTGGCAATTCCATCAGACGAATGGCTTTTTGAAACCTTTCAATTAGACTATCAGAAATATTTTGAAGATGGAGACCTGGCAGCAAAGGAAATATTGAATTGGACTACTGATCTATTACCAAAGGAAATGCCCACTATTTTAGATTGGGGTTGTGGTACAGGCAGAGTTATTCAAAACCTACATCATCATCATCCATATCTTCTATTATATGGTGCTGATATCAATGCAGACATGATTAACTGGAATCATCAAAATATCAAAGGAGTCCATTTTTCTCACATTACAATTAACCCTCCCACAAAATATCCAAAAAATTATTTTGATCTGATTTATGGTTTATCAGTTTTAACACACCTCCCTGGAAACTTGCAGAATGATTGGGTGAGAGAAATGAATCGTATTTCCAAACCCTCAGGTATTTTTCTCGTTACAACAATGGGTAATTATTATTCAAATGAATTACTAAATGAAGAAAAAAATCAATTGCAGTCAACCGGGATCTTTGAAAAAATATTTCTTGCTAAAACAAAAGTTACTGTTGGCGATAGAAATTTTTCTGTGTACGAAACGCCAGAATATTTCGAAAGAATTATTGCCGATTATTTTAATATAATTCAATATTTTGAGGGAAGAAAATATCCTGAAAAATTTGGGGGACAAGACCTTTGGATACTTCAAAAAAAATAGCCTCTGAATTTTTCAGAGGCTATTTTTTATTTATCAGCTTTTTCTATTTCAGCGAGTTTTTTATTTTTAAACTCAGCATCTTTCATCAATTTTTGTACTTCATCTAATTTTCCGATATAAATACTTCTTCCATGTGTACCTAGTAGAATCTCGTTTTCGCGAGCCTGAGTAACGATATCATGAACAGGCACAGCATAGGGCAACCCTTTATTCCATGCCATAAAATTATCTCCGGCATCAATACTCACATACAATCCGCCGTCTGTTCCTACATAAAGCAACCCATCCACTAAATGATCCTCTTTAATTACATTGATAGGTTCATTAGGAAGTGTTTTACCGATCTGTTTCCAGGTATTTCCATAATCATCACTCACATACAGGTAAGGAAGAAAATTATCGTTTCGATACCCGTTTAAACTTACATAAACTCTACTTTCCTGATAAGCACTTGCTATAACCCTGCTAACATATAAGCCTTTAGGTAATTTTTTACTGATCAGCGTCCAGCTATATCCCCCATCTTTACTAATTTGAACGTTGCCATCATCAGTACCCACATAGATCAATCCAAATTTCAAAGGGCTTTCACTAATAGTTGAAAGTGTTCCAAAGGGAACATCGCCTTGGGCTGGATTAGTTGTTAGGTCTTCACTAATTGCAGGTAAGCTATCACCTCTGTTAAACGACCTATGAAACTTGTTGGAGCCATAATAAAGAATATCCTGATTATGTTTACTTAATAAAATAGGAGATTGCCAATTAAATCTAAACTGAGGTTCTCCCAGATCATTGGAAGGTTTGATATATTTATTTTCTTTGGTCATTAAATTCTGACGGGAATAAGATCCATACTGAGAACCACTATAAATAGTTTTATTATCGCGTAAATCAACTTGAACTTGCATACCATCCCCACCGTTTATGGATTGAAATGGATTGTCGCCAGATGCATACCAATTATAATTTTCTTTTGTTGTACTAGACCCAAACCAAGTTCCATTATCCTGAAGGCCTCCATACACATTATATGGTTTAGCATTGTCGACAGCAATATTGTAAAACTGACCAACTGCAGGAGTATTTGCTTTGAACCAATGGGCACCATCATCATAAGAAATATTGCAGCCCCCATCATTTCCATTAATGATATGACTATCTTTTGCTGGATCTATCCAAATAGAATGATGGTCAGAATGCACGTGTTCTTTACTGATATTTTGAAATGACTTTCCCCCGTCGGTGCTCATCATTACATTTAAACCAGTGATAAATACTTTGTTCTCATTAGTGGGGCTAACAAATATTTTTCCAAAATAATATCCATAGGTACTGTAAAAAAAGCCCGGTATAGAATTATCATTTACTTTTTGCCAATTCAGTCCGTTGTTTTCACTTCTATACACTTCACAACCAGTGATAGGTGTTTCTGTCATAGCAGTATTGGCATCAAACAAAAAGTCCCAGATACAGGAAGGTTTTAATTTATCATTCTTAATAAGGTCTTTTAAAACAGGTGCCGCATACTTTGAAGGAATTCCATTTCTTCTGGAACTTGTAAATGCACCTAATTTACGATCATCTAATGCCAGAAACTGTTCTTTGCTTAAGTTTTTAAAATCCTGAATGGTATATTTTGAAGTATCATTATTCTTCTTAGCTGTATCAGGCAGATGATTTTGATTATCTAAAACAGCATACACTACATTTGGATTTTTGGGGGAAATTGCTAACCCGATTCTACCAACTGCATCCCCTGTAGGAAACCCACTTCCTTCGGTAGACAAAAGCGTCCAGTTGTTACCTCCATCAATACTTTTATAAATGCCACTTGTTTTTCCACCTTCCTCAAAATTCCAGGCAGTTCTAGTTCTATACCACATGGCTGCATAAAGTTCATTGGGATTCTTGGGATTGATTTCAATATCAACAGCACCAGTTTTATCATCAATGGCTAATGTTTGTTGCCAGTTTTTACCCCCATCAGTTGTTTTGTAAACGCCTCTTTCTTTATTAAAAGAGAATAAATGACCTAAGGCGGCAACCCATACTGTATTGGGATCTGTGGGATGTAATTGAATTTTACCGATATGATGACTTTCAGGAAGTCCTACATAATCCCAATGTTTTCCATTATCCATGGATTTATACATACCAATTCCAGCATATGAGGAACGGCTACTATTAACCTCACCGGTTCCCACCCAAATTATTTTGGAAGACCAGTTTACTGCTATATCACCAATGGTTAAGGTAGATTCTGAATCAAATATCGGAGTAAAACTTTGTCCGTTATTGTTGGTATACCAAACCCCGCCAGATGCATAAGCAACATAGAATTCTGTTGGATCAATTGGGTTAGCATCTATGTCCACTACCCTTCCACTCATTACAGAAGGCCCTATATTTCTAAAGGATATTTGGTTAACCAAAGAGTTTTTTATTAGCACTTTTTTTTGGTCGCTAATTTTTAACCTTTCAGTCCCTGATGTGGACTTTATTTGAGCTTTGCTATTAATTGTTAAAAAAATCAATAACACAAACGTTAATTTTCTCATGCACATTTTAATTTATGGTAAATTCGAGGGTCTAATTTAGTCATAATGCGCCTGTTTTTACTACCATTAATCCTATTAATTTACACAACCGGTTGGGGTCAGTGTAAAACTTATAAAATCAGCTCAAAAGGAGACACTTTGAATTGCACTGATATTTCAGGAATAAAACGTGGTCCATGGGTGGTTCGGGTAGAAGCATTAAGGGGGGCACCTGGATATGAAGAAGAAGGTGTATTTATTAACGATAAGAAGGAAGGCACCTGGCGTAGCTTTAATTTGATGGGTGATTTATTGGCAATTGAGAACTTTCGTTGGGGTAATAAAAATGGGAAATGCCAATATTATAATTTGATGGGCCTTGAACATGAAGAAAGTTGGAGAGCGTTTAATCCAGCTAAACCTATCGACACCATTGATGTGCAAGACCCCAAATATTTAGAAGGACATAAAGTAGATCGAGTTATCATCGTCAATGAAGGTCATTCTATAAAACATGGCACCTGGAAATATTTTAATCCGGCTTATGGAAACATCATCAAAGTTGAAAATTACTTATTAGATCAGTTACAAGAAGAAAATGCTCAAATCAACGATGTCCTTACCGTATTTGACGATGTAGACAGCACCAAACTAACTAAAGCAAAACCAGTAGAAAAGCCCAAGGGCAAGCCAAAAGAAGTAGAGGATTTTGAAAAAAAGAACAAAAACAAGAAGAAAATCACTATTAGAGACGGGAAAACAGGCTAAAATTGAATTTTTCAAAAGCAACCAAATATTTTATACACCCGTATTGCAATTTGAGAATAACCGTTTTTGGAAAACAAATTGCGTCATACCAGTTATTTAAGAACATTGCCCCAGGAACTACCCGAAATAACTAGCCTGATAAAGGGTTGTTGCCAAAACAACCGGAATAGCCAGAGGGATCTATACCAATGGTTGCATAGTTATGCCCTTAAAATAAGCTTCAGATATATCAGTAATATGCATGAAGCTGAGGAATTGGTGAGTGAATCATTTGTAAAACTTTTCAAAAATATTCAGCAATTCAATTTCAATATCCAGAGCGACCCCGAAGCCCTATTGAAAGGATGGTTTAAACGAATTATAGTGAATACCTGCATCGATCATTTGAGAAAAACACAACTAAAAGTGGTGAGCTATGATGTGAATCCTGAAAATGATTTCCAGGTTGATGCACAAGAATCAGGTCTTGACAAAATTTCATATCAGGAGATTATTGAATCGATACGGCAATTATCACCGGTATATAGAACAGTTTTCAATCTCTTTGTAATTGAAGGATTCAGTCATGATGAAATTGCAGAACAACTGAAAATAAGTGTGGGAGCCTCCAAATCGAATTTGTCGAAAGCGAGACAAAATTTAAGAAAATTGATCAAAGACAAAAAAGAGTATAAACGTTATGCATAGTTTTGACGACGATAAGGAGTTGGATCTATTATCCAAAATAGCTGCCGAAGCAATTGAAGCTCCGAGTGCGGCGAATTGGGAAAAGATGCAACGTACCCTTGATAAGGAATTACCCCTTCAGAAAAAAAGAAGAGGTGGGTTCGTATGGTGGTTGTTTCCTGGCTTTTTGGTAGCTGGGCTTGGCTACTTTTGGCTAAACTCTGCTACAAATTCAACAAACAATGCTCAAACTTCAAAAGAAACCCTAAACAATCACACAACAAATAACAAATCAACCAATACAACAATAGTAGAATCAAATAAAACAATTGAATTAAACTCAGATAAAACAACTGAACAATTCAAAACAAATACAAAAAAACAAATTGCATTTTCTTCCAGTATTCAGATTAATCAAGCGGCTGTAAATAAGAAAATTACTGAAGTACCTCATCAACAAGTGCAGGAATCATTGGTTGCAAAAGAATTAACAACTACAGAAAAAACTAACAAAGGCACTACAATTAAAGAGGCAGCTGAAAAAAATAGTCATACAGTAGTCCCTGAAATCAAAAGTGAAAATAAAGAAACCCAATCTGCAGAAAAAAATAGTTCTGAGCAAACTAATAATAGCAAAAACATAGTGATTGTTAAGAAAGAATCCAATAAAAACAAAGGATTCTTTATTGGATTAACAGGTGGATTTGATGCAAGTACTGTAAAATTCAAATATTCCTCCAATGTAGGTTATAACATAGGTGGCACATTAGGGTATCGCTTCAATGATCATTTGTCGGTGCAAACAGGAGCTGTATATACCCAAAAGAATTATAAATTAAATGGCCAGGATTTCCATGCTCCAAAAGGAAGTTGGGCAAGTTATCATGAAATTGAAACAGTTGATGGATATTGTAAAATGTGGGATGTTCCAATTATAGCAACTTATCATTTTACTGGAAATAATAATGGAAATACATTTATAAGTATTGGCTCATCTTCTTACTTTATGAAGCGTGAGAATTATAATTACGTATATGATTATAACAATCAATATTTTACTAGATATAGTAGTATCAATTCAAACAACCAGCACTTATTTGCATTGTTACATATTTCAGCCGGTATCGAAAGACCCATTAGTAAAAGCATTACCAGCATCATTGAACCTTATGCAAAAATCCCATTGGCAGGGGTTGGATTTGGAAGTATTCAGATGAGCAGTTTTGGTTTAAATTTTTCTGTACAATACAGGCAACCTAAAAAGTAAATATCTCGTTTTCATCAATAACCATAATTATATCGATGAAAACTAAAAAACTAAAACTATTCATCAATGCAGCAGCTGTATTGATTTCCATTTTTATATTGTTGAATGCATGTAGTAAAGGTGGTACATCCCCTTCTACCCCAACACCACCTACCCCACCAAGTACTGACCCCTGTGCGGGCAAAACCATCACCGTAACTGGGTCTGCAACTGTTGCAGATGCGTGTGGGGGCGGGAAGGTTTCTGTATCAGCATCAGGTAGTACTAGTTTTACGTATAGCATTGATGGCGGTGCTTTCGGAGCATCGAGCGATTTCTCGGGTGTAACTGTGGGGGATCACACAATATCTGTAAAAGATGGCGCAGGCTGCACACAATCAGCAAAAGTAACCGTAACGCAAGTTGCTGCTGGACCATTTTTTTCAGCAGTAAAAACCTTAATCCAGGCGCAATGTGTTAGCTGCCATTCAGGTGCAGGAGCTAGTGCAGGAAGGGATTGGAGTAAAGATTGCCAAGTGATTGCTAACAAAGATCTAATTAAACAAAGAACTGTGGATGGCACGCCAAGTTTCATGCCTCAGGGCGGAAAATTAAGTGCAGCAGACATGAAGATAATAACCGACTGGGTTAATGCGGGTGGCAGATACAGCGATTAGGGGCAATCGTTTTAGATCGGCCTGCATTCTCAAAAAGCAACTCTTAATGGGTTGCTTTTATTTTAGTTGCCATTATCAAAATATTTTTTGAAAAATAATAGCTGATAATCTATACTGTTTTTCCAATATGGTGCATTATGAGCACCTGGTCTTTCTATATAATCATGATCGATTTTTAAAGCTTGCAACTTTTCATGAAGACTTCTATTCACTTTTAAAAAGAAATCATCTAATCCACAATCGATTATTAATTTGAGTTGATTTTTCTTTAGCCCCTCTACTAAAGTCATTACAGTATTAGCATCCCACACTGATTGATTCTTTTCATACTCACCCAACGCTTTTTTAATCTCCCAGTTATTGGGGAAAGGTCGGATATCAACTCCCCCACTGGTACTTCCACCAGCTCCAAAAATATCGGAATGTCTAATAGAAAGATATAACCCACCATGTCCGCCCATACTTAGTCCAGTAATTGCACGTTTTGTTCTATCATTAATCGTGGGATAATATTGATCGACATATGGAATCAATTCCTTCATCAGAAAAGATTCATATTGAATGGTTGAATCGATAGGGCTGTCATAATACCAGCTATTAGCTCCATCTGGACAAACAATATTTAATTGTAGTTGATTTGCTTTCGCTTGTAATTGAGGGGCAATAGTAACCCAGGATGCATAATTTCCACTATAGCCATGTAATAAAAAAACAGTCGGTAATGGATTTTTATTTTGATCTGGTTGAATAACTACAAATTTCACAGGCTTATGCAAAAAGGCACTATAGATATTAACTGTGTCAACTGACGCGTAGGTCTGATCAAAAGCAACAATAAAAATGACGATTAAAAGAAAACGTTTCATGTATAAAAAATTAAAGTCACTTGAAATTAATCAAGTGACTTTAATATTCAAGAAAATATTCCTCTTAAAATCTAATTATTTCTTGTTTTCCATTGCTTTTTGCATAGGGTTAATACCGGTACTTTGACCTCTTCCCGCAGCTGCTCTAGCTTTAAAGATGGCAAATTTACTAGGCTCACTTGCCTCTAATTTAGGCCAGGTATTATTAGACTCGTCGATATCAGCTGTTTCACGATTCGGATCTAATTTAATACCAGTTGCTTTTTTAGTAGTCATGAAAAGCTTGGTTACTTTGTTTTCATTTAAGCGCCAAACCTGAGCTGGAATTCTTTCCAATTGTTTGCTTCCATCTTCAAATGTAAACTCTACAATTAAAGGCATTACCAATCCACCTTTATTAGAGAATGTAATTTCATATAAATTCACATTCGCATATTTCGCTTTAGTGGCATCATCTAAAGGTTCGGGAGTATTATTTGGAGGTGTTACTTTGTATTTGGTAGTATCATAAGGCTCTAAACCTCTTGTATACCTCCAGTAAAAATCCCTTAAAGTGGTATCGGCATCTACTAAGAAAACAATATTCTTATCCGCTCTATTTCTTTGTTTTGACAGGTCGTCTGTAGTATATAATGGTTTAGCTAAAGCAACCATTCCAGTTGATGGAGCTGCTCCACCTCTACCGCCCATTTGCATAGCAGTAGCTGCTTGATTAGGATCGTATACACCATGTTTCACTGTATCAATCGCAATATCACAAGGATCTATTCCATAGAACCATCCTCTCCAAAACCAATCCAAATCTTCTGCGCTAGCATCTTCCATTGTGCGGAAAAGATCTGCTGGGGTTGGATGTTTAAATGCCCAACGACGTGCATACTCTTTAAAGCTATAGTCGAATAATTCGCGACCCATAATTGTTTCCCGTAAAATATTTAAACCGGTTGCTGGTTTGGTATATGCATTTGGTCCGAACAAGACAATGTTTTCACTATTGGTCATGATTGGTTCCAATTGCTCTTTTGGCAAACGCATATAATCTGCAATTTGATAAGCCGCACCTTTACCTCTTGAAGGATATTTGTTATCATACAATTCCTCAGTCAAATACTCAACGAAAGAATTCAATCCTTCATCCATCCAACTCCACTGACGTTCATCGCTATTAACAATCATTGGGAAGAAGTTATGACCTACTTCGTGAATGATAACACCTAACATACTCAACTTAGTTGATTCGCTATAGGAACCATCTTTTTCAGTACGTCCATTATTGAAACAGATCATAGGATATTCCATACCATTTGCAGCTTCAATACTTTGCGCTACTGGATAAGGATATGGAATAGAGAATTTTGAATACGATTTAATAGTGTGTGCCACTACTTTTGTAGAAAACTTACGATATAAACCATACGCTTCTTTAGGATAACCACTCATACACATCACTTTCTTTCCTTCTACATATGCAGGCATGGCATCCCAGATCATTTTACGGGATGTAGTCCAGGCAAAGTCACGCACATTTTCGGCTTTAAAAATCCAGGTTTTCTTAGCGGTACTTTTATTTTTCTCGGCATTTTTTGCTTCTGCTAGTGTTACAATTTCTACAGGCTCTTTTGCACTATTTGCCTGATTCCAACGAGCTAATTGTGCTGGCGATAAAACCTGCGCATAGTTCTGACCTTCCCCAGTACTCAATATGGTATGGTCTGCGGGTACAGTCATTGCAACATTGTAATTCCCAAATGTTAATGCGAATTCTCCACGGCCTGTAAACTGATGGTTCTGCCATCCCTGAAAGTCGCTATACACACAAAGACGAGGATACCATTGAGCCATTGTAAAGAATGCATTTCCATCTTCAGGGAACATTTCATATCCACCTCTGCCACCTAACACCATTCTATTAGAAACCTTATAGTGCCAATCTACATTAAATACAAATTTTTGACCAGGCTTTAATACAGCTGGTAAATCCACACGCATCATTGTTTTGTTGATGGTGTATTTTAAAGCTTTTCCTGATACGTCTGTTAATTTGGTAATGATATCGCCATAGCCATTATCCTTACTTGCATCAAGCATATTTTCAACTTGTGTTGTAGATAGTTGTTTACCTAATGTGGAAGATGTTTGATAGCCTGCATTATTTACAGTGCTGTGCTCATTCTCATCCAACTGTAACCACAAATAAGTTAAAACATCAGGCGAGTTGTTGAAATAAGTTACCGTTTCACTGCCTTTCAACATAAAATTTGGTTCGTCCAATTCACATTTGATGTTGTAATCGACCCTTTGTTGCCAGTATTTTGGACCAGGGGCGCCACTTGCAGTTCTATATTCATTTGGTGTAGGCAGAATAGTACCTAATTGTTCGAACTTGTTACCGTGGTTCGATGTTGGGTTGTTCTTGATGTCCTGTGCCTGCACATTGGAAACAAAGATCAAAATCAAACCCAGAAATCCTAATTTTCTCATAGCTGTATGGTTTAGAAATTATAAACTGTGTACTCGATCTAATGCCATATTTAATGCAAATGCAAAAATAATGGCACTAATAAATAGCAAATATTCCCTTCTATTGATTTTTATTAGCCCTACTAATATAAATGATATAATTAAAATGATGAACACAATTAGAATTTGCCCCAATTCCAGACCAATATTAAAGGCTAAAAGTTGCGAAATAATGTTTTTATCCCTTCCTAAAATGCTCTTCAAATAGCTACTAAAACCTAATCCATGGATCAACCCAAAAAATAACGCCATAAAATAGATGGGAGGGAATTTGGTTTTAAAGACAAACTTTTTGACAAATAAATTGCTGAAAGCAGTGATCAAAATGGTTATTGGAATTAAAAATTCTATCCAATTAACTGAATAATTAACAATCTGGAACACGCTTAAGGCAAGGGTAATACTATGCCCGATTGTGAAAGCAGTTACTAAAACCAAAATTTTTTTCCAATCAGCAAATTGATATCGAATAGTAAGTGCCATGATAAAAAGGATATGATCACTTGTTGGGATACTGGCCAGTTGCTGCAGCAGGGAAGCATTACCCCTCCAATTTGCGATGTGTTGAAAGCCAGTTTCCAGATAAAGTCTAAAATCATTCATATCAGAAGTTTCAAATTAATGATGACATTTGTAGTGTAAAAAAAATAATGTTGAATGGTAAATAGTATGGTTCAATGGCTTACGATTGCTCTTATAGCAGTTTTGCATCCATTTTATGTTTCTGTTATAGATATAAATCATAATACCAAAGAGAGTTCCCTAGAACTGAGTGTTCGAATTTTCACTCCGGACTTGGAGCAGACTTTACAAAAATATAGTACCACAAAAGTAGACCTTGCGAATCCTAAGGACAATGCATTATTGGATAAACAAATCAGTAATTATCTCCATCAAAAACTTCAATTAAAGGTGAATGGCCAACCTGTAAACATCAATTATATTGGTCATGAAATCCAGATGGAAAGTGTTTGGATCTTTGCAGATATCCCTAAAATTACTCAGCTAAAAAAACTAGAAATTAACTGCAATTTATTATACGATTATAAAGATCTACAGAGTAATATATTCCATGTTAAATCACAGGGAAATGAAAAAAGTTTTAAACTTGATTTTCCTAAAACAACCACCAGTTTTGACTTTTAATGGATGATCTATTTTTCTTTAGGCTCAAGATCTGTTGTTACTAAAACCTTATCGATCCGGTGATTATCCATATCAACCACCTCGAATTTAAAAATTTTCCAGGTTAATCTTTCGCCTGTTTGAGGGATCTTTTCAAGCTCATGAATGATGAAACCAGCAAGTGTATCAAATTCCTGATCTCCTTCTTTCATCCATTCTGCTTTATCAAAATGTGAGAGAAAATCATAAAAAGGGATTTGTGCATCAATTAAAAAAGAACCATCGTCTCTGGTCACAATTTCATATGATTCATCCTCAGGTTGTGGAATATCTCCAACAATCGCTTCTAAAATATCATTCAAAGTGATCATACCAAGAACCGAACCATATTCGTCAACTATAAAACAATGGTGAATTTTGGTCTGTTTAAATTTTTCCAACACCTGATAGGCCGTATTATTTTCAGGCACATACATAGCAGGCTTCATGATATCCTTTACTAAGGAACTATCATCAGAAATAATAAAATCTTTAATGGAGATAACCCCTACTATTCTATCAATTTCACCATCGCAAACTGGATAAATAGAATGCACCACTTCATCCATGATCAATTTGATCTCTGCCACTGTTTTACTGTTGTCGATCCAAACAATATCACTACGATGTGTCATCAAGGAAGTAATATTTCTATCCCCTAAATGAAACACGCGTTCAATAATTTCCTGTTCAGCTTCTTCGATTGCGCCATGTTCTGTTCCTTCACTGATGATTGCTTTTATCTCTTCCTCTGTAACTTGATTTTCGTTTGTTTGTACATTAAATAAACGAACAATTAAATTAGACGACCCCATCAAGAACCACACAAATGGATGTGTTATCCAAGAAATAATACTCATTGGACCAGCGGCTTTCTTTGCAATACCTTCGGGGTTACTCAGTCCGAGTCGTTTAGGAACCAGTTCTCCCAACACTAATGATAAATAGGTTATTATTATAAGAATAACAACGGTAGCAAGTGTTCCACTATAAGGTTTCAACAATTCTATATTTGACAACCAATCCTGCAAAGGTTTTTTAAAGCTATCACCAGAATAGATACCCGTTAAGATACCGATTAGCGTAATGCCTATTTGTACCGTAGATAAGAATGAATCTGGGTTATTGGCTAGTTCTAGCGCTTTCTGAGCATCCAGGTCACCTTTTTGAGATTGTGCTTCCAGACGTGCTTTACGCGCAGAAACCAAGGCAATCTCAGCCATAGAGAACATGCCATTGAGTAATATAAGTCCTAAAATGATAAAAACTTCCGTCATGGTATGCTTCAAATCTAAGGAATTGCCATGAATTTAAGGCTTCCCATCCAAATCTACAATGCTGTAATAATGCATTCCTTTGTCTCTTGTGGCGGGATTTAAGAATTCCGGGGTTAACATACTCACAGAAAAATTAGGGCCCTGGTGTAAAAATTTCAAATCAGGAAATTTTAATTTTAATGCTGGAATACTATCGGATGATGCGATTAAAATATCATTTGAAGTGGCAACAGAACTGGTGTATCTGTGTTCAAAAATATGTTGCCCATAAAAATGTAAGGCTCGACTATCTAGTGGACCGTACACATAAATTTTATTTTTGGGCAGCCCTGATTGATTAATAAAATCAGCAGCCATATTACCCATCTGATATTTAAGCAGGTTGGGATAAAAATTGCTACTCAATAAAAAATTCACAGAAATAACTGTATAAAAACAAAGTACCAAAGTTGAAGGAACAGGAATCCATTTTCTTGCAAATACAAGTAATACGATATAAATCACTGCTCCGAATATGGATAGGATAAAAACGAAAATACTCACTTCTTTAAATGGCACATACATAGCAACGATTGCCAGCGCCCATAAAATTGTAAAAATCAAAAGATGTATTGATTGCAGTACAGTTTTTATAATTCGAAAATCCTTTGTGAAAAATAGCCGGTGAAGAAATACGGCGGTAACAATAGCTGCTAAAGGAAATACAACGAATATATAATGAGGTAATTGAGCCTGACTTCTTGCCAGAACACAATAGGTTAATACAAATCCCCCCACACTGATCCATTCTTGATTTTGTCTCAGCCAGAATCTGCTTAAAATAATATCTCTGAAACGAAAAAGCAGGGCCACCAAGAAAAATAAGATCCATGGAAGAAAACTCCAGAGCATGTTCTCCAGCAGGAAAGTAAAATAGCTCATTTCATGAAAAACATTCTCACCAGTATATCTTCCGAAACTCTGTGTCCAATAATAAAAACGCAAGCCAGATTTGATGGGTACTCCATAAATGATCTTTCCCGGGTGCAGATCGTATTGTTGATATAATCCAATACTCATGGGAATTAATAAAATGGCTATAATCAATAACCCTATCAAATATTCCCATCTGAAAAATTGTTTCCATTCCCTTCTTAACATAAAATGAGGAACAAATGCCAGTATTGGAACAATTAATGCAATTGGTCCTTTGGTCATCATTCCTCCAGCTATTGCTGCAAAGGCAACGATAAAATATTTCGATTTATTCGTTTCAAACCAGGCTGCTAATTGCCAGATACTTAAAATAACCCATCCCATTAACATGGTATCACAACGAACATCATGCGTAATTAAGAAAATGGCCTGAGATGAAGCAAGTACCATTGCACTGAGTTGTGCGATGGTTTTTTGATAATACAATAAGGTGAATCGATAGGTGGCATATACAGAAAGTATTGCAAATAAAAATGATGGTAATCGATAAGCCCAATCATGAACACCAAAAAATTTTAAACTAATAGCAGACAACCAAAAAAGCATGGGCGGTTTATCTAAATAGTCCTTCCCATTTTCAAATATTTGTAAAAAACTATTCCTTTCTAACATTTCGCGACTGATCAATGCATATTGAGCGGCATCAATATCCATCAAAGGGATACATATCATCCCAGTTAGACATACTATCAAACTAAAAAAAAGAACCCCATAAAAAAAACGATTGGGAATCATACTGATATATTTATAATTCTGATATGATTGGCCCGACCTTGCGAATAAAGATTTGTGACGTGGCATAGCCAATCGTTGAACCAATAATCGAGCCAAAGATCACATCCAATGGGTAATGTACGCCCACATAAACCTGAGCATAAGCAACCGTGGCAGCCCAAATAATGAATAAATAACTCCATTTTTTGAAAACAGATCGCACTGTAATAAATACGTACACAGCAAACCCAAAATGATTTGTGGCGTGAGAAGAAGTAAAACTATATCCCCCAGAACAGTGGTCTAATAATAGGCGTACATGACCCATTAAAAAAGGATCATTACAGGGTCTTGGTCTTTCAAATAATGGTTTGATAACAGCACTGCTCAATTGATCTGTAATAACCAGGGTTAGAATAGCCCCGATGATCCAATAAAATGCCTTTTCCTTAAAATTTAATACTGTAAATACAATCAAAAAAACATAAAGAGGTAACCAGGTATTGGCATTTCGCCAAATAGGTAATATTTTGTCGAATAGAGGATTCGTGAATACCGTATTGATCTGTAAAAATAAAGCAGTATCCCAGGCATTCAGCCATTGCCATACTTGTTGTAAAAAACTATTTAACAATACCATATCAAGCATCATTGGGTAAAGATAAAGGTTGGTATTTATTAAGCGAAAGGTAGTATCATCAGTTTATCAACAAATGGGCCTCCTACAATTTCTTTTGTGCAATAATGATAAGTCTGGGTGAATGCTGTAAATCATAACTTCCTAATTGATAGTCGCCAAAAACCTCTTTAATTTGAAGGTGTTGAAAAGCTAACATTTCAGTAAAATCACCCAAAGAAAATTTCGCAACCCTTTCGGTATAGAGGTGTTTAGGATTTTTATTTTTACTATCCGTTATTTGAATCTGCTTAAAAAAATGGCCTTCATCATTCCATTTACTAATGTGAAAGTGAATATCCTCCACCGTTTTAATATGATTTGATTCTTGAGTCCTTACAGCATAATGAACGTTCAGATAATCAATAACCAAGGAACCACCAGGCTTAAGGCTCTGAGCCATTGTCCTAATGGCATTATCATGCTCTCTCCTAGTTTTGAAATAACCGAAACTTGTGAACATATTAAAAGCAAAATCGTAATAATTGATCCAGAATGGTAAACGCATATCATGCGTATAAAAATGAAGATTTTCTGATTCCTGAAGCATTGCTTCCTGAATAGACTCCTCAGAAAGGTCAATTCCCGTTACATCAAAGCCGTAATCTGCCAAAGCCTTACTATGTCTTCCCTTACCGCAGGCAATATCCAACATGGTTGAACCTGGTATAGGATGCAAATGAGCAATAAGCTTTTGAATAAAGTCAAGCGCCTCCTGATCATCTCTATTTTGATATAATAAGTGATAATAATGCGAATTGAACCAATCTTTAAACCACGCCTGCATATTCCTGCTTTAGGGCACAAAAATAGGATTCCGTATCAAAGAATAAATTGAATTATGTTTGCAGTGAGCAAAACAATCGAATTAATGGCATTAATAAAGAGTATTTCGGGTATTCGTGGAACTATCGGTGGCAAGCCTGGCAACACTTTGAGCCCTTTAGATGTGGTTAGATTTACAGCCGCTTACGGAACCTGGCTTAAAAGTCAGAAAGTAGATAAACTACAAGATGGTAACCAAAAAGTAGTAATTGGGCGTGATGGACGTATCAGTGGAGAGTTGGTTCAGAGGTTGGTAATAAGCACTTTAAATGCATTAGCAATTGATGTAATTGACCTTGGCCTTAGTACCACTCCTACCGTTGAAATGTCTGTTGTATTTGAAAATGCATCAGGAGGAATTATTTTAACAGCCAGTCATAATCCTAAAGAATGGAATGCCTTAAAACTCCTTAATAATAAAGGAGAATTTATCAGTGCTGAAGATGGATCTAAAATATTACAAATTGCAGAAGCGGAAGATTTCAATTTTGCAGGCGTTGATGATTTGGGTACTTATATCGAAGATAAAGATGCTTTAGCAAAGCATATTGATGCCGTTGTAAATTATCCTTTAGTTGATAAGGATGCAATTAAAAACGCAAATTTTAAAATTGTTATCGATGCAATTAATAGTACCGGAGCAACCGCTGTGCCAGCTTTATTAAGAGCACTGGGACTTACTGATATCATTGTGTTGAATAGTGAGGTAAATGGACAATTTGCGCATAATCCTGAACCATTACCGGAGCATTTGAATGAGCTTTGTAACGAAGTAAATAAGATTGGGGCTGATCTTGGGATTGCCGTAGATCCAGATGTTGACAGGCTTTGTTTTGTATGTGAAGATGGTTCATTGTTCGGTGAAGAGTATACCTTAGTTGCGGTAGCTGATTATGTACTTAAAAACAGAAAAGGAAATACGGTAAGCAATTTATCTTCCACAAGAGCCCTGCGTGATGTTACTGAAAAACACGGTGGTATTTATTATCCAAGTGCAGTTGGCGAAGTTAATGTGGTGAATAAAATGAAGGAAGTAGATGCAGTTATAGGAGGTGAAGGGAATGGAGGTATCATAGTACCAGATTTACATTACGGCAGAGACGCCCTGATTGGAATCGCATTGTTCTTAACACATTTAGCGAAAGAGAAAAAAACGATCAAACAATTACGCAATACCTATCCTGATTATTTTATCAGTAAAAACAAGATTGAACTGAATGATGGCGTTGATCTAAAAGAGGTGTTTGCAAAAATTGAAGATAAATATAAGAAGCAACCCATCAATACAGTTGATGGATTGAAGATTGAATTTGATAATGACTGGGTACATTTGAGACCTAGTAATACTGAGCCGATTATTCGTATATATGCTGAAAGTAATTTTCAAAATACTGCAGCTAATATTGCAAAACGATTAATGCAAGATATCAACGAAGCCCAGTAAGGTTTTTATCGAATGATTTTGAAGAAGAATTGACCTAAGAGGTCCTGCCTTGCAGGATTTCTTAATTTTATACCAACTATGGAAAGAATTTATTTGGATAATGCAGCAACCACTTCTCTAGACCCTCAGGTACTGGAAGCAATGATGCCTTATCTTACTAATCGTTTTGGGAATCCCTCCTCTATATATAGTTATGGAAGGGAAAGCCGCATGGGAATTGAAAACTCAAGGAAATCTGTAGCTAAATTATTACAGGCACATCCTGCTGAAATATTCTTCACAAGCGGGGGAACAGAAAGCAGCAATACCGCCATTACAGCTGCAGTACGCGATCTTGGCTGCAAACATATTATCTCTTCGAGAATTGAACATCACGCCACCTTACATACCATTGAATATTTGCAGCAAAAAGGAGAAGCGAGTTTGAGTTATGTACAAATTTTGGAAAATGGACACATTGATTTAGACCATTTAGAAAAATTGTTACAGAATAGCAATGAAAAGAGTTTGGTTACATTGATGCACGCCAACAATGAAATTGGCAATATCACAGATCTTCACACCGTGGGTGATCTTTGTAGAAAATACAATGCTATTTTTCATAGCGATACAGTTCAAACTGTTGGGCATTTCCCTTTCGACCTTCGTAATACGCCGGTAGATTTTATAACAGGCTCAGGCCATAAATTTCATGGCCCCAAAGGCGCGGGTATCCTATACATCAATGAAAATATTAAGATCAAACCTTTCATTAATGGTGGCAGCCAAGAAAGGAATATGCGTGCCGGCACAGAAAATTTATATGGGATTATTGGATTTGCAAAAGCATTAGAAATTGCATCAGAAAATCATATATCCGATAAGGAAAAAATACAAGGCCTTAAATTTTATATGATGGACTCCCTAGCAAAAAATATTGCTGGAACAAGTTTTAATGGCGACCCAACAGGTAGTTCTTTATATGCTGTATTAAGTACTAATTTCCCCAAGACTGAGAAAAGTGAAATGCTTTTATTCAATCTAGACATCCATAATATTTGTGCAAGTGGTGGTAGTGCCTGCACTAGTGGCGCCGACCAAGGCTCTCATGTTATCAGAGCCTTAAGGAATGACAATAACTTTGTTACCGTTAGATTTTCGTTTAGCAAGTTCAACACAACTGAAGAAGTAGACCTGGTTATTGAGAAGTTAAAAGAAATGATTTAATAAAATCTTTCAAAAAAAACAGCCATAAAATCCGCAGCTGGAAAAATGGGGCATCAAGCTTCGTAAATAATACAACCTGATTTTCGAATTACGATAAATGTCTACTATTTTAATAGGCAAATGATTGCAGCGTCAATCAAGTCTGTATTTTTAAGAATGCAATTTATCCTTGATTTAGTAGGCAATACACCACTTGTTGCATTGAAAAATATTACGTTGAATAAGAACGTAACCATCTATGCAAAGTTGGAAGGTAATAACCCAGGAGGAAGTGTAAAAGATCGTGCAGCCTACGGCATGATCAAAGGTGCCATTGATCGTGGTGAAATTAAAGATGGCATTACTTTGATTGAAGCAACCAGTGGAAACACTGGAATTGCATTAGCAATGATTGCCAGTTTATTTAAAGTACCCATTGAACTTGTAATGCCAGAAGATTCCACAAGGGAAAGGGTTTTGACCATGCAGGCATTTGGAGCTAAAGTTATCCTTACTCCTAAAGCTGGATCCATGGAAGCTGCCATAGATTATGCCAACATGCAAGTTGCCAAAGGTGGCTACCTGATGTTAAATCAATTTGGGAACCCCGACAATCCTGGAATACATTATAAAACTACGGGTCCAGAGATCTGGAACGACACCCAACATCAGATCACACACTTCGTTTCATCAATGGGAACTACAGGAACTATCATGGGTGTTTCAAAATATTTAAAGGAACAGAATTCAGCCATTCAAATTGTGGGATGTCAGCCTACAGATGGTTCAAGAATTCCGGGTATCCGAAAATGGCCTGAAGCATATTTACCCACTATTTTTGAAAAACAACGGGTGGATAGAGTGATAGAAATTGATGAAGCAGACGCACGGATCATGAGTAAAAGATTAGCTCGTGAAGAAGCTATTTTTAGTGGCATGAGCAGCGGTGGGGCAGTGCATGCTGCTATAGAACTTTCTAAAGAATTAAATGCTGGTGTAATTGTTTGTATTATTTGTGACAGAGGAGATCGTTATCTATCTTCTGACTTATTTGACTAATTTTTTCTTGCAGCTTCTCCCAGCAACAATAAGCTATTCAATATAAATCTGTTTTGCATTTCTGAAGAAAAACTTGAAGAAAGGGTTTGATTGGTGCCACCATCGTAATCCATATCATTATGCCCAATATTAAAATAAAGCATATGGTAATTCTTGTTTGTCCATGCAACTGGATAATCTCCAGAATGCCATATTTCATAGGGTTTCGGGCCTGTTCCCAGTGGGAAACTAGTACTGTCAATTGATAGCAATACTTCAATATTTGTATTCTTACTCAGGTCATTCTTCCAACTATACCATTCATTAGCAGCTGCACTAAAATTAGCAGGGATATTTTTTGTAAATGGATGATTCTGCTGGGTTACTTTTAATTGTGCATTCGTTGACCTCCAGGTATTCCCTTTGTATTCACCTGAACCTAAAAACTCTTCGTGATACCAATTCCAATCCTGATTAAATGCGGAAGGTGTTAATGCAAAAGCTGAAAAATGAAAACCCATCCACCCCCCTCCCCGTTCCATGTATTTTTGAAAAGCAATTCTTTGGTATAATGAATCTGGCCTGGTATCTAAGAAGATGACAACTTGGTATTCGGATAAGAATTTTTCGTTGAGATTATTCCAATTGTTTGTTGAATCGTATTTGAATTTTAAATGTTTCCCCTGAATCGAAAACCATTCATTGGCTTCATGCACAAAACTGATATGTGCAGGGTCTTCCTTGGCTGTATAAAAAGCAATGACTTTGAAATTCCACTCTTTGGTCTGAGCTTCTACCAAAAATATATTGACAAACACAACAATAATAAAACAAATGATAATTTTGAAATCCTTCCTGTTGTGTTTAATTGAAATCATAAAAGTATTTTTTCAATCTCTTTCCAATGATTAACTCTATGATGTCTGCCAGACTCCTTTAATATATTGTGAGGTTGGGTAAATAAAATAGTCTTGCCAGGAAAATGATCCAAGTTTTTAAAGTGGTCATCAATCATAATATCTGCCGCTACAATTTTCTTTGAACCACAGAATACGATCTGTTGCCAACCTATAAATGGAAAATGCTGTTTGATCCATTCAACCTTTTGAGTTAAGCTCCAGGGGAATTCTAAAGCAGCAGAAACAAGGTATAACTCGTACTCCTGGTTGATTTGCTCTAACACATTGGCACACCCTTCAATTAATGGAGCCTCCCTGAAAAATCCATCTGTTTGAATATATTTTCTACAATTCACAAACGCATCAGCTTCGGATTTACCATAAATAGATTCGATGGGGATGGTTTCTCCAAATTCATCATGGTGCATTCTAATAAATTGGCTATAAACATCAGCCAATACTCCGTCCATATCAATAGCAATCTTTTGCATTATTTATTATTGATAGTCATTTTCATCTTCATCACCACTCAAATTGATCTGTCCCAAATTAAGCATACTTCCCATTAGATCTTTAAATTCAATTCTTCCCTCTAATGTTTTTTTACTAATCATTGAGAATGATGATAAACCATGCAACACGAATTCCATTAATAGAGCCGATTCGTTTTCACTGGCATGAGGGTAATGTTTTTTTACAAAACCATATAAACCATCCACCTGATACAATGCTGCGATCTTATCCGCATCTTTCATATCAAGTAACAGATCTAAATGTTTGCCTCCATCGAACCAACGAATGATGGATTTATATGGATTTTCTAATTCTTTTTCATCTGCTGATTTTTTACCTGTAGCTCTTTTCTTTTTTACCTGATCTGGATTGGGAAAATACTGTACAAACTGTGTACGTATAGATTTATCTAATAATTGAACGGCTACCTGATACGGCCCCTCCTGCTCTCCTTCATATACCAATTCGATCTTACCCGTAATTGCGGGTATGATACCTTGCAAGTCGCTTACCCAAACCTGTGTTTTATCTTGATGATGGATGATGGCTCTTCTTTCTGCACTGCTTACAGCATTCTCAAATGCAGCAATAGTAAGCCTTGCACTTACCCCACTCTTTTTATCTACATATTCGTTATTTCGGGCTTCAAATGCTACTTGTTCTACCAATCTTTTAATGAGATCACTCACACTCACTTTCTCTTTCTGAACCGTCAATAAATTCGATTCTTGTTCTGTGATAGACAGAGATGTTTCTAAATCCTTTGGATAATGTGTGAGAATTTGACTTTCGATTCTATCCTTCAACGGAGTTACGATACTACCACGATTGGTATAGTCTTCTGGATTCGCAGTGAATACAAATAAAATATCCAACGGCATTCTCAATTTAAAACCTCGGATCTGAATATCCCCTTCTTGTAAAATATTAAAAAGAGCAACCTGGATACGAGCCTGAAGATCAGGTAATTCATTGATTACAAAAATACCTCGATTACTTCTTGGAATGATTCCATAATGAATTACTTCTTCGTCAGAAAAACTGAGTTTCAGATTTGCAGCTTTAATGGGATCAATATCGCCTATCAAATCAGCCACACTTACGTCTGGAGTAGCTAATTTCTCTCCATACCTTTCTTTTCTATGCACCCAATGAATCGGTGTTTCATCACCAAACTCAGCAATCTTGTCTTTTGCATATTTGCTCAATGGATTCAATGGGTCGTCATTTACCTCGCTTCCTGCAATGGTAGGAATATACTCGTCTAACAAATCCACCATCTGACGGGCCATTCTTGTCTTTGCCTGACCTCTTAAACCCAGAAACAATATATTATGTCTACTCAACAAAGCCCTTTCTGTATCTGGTATCACTGTATCTTCATAACCCAGAATACCTTCAAAAGGATTCTCTTTCTGCTGCATAGAAACAATCAGATTGTCTCTGATCTCTTCTTTCACAGATTTTGTCTGATAACCACTCTTGATTAATTGTCCCAGTGTAAATATTTTCTCTTTATTCATGGTTGCTCTAAATAACCTTCGTTAATAAACTGTTTTTCGTTTTCCGCTTTCAAAATCCTTGAAAATAAATGCCCCTAAATTATCCAGTGAGGCAAAGTATGCCTTACCATGATTTGTTTCTGTAAATTCTTGCACAAAATTTTGAAGATAGGGATCTGATGCTATCATGAAAGTAGTGATCGAAATTTTTAATTTCTTGCATTGAGCAGCAAGATTAATACAACGATTAACCACTTTACGATCTAGTCCAAAACTATTTTTATAATACTTTTTTCCAATCTTTAAACAAGTTGGTTTACCATCAGTGATCATAAAGATCTGCTTGTTGGGGTTTTTTCTTTTCCTTAGTAATTCCATTGCAAGTTCTAACCCAGCCACTGTATTTGTGTGATAAGGACCCACTTGCAGATAAGGAAGATCTTTGATTTCTATACTCCATGCATCATTTCCAAAAACTACAATATCGAGTGTGTCTTTTGGGTAGCGTGTTGTAATCAGCTCACTCAATGCCATTGCTACTTTCTTTGCGGGAGTAATTCTATCTTCTCCATATAAGATCATAGAATGTGAAATATCAATCATCAATACGGTGGAAGTCTGTGTTTTAAAATCGTTTTCCCGAATATGCAAATCTTCTTCCCGCATTTGAAAACTCTCAACCCCATGATTGATCTGGGCATTTCGGATGCTTTCAGTAAAGTCAATTTGCTCCAGCATATCTCCAAACTGAAAAGGTCGGGTATCTGGATTGATCTCATCCCCCTGCCCTAACTTAAATGTTTGATGATTCCCTTGTTTAGATTTTTTAAGCTTACCAAATATTTCTTCCAGACTTTTTTTGCGAATGGTCTGTTCCGATTTACTGGTAATTTTAAAACTTCCATCCTGCTCATTTTCCTTGATATAATTATTTTCTTTTAGCTCGTCTATGAAATCTCCCATTCCATAATCATCATTGGTTAAATGATACTGTTTGTCCAATTCATTTAACCATGAAAGCGCCTCTGCGGCATCCCCATTCGTGTAGGTAAGCAGTTGCGTAAAAATATCGAGGAGTTGTTCGAATTTCGATTTCGCATCCTCATTCGGGTCAAAATGTATGAAACGGTGTCCTAACATAATTGGAATCTACAAAAGAATTTGAAGTTATATAGGCTAATAACAAGTATTCTAGGAATTAGTTCTAAAAAAGATGCCCGGACTTTGATCCGGGCATCTAAAAATTCGATTTATCTTCTTTTACTTTTTAATTTTTAAATTTTACTTTTTCCCAGAATCAGCAGCCATCATTTTTCCTGGAATTTGAATTCTTGGATTATACATCGCTTCTATCTGTTCTAATCCTTTCAAATAGCTTTCTGCCATTCTCTTCTCATCCGCCATCTGATCAGCCTTATCTCCGGTTAATGAATTACAGAATTTCACTTGTTGCTGTAAATCCTTCTTAACTGAAGCCGAAACTTTTTCAGCTAAGGCTTTGTTATCTGCCATCAAACAAGCTTCTAAGAATAATAAAGAATTCTTATTGTGCATATTTCCTCTACTTGCCATTGCATAAGGAAAATTTTCCTGCAACATCATTTCGTCTACCTTATCCAAAACCTTACGTGCATCTTCTTTCCTGTTTTTCGCAGAAAGATCAATGGCAAGTTCAGCATAGGCATTTCTAATAGTATTTAAATGACGGCGGTTTTCTTCATCAAAATATACACCTTTTACATTGGCATTACCAGAAGCAAACACGTTGAGTGATTTTGCCAACATCCAATCGGTGTTAACCCTACTGTTTGCAACCGGCACTAAACGATGACTTAATCCATCTCTACGCAAATATTGATCAAACCCTAAGTTAAGATCAGGTGTAGTAAAGTAAATAGGTCTAACCCATTTATTGGCTGCAATGATATTCAATACGGCTAAGTCGTTCTTCATCAATGAAGATTTTGGAACATCAAAACGCAATTCCTTCATCACACTGTCATTCGCATTTACCACTTTGTTCTTCAACACATAATCAACGTCTACAGGAACTGCAAACTTGCGAACTGGGAAACTATTCAATGGTTCAGAACCACGGGTATTATCTAACTTATCAGCATCATCACTACCTACATAATTTTTCATCACATCGTACAGATCATAATAACGATCTTCAGGAATATTCGGTCTAGGGCTGTACACCACATAATCTCTCTTACCTGCTTCTATTTGATCAGCTCTCCAGATCACGTCGATAGAATCACTTTGGTTTACTTTGTAGCGCAATTCATTGATATACCAATCAATTCCCAATAAGCTGTAGTTAACCACTCGAATATCCGGGCGAATTCCTTCCACTTCCTGTGCATACCATAAAGGATAAGTATCATTATCCCCAAATGAAAAAAGGATCGCATTTGGAGCACAACTTTCTAAATAGTCTTTTGCAAGATCACGGGACAATACTTTCTTGCTTCTATCATGATCATCCCATTCTTGTTGAGCCATCAGCGTTGGTACTGCTAATACACAGAGTAAAGAAGCTAATACGGCAGCAAGGTTCTTAGAAACCGCTTTGCTGAACCATTCACTTACTTTCAACACCCCTAGTCCAATCCAAACAGCAAAGGCATAGAAAGATCCAACATAGGCATAGTCACGTTCACGTGGTTGATAACCCGCTTGATTTAAGTAGATCACAATAGCGAAACCTGTGAAAAAGAACATTAAGAAATTAACTACACCATCATCGCTTCTATTTTTGAATTGATAAAACAAACCAATCAACCCCAAAATAAAAGGCAACAAGAATAATTTGTTGTTGGCTTTATTATTCTTAAGACTATCTGGCATGGCACTTTGATCGCCAAGAAAAATGCTATCAATGAAAGGAATACCAGTAATCCAGTTACCATCACGCACATTACCATTGAACATTCCCTGCACATCATTTTGCTTACCTGAGAAATTCCACATAAAGTATCGGAAATACATCCAATAAGATTGATACCCTATAAAGAATTTTATATTATCTAACTGATTTGGAGAACGTTCATAACCACCATCTTTCAGTCGGTTGATGTTTAAAAAATAGGCATAATAATCAGCGTGATTTTGATCGTTACTTGCATCCCACACACGAGGAAAAACCATTTTATCTTCAGGCTGATATAAGTATCTGCGATCTGCTCCTACTTCAATATACTTATCGCGTGCTTTCTCATATTTCATAGCACCAGATTTCAGATCAACGGGTTGCGCATTGAATTTCTGACCATACAATAATGGGAAATCACCATATTGTTCACGACCTAAATAACCAACTAAGCTCATCGGATTGTCTACATTATACATATCCACAGAAGGGTTCGCATTACTACGAATCATGGTAGTGATATAAGTACTATAACCTAAAAGCATAAATGTTAAAGACCATAATCCCAGACGCATGTAAGCCCAACCTTTCTTAGCTGCAAAATTTAACCCATACCAGATAGCGATTGCTAGCAATACGAAAAATGTAGCAAAGCCACTGAAGAATGGCAAACCAAATCCATTTACAAACCAACGATCAAAACTTCCTGCCCCCTTAATAGTATATTGGATCACACCCACTTGTACTAAACCAGTAATGACACATCCAATCACAAAGAATATATAGATACCACCGTTGTGCTCTTTTTTATCCTTATTCCATTTTTCAACGATAAATAAAAGTCCAATTGCCACTATTGTACCAAGGATCATCAATCCACCCATTGTTGGATCAAGAGATAATCCACGTTCATCATTTACTTCACCATTTGCCATGATCAAAGCACCAACAAAAGCAAGTGCTCCACCCACCGCTATAATTCTTATGAACCAACTGCGAATTAATGAATAGTTGAAAGAATCCTTTCTTTTAAAATAATAGACCATCACAATCGCAGGAATCGTAAGCAAGTTCAATAAGTGAACACCGATTGAAAGACCCATCATAAAGAAAATGAAAACAATCCATTTATCTGCTCCAGGTTCATCTGCATGATTTTCCCATTTCAATATTGCCCAAAAAACAATTGCTGTAAAGAAAGAAGACATTGCATATACTTCGCCTTCTACTGCACTATACCAAAATGAATCAGAGAATGTATAAGCTAGGGCACCAATAACACCAGCACCCATGATAGACCAGATCTGATAACTATTCAAAGCATCTGTAGTTTTAACAGACATGAGCTTACGCGCAAAATGTGTGATGGTCCAAAACAAAAACAGGATAGTAAACCCACTAGCCAGTGCACTCATCACATTCACTGCTTTTGCAGCATTCATCGGATTATCGCCGAATAAAATAATAAAGAAACGGCCCAGAATTACGAATAAGGGTGCTCCTGGAGGGTGCGGAATCTGTAACTTAAAGCAGCTACTTACAAACTCTCCACAATCCCAGAAACTACCACCGGCTTCTGCGGTTAAGACATACACGGTACAAGCAATCAAAGCAACTGCCCATCCAACAATATTGTTAATCCGATTAAACTGCATATTGGTTTTGGTTTTTTAAGACTGGCAAACATACCTTAATAATCCTAAAATCGAAAAAACAGCTTGCCATTTTATAAGATTTAAGAAAACCTTTAAGGTTATTAACTTACCATAACGTTAATGTTGGGGAAAACGCTGATTATCAATCCCCTTTAAAATGAACTTATTTACAATCACAAGCCCACTCAACCCCTAAATCGATACAGGTAACTACAGTGATTTCATTACCACAGGGCGCAAATATGATCCTTAGTTTTTGTCCGTCTTTGGATAACCCCTCCACGGCATATTTTTTCCGACAAGGATCACCCTGCAGTTCACTTTTACGGTAGTTGATGGTACCCCGCTCCAGGATGTCTTTTATTTCAGATTCGTTGATATGCCTACATTCCATTCTACACTTAGCATGTTTAGAATAATGGATGCTCAAGGGGTGCCTATTTAGCCCCCTCGCAGGCTGATCTACATGATTGGAGAATACCGTATCAACTATCTTATTGACCCTTAGTGTAGGTTGAGACCTTGAAGTTTGTCTGCAATTTTTGAGTGATAGCACTAGAAGCGCTAACACAAAGAGCAGAATAAATGGGAGTGCTTTCTTGGTATTCATGGCGATGCTTAGCCACAAGTTTACGCTTTTCGATAAAAAAAGCCCAATTAATTCGTTCAAGGAAACAATTAGTTGCTAGTCATTATCTTTGCGCACTTATGGAAAAGAAGCGTTCGGTAGCCTTTCATACATTGGGTTGTAAATTAAATTTCTCTGAGACCTCTACACTTTCCAGAATGATGGAAGAAAAGGGTTTTGAGAAAAGAGAATTTGACGACTTGGCCGACGTTTATGTAATCAACACTTGTTCAGTTACTGAGAATGCAGATAAAGAATGCCGGCAATTGGTTCGCCGGATACAACGTAAATCTCCAGAAAGTTTTGTAGTGATTACAGGTTGCTATGCGCAACTTAAGCCGGAGGAAATTGTTCAAATTCCTGGGGTTGATCTGGTATTGGGGGCATCTGAGAAGTTTAATATCATGGAACATATCTCTCAATTAACTAAAGGAGATGCTGGAAAGATCTGCAGTTGTGAAATTGAAGATGTAACTGGATTTCATGCATCTTATTCCATGAATGATCGTACCAGAAGCTTTTTAAAAGTGCAGGATGGGTGTGATTATAATTGTTCGTTTTGTACTATTCCGATGGCACGTGGCAAAAGCAGAAGTGACAATGTGGCCAATGTATTAGTTCATGCTACAAATTTGGCTGCCGACGGTGTAAAAGAAATTGTGCTAACGGGAGTTAACCTGGGAGATTTCGGCAAAGGTCCGGATGGCGATTTAAAATATGAAGAGAATTTCTTCGATTTGATACAAGCTTTGGATGATGTAGATGGCATTGAACGTTATCGCATCTCATCCATAGAGCCAAATTTATTAACTCCTGAAATAGTAGAATGGGTTTCGAAAAGCAAGAAGTTCATGCCTCATTTTCATATCCCTTTACAAAGTGGCAGCAACGATATTTTAAAACTCATGCGTAGACGGTATAAAAAAGAATTATACCAAGAACGTGTTG
Source organism: Chitinophagaceae bacterium (assembly GCA_947371755.1). GTDB lineage: Bacteria > Bacteroidota > Bacteroidia > Chitinophagales > Chitinophagaceae > Sediminibacterium. The sequence goes on from CANBQT010000001.1 coordinate 152,680, forward strand.
CACTGATCAAAAGTTTGATGCCACATTGCAGTATCGGAGTGGATGTAATTGTAGGCTTCCCCGGTGAAACAAATGACCATTTCCAGGAAACCTTTCAGTTCCTTCACGAATTGGATGTTTCGTACTTACATGTGTTTACTTATTCAGAAAGGCCAGATACAAAAGCCTTAGAAATAAAACCTGTAGTTCCCATTCACATTCGCAATGAACGCAATAAAATCTTAAGAAATCTTTCCTATCAGAAGCTACAATATTTTACTGCCCAACATAGTGGAGAAACAAGAAAAGTGTTATTTGAAAATTTCGAAAAAAACGGCATGATGGAAGGTTATACAGATAATTATATTCGTGTATCTGCTTCTTATAAAAACGATTGGGCAAATCAGATTCTGGATTGGAAATTATAAATCTACTCAGTCCAGATGAGAAAGATATTCTACTGGAAATTCCACTACCATCACCTGTCCCAAGCTCTCTAGTTTAACGAAGATCTTCTTTTTCATATTCCTCAATACAGTGCCTTCCTTTCCCATGAAAACGCCATGATTCACACGTATTTTGGTTGATTCGGCATAACCTTCTTTGCTGATTAAAGAAATCCGTACATCTTTTTCAAGTAAATACTGCTTAATCAGACTAATCTCTTCGTCTTTAATTACTGCAGGTTTTCCGAGATAGTGCACGAAATTTAATATGCCATCTGTTTGAAGCACTTTTACTTTTTGGTTCATATCGATACGAACAAAAATGTAAGATTTAAACAAGGGTTCTTCCACAATTTTTTTCCGATCGCTCCATTGCCTTTCAATCTTTTGCAAAGGACACCATGACTCAATATTTTTCCTTATCAAGTTTGCATCGATCTTTTTCTCCCAGCGTGGCTTGGTATAAAGCGCATACCATTTCTTTTCCTCTTCCATGGTTCAATCTTACTTAGCGAACAAAAAGCAACTTATTTTAAAACAGTCTGGGGCTGAGGATGAATCATATCAGAAACCATCTTTACAGTTTCTTCCAGATGCATATCTGTTTTAATAGCTTTCAACCAGGATAAATATCTATCTCCTTTAGGTTTATCAGGATTATTATAAAATTTATCGTGGTCAACTGTCATTGCTTCTATATTCATTTCCTTATCCAATTTCAACAAGGCATTATTTTGATTCACAGTTGTTCTGATTTGCTTCTGCATTTCCTTGTATTTTTCAATATTCAGATTGATGGGCAACTCTGCATTTTTCGACAACCATACTAAATTGCTCTTTAATAAATTCAAAGATTTATTCTCAGCGATCTTAGTATTTTCTTTTTGAACCACTGCACTAAAATCAGCGTTATTCCAGGTGTCATAAGGAACTTTAGAGATCTCATCCCATGGTAAAGCTGATGCATTATCCCTTTCCCTTAATTTATAAAACTCCAACGCATCCGGCAAAATAACATCTGGAGTTACACCTTTCAATTGAACGGAACCTCCATTGATACGATAATACTTTTGGAAGGTTAATTTCACGGCCCCATATTCGGTTCTTCCGCTTGAAAAATCAATTGGCTTACCAAAAGGAATGGTTTTCTGAACTGTTCCTTTTCCATAAGTAGAAGTACTTCCAATAATAATACCACGCTTATAATCCTGAATTGCTGCAGCAAAGATTTCGCTAGCAGAAGCGCTAAATTCATTGACCATTACAGCTAATGGTCCATCATAGATAGCACCAGCGCGTCTATCATTGATGGCACTAGATTTACCATCTTTATCACGTACTTGAACAACAGGTCCCTGATTAATAAACAATCCTACCATTTGCACAACTTCATACAAAGATCCTCCCCCATTGGTACGAATGTCTAATACAATGCCCTTGACATTTTCTTTCTTTAATTTTTCAATTTCTTTCGCAACGTCATCTGAACAACGACTACCAGATTCTCTTTCAAAATCAGCATAGAATTCAGGTAAATAAATATATCCGATTTTATCATCTCCATTTTGGATAACAGCACCTCTTACCAAACCTTCATCCAAAGAAACTTCTTCACGAATCATGGTCACCACTTTAATGGTACCATCTAACTTTTTCAATGTAAGGCGAACCTCTGATCCTTTATTACCTCTAATCAATTTAACAGCATCTGTAGTAGTATAACCAGTTACATCAACTGGTTCATCTTTACCTTGTGCTACTTTTAAAATAATATCATTCGCAGCAACTTCACCCGATTTCCAGGCAGCTCCTCCAGGTTGCACACTCGCAATTTTCACTTCCCCATTTTCAGTTTCAGTTAATTGTGCACCAATTCCATAAAACCTTCTACTCATTTCTTCATCAAACGCCCTTTTTTCAACCGGAGGAAAATAATCAGTATGCGGATCCATTAAATTCGTGATCACATTTAGATAGGCATTAAATCTTTCGTCCTCATTGAAAGTACTTTTCAAACGATCATATCTTTTATCCATGATCTTCAACACCTTCATTCTTGCCTCACGTTCTAATGTTGAATCTGCTTTTACGACGAAATCTTTAGTGCCTTTATTTTTTTCACGTTGGTCCTGAAATTCCACAAATTTTTCCAGTGCATAAAACTTCAACTCTTTTCTGAAACGATCTTTTCTTTCTGCATCATTGGCAGCAAAGGCTAATTTATCTCCTTCAGTAAAAAATGTTTCATCTTTATTAAATTCAAAAGGCTTTGATAAGATTTCTTTGTACATAGCAATCGTTTCTGGCAACCTTTTATCATAAATAGCACTTACCGCTGGAGCAAATGCAATGGGCTGTCCATGAATTTCATCATCAAGTGCTGTTTCAAACTTTTTTAAACCATTGATATCTGCTTGGGTAAATAGAATTTTGTCGCCATCCAACTCATTCAGATATTTCTTATACACTTCTTTTGAAAAAGCATCATTAATGGCCTTAGGGCTATAATGTCCTTCTTCCAGTAACGATCCAATGGCATTTAATAAACGCTGTTTGGTGGTTATATTAATAGTCTCATTGCCTGAATCGATTACCTTAAATGCAAAGAACAATGCGCCAAATAGTACAATGGCGGTTAGAACTAACCCTTTTTTTGATTTCATAAATTCCTTAAATTTTTGCATGACAGTACCAAAAATAGCTGAAAAACCCTTTTAGCCCTTACCTTTTATCTCAATTAACAAAGGATTTTGGAAAGAGTTTTGAAAAAGATTCAAAATTCAATTTTGAGAAATGACTAATTACCCTATTTTTGCAATCCTTTAGAAAATTAATTTTTCTTAAAGTGTTGAATACGGAGGGCATAGCTCAGTAGGTTAGAGCGACAGTTTGTGGCACTGTAGGTCGTGGGTTCGAGACCCATTGTTCTCCCAACCAAAACCCTATAAGCATTCTTATAGGGTTTTTAATTTACTAACATGAAGATTACCCTCATTCTAATTCCTATTATTTCTGCATTTATTGGATGGTTCACCAATTGGATCGCCATCAAAATGCTTTTTCATCCAAAACTTCCTACAAAAATATTAGGAATTACTTTTCACGGCATATTTCCAAAAAGGCAAAAACAATTCGCTGAAAAACTCGGCAAACTAGTTAGCCAGGAGCTCCTTTCTTTTTCTGATATTGAAAAAAAGATCTCAAATCCTGAGAATATTGAAAAATTAATGCCCTTTGTAGAAACACATATCGATCATTTCCTAAGGGTAAAACTGGCAGAAGAAATGCCCATGATCAGCATGTTTATTGGCGACAAGACCATTAACCAGATGAAAGCAGTATTTATCAAGGAATTACAAACCCTCTTTCCATCCATGATGGAAAACTATATGGGGCAACTCGAAAAAGACTTAGACCTGGAGAAGATTGTCGTAGACAAAGTGAGCGGTTTTTCTTCCGACAAACTCGAAGAAATACTTCAGGCAATCATGTCAAAAGAGTTCCGATTTGTTGAAATTATCGGCGGTGTTTTGGGTTTTATCATCGGATTGTTACAGATCTTTTTGACCATTTTGAGCTAGTCACCGATTATTTTCAGCTTTCAGCCTAGTGTTTTACAACTTTATCCATTCAAAATTGTCATATTACCGCTTGTGTAAACAAACGGTTTATCCCCCCCTACTGAGCGACCTTTACATCCTACATTTACTTACAATTATATATGAGAAAACTACTATTTGCTTTTATTTTAATCAGTTTCAGTGTTACAATACAAGCCCAAATGCCTACGGGTATGATGGGTGGAAATCGCGGCGGTGGTGGTGCGGCTATGAACGTGGGTCATTTTTATGGAAAGATCGTTGATAGTAAAACCAATAAAGCCGTCGAAGGGGTTTCCGTTCAATTAACCGGCAATAAGTTCGATACAGTTACTAAAAAAATGAAAGAAGCCATTCTTTCCACTCAGATCACTCAGTCAAACGGAGAATTCAGCATTGAAGGACTATCCGTTATGGGTCGTTTCAATCTAAAATTGTCTTCAATTGGTTATAAAAGTGTCGTAACCCCTATCAGTTTTGGCCTCAAAATGCCACAGGGTGGCGGAGCCCCAACAGCAGCTTCCATGCAGCAGATGTTAGCACAGGCTGACAAGGATCTGGGGAATATCAAATTAGAAGCAAATGCAACAGACCTTGGTAATGTAACCGTTACCTCTACTGCAAAGCCTCAGTTTGAAATGGGTATTGATAGAAAAATATTTAATGTTGATAAAAATATCATGGCATCCGGTCAAACCGCAACTGAGATCATGAAAAATATTCCTTCTCTAAATGTGGACATTGATGGCAATGTAACGATGCGTAATGCAACCCCTACTATTTTCATTGATAATAGACCCACTACCCTCACATTAGATCAAATTCCAGCAGATATCATTGATAAAGTTGAGTTGATTACCAATCCTTCAGCCAAATATGATGCATCAGGAGGTAATGCAGGTATTTTGAATATTGTTTTAAAGAAAAACAAAAAGACTGGTTATAATGGTGGTATCAGGGCAGGTGTAGACTCAAGAGGTAAATTTAATGGAGGCGGAGATATTAGTTTAAGACAAAACAAAACCAATATTTCCTTGAGTGGAAACTTGATGCAAAGAAAATCGATTTCTGAAGGTGAAGCAGATAGAAATAATTTATTAACTGAGCCTAGTAATATTCATCAAACTACAAACGGTACAAGTTATAATAACTTTGGATTTTTCAGGGGAAGTATCGATTGGTTTGTAAGCAATAGAAGTACTATCACATTTGGTGGAAATTTTATGAAAGGCACTTCTACCAATGATCAGGATCAGAGAGTTGATTCTACCATTAAAGGTTTACAAACTTCTTATAACCTCATCAATAGCCAAAGCACTGGGATGTTCAAAAACTGGGGCACTCAAATGAGTTATAAATACAATTTTGTAAAAACAGGTAGAAACCTTTCTGCCGACTTTAACCTAAATACCAGCAACAACGACAATACGAACAATATCATTACCCAAACTTATTATGTAGATAATTCTTTAAAGGGGAATTCTTTAAAACAAAGAACCCTGGGTGGTGGTGATTCTAAAAATTATACATTCCAGACTGACTATGAAGATCAGTTGACAGATGATTCTAAATTCGAAACAGGTGCCAGAGCAGCTATCAGAGACTTTGTAAATTCAAGTGATCAATACCGTTATATATTAACCGATTATTTCTTGATTCCTAGCATTAGTAGTAAATATAAGTTCAATGATCAGGTGTATGCTGCTTATGCAAACTATTCTTTTAAAAAGAAGAAGTTTAGTTATCAATTGGGCTTCCGTGTAGAAAGTTCAAATTATACAGGTACACTCTTAAAACAAAACGGATCTGATTCTGCTTCGTTTAATGTAAAATATCCTTTGAGTCTTTTTCCAAGTGCATTTATGACTTATAAAATGAATGACAAGGAAGATTTACAGGTAAACTATTCAAGAAGAGTAAATCGTCCGAACTTTTTTCAACTAATGCCTTTCCCTGATTATTCTGATCCTCAGAACATTAATATTGGTAATGCTAATTTGAAACCAGAATTTACGAATTCATTTGAATTGTCGTATAATAACGCTTATAAAAAAGGGGCTAACTTTTTAGCCACTGCTTATTTTAAATACAGTACCAATTTAATCACCAGATATGTGTATCGTGATAAAAACGGTCTATCACCTTTAGACAGCGCCTATTTTAATACTTATATCAATGCAGATAATAGCATTACTTATGGTTTAGAATTATCTAATAAAGTTCCTGTAACCAAGTGGTGGGATTTGACATTGAGTTTTAATTTGTTTGATTCTAAAATCAATGCTACTATTCCCAATCAAACCGTGGATAATTCTTTATTAAGCTGGTTTTCAAAAATGAACAACAATTTCAAAATTGCTAAAGGTTTGACGGTTCAATTTAGCGGTGATTACCAAGCTAAAACTATCCTGCCTCCAGGTGGCAGTAGCAATGGCGGCGGCTTCGGTGGCAGAGGCGGTGGAATGGGTATGATGTTTGGAGGTGGCCCGCAATCAACTTCTCAAGGATATAACTTCCCACGTTATGGATTTGACCTGGCTATTCGTAAAGAATGGACCTGGAAAAATGGGAAGTCTGGTTCTCTGAGTTTGAGCATGAACGATATTTTCAGAACACAGGAATTTAAAACCTATTCAGAGAGTGTTTACTTTAATCAGATCAGCTCTAGAAGAAGAGATCCTCAAGTGCTTCGTTTAAACTTTAGCTACCGCTTTGGTAAGTTTGATGCAAACTTATTCAAACGTAAAAATACAAAAGCTGATTCAGGTGGCGGCATGGAGATGATGCAGCAATAAGTCAAAAGTAAAAATTCAAAAGTCAAAACTTTTGAACAGGTAAATAAAGTAAAAAGCCGCTCTAATAAAGCGGCTTTTCTTTTTTCTTTTTACTTTTTAATTTTTTCTTTTTACTTTTTACGAGTTCTTCCCAGTAAGCATCGGCACAAAAGAAAACTCTTCGAATGATTCTTCTTTCAAACTGCCATCTTCATTTTTAGTAATCCGCAACATCCTTTGTACCTCTCCTTCGTCTAGTGGAATTACCATCATGCCGCCAGGTTTTAACTGCTCGATTAATTTAGGTGGAATGAATGGTGCAGCAGCTGTAATGATTATTTTATCGAAAGGCATAAAAGCAGTGAGCCCTTCAAAACCATCTCCATAAAAGAATTTGATATTGGGATATTTACTCCTGAAAACAAAATCCTTTTGGGCATCATATAAAATTTTTTGACGCTCAATGGTATATACCCTAGCGCCCAATTCAGCTAGTACGCTCGATTGATAGATGCTTCCTGTACCAATTTCCAAAACTTTATCTCCCTTTTTAACTTGTAATAATTGCGTTTGATAGGCTACAGTATAAGGTTGTGAGATGGTTTGTTCAGCTAAAATTTGAAATGCTTTATCCTCATAGGCTCTGGTGTCAAAAGCAGAATCCAGAAAGAAATGTCTGGGTATGGCATTCATGGCCTCCAGAACCCTTTCGTCTGTAATCCCTTTAGAACGAAGTAAGTCAACTAATCTTTTTCGAAGCCCCTTGTGTTGGTAGCTATCCACATATTGTTTCATAAGCCCTACGAATATAAGGCATGAAAAGATTCTGAAAGAGGGAATGGGCAGGATGTGAAAAGAAAACTGCCATGAATTATTTCTTCACAGCAGTTTTCCTCAATTGTTATTTTAATGAGTACTTATTGTAAATGCATATCAGCAATAATCCTTTTGATCTTATTTTCTAAAACTGCAAAGGTTTCGTCAAATGCGGCTTTACTGGCCAATTCGGTTTTTACACTAAAATAAAACTTGATCTTAGGCTCGGTACCAGATGGCCTTGCCGAGATCTTACTGCCATCTTCTGTAATAAACTGCAATACATTACTCTTAGGAAGTGTGATCGGCCAGGTTTCACCGGTGGATGGATTAGTTCCTTTTGACAATTCATAATCTAACAACTGCAATACTTTTGATCCATCAATGGTTAATGGAGGGTTCTTTCGATAACCATCCATCATGTCTGCGATCTCTTTTTGTCCGTTCATTCCCTTCTTAGTAATACTAATCAGGTTCTCGTAATAGAAACCATATTGCTGATAGAGTTCAATCATTTTATCGAACAAGGTCAATCCTTGATCTTTTGCATATGCCGCCATTTCGCACATCAATGCCACAGCGCTGATGGCATCTTTATCTCTTACCTGATCGCCAATCATTAAACCGAAGCTTTCCTCACCACCAATCACATAATTCTCTTTACCAGCTTTTGCTTTGATCAATTCTGCAATCCATTTAAATCCAGTCAATACATTATAACAAGCTACACCATATCCAGCAGCCAGATCATTGATCATTTGTGTAGTTACAATAGTAGTAATCACCATATCATTTGGCTGCGCTATTCCTTTGGCTTTGCGTGCTTCCATCATATAGTTACATGCTAATACAGCAGTTTGGTTTCCATTCATCAAAACCCATTCACCATGATGGTTCTTCACCCCTATAGCTACGCGGTCTGCATCAGGATCAGTACCTAATAAAATATCTGCATCCAATTCTTTAGCTAGTTTTAAACCAATCCCCATAGTTGCAGCTTCTTCTGGATTAGGATAGGCAACAGTAGGAAAATTGCCATCGGGTGTTGCTTGTTCATCCACGATAGTAATATTGGTAAATCCAAAGGATTTTAAAACTTCAGGAACCAAGGTAATACCTGTACCATGTATGGGTGTGTACACAATTTTAAGATCATGTTGACGTGCAATCATGTCTGGATAAACACTGAGGCCTTTCACCATTTTGATGTATTCAGCATCCATGTCTTTCCCAAGTATGGTAATATTTGCTTCCCCTCCATTCCATTTTACTTCATCAATCCCGGAAACAGCCTCAACTTCTGTAATTACATTTTTATCATGAGGAGGAACTAATTGCCCGCCATCGTTCCAATAGGCTTTATACCCATTGTATTCTTTTGGATTGTGGGATGCAGTGCAAACAACGCCTCCATTGCAACCAAGCTGACGAATAGCAAAACTCAATTCTGGCGTAGGGCGAAGTGCTTCAAACAAAAACACTTTGATACCATTAGCTGCAAAAACGTTCGCAGTGGTTTCAGCAAAGAATCTACTATTATTTCTGCTATCGTGTGCAATAGCCACTTTAATTTCAGCAGTTCCGTAAGTTTTTTTGAGGTAATTGGCAAATCCCTGAGTAGCCATTCCAATAGTATATTTATTGATACGATTGGTACCAACGCCCATGATACCTCTTAGTCCACCTGTACCAAACTCAAGGTTTCTATAAAAAGAATCCGCTAATTCATCTGCGTTATTTGACTGCAATTGGCTGATTGCATCTTTGGTAGTTTGGTCGTAATTCCCATTTACCCAAACATTTACTCTTTCTTGTATAGAAGCATCCATTGTTTGAAATTTTGATATTTATAACGAATATAATCAATGTAACTATTTCTTCATTGACTAAAACAGGCTAATTAAATTTTGGGGTTATTTTATTTAGACCATCAATAAAATGATGGTTAATACGATTCCTGCCAATGTAAAATAGAGCCCTTTCTTAAAAATACTCGACTTAGGTAAAAACATCCAAAATGAAGAAAGCACAAAGAAGAACAAAGAAACACCGAAAAATATATTCAAATAAAACAAAGGATCCTTGGTATTCGCCTTATGAAGTTTCGTCAATTTTTCAATAGCACGAGGTAATTGTTTTACAGTATAATTTGCAACCCCCGTTTCTTTATTATAGATACCTTGCTTAAAACTGATGGTAGTACTATCTTCTTTATCAGCTTTCAAGTCTCTCATCTTCAATTCTTTTCCTAATTCATCTATCTTAAGATTGGGTTTTAATTTTTTCTCAACCTTATTTTCATTTTTTAAAAAATCTGTATCCCTAAATATCAATACGATTCCACTTAAAGAATAAACTGTCATAATTCCAGCTAAGAAATATCCTAAATACCTGTGATAAACCCTCATGTTAGTTTGAACGCTAGTGCTCATAATTTTCCCTTTTAAATTTTTATTTTTTAATTTTTACTTTTTACTTTTTTATCTGTGTGTAATGTAAGCTCCAATTACTTCATCATTGGTAACTTCTAATTGAATATGGTCTTCTAGGGTTGTAGCTACAGATAGTCCCACATAATCGGGTTTTACGGGATATAATTTGTGCATCCTTTCAACCATCACCATTGTTTGCACTGTTCGGGGATAATAATCCAGAAAGGGCTTCAATCCATATAATAATGTTTTGCCGCTATTGGCCACATCATCAATTAAAACCACATTTAAATCGTTCAGATTCATATTTTCGCTTAAAATTACATCTTTGGGCATATCCTTATTTAGACTCACAGATATAATCTTGATCTCGTTTTTGATATAAGGACGAATCAACACTGCAATTTTTTGCGCAATTACCAAACCACTGTCTTTTACTCCTACTAGAATAAGTGCTGCGTCACTCCCACTTAGGTTCTCAGCCAATTCCAGGGCCATTCTATGTAATTTCTGACTGGCGGCCTCCTGATTTAGGATATATTTCTTTTCCAAGCGTTACAATTTTATGAATCAAAAATAAGCACAATAAAACCATTCCCCAATCCAATTTACAACAATACAAAACTGTTAACTTAGCGTATAATTATTTTTCTATGAACATCCTTCAGCAAATTCTATTCTTGGTTCTAACAGGGGTTTCGGTATGGGTATTCAGCAAAAAAGCTGGTGAAATAAAAAGGAATATTTCTCTCGGATTACCTGAAGATTTGAACGACAACAGATCTGCTCGATGGAAAAACCTGGTTTTATTGGCTTTAGGCCAGAAGAAAATGTTTAAAAATCCATTGGTAGCTGTGATGCATTTGATTGTATATGGAGGCTTTATAATTATCAACTTAGAGGTTTTAGAAATAGTTTTGGATGGTTTATTGGGAACGCACAGATTGTTTGTTCCTTTCTTAGGCTCATTATATAACTGGCTTTTGAATGCATTTGAATTCTTAGCGGTACTCGTGATCATTGTTTGTGTTATTTTCTTGATACGAAGAAATATCATTCAGTTAAAACGCTTTATGAGTAAGGATCTGAACGGATGGCCCAGATCGGATGCTAACTATATTCTATTGACTGAGATTGTTTTGATGAGTTTATTTCTCACTATGAATGCCTGCGACTTAACCCTTCAATCACATGGCAGTGAACATTATCATCAAACCGGGACATTCTTTTTCTCGGGCTTGTTCAGTCCTCTGTTTGCTGGGTTAACCGATAATACCTTAATTGCTATTGAACGTACCTGTTGGTGGTTGCATATTGTTGGAATATTTACTTTCTTAAATTATCTGCCTTATTCCAAACATTTACATATCATTCTTGCTTTCCCAAATGCCTATTATGCCCGCCTGGAACCTATTGGAAAAATGAAGAATATGCCATTGGTACAAAACGAAGTGCTCTATGCTATGCAACCAGAATTAGCACCCACTGATGCACCTCCTCCTGCCAGATTTGGTGCAAAAGATGTATTTGACCTGAGTTGGAAAAGTTTGTTAGATGCATACAGTTGTACAGAATGCGGAAGATGTACTGCTGCATGTCCCGCAAACATTACCGGGAAAATGTTGAGCCCCAGGAAGATCATGATGAGTACGAGGGATAGATTAGAAGAAGTAGGAAAGAATATTAACCTCCATAAATCATTTGTTGACGATCAGAGATCATTATTAAACGATTATATTTCTGTAGAAGAGCTAAGAGCCTGCACTACTTGTAATGCTTGTGTTGAGGCTTGTCCGGTTAGTATCTCTCCATTGAACATTATCGCCGAACTAAGACGTTCCTTAATTATGGAAGAAAGCAATGCACCACAAGAATGGAATGGCACTTTCAGTAATATTGAAAACAATTTTGCACCTTGGAAATTTTCTCCTGATGACAGAGATCTGTGGACCGCAGAAATGTAATTAAATAAAAGGCTTATACAGGATTCGGTATAATTGCAACAAGGCGGTTAGAAGGAATATAATTCCCATCACCATATTCAGGGTTTTATTACTGGTTTTTAATTTATTCACTAGCCAGTTCCCGCCATGAATATAAACTGCTAAACCAGCAATAGTTCCCGTACCAGCTCCGATTGTAAATAAATTATACGCCAGTGTATTCACTGCAAGCATTTTTGCCTGTATTAAAGTGGAAGTCCACAAAAACCAGAAAGGTATTTGTACAGGGTTCAATGCACTCATCATCATTCCCAATAAAAAGCGGTGAATTTTATTGTTCAAAACCAGTGCCTTCTTTTCTGTTTGTTGTTTTCTCGCAGTAATAAATGCCATTACCCCTAATACCAAAAACAAAACAACCGTTAACCAACCTAAACCTAAAAAAATCATTCTGTGCTGCACAACCCAATCCATACCAATCAATGCAAAGCGCAGATATACCATTTCAATAATGGCCACACCGATTGCAAATTGCCATGCCTTTTTAAATCCTTCCTGTAAACCAACTTGTGTGGCAGTAAAACTCATATTACCCAAAGGCAATTGGCCAAGAAAACTGACAAGGAAACCAAAAAACAAAGTTGTAAGCATATCATCAATATTAAACAATCTATGGCATTAATCAACCATACCAAAAACATCCATTAAAATATCAAAATAAGTTACAAGCTTTTCAACATTCATACGGCACGAATTTTGATAATGATTGATTGTAACCTTTTGCTATATTACATCTAAACTTAACTGAATGAGCAATAAAAAAATCGTTGCTATTTTTCTTGCAGTAACTATGCTACATTCGGCAATAAAAGCACAGAATATTGATTCGGCACTAACAAATTTCTACCAACAATCTTCCTTTGAAAAAGCCTATGTGCATTTTGATAATAGTAAATATGTAGCCGGACAAACCATCTGGTTTAAGGCATATCTTCTAAATGGTTTTGAACCATCATTGATCTCAAAAAATTTTTATATTGACTGGTACGATGATCATGGCAAATTAATTAGTTCTACCATTTCGCCCATCAGCTTTTATTTGTCTTCAGGAAGTTTTTTAATTCCTAAACAGTATAGTGGGAAATATATTCAGGCTATCGCATACACCAAATGGATGCGCAATTTTGATTCTTCCTATTTTTTTAAACAAAGATTTCAAATAATTGACTCATCCCGACAGGAAAATTTAGTTTCTCACCCCCCTCATACCAGCATTCAGTTTTTACCGGAGTCTGGCAATCTTATTGCAAATAAGCAAAACATCATCGCTTTTAAGGCTGTAGATCAGGACGGCCTTCCAATTTCTATTAATGGTACCATTGAAAATAAAAAAGGCGATTCCATCACTAGTTTCAAAACAATGCACGATGGGATGGGAAAATTTGTTTTGACCCCTCTTAGTAACGAAACCTACACGGCAAACTGGAAGGGCAAGATGGCACCTCAGCACCAAAGTGAATTGCCCGACCCTATTGCCGACATCATGGCGAGCAACCATGAAATCAAATTACCAGAAGTTAATACAGACGGAGTCAATTTAATTGTAGAAGCTGGCACTAATAACAGAATATTTCATATTCAAAGAACGAATACCGTTCCCGAATCAATGAAAAACTTATTATTGGTTGCACAAATGAATGGCAAAATAATTTTCAAAGCAAATATCAATTTAACTGAAAAAGAATCCATCTCATCAACGCTGCCTACCAGTAAGATTCCTTCTGGAATATTACAACTTACTGTTTTTGATGCTAACAAACAACCTGTATGTGAACGCATCATTTTTATAAAGAATAAAGATTACCTGATTAATGCATCCATAAATATAGACAGCATCAGCACTATTAAACGAGGTAAAAACGTCATTGAAATTGAACTGGCAGATAGCAGTTATGCGAATTTTTCTCTTGCTATCACTGATGCAGACCTGAATAGTGCCCCAGAAAATAGCATTGCATCACAATTATTACTGCAAGGAGATCTAACAGGCCATATTTATAATCCTGCTTATTATTTTAGTTCAAACGCAGATAGTGTATCCAATCATTTAGACTTGGTGATGTTAACCAACGGTTGGAGAAGGTTTAAATGGAACAATATTTTAAATAATCCTTTTTCAAAAATGCCCTTTGCAAAAGATTCGGCTTATCAAACGCTTATTGGGAAAGTTGAAAATCTTTCCAATAAAAAAAATAGTAGTACCCCATCAATCAACTTGATTATAGCAGCAAAGGATTCAAGTGAATTTATGTTAACGCCTCCTCTTCAAAACGATGGAAGTTTCACAGCTAAAAATGTAGTGCTTTATGATACCAGTAAGATCTTTTATAGCCTAAATAATGCTAAACTTACGTTAGCTTCAAAAGTTCGGATCGACAATGATTTTTTCAAAGTTGATGCAAATAAAATCATACACTCTGAAGAAATCAATTTAGACACAACTGGACTTACCAAATTTCAGGGATTGATTGAAGAACAAAAAAGAGTAGACCTATTAAAACAAAAAACTACGCTCAAAGAAGTAACTGTTTATGCTAAAGAGCGCACAAGAATAAAACAATTAGATGTAAAATATACTTCTGGTTTTTTTTCAAATGACACTAAGCATTCTTTTGATATGGGTACTATACAGAATGCAAGTCATACTCAATCGATTTATGATTATCTAACAGGCAAAGTGCCTGGCTTGGATATTGGAAACTCAATGGGAGGTATTGCAACAGAAAATGTTGTACATTTTAGAGGCGGGGAAGTGTCTTTTTATTTAAACGAAGTCTTTATTCCAACATCTGATCTTCCAAATATTGACATGAGCAGTATCGCCTATATCAAAGTTTTTGACCCACCATTTGCAGGAGCACAAACCGCAATTGCAGCAACTGGCCCAGGCTCACAACTTACCTTGCCACTTATCTCATCCAGTGCGGCTATTGCCATATACACCAAAATAGGTGGCGACCTGAACAGTGAAAAACCAAAATATAACACCAGCGGAATGGATTTCCAGACGCTTGCTGGCTATACTTCTGTGAAAGAATTTTACACGCCTAATTATGCAGAAAGTAAGCAAGCTAATACAACTACTGACATAAGATCTACATTGCTATGGAATCCATGGATTAACTTAGATAAAAATAACAGTAAAGCTGTCATACGTTTTTACAACAATGATATCACACATTCTTTTCGAATCATTTTAGAAGGCATGGATAGTAAAGGCAAATTGATCCATATCAGTAAATTAATGAATTAGTTTTAAAAGCGTTGACAATGAAATTCAGGTTTGTTTTAGTTTTATGTTTCATTTCTTTTCTATCAAATGCCCAATTTCTAATTGCAGGTACAGTGATAGATAGTGCAACAGCTCAACCTTTAAATGATGTAAATATTTTTTTAAGTCATACTACCATTGGTACCAACAGTAATAAAAAGGGCGAATTTCAATTAGTCAATCTGAAACAAGGGAAGTATGAAATGGTCGTTTCCTCTTTGAATTATGAAGACTATATTATCCCAATACAGATCAATCAAAAGAATGAACCCTTTATCATTAAACTAAAACCATCTGCCCATATTTTAAAAGAAGTGGTGGTAGAATCTTATGACCCAAATGGCTGGGAAAAATGGGGTGAGCAATTCAGTCTAAATTTTATAGGTGCTACCCAAATGGCCAGGAATTGCAATTTATTGAACCCAGAAGTAGTTAAGTTCAAGTTTAATAGCAAAACAAAACGGCTGCGTGTTTTCTCTACAGAAAAATTAGTTTTTGAAAATAAAACTTTAGGATATAAAATTTATTATTTGCTCACTAAATTCGAGCTTGATTTTAATACCAAATCATTTTCATTTAAAGGGTATCCTCTCTTCGAAGAATTAAAGCCTAAAAAAACTAAGGAAATTACTAAATGGGCTGAAGCAAGAAATGAAACTTTCAGGGGATCCATCCGGCATTTCATCAGGAGTTTATATGCCGATCAATTAGATCAGGATGGATTTGAAGTCAGAGAAGTTAGAATTGTTAATAGCATAGAAAGAAACAGGGTGAAGGAATTGCTTCAACAACTTTATGAGAAAGCAGCCAATGGAGATAGTGCTTTATATAGGGTTAAAAATGACTCACTAGACTACTATCTAAAAGTAAACAACCTAAATGATGGAGATACAAAAGTTACATTAAACAAACTTGTTCCAATTGAAAATTTCGTTTTTAATCCGAATAGTACCATGGATACGAGTTCAAAAGCTGTTTTTTTTGAGGGCACAATGCAAATAATGTATCTCAACAAAAAAATGCCCTATGAATACTTAAGGGCAGTACCTAACTTAACCGGAAATGATAATATAAGAACAGATATTTATTTGAGACCCGGTATACCCATTTTAATTTATCCAAATGGAACTTATTTTAATGGGCTGGACTTGTTTACGGATGGATATTGGTCATGGTCGGAAAAAGTGGCAACTATGATGCCAAGCGATTATGTATTAACTGGAAAATGATCTCTCGAAAATTTTTTATCTCCAAAAACTTGGCTTTACATTGGTTCCAGTTAAGGTGCAATCAATACATTCTAATGTTGAATAATAAGTTGATCCAGGAAAGCCAAATGGTGGTGGCCCCAAAATTGGATCTTTCGCTTTAGTTGTAGGAAAAAAACCTTGTGCTTTTGCAAAAGTGATTGTATCCAATAAATCTTCAAATTCTCTTTGCAAACAAGATGTTTTAAAATTCCAATTTGGAAGTTGTTTATTATCAATAAAAATTCTTGTATCCTGAATTTGACAAATATCGATATACCCTATTACTGGATCTTGGCGATTTGAAACACAATGGATATTACCTTTTAGTTCAGAAGGTTGTGAATCAAAAACAGTGCCTGTAGACTCTGTATTTTTTTTCATTTTTTGTAAGTATTGATACTTTCCTTCACTCAAACTATATTGCCTTGTCATTAAACTAAATAAAACTGCCAGTTTAATTGAACCCGTTGGAACAAAATGTAACGGCAGGTATATTTTATTATTAGAAAGACTAACTGTTGATCCTATTATTATACTCTTAGAATTATCTTCCTGCCAACATTTGATAATAGTAGTGTCGAATGATACCAAAATCGGATCCTTGAAAGTAAAGTTATACTTTAACCCATTAAAGGTATTAACTGGTACGTATTTATAATAGGATATATATGGCGAATGATATTCCCATGTTTCTGTAAAATCCCATTGATAATATTTTGTTGTATTGGCGGGATCTTGGGTATTTACAAATAAATGAACACCTAAAGAATCTTGCTTCCAACTAACACTATCTATGGGTGGAGTAGTTTGAACAGGAACAAAATCAGATTGATAAAATTTCCCATCTGATGTATTGATGTTTAACCGATATTTTATAGCAGTATTCAGGTTTAGCCGCGAAATATTATAATTTCCAATGGCATTCTCTATCAAATTGAATTGAGTATTATTTTCCCCTTCTACAATTACCTTTGCACCTCTTTCATATACTAATGCAGTACTATCCAGCTGCATGGTTCTTTTTAAAATTATATTGGTTGCACCGTTCCCTGCATTTATCACCCCCTCCACTACTAAATAACCAGTAGGAGATGTTTTTGCAGGTGAAACATATTTTTCCTTGCAGGTTCCAAAAAGGACAATTACCAATATTGAAAATGCAACATTTTTCATATTATAAATTTAATGAAATTAAGTTCTCGGACAACTTAGTTCCTTCTTTCATTATTCGATTTTGAGTTACATTCGTAGAAACTTTTTGTATGAAGGTGAATACCATGGCCCAAATGATGATGAATGGAGAAACCCCCGAAGTGTTGTTTTGGGTGGGTTGTGCAGGAAGTTTTGATCAGAGAGCACAAAAGATCACCAAAGCATTTGCAACTATCCTAGATAAAGTAGGCGTTAAGTTTGCCATTTTGGGAAAGGAAGAAGCCTGTACCGGCGACCCTGCCAGAAGAGCCGGTAATGAATTTCTCTTTCAAATGATGGCCTATCAAAATATTCAGATCCTGAATGGATATGGCATCAAAAAAATAGTGACTACCTGTCCGCATTGCTTCAATACCCTTAAAAACGAGTACCCTGAACTGGGAGGTAGCTATGATGTAATTCATCACACGACTTTTTTACAGGAATTGATTGATCAGGGAAAAATAAAATTGAAAGAAGGCGGAACCTATAAAGGCAAAAAGATTTCTTACCATGATAGTTGCTACTTAGGACGTTCAAATGATATTTACGAAGCCCCTCGCAAGGTTTTAGAGGCATTGGAAGGAGAGCTGATAGAAATGAAACGCTGCCGCAGCAATGGCCTTTGTTGTGGCGCTGGTGGGGCCCAAATGTTCAAAGAAGATGAACCAGGAGATAAACGCATCAATATCGAAAGAGCAGATGAAGCCTTGGAAACCGGCGCTTCTATAATAGCGGCAGCTTGCCCCTTCTGTAACACTATGATGACAGATGGTGTCAAGAACCGCGAAAAGGAAGGATCAGTGGCCGTTTTAGATATTGCAGAAATGATTGCGGAATCTATGGAATAGTAGTTTATTTTTGCACTATGAATTTCGAATACGCACACCTCATCCCAGAAGACTTTCATCCCAGCTCTCGTGTTTGGATCTATCAAAGTAGTCGCTTATTCTTTATCAGTGAAGCTTTGGAAATTGAAGAGATTCTCAACAGTTTTGTAGATACCTGGAAAAGTCATGGTGCCCCAGTAAAGGGATATGCCAATTTATTATTTGGCCAGTTTGTAGTTTTAATTGCTGACGAAACTACTATCCCGGTAGGCGGATGTAGTGCAGATTCTTCTGTTCATATGATTCAGGATATTGAGAAACGATTTAAAGTAGATATGTTCAATCGCCAGAATCTGGCATTTGTGGTCAAAGACAAAATTCAGACATTACCACTTGCTCAGTTAAAATATGGATTTGAAAATGGTTTTCTTCATGCTGAAACACCGTATTTCAATAATCTGGTCGCTACTAAACATGAACTATTACACAATTGGATTACTCCAGTGAAAGATAGTTGGCTTTCAGCAAGAATTCCAGTTGTGAAGATGGATTAGTGCTTTTTCAATTTATCTAAAACTGCTTGTTTCTGCCTGTCACTTAATACATTTTTCTGCACTAATTTATTAAGCTGATAGGAAAAAGTAATTCTACAATTGCGGGTATTGCTACTACTATAACTTTCTATACTAAAGTTGGTTCCTGATGTATTAGCATAATAGGTTTGGGAATGAATGGGATCGGCAATATTCAAACCCACTATTAACCTCTTATCATAGAATTTATATTGAAACCCTATGTTCATGGTAAGGTTACTTCTACTTGCTCCCTGAGGGTCTGCAAAACTGCTAAACCTTGCAGAGCCATCCATCATAAATACATTACTGGGTGTGAAATTATATTGAATAGTACCATAAAAGCTACCTCCGTTTTGATACTTATATAATATTTTTTCGGCTTCAGCATATTGATTAAAAGTGTAGCCCATACTGGCATTCATACGAAAAGACCTACTAAAAGTATACCCACCCCAGGCGCTATATCCATATTCATTTCTGTCTGCAATGTTGATATAAGTAATCAGTGTTTTACCACCCCCTATTAATGTTCGAAAATTATTGATCACCTGCTTCACTTTATTATAACTTAATGAAGTATTGATATAAAACTTGTTTTTGACCAGACTGATGTTCCAATCATAATTATCAGATAAACTAGGAGACAAAAAAGGGTTCCCGAATCGTAAATTATAAGGATCACTATAATCGATATTTGGATTTAACTCCCCTAACCCAGGTCTTCGTATACTCGCCCGATACACCAATGCAGTACTAAATGTTCTATCGAACTCATGCCGCATAGAAATGTTGGGCAATAGATTCCAATAACTGTTCGACACATTACTGGAGTTCCCCTTGATGAAATCGAAATGCATGGTAGTTTGCTCTGCCTGTGCGCCAAAATTGAGATACCAATGATCATTGAAATTAAAACCGAAACCTGCTCTTGCAGTAAATACCCCTTGATCGAAATAGAAATCATTGCTCAATAATGTATTAGGTACAAATTGACTATCCACTTTACTCAGAAAACTTGTATTGAGCATATTGTGATAATTGTAAGCCGAATAGGATGTTCCTGAAGAAAAATTACCCTTGAATATTTTCAATGGCTTGAAATAATCAAGCCTAAGAGAATAGCTTTTGTTATAAGTATCAAAGTATTGAGTTTGTGAACTGTCAATCCCGGTTGGCAGATACCCCGGATCTAAAAACTGCTGATAAAAATCGCGATTGTTATCATTTTTACCCCAACTATAAGACCCAATCAACCGAATGTTTTCTATCAAATCTTTTCCCTTGAAAGTATAGGAACCTGATAAAGCATGACTATAGCCCACACCCTTACTTGCATTGGATCGGGTGCTAATCTTAAATATCGAATCAAACCGATTGATGTTGTTGTATTCGGTATTACTGATATTATCAAAGTAGTTGACATTTCCTTGATACGTAATATTCAATAAACTTCTTGGATTAAAAGAATAATCAGTTTGTAATCTTAAGCTTGGTCTCAGGTTTTTATTCCGGTAATTACTATAACTATTCAATCGATTAGACGAATCAGGATAAATATTCTGTTGCTTGGAATAACTATCTCCTGTTAAATCACTAGCTCCAACGCCAACATTGGATGCAATAGATAAGTTCTTATTTCTATAACTAAGGTTTGAATAGAAATTCCCCTCTCCTTTTGTACCTGCGCTGACACTGGTTTTACCAATCCATCCGATTCTATTTTTCTTAGTGATGATATTGATCACCCCACCTGTTTCTGTAGCATATTGTGGGGGCGGGTTGGTCATCACCTCAATTTTTTCAATACTACTTCCTGGCAAGCTCTCCAGTAGATCCTGTAATTGTTGCGAAGTAAGATCAGTTGGTTTATCATCAATAAGGATTTTAGGTTCCTTTCCTTTCAATAATATTTTACCACTTGCATCATTGTTTATCAGTGGCATATTTTTCAACAGCTCTGCAGTAGATGCACCATTATTGGATGCCGATTCACCTACATTATAGATCATCTTACCATCCACATTCTGAATTAAGGGTTTCTCAGAATATACTACCACTTCGTTCAAATTATTGATTGACTCTTTCAACTTAATATCACCTAAGTTGAAATCATAGCGCTCCATTCTTAAAAAAATACTATCCAGATTTATTTGAGAATACCCTTCATTTTTAACGGAAAGGCGATAATAACCGAATGAGAGATTTTGAAATGCAAAAGCACCATTTTTATCAGACATCGCTGTAGCAGCTACCAATGTATCTCCTTGCACAAGTAGTCGTATACTAGCAAAAGGAATCGGCTTGCCGGATTTCAATTCTATGATATTTCCAATAATAATACCAAGTTGCTTTTTCTCCTTGTCTGCACGCACTTGTCCCTGCGATGAAAACACTGCAAATGCACCCAGAAAAAATAGTGCCGCCCGTAGTAAAGAAAAATTGAATCTTTGCAAGGGTGCAATTTAAATATAATCGGTTCATCCCGGAAATTTATGGGATGATTGGATAAACAAACAAAAACGCTATGTATCAGGTTTACGGAATAAGAAACTGCAATACCATTAAATCTACTTTAGACTGGTTAAAGACAAATCAGATTGATTTTGTATTTCACGATTATAAAAAAGAGGGAGTAACCGAAGAAAAATTGCTCGACTGGTGCAAACAAAAAGGCTGGGAGGTCTTACTCAATAAAAAAGGCAGCACCTGGAAAGCATACGACATCAATCATCAACGAAAGATCGTTAACGAAAAAACGGCTGTTGCTTTCTTACTGGATAAGAATAGTGCCATTAAAAGGCCCATCATAGAAAAAGATGGCAAAATCGTTGCCATCGGATTCGATGAAACAGGTTATACCTTGTTATTCGGAAAATAATACCCTACTTAAAGATCGATTTTAGCATTTCATCTAACTCAGCGCCTCTTAAATTCTTTCCAACAATTCTGCCTGTGGGATCGATGAGCATATTGGCTGGAATTGATTGGATCTTATAGATCTGAGCGACTGAATTGTTCCAGTATTTCAAATCGCTTAATTGAGTCCAGGCAAGGCCATCCGCTTTAATGGCTTCTACCCATCTCGATTTTTCCTGGTCTAATGAAATGCCTAATACTGTAAAGTTCTTTGCCTTATATCTATTATATGCCTTAACAACATTGGGGTTTTCTTGTCTGCATGGACCACACCAACTTGCCCAGAAATCGAGTAATACATATTTTCCTTTGAAAGAAGATAAGGATACCGGTTTCCCATTTACATCTTTTTGAGTAAAGTCAATAGCCATAGAACCAACTGCACCTAATTTAGCTTCATTGATGGCTTTATCTAAAGCTGTCGCATATGGCCCCTTTAAAGCATTTCCTGAAAATTTAGAAAAGTAAGGCTCTAATTGTGGAGCACCCCCTTCCATTAAAGGACTAATTGCATACAAAACAAAAGGAGAAACAGAAGAACTTGATTTTTTATCCATGAACGTTGAAGCTGAATTAATAACCTGTTGTTTCAATTCAGTAAATTCTTTCATCATAGATGCACGAAGATTAGGATCTTTCTCCTGATTGATTTTACCCGCTAATCCATTCAATTTTTCTTTATAAGGATCCAATACGGTTTTAAACTCGAGATAATCAGCTTCGGTTTCTGAACCTGTAAATTGAAGCCCCTTTAAATTGCCGGCATCACCAGTAATAGTTAAAGATTCATTACTCATAAACAGATCGGCAATCTCAGTATATCCTGAAAATGATAAAATACATAACTCAGCATTTTCTAATTTTCCACTCAATAAGAATTCTCCATTTATTGATATAGAACTGGCTAAGACTTTCCCGTCACTACCCGACTTTAAAGAAAGTTTTGTACTGTCTTTAAGCCCACTAATCCTGGCTTTTATTTCAAATCCATTTGATTTTTGTGCAAATGATAATACAGGTAACAACAATAAAGAAAATAAAAACTTTTGCATAATTATTTAGAATGACGACTTTTTAAAATTTCAATAACATGATTCAATTTATACCCTTTTGCATTTAGCAACAACAAATAATGAAACATCAGATCGGCTGCTTCATTCAAAAATAGTTCTTCGTTATCATCTTTTGCTTCAATGACCAATTCAACAGCCTCCTCTCCCACTTTCTGTGCTACTTTATTAATCCCTTTAGAAAACAACCTCGCAACATAAGATTCATCAACAGAGGCTTTTTTTCTCAAATCGATGATATCTTCTAAATAATTTAAAAAATTACTGCTATGGTTTTTCTCCATCCAACAGGTGTCTGCACCGGTATGACACACTGGACCTTTAGGATGTACTTTAATCAATAAAGTATCATTGTCACAATCAACAGCCATCGTTTTTAACTCTAAAAAGTTACCACTCTCCTCACCTTTGGTCCAAAGTCGCTGTTTACTTCTACTAAAAAAAGTAACGCGTCCCAGTTCTTCCGTTTTTTGTAATGCTGCTTCATTCATAAATCCAAGCATTAGCACTTTCTCCGTATCATAATCCTGCACAATTGCTGGCACTAAACCGTCGGTATATTTTGTAAAATCAACTTTCATACACAATCATTATATTCTAACAATAATTCCCTTTTCGTTTAAATAATGTTTCAGTTCAGGTATCCCTATTTCTTTAAAATGAAAGATACTTGCAGCTAATGCGGCATCGGCTTTAGCTATTTCAAAAACATCTACAAAATGTTCCATCGTTCCTCCACCACCAGATGCAATCACTGGCACTGGTAATTGTTCGGCCAATGTTGCAGTAATATCCAATGCAAAACCTTGCTTCGTACCATCATGATTCATGGAGGTAAGCAAAATCTCACCAGCACCCAAATCTACAGCCTGTTTTGCCCAATCCACACATTTTGTGTCCGTTTTAACTCTTCCGCCATTCAAATATACATACCACTCACCATCTGACTCCTGTTTGGTATCAATTGCTAATACAACACATTGACTCCCAAACTCCTTTGCTAATTGATGGATGAGTTGTGCATTTTTAAAAGCAGATGTGTTCACAGAAATCTTATCGGCACCATTCTGCAATAGTATACTCACGTCATCTACACTACTGATGCCTCCCCCCACCGTAAAAGGGATATTGATATGGTGCGATATTCTATTGACTAATTCACTTAATGTTTTTCTTTTTTCGACAGTAGCAGTAATATCTAAAAACACTAATTCATCAGCTCCTTGGGCTGCATATAGCGCTCCCAGTTCTACAGGATCTCCCGCATCGCGGATATTTTCGAAATTTACCCCCTTTACTGTTCTTCCATCACGAATGTCTAAACAAGGGATGATTCTTTTTGTAAGCATCGATTTGTTCCTTTAAAAACTATAACAAGTACTTTAATTCGTTCAGTTGGATCCTACCTTCATAAATTGCTTTACCAACAATTGCGCCAGAACAACCAATTTCCTTTAAAGCATATAGATCATCCATAGAGCTAACTCCACCACTTGCTATAAACCAAAGTGAGGGAAATTTTTCGATAATCTTTTTATATAAATCATTGGATGGCCCTTCTAGTTTGCCATCTTTACTTACGTCCGTACAGAAAACTTGTTGTATTCCATGATTTACATAATCATTCAAAAAATCATAGATATCAATATCAGTAGTTTCTAACCAACCTGCCACAGCAATTTTCTCTGATCTAACATCCGCGCCTAATAAAAACTTGTCTGCCCCATATTCTTCTAACCAACTAACAAAAACCTCAGGTTGTTTCACTGCTAAACTTCCAATGGTTGCATATGCGGCACCTGATTCGAACACAATTTTCAAATCCTTATCTTGTTTGATACCTCCCCCAAAATCTATGCTTAAATTTGTACTAGCTGCGATTTGCTGTAATACTACCCAATTTTTTACTGCACCTTCTTTTGCGCCATCCAGATCCACCAAATGCAATCTTTTTAATCCAGCCCCTTCAAAGGCTTTCGCCACTTCTAAGGGGTTTTCGTTATAAATGGTTTTTTGTTCATAATCACCCTGAGTGAGACGAACACATTTACCATCAATGATATCTATAGCAGGAATTATTTCCATAAATTTTCTTTCTAGAGTTTAATAAAATTTTTAAGAATCTGCTCACCCACTGCAGCACTTTTCTCGGGATGAAATTGCACTCCATAAAAATTATTTTTATGCAATGCCGCACTATAAGGTAACACATAATCAGTTGTAGCGATGGTATGCTCACCTTTGGCAGCATAATAGCCATGTACAAAATAACAGTAACTATTTTCTTTCAGGTCAAAAAACAGAGGTGATTTGAGTTCACCAATCGTATTCCAACCAATTTGAGGTACTTTTAAATGTTGTTGAATTTGTGCGTCAGGATTAAACTTCTTGACATTCTCATCAAATATTCCTAAACATGGGGTATCGTTCTCTTCACTATTGGCACACATCAGTTGCATACCTAAACAAATTCCCAATACCGGCTGAGTTAAACTTCTGATTAAAACATCCAATCCTCTCTCTTTCAAATAATTCATAGCGGTACTTGCTTCTCCCACTCCCGGAAATATCACTTTATCTGCAGATCTGATCAAAGCTTCATCGTCTGTTACAATGGCCTCCACTCCTATTCGTTCCAATGCATATAATACTGATTGAATATTACCCGCATTATATTTAATGATAACTAATTTCATTGTTTCAATTTATTGGGGCTAGAGTATGTCTCCAAGAAATTGCTTTACAGATAATGCAAGATCCTTTGATTGCTCCAATGCTTTAATAAAAGCTGTTCCAATAATGGCACCATTAGAATACTTTGAGGCAGATTCAAATGTTTCTCTATCCTTTATTCCAAATCCAACCAAAACAGGATTCGATAAGTTCATTTCTTGTAATCTAAGCAGGTATTTTTCAACCGCATTAAAATCTTTGTCGCTACCTGTTGTAGCCGATGAACTTACAGCATAAAGAAAACCTGTACTCAATGTGTCTAATTTTCTTAGACGTTCATCAGAGGTTTCTGGGGTAACTAGAAATATAAAATCTAAACCATACTTTTTAATGATAGCACCAAATTCAGTTTCGTATTCGTGTTCTGGCAGATCAGGAAGTATTAAACCATCCACTCCAACCGCAGCAGCTTCTCTACAAAAATTTTCAAATCCATATTGTAATACAGGATTCATATACCCCATTAAAATTACTGGAACAGATACTGTTTTACGTAAGTCATGCAATTGTTCAAATAGAACTTTAATGGTCATACCATTTGCCAAAGCAATATTTCCACTGGCTTGAATCACAGGTCCGTCTGCAAGAGGATCGCTATAGGGCATCCCCAGTTCAATAATATTTGCTCCATTGGCTTCCAAAGCCTGCATCACAGAAATGGTACTATTCAATTCCGGGAAACCTGCAGTACAGTAAACATTTAAAACCCTTTTATTTTTACGGGCAAATAATTCCTTTAAACGACTCATGTAATTATAATTAATCTTTCAAACTATTAATCAACCAATTTTAATTCTTTGATATAAGTAGCCAGATCTTTATCACCCCTTCCACTCAAACACAAGACCACTCTATCAGTTGGTTTCAAATTCATGCGGCCTAACACTGCAAAAGCATGTGCTGTTTCCAATGCTGGGATAATCCCTTCGGTTTTACTTACGTGTAATGCTGCCTGCAAAGCCTCTTCATCGGTGGCACTCAAAAACACCCCTCTTCCTGAAGTAAATAAATTGGCGTGTAACGGTCCAACACCCGGATAATCTAAGCCAGCAGAAATGCTATGCGGTTCAACTACTTGCCCATCTTCTGTTTGCATCAACAAACTCTTACTACCATGTAAAATACCCGGCTTGCCTAACTGGGTAGTTGCAGCACTCATACCACTATACACACCATGACCTGCCGCTTCCACAGCTACTAATTGAACAGACAATTCATCTAAAAAATGATAAAAAGCCCCAGCTGCATTACTACCTCCACCTACGCAGGCAACTACATGTGTTGGTAATTCAAACCCGGTTTTATCTTTTAACTGCCAACGGATTTCTTTGCTGATCACACTTTGAAAACGGGCAACCATATCCGGGTAGGGATGAGGACCAACCACGCTTCCGATAATATAATGTGTATCATTGGGATTATTGATCCAATCGCGTATCGCTTCATTGGTAGCATCTTTCAAGGTTTTACTACCACTGATCGCTGGGATTACTTTTGCACCTAACATCCTCATTCTGGCAACATTGGGCGCCTGACGTTCAATGTCTTTCTCCCCCATATAAACAATGCACTCCATTCCTTTCAATGCACATACTGTAGCAGTTGCAACACCATGCTGACCAGCACCTGTTTCGGCAATGATTCTTTTTTTACCAAGCCTGATGGCCAAAAGAATCTGACCAATAGTATTATTGATTTTATGTGCACCAGTATGACAAAGATCTTCGCGTTTCAAATAAATGGAAGCACCAAATTCTTTACTTAAACGTTCAGCAAAGAATAAAGGAGTGGGCCTGCCTACATAGTCTTTCAATAATTGCTGAAATTCTTCCTGAAAAGAATTTTCATGCATGATCTCTAAGTACTTTGCCTTTAATTCTGCTACATTTCGGTGCAACATTTCAGGAATGTAAGCACCGCCAAAATCTCCATAATAACCTTGTTGATCCGGGCTTTGGTAGGTTTCTGTTTTCATCATTTTATTTCAAATTTGTAAATCAGGCTTTCAAAGTATTTACAAAGGCCTTGATTGTGTCCATATTCTTCAAACCTGGGGCTACTTCAAATTTGCTATTGATATCTATGGCAAATAAATCTTTTGATACAGACTCTTTAGCAAATTCTTTTAAAAGTTCATTGTCATCCGGTTGAATACCCCCACTTAAAAAAAAGGGTTTTCTAACATTTTCTCCTTTCAGAATATTCCAATTGAATTTTTTTCCCGTACCCCCGTATCCTGCACCTTCAGTGTCGAACAAAAACATATCACATACATCCTGATAATCCTTTGCTCTCCACAAAATATTTTCACCTTCTCTCATACGAAACGCTTTTACAACTGTAACATAGTTGGAAATTTTTTCGCAATACCTGGGTGATTCATCCCCGTGTAATTGCACCAGGTACAACCCGCAGGCATCCACCATCTGCAGCACTTCATCAGCTGGTGTATTTACAAACACACCCACTTTATTAATGTGCTGCCCTTTTAGTTTTTTCAATTGTTCTTTACTCATATGAGAAAAAACATAACGGGGCGATTTGGGGTAAAAAATGAACCCAGCGAACTCAACACCCATTTCGTCGAGTTGCATTACTTGTTCAGGCCTAGTCATACCGCAAACCTTAATACGCATATTATTTTGCTTTTAGTTGATTTACAAAATCAGCAAAAGCAATCGAAGGATCGGCTTCTTTCATAAAATTCTCACCGATCAAAAAACCTTTAAAACCGGCATTTCGCAAAGTTACAATTGTATTTACATCACTGATGCCACTTTCTGCAATTGCCAGCTTATTAGATGGTATTTTGTTAATAAGGTTGAGAGAAGTTTGAATACTCACTTCAAAATTCTTCAAATTCCGGTTATTCACCCCTACCAGATCTACTTCCTCACAGATATGTTCCAATTCAGAATCATCATGTATCTCTAACAATACTTCCATGCCAAGGCTTTTTGCCAAAATAGCTAATGACTGAACTTCCACTTTGCTTAAACATGCGGCAATTAACAAGATCAAATCAGCACCCATGGCTTTGGCTTCATACACTTGATAAGGATCTATCATGAAGTCCTTCCGTAAGATTGGAATGGCGTGCACTCTTGCTGCCATCAGATCAGCTGGTTCACCACCAAAAAAATCCTGATCTGTTAATACCGAAACCGCACTTGCGTGTTGGGCATATGCACCAGTTACATGCACTACATCCGCAGTACCATTGATCACACCCTTAGAAGGAGACTTTCTTTTAAATTCAGCGATGATTCCAGTTCGATTAGGATCATTTAGAAAGTCTGTTACTGAATAAGTACCTCGAGTAAAAAATGGTTCAGCACTAAGTGCGTCAATAGATTTTATTCGCTTGCGCGCTATCACTTCCAATTTCTTCTGAGCAACTATTTTATCTAAAATATTCATCTATTGTAATGCGATTAAATTTTGTAATGAATGATAAGCTTTTCCGCTATCTAAACTATCTACTGCAGCGTTATAAGCTTCCTCATAGGTTGCAAATTTTCCAGTACAATGCAATGCCATGGCTGAATTAGCCAATACCACTGCATTTTGTGCCCAGGTACCTTCTCCCTTAATGATCTTTGTAAATATTTTGCAGGCCTCTTCTACGGTATTCCCTCCATGTATATCTTCTGCACTTACCATGCGCTTGCCCAACTGCTCAGGTGTAAATATTTTTTCGCCTTTGTTGGTAATAACTTTTGTATCGTTAGTTAATGAGATTTCGTCATACCCGTCCAAACTATGAATAATAGTAAAAGCTTTTCCAGTTTGTTGTAACAAATAATTATAGATCCGGGCCATTTCTAAATTGTATACTCCTACCAGTTGAAAAGCTGGCGAAGCAGGATTTACCATTGGTCCAAGCATGTTGAAAAAGTTACGGAGACCCAGGTTTTTGCGAATGGGCCCAACCGCTTTTAAAGCAGGATGGAATAATGGTGCATGCAAGAAACAAATATTTGCACCATCTAACTCTTTTAATAATTGCTCATTATTGTTCTTGTGTTTATAGCCCAACTGCTCCATAACATTCGAAGCACCACTGATAGAACTTGCTCCATAGTTTCCGTGTTTGGCTACTTTCTGCCCTGCTCCCGCTACAATGAAACAAGATAGTGTAGAGATATTAAAAGTATTTTTTCCATCGCCTCCTGTACCTACAATATCTAAAACTTCCTGTCCTCTTACATCAACTTTTATACACAATTCCAATAAGGCATCGCAAAATCCTTGCAATTCTTCAATGGTAATACTGCGCATTAGAAAAACTGTGATAAAGGCCGCTACTTCTGTTTCGTTATATTGGCTATTTGAAATATTAATCAAAACTTCTCTCGCTTTTTCGCGACTGAGTGTTTTGTGTTCGAATAAATATTGTAATAGTTTTTTCATAAGTTTATTTCTTTAACCAGTTCTTTAAAATGGTTTCTCCTGTGGGTGTTAATACACTTTCAGGATGAAACTGTACTCCCTGTACATCATATTTTTTATGTTCCAATGCCATAATAAAACCATTTGCTTCAGTAGCAGTTATGGACAATTCTGTTGGAAAATTCTGATCACTCACCACCCAACTATGATACCTACCTACAATAAATTCAGAAGGCATTCCCTCAAACAAATAATTGACCTGTTCATTAGCATTTGATTGATCTACTATTTGAATAGGTGTGGCTATACCATGAAAAGGAGATGACAAATTCGTTAACGTTCCGCCAAATGCTTCACCAATAGCCTGATGCCCTAAACATACACCGAGTATGGATTTGCTTGGTGCATACTCTTTAATTAAGGGCAACAATAATCCAGCTTCTGAAGGTATACCCGGACCAGGTGACAAAATAATTTTATCATAATCTTTTACCCTTTCTAATGGAAGCTCATCATTACGAAACACGTCTACTTTTTGCTTCGTAATCTTCTCCACCATGTGTACGAGATTATAAGTAAACGAATCGTAATTATCAAACACTAAAATCTTCATATTCTATTATTAGTACAACTGATTGATTAAATTTCTTCTGCAATGCTGATGGCTTTTTTCAAGGCATTCAGTTTATTATTCACTTCCTGTAATTCGTTTTCCGGAACACTTGCTGCCACCACTCCTGCGCCTGCTTGATAGGTAAGCGTATTATTCCTACTCATAAAAGTTCTGATCATAATTGCATGATTGCAGCTTCCGTCAAATCCCATGAATCCAATCCCTCCGCCATAGTATCCTCTTGGTGTTGGCTCATATTGGTCGATTAATTCCATGGCCTTGAATTTTGGTGCACCACTTAAGGTACCGGCCGGAAAAGTTTTAGCCAATAATTCAAAGGGATTTTGATGAGCCCTCACTTTACCTGTTACTTCACTTACTAAGTGTATAACGTGACTATAATAATGAACCTGCCGATATTGGCTTACCGTTACTTCATCACAAGAACGACTCAGATCATTTCTTGCCAGGTCAACCAGCATTACATGTTCTGCATTTTCCTTGGGGTCGTTTAATAGCTTTTCAGCCATCGCTTTATCCGTATCATCATCACCGCTTCTTTTAAAAGTTCCTGCAATTGGATGCACCACAGCTAACCCATTCTTAATGATCAATTGTGCTTCAGGTGAAGAACCCATGAGTTTGTAATCGCCATAATCGAAGAAAAACAAATAGGGTGAAGGATTCACACTTCTCAATGCCCGATACACATTAAATTCGTCACCTATAAAACCCTGTTCAAAACGCCTGCTTAATACAATCTGAAAAACATCACCACGCATACAACTTTGAATACCTTTTCGCACGATTGCTCGATAGTCTTCATCTGCCATATTACTCAACTCCTCACCTTTCTTTCGGAAAGGATACACAGGAACATCCTTGCTTTTGATAATTGATTCAAGCATTGGAAGTTCGCTTTCTACTCCTGCTATTTTATTTTCACAGATATACAATTCATCCTTAAAATGATTGAATGCTATTACATATTGATAGAGGCGATAACGCATGAGAGGAATATTCGGAATGCGCTGCTTTTCAGCTGCAAAACGAATGGTATCGAAAAACTGTACCGAATCAAAACTGCTATATCCATATAGACCTTGTGCAAAGGCTGCTTCTTTTTGAGAAGATGGTTTGATATCAAAATGTTGCATGAAATTCCATAATTCCTGAGGCGCATCAGCAGGTTTTTTAAGGGGTGCGCGTTCAGGTTTCTCATTTGGAAATTTGAACTCCATGCTATTTACAGAACTTACTTCAATTCCTGCAATGGCATTAATTCCAATAAAAGAATAACTGTTTTCAGCAACATGGTGATCTGTACTCTCCAATAAAACGGTGTCTCGGAATCTATCGCGTAAACGCAAATAAATTCCAACTGGTGTAAATACATCAGCCAACATCCTTTTACAACTAGTTTCAACTACAATTTTCTTCATGATTTCTTTTTCTATGCTTATCAAAACAAAAAGCCCCGGCAAAATTGTCGGGGCTTTGAATATATTTCAAAATAGTATTGGCTATGCCGCTACAATCCCCTTTTAGAGTTTGTATGCCACCACCAATATTTATTTGCTATTCTGTTCATTGCATTGCAAATATGAGAGAGATTTTAAATTTTTCCAAATATTTTCTCCAACTCCTATAAAACCCCTTTTGTAGATGGTAAGTGATTCGAAAATGGGTCCCTTTTCACAGCCATACGAATCGCTTTTGCAAAAGCTTTGAAAATAGCTTCAATTTTGTGGTGCTCATTTTCTCCCTTACATGAAATATTCAGATTACATTTTGCTGCATCACTGAATGACTTAAAGAAATGGAAGAACATTTCTGTTGGCATCTCTCCAATTTTTTCACGTTTAAATTCGGCATCCCAAACCAACCAGTTCCTTCCTCCAAAATCGATTAAGACTTGAGCAGAGGCTTCATCCATTGGCAAAGCAAATCCATACCTTTCCATCCCTCTTTTATCAGCAAGCCCTAAGGCAAATGCCTCCCCCAGAGCAAGTCCAGTATCTTCGATCGTATGGTGCTCATCTATATGCAGATCACCTTTTGTTTGAATGGTAAGATCCAACTTACCATGCCTTGCAATCTGATCAAGCATATGATCAAAAAAACCAATGCCCGTATCAATCTTTGAAACACCTGACCCATCCAGGTTTAATGCTACATGTATCTTCGTTTCATTTGTATTTCTATCGTGCGATACCTGTCTTAATCCTAATTTCAAATATCGATAGATCTCAGACCAATCAACCGTTTCCAATGCCACAGTAGAGGCAAGAGCTTGAAAAGAATCTTCAATTTCTGCTCCACCTAATGCTGCATCTACTTTTATCCAAATGGCTTTGCATCCAAGATTCTTTGCCAATTGTACATCAGTGATCCGATCCCCAATTACAAAGGAATTTTCTATATCGTAATCCGGGTTGTTAATAAATTTTGTCAACATCCCAGTTGCAGGCTTCCTGGTGGGAGCATTATCTGAAGGGAAGCTTTTATCAATATGAACAGAACTGAAGTGAATCCCTTCATTAGCCAAAGTTTCCATCACAAAATCCTGAACAGGCCAAAACGTTTTTTCTGGATAAATATCAGTTCCCAAACCATCTTGGTTTGTCACCATCACTAACTCATAATCCATCTCTTTTGCAATCAATCCCAGGTACTGAAACACATTTGAATAGAAACTCAATTTCGAAAAATCGTCGATCTGATAGGTTGGAGGAACCTCATTTATAATGGTACCATCTCTATCGATAAATAATACTCTCTTCATGTTATTTCAATTTTGCTCTTACAGTTTTCACTTCCGCCACTGTAACCTGAGAAGCCTTGTTGGACCAGGCATTTCTCACATAAGTTAAAATGTCTGCTATTTGCTGATCGGTTAACTCTTTATGGGGAGCCATTACATTGCTGTAGTTCTCACCTTCAATCTCTTCACCCTTCAAACCATTTAAAACAATTTTTATCAACTTAGCCTTATCGATGCCCTTCACATTGGCACTACCATCCAGAGGAGCATTCAAATGTGGAACACCTCCCCCGTCAACCTGATGGCAAGCTAAACATTGTACTAGATACAATTCTTTACCTCTGGCAATGGATGCTTTCAAGCTTGATTGAGCTGGCTGTTCACCAGCAACGCTATTTTGACTATTGATCAGTAAGAAGGCAGTTAATACTACAACTCCAAATTTGATTGCCTTCATTTATTTAGTCTCTTTATTATAAACAATACGGTAAATAGTTCCTTTTACATCATCCGACACATATAAAGAGCCATCAGGACCTTGTGCCAATCCGCATGGGCGATGAGCCGCTCCGCGTGTTCCTGTTACCACTTCCATACCAGAGAAACCATCAGCAAATACTTCCCATTTACCAGTTGGTTTTCCATTTTCAAATGGAACAAATACTACAAAATAACCTGCCTGAGGTAAAGGGGCTCTATTCCAAGAACCATGAAACGCAATGAATGCGCCATTCTTATATTTTGCAGGAAACTGATTTCCAGTATAAAATAGTAAACCGTTTGGTGCCAAATGAGCTGGAAATGCAATAGCAGGATTGCTGAAAGCAGGATCTGTTGATTCTTTTTTTCCATCACCACCATATTCTGGAGCAACTATTTTTTTATTCATTTCAGGGTCATAATAAATATATGGCCAACCCGCGTTGGTTCCTTTTTTAATCGCATACATCGTTTCTGCAGGTTTCTCTGCACTAGCCTTTTCGTCATATAAATCAGGAAACAAATCATGTAATTGGTCGCGGCCATGTTGCATCACAAATAATTGATTCAACTGCGAATTCCAATCCAAACCCACCACATTACGAAGTCCGGTTGCATATCGAACTCCCTGTGCATATGTCTGGTTTGGTACATTTACTTTAAACTGCCAGATGCCACCTGCAGAATCCAAAATCGGACAAGGCATTCTACCTAATGAACCTTTCGAACGGTCTTCAATCTGACAAGAATTTGAATAAGCTCCAATATTCACATAGATATTTCCTTCATTATCCAAAGCGATGGACTTTGTTTCGTGTTGATTCCCTTTTTTTAATCCAGTTATGATTTTTTCAGGCTGTTTGGTATCTATTACATCACCTTTATCATCTAATTTATAACGAAACACTTCCTCATCTGAAGAAGCATATAAATAACCATTTTTAATTGCAATACCTGTTCCACCGTAATTACCAAAGTTGGAAATTGACTCTGCTTTACCATCTCCATTGGTATCGCGAAGTTTAATAATACCCTTATCTCCGGTTACTCTTCCCTGAACTTTAATGTAGACATCTCCCTGTGCTGAAACTACTAAATGTCTGGTACGACCTAAGTTATCAGCCACTTTTAAGGCGCCAAAGCCAGCTGGAAGTTTAAGTCCGGCATTATCTGCATCCGGTTTTACAAGCACCAGCTTATTCGTGTGGGTTGAATCTGCTGCATTCACACTGATGGAAAACAATGCAAATGATGCTAGAACTAATGAAACAATTTTTCTCATGTATTGTGATTTAAGTTTTGAAATTACAAATGATAACAGAATTATCCCGCGATTGTTTCTTGTTCGAACCAATCTTGCATAGCATCCACTAATATGGTATTCTCTTTTTCAGAGCCAATCGTAATTCGCAGACAATCCTCACAAAGTTGTACCGAACTGCGATCACGCAAAACGATGCCCTTGGTCAGCAGAAATTCATAGATCTTTCTGGCATCTTTGATCTTTACCAAAATAAAGTTAGCATCCGAGGGGTACACTTTTTCAACAGTGGGCATAGATTCAAAAACTTCCGCTAAAGCTTCCCGCATGTCAACCAACAATTTAATCATATCATTAACCTGTCCAACTTCTTCCAGTGCCTTCAATGCTAACTCCTGGGTAGCCAGGTTAATATTATAAGGTGGCTTTACTTTATTAAGGATTGCAATAATTTCTTTGGAAGCGAAAGCCATTCCCAAACGAAGTGCCGCCAATCCCCAGGCCTTACTAAATGTTTGCAAGACCACGAGGTTCGGATATTCGGCTAACTCTTGGACAAATGATTTTTGTTGTGCAAAATTGATGTAGGCTTCATCAATCACTACAAGGCCATTGAAATTATTCAATACAGTTTCAATATCTGTTCTATTAATACTATTTCCAGTTGGATTATTCGGTGAACAGATCCAAATGATCTTAGTTTGATCGTTGATTAAAGTTTCGATATGAGCCAGATTCAATTGAAAATCAGGCAACAATGGAGCTTTCTTTAATTCAATATCATTAATATTAGCACTAACCTCGTACATGCCGTAAGTTGGCGGACATATAATAACATTATCCTTTCCAGGTTCACAAAAACTGCGAAAAAGCAGATCAATACACTCATCACTACCATTTCCAAGAAAAATATGCTCGGAACCAATTGCTTTCACTTTACTCAATACATCCTTTACAGCATGCTGATGAGGATCGGGATAACGATTGTACCATTTTACCAAGGGAGAACCCAGGCTATTTTCATTTGCATCTAAAAATACCTTCGCTTCCCCGTTAAACTCATCCCTTGCAGATGAATACGCTTTGAGGGATTTAATATTCCTGCGAACCAATTTGTTTAAGTCGAACATGATATAAAATTCAAAAGTCAAAATTCAAAAGTCTAAAAAAACACACCTATTTCGCCAGCCTCACACGTACAGCATTAGCGTGCGCATCCAAACCCTCTGCCATGGCCATCAACTCCACTGTTTTAGAAAGACCGACTAAACCAGCTTGTGTTAATTGTTGAAAACTGATTTTTTTCACAAAGCTATCTACACTTACTCCGCTATATGCTCTGGCAAATCCATTTGTAGGAAGGGTATGATTGGTTCCGCTGGCATAATCACCCACACTTTCAGGCGAATAGTTGCCTAAAAAGATAGAACCTGCATTGATGATGGATTGAGACAACTTTTCAGCCTGTTCACAAGAGATAATCAAATGTTCTGCAGCATAGGCGTTTACCAGATCAATTGCTTCATAAATATTTGAAATTAAAATAGCAGTACTATTTTCTAAAGATTTAATAGCCAATTCTTTACGTGATAATTTATTTAGTTGAATGGATAATTCTTTTTGAACTTCAGCTATCAATTTTTCAGAAGTCGAAACCAATAATACCTGACTATCTGCGCCATGTTCTGCCTGACTCAACAGATCTGCAGCTACAAAAGCAGCATTGGCTGAATCATCCGCCAATACACATACTTCACTGGGCCCAGCAGGCATATCAATAGCAATTCCCTGCTGTTGTATCAATTGCTTTGCACAGGTTACATATTGATTACCGGGACCAAAGATCTTGTACACCTGAGGTACAGACTCTGTACCAAAAGCCATTGCCCCAATTGCCTGCACGCCTCCGATTTTAAACATTTTGTCAATTCCAACAAGCCTTGCTGCAAACAATATAGCCGGATGCAGCTTTCCTTCTTTATTAGGAGGAGAACATAAAATAACTTGTTGACAACCAGCTAATTTAGAAGGTATACCTAACATTAAAATAGTAGAAAATAATGGGGCCGTACCGCCCGGAATATACAATCCCACCTTTTCGATACCTATCGATTTACGCCAACAAGTTACGCCTGGCATTGTTTCGATTTTTTGCTCTTGCGTTAATTGAGTAGCATGAAAACTACGGATGTTCTCGAAAGCCACCTGAATTGCGCCCTTTAATTCATCTGGAATTAAACTAGCAGCTTCTATAAATTCCGCTTCAGTTACCAACAGATCCTCCAGCTTAACACCATCAAACTGCTCTGTAAATGCCGCAACGGCAATATCACCTTCTAACCTTACGCGATCTAGCACCAATTGCACTTTTGCCTGTAGTGAGGTATTATCAAAAACAGGCCTAGCCAATATCTTTGGCCATTCTGACCTGGAAGGATATCTTATTTCTTTCATCTTTAGCAATAACGGTATTATACAATCATTTTTTCAATAGGAATAACTAAAATTCCCTCAGCTCCAGCTTCCTTTAATTGTTCAATTATATCCCAAAACTCATTCTCTTTCAATACACTATGAACACTACTCCAACCTTCCTGCGCCAAGGGCAACACCGTTGGGCTTTTCATCCCTGGCAATAAGCTAATGATCTTCTCCAGGTTATTATTAGGGGCATTTAGGAGGATATACTTGTTATTTTTAGCCTTCTTAACCGATTGTATTCGAAAGATCAATCGGTTTAAAATCTGGATCTGTTCAGTTGTTAGGTTATTATTCTGAATCAACACACACTGTGATTCGAGAATTGTTTCAACCTCTTTCAATCCGTTCATAAACAAAGTTGATCCACTACTCACCAGGTCGCAGATGCTATCTGCCAACCCAATTCCTGGTGCAATTTCCACGCTTCCACTAATTTCATGTATTTCTGCCTGGATATTATTCTTCTGAAGAAACTGTTCAACTAATACAGGGTAACTTGTTGCTATTCGGGTATTTGCCAAAAAAGCTGGTCCAGTGTAGCTCTCTCCTTTTCTGATCGCAATGCAAAGCCTGCATTTTCCAAAACCTAATTTTTCGCCCACAATTACTTTCTTCTTTTTCTCATAAACGACGTTTTCGCCCACGAAACCGATATCTGCCACCCCATCTTCTACATATTGCGGAATATCGTCATCTCTTAAAAAATAGAGTTCAATTGGAAAATTACTGGCTTCGGTCTTTAATTTGTTCACTCCATTACTGATATCAATGCCACATTCCTTTAAAAGGCGGATGCTATCCTCATATAACCTTCCACTTTTTTGGATAGCCAATCTAATTTTTGCAGGCTTTTCCATTTCCGTTTTTTTGTCTTTTTCTTGCATGTGTTAAGTTTATCTGAAGAAATGCCACTTCAGTTTGGCTAATACGAAAAAAGCCTACCCTAGGGTAAGCTTTTAATGTTTTATACGAATTCACAAAACACCGCCGCCTACCAGATTGGTAAGATATGATGGTGATGTTTATGTGTGTTTGTTATCATTACCCTACAAAAATACTAGCATAATCCTTTTCTGGCAAATTAAATTTCTACCAATTACTTATATATTTAAAATATCGCCTGTAACTCAAGAAGTTAATTTCATAAATCATCAGATAATAGATTCAGAATTTAACTAACTTCCCTATCCAAAAAATTGCCATTATGTATCAACGACTGCTTGTTATTTTATTATGTTCCGTGATTGTGTCAGGTTCTATTGCACAGGATAAACGTAAACTCGTCTGGAGCGACGAATTCAATTATAAGGGTTTACCCGATCCCAAAAAATGGGGGTATGACACGGGTGGTCAGGGCTGGGGAAATAACGAATTACAATATTATACCTATCAGCAATCCAAAAATGCACGTGTAGAAAATGGCAACCTAATCATTGAAGCACATAAAGAGCAGGTGGGTAAAAACGCATATACCTCCGCAAGATTAGTTACCAAAGGAAAAGGAGATTGGACCTATGGTAGAATGGAAATACGTGCCAAGATTCCAAAGGGATTAGGAACATGGCCAGCAATTTGGATGTTGGGATCTAAGACTCCACTTAAATGGCCTGATGACGGGGAGATTGATATTATGGAACATGTGGGTTATGATCAAGGGGTTGTTCATGCATCAACACATACAAAAAAGTATAATCATATTATAGGTACACAAAAGACTGCCATTATAAAAGTTGAAGATTGTAGTGAAGCGTTTCATGTGTATCAGTTAGATTGGGATGCAGAAACCATGAGAATTGGGATTGATAATAACTACTACTTTGAAATTAAAAACGAACACAGTGATAGAACCGCCTGGCCATTTAATGAGCCTGAATATTTACTGTTAAATATAGCAGTAGGTGGAAACTGGGGCGGACAAAAAGGAGTAGACAGCACTATCTATCCCTTAAGGATGGAAATTGATTATGTTCGAGTATATCAATAATATCAAAATAGATACAATAATTTTCTCTTATTTCAAACACAGCATTTGGGCTTAAGCCCGCAATTCACTGATACAACAAACCCTAGGCTGAAGCCTAGGGTTAACCTATCTCTAATAGAAATACTATCCTTTTTACTTTTTACTATTTACTTTTTACTCCTTACTTTTTATCTGAAGTTCCTTCCATGGCGTTGTTCCATCCTCTGCTCTTACAAAATCAAAACGATCAGTTGTAGTAATTACTATTTCAGCAGTGGTATATACTTTACAGCCTTCCATTAGATGACCTCCGATGGTTTTCCCAGAACTATCACTGATTGAAAGATGCATATGAGACCCATTAACTGATAAAGTTCCTACAAGGCTTACAATTTCAAAATGACCAGATCCAGTATCTGTATTAGATTGATTGGCAAAACGTATATTATACCTGGTTAAGCTACCAACACAGGTATTGATCCAACCTGCTTTGATATCGTGTTCCTTTACCACCTCTTCTATTCCTTTTTGCAGGTCTTCGCCAGGTTTCAATCGGAAAGCATAAACCTCTTCATGTTTCGACATATTAGTTTGTTTACATGCTGGTAAAAAAAATAGTGCTAAAAAAAATATCGTCAATCTGTACATATTCATTTTCAAATAAAGTTAACACTTTCAAATTCCTATATCACCACCTTATTTACTTTTTACTTTTTACTTTTTACTTTTTACTTTTTACTTTTCCCTCTATCTTACATGACCAAAATAAAACTTATGCGTTTCAAATTGCTATTAGCCATTTTATTATTGAGCACTGTATCTTTTGCACAGGATTTTTATCTTTTCGTTGGAACTTATACTTCCGGAACCAGCAAGGGTATTTATGTGTATCATTTCAATTCCAAAAATGGCACTGCAGAATGGGTAAGCAATACAGATCATGCAGAGAATCCATCGTTCTTAGCGGTTGCTCCGGATGGCAGACATTTGTATGCAGTGAATGAAGTAAATCAAAATGGAGCAGGACTAGTTTCTGCATATACTTTTGATCAGGCAAAAGGAACTTTAGATTTTTTAAACAAACAATCAAGTGGCAGTCAGGATCCATGTCATATTTCCATTACAAAAGATGGCAAATGGATAATGGTAGCCAATTATAGCGGTGGAAGTTTAGCCAGTTTTCCGGTAGAACCCAATGGTGTACTTACATCTTTCACCCAACATATCGTGCATGATGGCAATAGCATTAATAAGGAAAGACAAGAGAAAGCCCATGTGCATTCTGTATTTTTCAGCCCTGATGAAAAATTTCTTTTAACACCAGACCTTGGAATGGATCAAGTGAATATTTATCAATTTGATACTTATATCAAGTCGCCTCTGCACAATGCAGCTCAGAAGTTTATTAGTTGTGAACCTGGAAGTGGCCCCAGGCATCTCGAATTTTCACCGAACGGAAAATTCGTTTACATCATTGAAGAATTAAGCGGAACAGTTTCAGTGCATAGTTATAATAATGGCACAACCAAATTTATACAGCGTATTGCTACACACCCTGCTGATTTTAATGGTCAACCCGGAAGTGCAGATATTCATGTCTCACAAGATGGCAGGTTTTTGTATGCTTCCAATAGAGGAAAAGAAAACAATATAGCCATCTTTAGAATTGATCAGAATAAAGGAACGTTAAGTTCAATCGGATATGAACCAACAAAAGGTGAGGGACCAAGAAATTTCAGCATCGACCCAACCGGAAATTATCTATTAGTAGCTAATCAATTAACCAGCACCATAGAGATCTTTAAAAGAGATAGAAATAGTGGTTTACTAAAAAACACTGGCAACAGCATTAGCATTCCTAATCCAGTTTGTTTGAAATTTTTAGCAAAGAAATAATTCGTTCCTAGCCCTTTCATTTTTTATGCGAAAGATGGAAGGGCATTTATACACTCTCTTTCTGGAACAATGCAGGGACCGTTTTTAAGATCAATAAAATATCATAAAAGAAAGAATGATTCTTAGCATAATCATTATCCAACAGTAATCTTTCTTCTTCAGACATTGCTCCTTTACCTCTTTTTTCTACCTGCCAAAGTCCGGTAATACCAGCAGGAGCCATAAAACGAAGAGCATATTTATCGGTGGTTAATTTTTCGGCTTCATAAACAGGAAGCGGCCTATTTCCAACTATACTCATATCTCCTATCAAGACATTTAATAATTGAGGTAATTCGTCGATACTGGTATTTCGTAAAATCTTACCCACTTTAGTAACGCGAGGATCATCTTTAATTTTAATAAATGCAGCGTTTGCCGTAGCTTTTTTAAGGATGGAATATTTTTTCTCACACCAATGATGGTTGTCGGCATATACAGGGAAACGACAAACTCCTCCGCTGGCCATGCACCAATCGCAAATCACAGGAGAATCGTCGGTTAAAGAATCACTAATAGTAGCATCAATATTATATTGATTGAGGTGTTTTAAATCTTTCAGTCGTTGATCAGCATTTACATACATTGAACGAAACTTAAAGAACTTAAATATTTTATAAC
Source organism: Chitinophagaceae bacterium (assembly GCA_947371755.1). Classification (GTDB taxonomy): domain Bacteria; phylum Bacteroidota; class Bacteroidia; order Chitinophagales; family Chitinophagaceae; genus Sediminibacterium. Next base: position 195,075 of record CANBQT010000001.1, read on the forward strand.
CCGTACCCACACGTAAAGAATAATAAAAAACTGGTCCTTTTGATTCGATGGCAACTGCTAATATTACTAAAATAAGTATTGGAGAGAGAACAATCAATACAGAACTTGCAAAAAAAATATCGAAGATCCTTTTGAACAATGGTGTCTTATAGGGCTTAAAGTCGTTCTTTTGAAAACTTTTATTAATCTGCACCCAATAATGAATACAGAAATTAATTCTAATTTCTAACGATTTGGATTCTATTGGATAAACAAAAACATCAGTAACACCTGCATTAAGGGCTACGCTTTTCATGTTTTCATTAGCAAACTTTGTAATGATAAAAAACGGAATGCGTTGCAGACCTTTTTTTTGCAGAAAATCAAGAATAGATATTCCATAAGAACCCATAATCTCTCCTTGTGAAATGATCGCTACTATAGGCAACTCATGGATACTCCATTGGGCACACAAATCAATCACACTTGTAAATCGTTTCAAAACAGCAGTGTTGAAATTGCATGATTCAAGCAAACGTAATGACTCATCATCAGTATTTAATACAGCTATAATTGGGGCACTCATGAATGATACATTATTTATTTTTACCCAACCTTCTGAGGATATTTTTTAATCTAGCATCCAATTCTCTTGGATTAAACGGTTTGTTTAAGAAATCATCCGCACCTGCTTCTAAACATTTGATCCGGTTTTCAATATCATCTTTTCCAGACAATATGATAAATGGAATGGATTTAAAAAAACCACTATTTCTGATCTGTACTAAAAAACTCATCCCATCCAAACCAGGAACATTTAAATCTGACAAAATGATATCAGGTATATTTCCACTTTGCAAATAATTCATACCCTCTAAACCATCTGTGAAAATAGTTACGTGAAAATTTTCACTCAGTATCTCATTTAAAATTGATTGAATAAATGCATCATCTTCAATTACTAGCACTGAAGGCTTAGTTATGTTTAGATTGCCCATAGTTTGTACGAAATAATTAATCTAAAATCCCAAAGCTTTAAAAATACAATAAAAACATCATGTATTATTAATTTTTAAGCCTTGTTTTAAGACTTACTAGTTCAATTTCAAAAACCAATACACTATTAGGGGGAATCAGCTGACTACGATTTCTAATAGTATATGCCAGGCCAGAAGGAATGACCAATTGAATCTTTGACCCCAATTTAGTTTGAGCAAGACCCAACTGCCAACCTTTAATCAATCTACTTAAAGGAAAAGTAGCCGGTTTTTCTTTGGTCTGGTCAAAAACAGTTCCATCTTTCAATAGATACCCTTTATAGAATACTGTAACTGTATCTGTGACGGAAACTACTTTACCAGTCCCTTCTTTCAACATATTAAAGTATACCCCGGAGCGATTGCCCATGGTATCAATTTGTTTGTTTTTAATGGCATTAAATATTAATTGTTGATCAAGTAATGCTTGAATCACACTATCTGCATTTCTAGTTAGGTCAATTGTTGGCTTAATATTTTTAGCAGGTCTCAGATAACTTTCTCCGAATTTGGTATTGGCAGGTTTAAAACCGCCATTCCATAAATAAAACATTCCTCCTTCCATTCCTCCACCATAATCAATTCTATCACCAGCCTTACCAGTAGCATCATAAGAAAAACGAGATTCCGTTAATTCAACCCATGTGCCATTTTCTCTCTGTCCCCACTGATTTCCGAAATAAGCATAACGTTGTAGTTGTCCATTAACCCCAACAAAATTTTCATTGAAAGAATATAAATTCCGAAGTGTTTTGCCATCTTTAGGTGCTCTGAATGAAGCGATTAATTTCCATTTCTGTTGTTCGGGTAAAAAGAAATAACCCGTGTAGGTAGTTGTTTGAGATGCACTATCAGTGAGTGCCGTTACTAACATTTTATAAGTAACCCCTGTTTTCCATGGATACACCCAATGACTATGGCCGCCTGTTCCTTCATTTCCAAAATCATCTGCAAAAACGCCATCGCCTTTGGCCAATAATTTTACTTTATTTGAATCTGCTACATTCGATCGATTTACTGCTTCATTACCTGCATCCCATACTGAAAAAATTACCCTACGTTCCTTTTCACTATTCACCTGTATTCCGAAATAACCCCTGGAAAAACCATTAGACATATAATAACTGTGAATGATATCCGCATTTTCAGGAATCGTTATTTCATTATAAAATGAAATAAGTTTAGTAGTATCTGAAATCGGATAACGCAAATGAACAGATGCCGCATTTCTCCTGGATTTTTTGTTGAAATGAATTCCAGTAACTGCCCGACCGCTCAATTCTATACTGGAAATATCTGCGATGGCATTACCCCCTTTTTTCAAACCTTTTATTTTAATGGAATAGAATCCACTGTCTGTAATATCGATAGTGCCTACAAGCTTTTTTTGAAAATCTTTACTATCTGGTATATTTAATCGGAAACTTTTATGATTGATTTCTACACTCACAACAGAACCAGCTTGGGCATTTTTCACATTCAATTCAATATTGAGCTTACCAGTATTGGCAAGATGGAAAAAATATTGAATTTCCTGTTTTAAATCCGTCCAGTGTTGCAGACCCTTACCCTGCTGAAAAAGGCTTTCATCTTCTTCCTCAGCAGGAACAGCATAGCCAGTATTCGCTGGAATGGACACAGCATTCTGAGAAAACGAATTGAAAATGAAAAGGAATGAAAAGGAAAATACAATGACTATTCTGCGCATAACAACATATTAAGACCTTCAAACTTAATAAAATCCCTTTCTCCCTGGATAAAATTATTAATTAAAAATTAATTAAACGTTTGTTTAATTCAAACAATTGTTTAAAATTTGTGTTTTACTTGAAACATGAGCCTCGATAAAAAAGAACATATTATGGAAGTAGCGGTTGCCCTTTTTGCAGAAAAGGGGTTTGAAGGCACTTCTATTCGAGATCTGGCCCATCAGGCTGATGTAAATATTGCCATGATTAATTATTATTTCGGCAGTAAGGAAAAGCTTTTTGTATCACTACTCGAAAATAAAGCCCGTTTTATGCGGGAGAAGATTGATGCAGTGCAAAATGATACTTCCCTGACTGAAATTGAAAAAATAAATCAAATCATCGACGGATATGTGAATCGTTTTCTTTCACAACCTGCCTTTCACAGAGTTTTACAACAAGAATTGCTTGTTACCAATCGTGAAATGCTGCATCAGAATGTGATTGAGCTTTTTACTAAAAATACACATGACGTAGTTGCTATTATAGAAAAAGGGATTCGAAAAAAGGTGTTTAGAAAAGTAGACCCGCAATTGCTTTTTGCTTCCATAATAGGCACCATCAATCAGGTGATGCTTTCAAGAAGTATGTGCAATATTCTATTGAATAAAGATCCTGGCAGCGATCCTTATCAAGATCCCGAATTAAAAAAACGTATCACACAACATATTAAACAAATGGTTCAAGACCATTTATTGATTCAACCAGCAATACAAAAACAGAAATAATGGAACAAGCACCTGAAAAAAAGAAAAGTTCTCCGATCCGATTTATCATTATGGGATTAATCTTATTGATTGGCGGTTACTATGGATATGTGAAAGTACATTTCGCAATGACGCATGAATCAACAGACAATGCACAAATTGAGACGCAAATTGAACCTGTATTACCAAGGGTTGCCGGCTATGTGAAAACAATTGCAGTAAAAGATTATGATAGCGTAAAAACTGGAGATCTTTTAGTTGAGCTAGACGATGCAGAACTACAACAGCAATTAGAAGAAATGCAAGCTGATTATGCACAAGCAGAAGTAGATATCATAAATGCAAAGGCTGCTTTAAACAACGCCATTGTTTCTTTAAAAGTAAACAAGGGAAATATTGATATCAGCGCCTTGAAAAAACAAAAAGCTTTAGAAGACCTCCAAAGAGATCAAAATTTGTTTCATAGTGAAGCTATCACCAAAAAACAATTAGATGATAGCAAATTCAATGCAGAAAATGCTTCCAAACAACTCGATAATAGTCAGAACGACTTAAGCTCTGCCCAAAGCAGAATTGCCGTATTAGAAGCAAATGTCAGAAAAGCTGAAGCTGCATTGGCAGTAAAGCAATCTCGCATCAATCAGCAAAAATTGAAGCTTACCTATACAAAAATTTATGCTCCCCAAAACGGTAGGATTGGAAAGAAAACAGTAAGTGAAGGGCAATTTGTACAAGCTGGCACGCCCCTATTTTCAATTGTAAATGATAGCTTATTCTGGGTAGTAGGAAATTTCAAAGAGAATCAATTATACGCTCTAAGTGTTGGGAAAAAAGTTGATATTACTATTGATGCTTATCCTGACCTTAAAATCAAAGGAACTGTAGCCAACTTAAGTGAAGCAACTGGTGCCAAATTTGCCTTATTACCTCCTGATAATGCAAGTGGAAATTTCGTAAAAGTTACACAACGCGTACCTGTGAAAATCTGGATTGAGGAGGTAGCAAAATATAAAAAAGAATTACGCGCCGGATTAAGCGTGAATGTAGTAGCAGAAAACAAATAGCATTTATGGCAACCCCAAAAGGATTTGCACAAGCAATTATTGTAATTACCACAATTGCAGCAGCGGTAATGGAATTGGTAGACACTTCCATTGTTAATGTTGCATTGAACGACATGAGTGGTAGCCTTGGTGTGAATATCGAGGATATCAGTTGGGTGATTACGGCTTATGCCATCGCTAATGTAATCATCATTCCTTTAACTGGTTTTTTAGCAGAATACTTTGGAAGAAAGAACTACTATATTGTTTCAATGATCATTTTTACACTGGCTTCATATATGTGTGGCCAGTCAACCAGTCTTGTTGAGATTATCATTTGGCGGTTTATTCAAGGTATTGGTGGTGGTGCATTATTATCTACCTCGCAATCCATTTTATTTGATGCTTTTGAACCAAAAGATAGAGGCAAAGCCGCTGGTTTATTTGGAATGGGAATTGTATTAGGTCCTACACTAGGCCCCACTTTAGGTGGTTATCTGATGGAACATTTCAGTTGGCCTCTGATCTTTTTAGTAAACATTCCGATTGGTATAGTTGCAACTACCCTTGCAATGATTTTTATTGATAAAAAAGATGGTGAGGGTAAAAACAAATCCAATATCAAAATCGATTATGTGGGCATCGGATTGTTAATGGCTGGAATTAGCTGTTTGCAATATGTTTTAGAAAGAGGTGAAACGGAAGATTGGTTCAGTAGTTATTCTATACGTGTCTGTTCCATGGTTGCTGCAATAAGTTTAGGTCTATTTGTTTGGCAGGAATTAAAAGTAAAACAACCGGCAGTAAATGTTCGTCTACTTGGCAATAGAAATTTGAGTGTGACCACCATTTTCACTTTTGTAGCAGGCTTTGGACTTTTCACCTCAGTTTTTGTTTACCCTGTTTTAGCTCAAAGGGTTTTAGGTTTTACACCATATGAAACAGGTTTAGCATTATTGGCCCCAACTTTATTTGGAGTTATTGTAATGCCCATAATGGGAATTCTTTTGAGTAAGGGCGTTCCTCCCCTACCATTTATTGCAGTAGGTTTTTCTTTATTCGTTGTTTACGCATTCATGAATTCTCGCGTAAGTCTGGATATAGGAAAGGGAGATCTCTTCTGGTTATTTGTTATTCGGTCATTGGGTATTGCGATGAGTCAGTTACCATTGATCAATCAGGCAGTAGCGGGACTGCATCCAAAAGATTATGCAACAGGGATTGGATTAAATAATATGGTGCGACAATTAGGTGGTGCTTTTGGGATTGCAGTTGCCAATAACTATATAGCCCGGCAATACTCACAACATCGGTCAGACCTCGTTAGTGGAATGCAGAATGGTTCAGCAGCAGTAAATAGTATAGCTCAAAACATTACCAGCAAAACAGGCGATATTGCCAATATCGCTAATACGAAAGCATTAACAATTTTAAACGGATCAGTGGAACGGCAATCTTACTATTTAGCGTACTTAGATACTTTTAGATTAATTGGTATATTCTTTTTATGCGTGCTTCCATTGTTATTCTTTTTGAGGGTGAAGAAAAAGACTCCTCAAGAATTAGCGGTGGCCATGAAAGCTGCATCAGAAGCTCATTAAAAAAATTGACAACAGAATTTATAAAACACAGTTCATGAAAAAAATATTCCTTTCCGTATGCAGCCTTGCCATTTTTATATGTCATATGCAAGCACAGGTGCAGGTGAATAATGATTTGAAAAATCTCATCAATCACTCTTTTGGATATTTCCCAAAATTGAAAGAAGCTGAGAATACAGTAATTACTGCTGAAGATAAAATTGCTTTGATTCAAACTGCAGCAAACCCAACAGTGGGTGCTCAAGCAGGATATTTGTACATGGCACCAGTTTCTAAGGTAGCATTTCCAGGTTCAACGGAAATTTTCAAATTTGTTCCGAATCATAACTATACCACATCAGTAAATGCGAATTATATAGTAGCAGATTTTGGCAGATTAAAAGCAAATATAGAAAGAGCAAAAACAGATGTTCAATTTGCAAAAGATAATATCGAGTTGGCCAAATCTCAACTTGCCTATCAGGTGGCAACTATTTATTATAATATGGTATATCTGCAAAAAGCTATCAGTATTCAGGATAGTGTATTGAATTTTCTGAACGAAAACAAAAAGATTGTACAGTCAAAATTAAAAGACGGTGAAGCGCTTAAAATTGACCTATTAAATATTCAAGCAAATATTGATAACGAAGAAAATAGAAAAGTTGACCTTAAAAACAGTCTGCAAAAACAAATCAATCTATTAAATTATACTACAGGAACAAATGCTCCAGCAGGCAAAACATTTGATTTCAATATAGCATCTGTAAATAATCAAATTGCCTTGGACTCTTCTATGAATAATAATCTCGACTTCAAAGTTGCGAAAGACAAACTCAACCAGGCCACTGGTGATATTGCCATTGCAAGGTTACAAGACAAGCCTAGTTTATCAGTAAATGGAGGATTAGGTTTTAAAAATGGGTTTATACCAGATATCTATAAATTTCAGTTCAATGGACTTGGTGGTGTTACATTAAATATCCCAATTTATTCTGGTGGAAAAACAAAACAACAGATCAAATTGCAAGAACATTTGGTACAACAGCAACAACTTGCTTTAGAGTCATTAAACGCGAATTACAAAAAAGATATCGCACAGGCGATCACAGATATTCAAACGAATATTGAACGTATTGGAAATACACAATCACAAATCGATCAAGCTAAATATGCACAGGACCTAGCTGCTATTCGTTTTAAGAATGGCGTGGGCACCAATTTAGAATTAACCAATGCAAGCACTAATGTACAAAGAGCAGAATTGAGTAAACTACAATTCCAATACCAACTATGCGTTTCAAAATTGGAATTGGCTAAATTAATGGGCTACCAATATTGGCAATAATTATTGAGCATCAAACCAGATCGGCGTTGTATCATCTGGTGTTGCATTATAATTGATAAATAGTTCCTCCCCTGCTGCAATATTGCGCAGGGTTTTTATTGTCATCAATTCATTTTCAAAATCCATTTCATAGATACAATTGGATTGATAAGAATGATTATAAATAGAGATAAAGCCCATTCCTAACGCTCCAAGTTCATAGTTTTCGCCCCATTCGAATATATAATTATAAAGCATCGTTTCTTCCGCTTTAAGGCGCTCTTCTTTTGAAAGTACCAATACGGGAGATATCTCAATCACAGTTTCAGATGCAATTGGTTCGCTGGCAAATACGCCCCTGCCACGAAGTTCTGAAGGTGCAACAATCAAGATAGGTAATATCATAACTAAAAATTATTACAAAGTTAGCACAAAGCAGGGCAGTAAATTTCCCAACTACAGTTCAAAAAGCTAAATTGCAGCCATGTCACTGGAATTAGAACAACTTAATATATCTGAGCAGTTTGAACAACTGATCGCCACAGAAGACAAACTGGCAATCCGGGAATTTCTGAACGATCAGAACATTTCGGATGTGGCAGAATTGATCAATACCTATCCAGATTTTGAGGCTCAAATTATCGCCAATATGGCGATAAATAGGGCTTCTAGTGTTTTTAAAATCCTTGACATTTCTCAACAAAAAGATATCATCAAAGAGCTTCCAACTGCTAAAACAGCAGAGTTGCTGAATGATCTGCCTGCCGATGACCGAACAGACTTTTTAGAGGAACTTCCAAAAGCAGTTATCAGAGACCTTATTAAATTGTTGGAACCTGATGAAAGAAAGATCACATTATCACTGTTAGGATATCCAGAGGATAGTGTTGGGCGTTTGATGACCCCAGACTACGTCTATGTGTATGCTCAAAATACTGTGGAAGACGTATTTGCAACTATCCGCAAATATGCAAAGAGCAGTGAAACCATTGACGTGATCTACATCATTAATGAGAAGGGTAAACTGGTGGATGATATTAGAATACGCGACGTTATATTAGCTACTCCAGATAAATTGATTTCAGAGATTGTGGATGGAAGGGTTGTTTCATTAAAAGTAAACGACGATCAGGAACACGCGAGTCAGGTATTTAAAATGAATAACCGTGTGGCGCTTCCTGTTGTGGATGATAATGATATTCTATTAGGAATTGTTACCATCGATGATATGTTATGGGTAGCCAATGAAGAGTTCAGCGAGGATATCCAAAAGATCGGAGGTACGGAAGCACTGAATGAGCCTTATTTAGATATTCCTCTTCTCCGTCTATTCCGTAAACGTATAGGTTGGTTAGTAGTATTATTTTTGGGAGAAATGCTTACGGCTACTGCTATGGGGTATTTTGAAGACGAGATCGCTAAAGCAGTAGTATTAGCTTTATTTGTTCCATTGATCATTTCTTCAGGAGGAAATAGCGGTTCTCAAGCTTCTACCCTGATCATTCAGGCAATGGCTGTTGGTGAAATAACGTTAGCAGATTGGTGGCGCGTATTACGGCGTGAGTTGACGAGTGGATTATTATTGGGTTCTGTACTTGGAACCATCGGGTTTATTCGGGTTGCCGTTTGGCATTTTTTCTTACCTAAACTTTATGGTGCACATTGGCTAGAAATAGGAGCTACCGTAGGATTTAGTTTAATTGGTGTTGTTTTGTGGGGAACACTGAGTGGTTCTATGTTACCCATAGGTTTAAAGAAACTTGGTGCCGATCCTGCTGTTTCGTCTGCACCATTCGTTGCAACACTTGTAGATGTAACCGGACTAGTAATTTATTTCAGTGTAGCACTTCTTTTCTTAAAAGGAATTTTACTATAAACAAATCATTATTCTATCACTGACCTATGAATCGTTTTTCCAAATATTTGAAACGAATCTCTTTACTTATATTGTTACTGATAACAATAATATTGATCTGTTATTATCAAAAAGATATACCTGTTAACTCACTTATAAAAAAGTATTGCAACGCTGAATCACGTTTTATACCCTTAATGGGAATGCAAGTGCATTATCGAGACGAAGGGAATTCTTCAGATAGCATCCCCATAGTTTTCATTCATGGAACAGCTTCCTCCTTATTTACCTGGGATAGTGTGACAAGTATTTTAAAAGATAAAAAGCGAATCATCCGATTTGACCTCCCCGCTTTTGCATTAACTGGCCCCAATCCTGAAAAGGACTATAGCATTGACTATTATTGCAAATTTGTAGATTCATTTTTACTTAGATTGAACATTCATCAATGTATTCTTATTGGCAATTCTTTAGGCGGGAATATTGCCTGGCAATACGCTTTAATACATCCGGAAAAAGTTACTAAAATGGTATTGGTAGATGCAGCTGGTATCCTTCCCTCAGTTCAACCAAAAGGTGCTATTGGATTTAAAATTGCGCAGATCCCGGTACTTAGAAATATTGTAAAATATATTACGCCAAAAGCATTGGTAATAAAGAGTTTGCACCAGGCATATGGAGATCCGTCAAAGGTCAATACCTGGCAAGAGAATCGTTATTTCGACCTTCTGATCCGTGAAGGAAATAGGGAAGCATTAATTGATCGATTTAAAAATAACATGTATGAAGATCAAACTGCAAAGATCATGCAGATCAAGACACCCACACTAATCATTTGGGGTGATCAAGACCAGCTGATTCCTGTAGAAAATGCTCATACATTCAACAAAGTAATTAAGAATAGTGAACTTGACATATTGAAAGGTGTAGGCCATGTTCCAATGGAGGAATCGCCAACACTCTTTGCACAAAAAGTTGCTTTATTTATTGCTAAAAAATAAACTCCGAATTAGAAAATTATTTCCCTAAAAAAGATTTCACAGATTGGTGTATTCCCTTACTCAGAGGAACCCCAGGTAATCGTAAGAAATTTTCCAGTAAGCCCATTTCTGTCATGAAAGCTTTTACGCCTGCAGGATTATTTTCTGCAAACATCAATTCATAAGCTTTAATCAATGTGTCATTAATCTGTTTTGCAGAAGCAAAATCGCCATTCAAACACAAGCGAACCATTTCAGAAAACTCTTTTGGGAATGCATTAGCAGCAACACTGATTACTCCATCCATACCGCAAGCCAATTGAGGCAATGCCAATGCATCATCTCCACTTACAATCAGAAAATCGCTAGGGCGATCGCGTAACAATACCATACACTGAGCCATATCTCCACTCGCTTCTTTAATACCTACAATATTGGGTATATCATTTGCCAATCTCAGAGTTGTATCTGCAGTCATATTTTTTCCAGTTCTGCCAGGTACATTATAGAGCAAGATTGGTTTAGGTGAAGCTTCTGCTATTGCTTTGTAGTGAAAATAAATACCTTCTTGTGAAGGTTTGTTATAATATGGTGAAGCACTTAATACTGCTACTGCTTTATCAAGAGGAATTTGATGAAGATCTTTAATCAACTCATGTGTATTATTACCACCAATACCCACTACTATTGGAACACGACCAGCAACTTTATCAAAAGTGTGGTTTACGATATCAATCTTTTCTTGTTTGTCCAATACGGGTGTTTCACCTGTAGTACCAAGCGTTACAATATATTCAACACCATTATTGATAAGAGAATCTAATACTTTATCCAATGCTGGGTAATCGATTTCAAAATTAGATTTGAATGGAGTGATAACGGCAACACCTGTACCGCGTAGTGTTTTACGTAAAGACGACATGATAGTTAGGTTTATGATCCAGCCACTATTAATAGTAGCACGCGAATTTATGAATTTGTATCTGCTGGTTCTTCTTCTACTTCTTCGAACTCTTCCCAGAATCCCATTTTGCCGTATTTGATTATTCTATCATTGACACGCTCTTCGGGAGTTTTAGTTTTCAATTCAGCCAAAGCTTTGATTATTTGAGTCTTCAAAATTTCAGCCGCAGCCACATAATCCCAATGAGCCCCGCCATCAGGTTCAGTTACTATTTCATCCACTAAGCCAAAGCCTTTCATATCAGTAGCAGTCAATTTTAATTGTTCTGCAGCCACTTCTTTTTTATCCCAGCTACGCCATAATATCGAGCTACAACTCTCCGGAGAGATTACTGTATACCAGGTATTCTCCATCATCAATGTTTTATCGCCCACACCAATACCTAATGCACCACCGCTTGCTCCTTCCCCTATAATCACAATCACGATTGGAACTTTTAAACGGATCATCTCATAGATATTTCTTGCAATCGCTTCACCTTGTCCACGTTCTTCTGCTTCCAAACCTGGATATGCTCCGGGAGTATCTATTAAACAAATGACTGGTTTATTGAACTTTTCTGCAAGTCGCATCAAACGAAGTGCTTTACGATAACCTTCTGGGTTTGCCATACCAAAATTACGCATCTGGCGGGTTTTGGTATTAATTCCTTTCTGTTGACCAATGATCATAACTGTTTCACCATCAAGCTCAGCAAACCCTCCTACCATTGCTTTATCGTCCTTTACATTCCGATCTCCATGAAGTTCCAAAAAATTGGTAGTCATGTTTTGAATATACTTCACTGTATAGGGACGATCAGGATGGCGGCTCAACTGTACCCTTTGCCAAGGTGTGAGTGATGCAGTAATTTCTTTACGCTTTTCAATGATAGAAGCTTCTAATTGCTCCAACGTTGAGTTATAATCGATCTTAGGATTCTTTTCAGCTAACTTCTTGGTATCATCAATTTGTTCGTACAAATCCTTGATAGGCTGTTCAAAATCTAAGAATTGTCTATTCGGGTATTGAGGCATAATTCAAGTTTGAGACAGTAAAAATAAGGTTTGAATTTTTTTTTGAAAAGATTTGTTTTTAAGAGGCCTTTCCCCTTATCTTTGCCATCCGAAAAACGACCCCCTTGGGGTAATTTTGAAGAAACGGATCGGTAGTTCAGTTGGTTAGAATGCCGCCCTGTCACGGCGGAGGTCGCGGGTTCGAGTCCCGTCCGGTCCGCAAAAGCCACTCTTTCGAGTGGCTTTTTGCATTAAAATATATGCAAAAAAGCTTTTTCTGGCACTCCCTTTAATTTAAATATCTATTTGACTTTTAACCTGATAAAATATTCTGGAATTTTGATTTGTAGAACCTGCCAATGATCAACTGAATACAATCTTCCTTGAGTTGAACTGGCTCAGCAAATACAAATGCTTTGCTTTTGTAAACTGATTCACCGGTTTCACCAAGCGAACCGTTTAATCAGTTTCCCATTACTTTCTTCAAATGTGATCATAAGCATAATACCTCCTTCAATACAGCGAACAGCGCAAAAGCCTTTGGTCATCTAAACGAATTTAGTTTATCTGCAATCTTTTAAAATTTATTTATCACACATACTTTTTATTTATCAGTTCTGCGACAAGACCAGTCCAACCTGTTTGATGTGCGGCACCTATACCTCGTGCATTATCTCCATCAAAATATTCGTAAAATAAAAGGAGGTCTTTAAAATATTCATCCTCATGATACATATTCTCTGAGCCATGTACAGGGCGCTGCCCTTTGGTATCTTTTAAAAACACTTCAATCAACCGCTGGGATAATTGGCAGGCAACTTCACTTAGGTTATAATAATTTCCTGAACCAGTGGGAAAATCAGTCCTTATACGATCTTTGTAATAAGCATGATAGGTATACAACGATTGAATAAGCATATAATTCATTGGCATCCAAACTGGGCCACGCCAATTGCTGTTACCGCCAAATATATCTGTATGACTCTCTGCAGGTTCATAAGTTAATCCATAAGTTTCTCCATTAACTTGTACATGATACCCATTCATATGGATTTTCGACAAGGATCTAATACCTCCATCCGATAAAAATTCTTTTTCGTCAAGCATCGCATCCAACAAACGTTCTAGTCTGTTTTTTGGCACTAAAGAAAGTAAAATATCTCCACCTTCTTCAAAATCATGCAGTACTTTATAATTAGCATTTTTTTCGTGGTAATCTTTAAACCACAATAATCGCATATAAAAATCTGGCATTTTTTTTACTACTTCTCTTTCAATTTTTAATGCAGCAAAAGTGGTAGTCAATCCAACTAGAGATCTAACTTTTAAAGGTATATAATCACCATTGGGCATAGATAATATATCATAAAAGAAACCTTCTTTTTCATCCCAGCTACCTGTCCAACCTTCTCCCATTTTATTCAATGATTCTGCAATCAACATAAAGTGTTCAAAAAATTTGGTGGCCACATCTTCATAAGCATCATCCGCTTCTGCAATTAGCAAACTCATCTCTAGCATATTCAGGCAATACATGGCCATCCAACTTGTACCATCCGCCTGTTCCAGCAATGCTCCAGCTGGCAGACCTGTACTTCGATCAAATACACCAATATTATCTAACCCTAAAAACCCCCCTTCAAATACATTATTTCCTTTGGCATCCTTTCGATTAACCCACCAGGTAAAGTTTAATGTAAGTTTTTGAAATACCCTTTTTAAAAATTTGATATCACCTATACCAGTATTTTTTTTGTCGGTTTTAAATACTTGCAGACAAGCCCATGCGTGTACGGGGGGATTCACATCTCCAAAGGACCATTCATAGGCAGGTATCTGTCCATTAGGATGCATATACCATTCACGTAACAAAAGAATAAGTTGCGATTTTGCAAAATGGGCATCTACCATCGCTAAAGGAATACAATGAAATGCAAGGTCCCATGCAGCATACCATGGATATTCCCACTTGTCTGGCATGGAGATGATATCTTCATTATTCAATGTTCGCCAAGCACTGTTGCGCCCATTTTTTCGACTCTCAGGAGGTTTAGGCAAACCAATATCACCATTCAACCAGGTTGGAATATCAATATTAAAATATTGTTTACTCCACAGCATACCAGCTAAAGCCTGGCGTTGCACCATTGCTTCGTCGGCATTGTTACCCTTGTAAATATTGCTATAAAATATATCTGCTGCTTTTTTTTGTTTATCAAAAATGGAATCAAACTGAACATCTAATGGATTATTTATTTCTGTATTGGATAAACGCAATTTGATTACAATATGACTATTTGCAGATACATTGTAATAATACATCGGTGAAGCCTTAGTACCCTCAGACTTTCGGTCTGTTATTTCAAAATCATTATTAATAATGGCTGTATGAAAGAGATCTTTTACATAGGGCGTTTGATTGGGTTCATTATACAACCTAGAAGTATTGGTTTCATTTTCGGTAAACAATACTTTTTCAGCTTCCTCGAAGTATAAAAAATAATTACCTATTTCAGGGTGAAGTATTTCAAGTGCAGCTTTAGTTTGTTGACTATCCAACTTTGAAAGCAAAATTTTAGGCTTGGTTTTCATTAAGCCAACGCTCCAAAGGTTTCTACACCAGATGGTAGGCAGCACCCATATTGGGGCATTTGTATTTGCTCGATTGTGGACTGTTATTTTTATTAGAATATCATCTTCATTATTTTTCGCATATTCTGTAAATATGTCAAAATATTTATTATGGTTAAAAATTCCTGTATCTAGGAGTTCGAACTCCATTTCAGACTTACCCCTATTTTTATTGTTGTTTACCAAATCGGCATATGGAAATTTTCCCTGAGGATATTTGTACAAATGTTTCATATAAGAATGCGTAGGTGTATTATCTAAATAATAATACAGTTCTTTCACATCCTCTCCGTGATTGCCTTCAGGTCCTGTTAGACCAAAAAATCTTTCTTTCAGAATGTCGTCTTGTCCATTCCATAAAGTAATGGCAAAACACAATCTCTGTTTAATATCACTAATACCGGCAATGCCATCTTCCCCCCAACGATACACTCGGCTTCGGGCATGGTCGTGGGGAAAATAATCCCATGCATCTCCATTTTGGCTATAATCTTCCCTTACTGTTCCCCATTGACGTTCGCTAAGATAGGGCCCCCATTTGTGCCAGTTGTAATGATTGTTGTTTGCTTCCATTCTCTTATTTCCATTTTAGGATATTTATAGTCAACGTATAACTGATTAAATATAATTAAGTTAAAAATAGAGCTTTTTCTTATTGATTAACCAAGCGAGGAAAAATGAAATCTAAATCAAAATACTACCAATCTTTTTAAAATTATCAATGAAAATTGTACACATGAAAATCAGTAAAAAGAGGAGGATTGAAATAAAAAAAGCTGTATTACAATTCTCAGATTTTGTAATACAGCTTTGATTTATCAGAATAGAAATTGGAGAAATCTTATATTGATATACTTCTATTAATATGCGAAAAATGAAGTTACCCACCAGTATTTCCCATCAGATTCAGCAATAAAGTTTCCTAGATGTAATGCTCCAACATTAGTTGTAGAGTTTACAGCAACAGTAACAGAATTATTTAATGAACCATCAATCGCACCAGTAATAGTCATATTTCTTCTACGATTGGAAGTATTCTTATATTTTACTATTAATACTTTTCCTGCATAATTTGTTGGTGAGGGTAAAACTATAGTCAAATTATTTGCATAACTATACTGAAATAAAGTACTTATACTGTTTGCAGTTGGATTTCCAGCTGTTACTGTAGAGGTTGGAGGAATAATGTATGAAGCTTGTCCATTACCATGTGAAATAATACTTGCATTTAATAATGAATCTTTGAATTTATTTAATTTACCAACTGAAGCTATGGCAATGGTGTCAACCTTAATATTTGTGGCTACAGATCCGTTAAATGAACCCGCTACTAATCCTGTGCCAAATGTTAACATATTAGTTGTTAAACCACTGGAGTATTGTGGAATATTTAATACAGAACCATTTAAAGAGGCTGCACCTGAATTACCATTGGTTGTTATGGTTAAAGCATTTTGTTTAGTTGAAATTGCTGCATTTGTATTAATCAAATTCGTAGCAACGGTATTGGTTAATGTGCTTACCGTATTGTTTGTTATTACCAGGTTATCAGCTACCGCCTTTGTTGCATCTGATGCTGTTTTTGCATTCGCATCCACTGTTGTACTTAATGTACTAACCGTACTATTCGTAATAGCCAAGTTATCAGCTACTGCCTTGGTTGCATCTGCAGCTGTTTGAGCATTTGTAGCAACTGTACTATTGGTGATTGCTAAATTATCCGCTACTGCCTTCGTTGCATCTGATGCGGTTTTTGCATTCGCATCCACTGTTGTACTTAATGTACTAACCGTACTATTCGTAATAGCCAGGTTATCAGCTACTGCCTTGGTGGCATCTGACGCTGTTTGAGCATTTGTAGCAACTGTACTATTGGTGATCGCTAAATTATCCGC
>CANBQT010000002.1 GCA_947371755.1 Chitinophagaceae bacterium
CTTCGTGCATTTTCATTAAAATCAGAGACACAGATAAAAGCGTTGGGGCTAAACTCGAAGATTCTTTTTTCTATAAAATCCATCATTTGATTGCCGATTCCCATCCCTCTGCAGGATTCTGCTACGGCAACTATTTGTATATAACCCACAAATGCTCCAGCCATTTTTATCACAACAAATCCCAATCTTTCTTTTCCCAATCTTGCCATATATGCCTCCATTCCGCCTTCAGTTACACGCATCAAAGCTTGCCCGTCTTCATAAGTTCTTTTTAAACTGATCCAAGGTTCAGAATGAGCCATTAGATCTGCACACCAGTTTTGATCGTCTGTATCTGTAATTCTGGTAATGCTGATAACATCTGATGGTTCCATAACAATCAATTATTTTGTTAGCTCTCTAAAAACATCTTCTAATTTATGGCTTTCAGTTTGCAGAGAAATAATATTCAAATTCCTGGCAATAGTTAATTCTAACAATTGCTTGCGAACCGTATCTGGGGCTTTGGTATTAATTACAAAATCTGTAGCTGAAATACTATTCACACTAAACACTGTAGGAAGTTGTTGCAATAGTTGTTGATCTACCTTTTCTTGAAAACTAACCCTTACCTGAAATTGATCACCTTTATTTTTTTGTAAACTTTTTAATTGATCATCAGCTACAATTTGTCCTTTGTTGATGATGATTACCCGATCACAAATAGCTTCTACTTCTTGTAAAATATGTGATGAGAATAAAACAGTTTTATTCTTGCCCTGAGATTTGATCACGTTTCTGATTTCAATTATCTGATTTGGATCTAACCCACTTGTTGGTTCATCCAGTATCAATATTTCCGGATCGTGAATTAAAGCTGCAGCCAAACCAACACGTTGTTTGTACCCCTTCGACAATTGACCAATTTTCTTTTTCGACTCAACTGTTAAACCGGTTAGAACGATTACTTCTTCTATAGCTTTTTTCTTATCTGTTATTGCATGCACACCTGCAATAAATTCCAGATATTCTCTTACATACATTTCTAAATAAAGTGGATTTGCCTCTGGCAGATAACCAATTTTTTTCTTCGCACTTACAGGGTCAATGCTCACATCTATGCCACATACCAATGCCTTACCTGCGTCGGAAGCAATGTAACCAGTAATCATTTTCATGGTTGTACTTTTACCCGCTCCATTGGGACCCAAAAAGCCCACGATTTCGCCTTTGCTGATACTAAATGAAATATTATTCACTGCTTTTTGAGCGCCATAATTTTTTTGTAAGCCTGCAACTTCAATGCTCATATCAAGGGTTTAAAACAAATGTACAATTTGACTGTTCCTATTCAGGTTAACGCTTTGGTAAGTTTTATTTCAACTTTGGCTCTCGTAATTGAACTGGCTTCCTTTTTTTACGTTCGCGCATATTCATCATCTCCACTACAAAAGAAAATGCCATTGCGAAATAAACATAATTCTTTAACTGCAAATCATGCGCCCTGTTGCTATCCCATCCTTCCACAATTAATACGAATCCAATCATCACTAAAAATGATAGTGCCAGCATTTTAATAGTTGGATGGTTATGGATGTATTTGGCAATAGCAGGACTAAATAAAAACATCACTAACATGGCTATTACCACTGCAGCAATCATTACTTCCACGTGCTTGGCGGTTCCGCCAGCTGTAATGATACTATCAAAACTGAAAACCATATCTATAAGTAAAATTTCAATAAGGGCTTTTCCAAAACTCAATGGAATCGTAGCAATTCCTTCAGCTGCATCAGCTTCCCCTTCTAACTTATGATGTATCTCTTTTACTGTTTTAAAAATCAAAAACAAACCTCCGCCAAGCATTACCAGACTTGAAAGGTCAAAGCCTTTGTCCAAGATTGTAAAAACTGGCTTGCCTTTTTGAGTGATAAGCCATGTTAAACCGAATAAAAGAATACTTCGCACAATAATGCCCATGATCATCCATGCAAATCTGGCTCTTTTATGATCCCTTTCAGGTAACCGATTTATGATGATGGATACAAAGATTACATTATCGATCCCCAATACTATTTCAAGGACCACCAATACAAAAAAACTGATTAAACTATCAAATGTAAACAGGTATTCCATGCAATTCTTTATTTGAATTGCAAATATAGGATTGTCGGCAATAGCAATCTAGCTTAAGAGCGCATGAGGTTAACGGAATTGCCGGTCCAATCTGGGAATAAGATTTTATTATTACTGATCTTTAAATGATGGTTGGCTACCCCACTAAACACTGCTCTGAAATCGGTAGTAACTGGAAGGTCCCTCCCATCTTCTAAATCTTCTTTCGCCAACGACTTAATATTTTGATACACAGAACCACCTTTTACATCATTCCCCAACACAAATAAGCAACTGGCTCTTCCATGGTCAGTTCCACCTGTTCCGTTTTGATGGGCTGTTCTGCCAAATTCTGTCATGGTCATCACCGTAACATCGTCTTGATAAGCAGCAAGATCTTTCCAAAACGCAGCAATACTTTCGCTAAAATCTTTGAGGTTACGAGCCAGTGCACCATTGGTAGTTCCTTGATTAACATGTGTATCCCAACCGCCGCTCTCTGCAAATCCAATTTCAAGACCCACATCCATTTTAATAAGTATTGCAATTTGTTTTAAAGAATTTCCAAGAGCAGAATTTGGATACACCACATCTTTTAAAGGTTGATAATTTCTAATGTTATTGACATTAAGCATTTTCATAGCATCAAAACTTTCCTTTCCGGTTTTATTTAATAGGTCATTCGAAGTTTGATCATATAATTCTTCAAAGCTTTTTGCAACTATATTACCTGCCCCTGGAGTACTTTTCATTTGTATGGCAAAGTCCTGCAAATTATTAATTGCCAATGATTCATTATCGCCATACAAACTTCTTGGCAATGCACTCGTTAAACTAACAGAGCGAAATGGTGTAGGATCATGACCCAATAAACCGGCCACCCGATTTAACCAACCACTAGAAGTACCTTTATTAAAAGGGGTTCCTGCTTCCATATAATCCTGGGCATCAAAATGGCTTCTGGTATTATTCGGACTTCCCACACCGTGCACAATCGCTAGTCTATTATCTTTAAATAAGGGCTGAAACGCTGCCAGAGAAGGATGCATACCAAACCTCCCATCAAGATCAAATAGGGCACCTTCTTTTTCGGAAGGACTCATGAATAAACTAGGACGTAATGTTTTTAAAGCAGGGTCTGAGTAAGGACTTACTGCCATTAAACCATCCATGGCACCTCTTTGAAAAATGCAAACCATTACTTTATTTTTCTTGTAAGGTGTAATTAATTTATTACTGGCGGCAGCTTGCGCAATGAAGTTTGGCAGACCGCCAAATCCTGATGCAAAAATTGCGAGTGCACCCGACTTCATAAAAGCTCTACGATTTACCATACTCAAATTTTTATTTTCTTTGAAATTCAGGTGAACCAATAATAACACCTGTAACCTGCGCTACAGTTGAATTGTTTCCTGACAATACAGAAACATTAAACGGTTTGTTTTTTTTGCTTAACATAGCTTTCTCTTGCTTTTGTTCCGCTTTCTCTGATAGCATCATATCTGATTCTGTTTCAGAATTAGCTGACGACAAACTATTTGCAGCAGCATCAATTTTATCGCCTACTTTATTATCGTTGATCAGTACTGTTAAACGTCTAATATTCGCCTCCTGATTTCTTTCAGGAAGTAAAATTGTACTATAGATTTTAAGTGCTGCTTCTGCACTTTCTGGTTCATGATGTTGATTCAATGCCAACAAATCGAGTGTAACACCAGGGATTTTTCCTGTAGCAAATGCTAATCCAAAATTCATCCTGTTTAAAAGCGAGCCGGTATTGATCCAATAGCCACCGCGATCCGGGAATCCAGTAGGAGCTTGATAAAAATAAAAGCGCTGCCCCATTTTACTACACCAGTTAAAAATTTGCATCGGCATTTTCACATCGGCATTGGTAGCTCTGATAGAACTAATCGTTAATTCAAAGGGTGATTTGATCTTTTCTCTCAAAGCATCTTCTTTCCAGAACTCTTCACTGTTTACCATTGTAACCAATACTTCTTTGATATTACCATGATGTGTTAAATAAGTATCTGTCATTTTATTCAATAATTCATTGGATGGTTGGTCGCTTACAAAGCGAACCGCAATTTTTTTACAAATAAATTTTGCAGTATTGGGCAAACTACTCAACATGTTTAGTACGTCTACACCTTCCTGATAGCCGCCTTTTACTGAAAAAGTCCTGCCGAGAATTGTTTTAGCACTATCATCATGTTTATCTGCACGATACAAAAAATCTCCATCTACCATAAATCCATTTCTTTCCATTCGTTTTTCACCCATCTTATCCATGATATTTTTGCCAACTCCATCTTTTAATAAAGGAGTAACGGACCATCCTGTTAATGCTCTAGCCACTTCTGTTACGTCTTTCTGTGTATAACCACCATCCACACCAAGGGTATGTAACTCCATAACCTCACGAGCATAATTTTCATTGAGTCCCTGTACTTTTCGAGCGCTTATTGCCTGTTGAATAAACCCATTGGCAGCTGTATTACTATTTTCAGCCAACTGTGATTGTATTTTTTGTTCGATTTTTTTCTGGGCCTGAATTCTTCCTGGGCGTTTTGACAATTCATTGTTATTACTTACACTGGAGGCATTGTCTAAATACTCCAACATCGCAGGATGCTTTGCTGTAGCGAGTAACAAATTTTTAAAGTCGCTAAACACATTTGGTCGAATGGCATCCCGCTCAAAAGTGAGAATGAATTGTTGACACTGAGGTTTTGTAAGTGACACATTAAAGTGGTTGAACCAAAAATCGGTCATCACTTCCTGCAACTGATTGTTGCTATAAGCAGCACGAATTATTTTTTGATTAATAAGTTGTGTTTGTAATTCTATAAAGGGCTTCAATCCTTCTTGATCCATGATGGTTTTGATCTGATCGCGAAATTCCTTTTTATCAAGTGATCCGGTTGCATCCCTGGAAATGATTTTATTCTTTGCCGCAATTTTGATCAGTTGAGCTGGCGTTAAATAAGTATTTGCAATGGATTCATTGCTCAAAGTCAAAGCTTCCATTCCTTGCAAACGTCTGTTTACAGAACTGTCTGGTAAGGATGCTCTAAATTGTTGATCCAACCAGTTTTCTAATCCTATGTGCAAAACTTCATCCACTTCTCCTGGCCTTGCACCAAAACTGAATCTGCTCAGTAAATGAGCAGCTGCCTGCCGTTCGGTTAAGCCTGCTTTCTTAAATGGAAGTTTGAGATGATTAGATTCAGTACTCTGTCTGCTCTGCGAAAATGCAAACAATACAGTCAGGCTAGCACCTACCGTAAAAGTCCTGGCCATTCTTTTCAATTTCATAGACACACTTTGTACTTTGATACCCATTCATAAAACAAGTTTAATCCGGCATCAAAATACAAAGCAGTTTTAACAGTCTATTTTATTTTCGGGCTACCCTATATAATATCGTACCCATTGCAGCAAAAAAGCAAGTACCCAAAATAAAATAACCGCCTTTTGAGAGACTTTCTACAATGGAATGTTCCAAACTGATGGCATTCAAAAACTTTTCGCCGCCATCAGATCCAGATATAAAAGCAATGATAACTCCTGCTACAGCTCCTCCCGCTACCAAACCTGTTGCAAACAAATTTCCCTTACCTAATTCTTCTTCTTCAGCAGATTTTTGTTCTCCTTCTTTTTTCTGTTTCGCCTCTACAATACCACGTATAGCACCACCAATGAAAATAGGTAAAGTAGTAGCTAAAGGCAGATAAGCACCAACTGCAAAGCTTAAAGATTTAATGCCACATAATTCCATGGTGATGGCCAGAAATACACCTGCAAACACATACTGCCAATCCAGATTTTGAGATAAAATTCCTTTAATCAAAGTAGCCATCAATGTAGCCTGCGGTGCCGGATATTTTTCTGTTCCAATGGCATGGTGTATGCCCTGACTCAACATTTCTGAAGAGGGTTTATCTAAAAATTTAACCGTAATTCCAATCACAATAGAAGAAACTATTGCCCCCACAAATAATGCAATCTGTTGATTACGAGGCGTAGCGCCAACGATATAACCACTTTTTAAATCCTGTGAAGTACCTCCTGCATTTGCTGCAGCGATACAAATCATTCCACCTACTACCAAAACAAGCGGTTCATAATTTTGTCCTGTCCAACCCACACTCAAAAAAATCAAACTAGTTCCCATTACAGTGGCAATAGTCATACCACTAATCGGGTTATTAGAAGAACCAATTAAACCAACAATTCGAGATGAAACGGTTACAAACAATGCACCAAATACAATCACTAAAATGCCAATCAATAATTTCTGAATAATACTATCTCCTGGTACTTGAGGCAAAACAGTGATCAATAAAATCAATCCCAAACTTCCCCAACCTACCCATTTTAAACTTAAGTCTTTTTCGGTTCTTAATATGGAAGGTGCACCCACTCCACTATCAGTTTTCAAAGACGCTACACTTCCTTTTACTGATTTCACAATTGTTGGAATTGTTTTAATCAAGGTAATGATCCCTCCAGCTGCAACTGTACCGGCACCAATTTGACGGATAAATGCATAATAAACAGCAGCAGAATAATCTGCAAACTGATGTGTGATTGGGTCCCATGTACCCTTACCCCCAGCTTTAGTAATATCAGCGAGATACCCAAGTTTTACCAATTGAATGGCAATCACATCTGGTGGAACCAATGACGACATTAATGGAATAAATACCAGCCAGCTCAATACCCCACCAGCTACCAGAACACCTCCGATTTTAGGCCCAATGATATAACCCACACCCATATACTCAGGTGTGATTTCTCCACTAACTTTTGCTGATGGGAAAAACTTATTGGCCTGTGCAGTAGCATAATAAGGTGTTTCAGAAATAATGTGTAATACTTTTTGCAATAAGGCATAAATAAAAGCCACACCCAAACCCCAGAAAGCTGTCTTCGCAAAATCGCCTCCTTTTTCCCCGGCTTTTAAAACATCTCCACAAGCAGTACCTTCTGGATAAGGAAGATTATCGTGTTCATTAACGATTAACGCTTTTCGTAATGGAATCATTAATAATGTACCTAACAAGCCACCCACTATTGCCAGAATTAATATGGTTAGATAATTAAAGTATTGGGCACTATCTGGAGAGGATAAGAATAAAAACCCGGGTAAAGTAAATGCTACACCAGCAGCAATACTTTCACCAGCTGAACCTGTAGTTTGAATAATATTATTTTCGAGAATAGTGGTCTTTAAAAACTTCCTTCCCAATGTAATCGCAATCACTGCAATTGGAATGGAAGCTGAAACAGTTAACCCTGCTTTTAATGCCAGGTAAACTGTAGCGGCACCAAATATCACCCCAAATAAACTACCCATTAAAATGGATTTGACAGTCAATTCTTTCATTTGCACATCTGGTGCAACAAATGGTTTGAAAGATTTTTTTGCTTCAGACATGGTATTATTTTAATGTGTTTGGATTGGGGATGGATGAATGCAAGTAATACTTGATTTTCCAATATCTTTAAAAATCCAAAATACAACTTATGAGTGAAATTCTAAGCGAAGTCAAGAAAACAGGTATGCCAAAGGCAGTTCCTTATATCATTGGTAATGAGGCTGCTGAGCGATTCAGCTTCTATGGCCTCCGTTCTATCATGAGCACTTTCCTGGTAGCACAGTTCTTTAACCCTACCATGAACCCTTTAATGCAGGAAGTGGCTGAGGCAAAGTCGAACGAAATGGTGCATCTCTTTGTAACACTAGCCTATTTTATGCCCTTGGTGGGTGGCATTTTAGCCGATTGGTTTTTTGGCAAATACAAAGTGATCTTATATGTCTCTATCTTATATGCAGTAGGAAATTTATTATTGGCTTTATCTACCCATAATATTGGATTATTCTCTGTGGGCTTAGTAGTCATTGCGGCTGCGGCTGGTGGAATTAAATCTTGTGTGTCTGCGAATGTGGGCGACCAGTTCGATAAATCGAATGAGCACCTCATGTCGAAAATGTATGGCTGGTTTTATTTCACCATCAATACCGGCTCCATAGTTTCCACTCTTTTGATTCCGATTGTTTACAATAAATATGGTGCTGAATTAGCTTTTGGGATTCCGGGAGTGTTGATGTGTGCCGCTACCATCATTTTCTGGTTAGGTAGGAAAAAATATGTACGCGTTCCCCCTTCTGGCCCTAAAAGAGAAAACTTCATGGTGATCAGTTATTATGCCATTATACAATTATTCAAGAAAAAAGATGATCGTCTTTTCTGGGATAGATTGGCTAATGAACAAAATTTCTCTGCTAAGTCAATCGACGGTGTACAGGCAGTATACCGCATCCTAATGATCTTTGCCTTCACTCCGATTTTTTGGGCCTTATGGGACCAAAACCTTGCAGAATGGGTACTTCAGGCAAAAAAGCTTGACCTTAATATATTTGGATATACCTTATTTGCTGAGCAGATTCAAACATTTAATCCCATCTTTTTGGTGAGTATGATACCTGTAATGACTTATGGCGTTTTTCCCTTGGTTGAAAAAATGGGTATCACCCCAACACCATTAAGAAAAATTGGCGCAGGTCTTTTTTTAACAGGTGTAACTTTTGTAATCATTGCATTATTACAGGAAACTATTGATCACGGTGGTCGTCCAAGTGTTTGGTGGCAAATTCTTGCGTATTTAATTTTAGCCATTGCTGAGATTTTAGTGTCTATCACCTGTTTGGAATATGCCTATACTCACTCTCCAAAATCGATGAAAAGCACCATGAGTGCCCTTTATTTATTAGGAATTTCAGTAGGCAACTATTTTGATAGCTTAGTGAATAAAAGCATTGCTAACAAAGGATTCTTTGGACAATTTACTGGCGCTAAATACTATTGGCTATTCATTGGTATTATCACCGTATTCTTTGTATTTTACTTATTTATAGCCAAAAGACTGCCTGAAAAAAGTTACGTGGGATTAGAAGAGCCTGAGGCATAAAACAATAAACTGGACTTTTTTTTCCTTGCCGACCTAGTACTTTAAAGGATTATTTTACGCTTTAATGTATTAGGTCGGCTTTTTTGTACATACTGCAGTATTTTCGCAGCAATTCTACAAACATGAACATATTACTTTTAGGATCAGGCGGAAGGGAACATGCTATGGCTTGGAAAATGAGTCAAAGTCATCATTGTGACACATTATTGATTGCACCAGGAAATGCAGGAACTGCAGCATTTGGCAAGAATATGCCATTTGGAGTGAACGATTTTGAGGCCATAAAAAAATGTTGTATCCAGGAAAAAATTGGCATGTTGGTGGTTGGCCCTGAAGACCCTTTGGTATATGGCATTTACGATTTCTTTCAAAATGACGCAGCCTTGCAACATATCACTGTTGTGGCTCCATCCAAAGCTGCGGCTCAATTAGAGGGCAGCAAAGCTTTTAGTAAAAAATTCATGGAACGCCAAGGCATTCCAACCGCAGCATATGCCGAGTTTACAGAAGAAAATTTTGAAGAAGGAAAAAAATATATAGCAGCCCATAGTTTGCCCGTTGTTTTAAAGGCAGATGGTTTGGCAGCTGGTAAAGGTGTAATTATAGCACAAACCACTGCAGAGGCTCTTCAGAGTTTTGAAGAGATGATTCTGGGAAAACAGTTTGGTGAAGCAAGCCGCAAAGTTGTGGTAGAATCCTTTTTAACGGGCATAGAAGTAAGCGTATTCATTTTAACTGATGGCATTGACTATCAGCTAATCGGACACGCAAAAGACTATAAAAGGATTGGGGAAGGCGATACCGGCTTAAATACCGGTGGCATGGGTTGTGTAAGCCCAGTGCCTTTTATGGACGATGTTTTCATGGAAAAAGTAAGGGTAAGGATTATTGAACCTACTGTGAAAGGTTTGGCAAAGGAAAACCTGGTTTACCATGGTTTTATTTTCTTTGGTTTGATGAATATGGGAGGTGAACCCTGGGTAATTGAATACAATTGTCGCATGGGCGATCCAGAAACCGAAGTAGTACTCCCAAGGCTTCAGACCGATCTGGTGAGCCTTTTTGCTGCTATGGACAATGGAACATTGGCTGATGCCAACATTAATTTTGACGAAAGAAGCTGCGCCACCATCATGGCGGTGAGTGGAGGTTACCCAGGTGATTATGAAAAAAATAAAATTATTCATGGCCTTGAAACCCTTGCCAATAAAGACTCTATCGTATTTCACGCGGGCACAAAGAGTTCCGAAAATGGCGTTTTAACAAATGGTGGCAGGGTTTTAGCTATAAGCTCGTACGGTGATACGATAAGTGAGGCAGTGAAATCGTCCAAAATATCCTTGGATCAAATCAGCTTCGAAGGCATGTATTATAGAAGAGATATTGGGTATGAATTTCAGTAATTTTGAGTTGCAATCTAATTCTGTTGAAAATATCCCCAAAGCCTTGAAAAATCAGTGATGATGCCTTTGTTAGTTTCATTTATTTAAGACACCTTTGTAGGCATTCATTCACACATTCGAACTATTTAGATACAATGGGATTGTTTAGTTTTTTTACTCAAGAAATTGCAATTGACCTTGGTACCGCAAATACCCTGATCATTCATAACGATGAAGTAGTAGTTAATGAACCATCGATAGTTGCCCTTAATCGCAATAATCCAAAAGAAGTTTTGGCGGTAGGTAAGCGTGCATTAATGATGCACGAAAAAACCCACGAAAGTATTCGCACTGTTCGACCATTGAAAGATGGAGTGATTGCCGATTTTAACGCCGCGGAATTGATGATCAGAGAGCTGATCAAAATGATCTATCCTAAAAAACCATTATTCCCCCCTAGCTGGAGAATGGTGATTTGTATCCCTTCTTCTATCACTGAGGTTGAAAAGCGTGCTGTAAGAGATAGTGCTGAACAAGCTGGCGCAAAAGAAGTATATATGATTCACGAACCTATGGCAGCAGCTTTAGGTATTGGTATTGATGTAGAAGAACCGGTTGGAAATATGATCATTGATATTGGTGGTGGTACAACTGGTATTACAGTAATTGCTTTGGCAGGTATTGTGTGCGATCAGAGTATTCGTATCGCGGGTGACGAATTTACTGCCGATATTATGGAAGCATTACGTCGCTACCATAGTTTACTTATTGGAGAACGCACCGCAGAACAGATTAAGATCAATGTAGGTGCGGCAATGAAGGATTTGGATAATCCACCAGATGATATGCCAGTAAATGGTCGTGACTTGGTAACAGGTATCCCAAAACAAATCATGGTGAGTTATCAGGAAATCGCAGAAGCCTTAGATAAAAGTATTTTCAAAATCGAAGAAGCTATTCTTAAAGCATTGGAAACAACACCACCAGAATTGGCATCTGATATTTATCGAAGAGGTCTTTATCTTACAGGTGGAGGTGCCTTGCTACGCGGATTAGATAAAAGGCTCAGTGCGAAGATTAAATTACCTGTACATATTGCAGATGATCCATTGAAAAGTGTGGTGCGCGGTACTGGTTTGGCATTAAAGAACTACCAGCGTTTTCCTTTCATCATGAGATAATACGAGCGATATAAATTTGTGGGACCATCCTTTGTTGATCCCACTTAAATAAACAGTATCAGCTGAACGAATTACCGCCTTGAAAAATATTTTCATTTTCATACAACGCAATTTTACATTCCTCAGCTTCCTGCTGTTGGAAATTGCTTGTATTGTTTTACTAAATAATAGCAGTAAAACCCACCAGGTATTTTTTACCGCTGCCTCAAATGAAATCACAGGAAGAGTAGACAAACAATATAATAACTGGCGTTATTATTTTAGCCTGAAAGAAACCAATGAACAATTGGTAGCCGAAAATGCCAGACTGCGCAATTTATTACCTGTTAATTTTCAGGCTATAGATACCACCAAAAAAACAATTCTGGACTCTACTCTTAGGGATAGTTTAGGAAAAATGCGAAAGTATACAGTTTTCCCAGCCAAAGTAATTGGGAATACAGTAACCTTACAAGCAAATTTTCTTACACTGGAAAGAGGTAGTACGCAGGGTGTAAAAAAAGGAATGGCAGTTATCAGCACCGATGGCATCGTTGGTGTTGTGGTATCAGTAAGTGAGAATAATGCAAGGGTGATGAGTTTATTGCATCGCAACAGCCGTGTAAGCGCCATGCTCAAGAAAGATAATATTTCAGGAAGTATTGAATGGGATGGGGTTGACCCAAAATATCTTTTACTAAAGAACATTCCCAAAAGTGCGAAAGTTGCCATGGGGGATAGTGTGCTAACTAGTACTTATTCTGCCAACTTCCCTTCCCACTTATTAATCGGAACTGTAAACAGTATAGTGGCAGATCCCTCCAGCAATTTTTATACACTCAAAGTAAAAACAGCAACTAACTTTTTCTCAATACAATATGTTTACTTGGTAGAAAATCTGAGATACGCAGAACAAGTAGCCATTGAAGCAACACCAGAAAAAAATTAATGAGCGACTACGTTAAAAATATCATCCGATTCATTTTGTTTATTTTCTTTCAGGTATTTATCCTGAACGAAGTACCCCCATTGCATCAATTCATTGTTCCTTATATCTATTTTTTGTTTCTCCTATGGTTGCCATTCAATATCAACAGATTCTTTCTTTTGATCATTGCATTTGCTTTTGGTACAACTCTCGACTATTTTACCGGAACAGGTGGCTTGCATGCTGCACCTTGTGTGCTAATTGCTTATCTACGCCCATTCTTATTAAATCTATTGATTCCACAGGATACTACTGAAAATAGCTATATCGAACCGAGTATCAAAAGCATGGGCTGGGCTCCATATAGTTTATATATTGTAATACTCACCTTCATACACCATTTTTTATTGGTGTTGATCGAATGGTTACAATTTGGAAATTTTGTTTATTTCATCGGAAAAGTGACGGGTACAACTGCCATTAGCTTATTGCTCATATTCATCGCAGAAATGTTGTTTTTCCGGAAAGGCAAATTTCGTACGAACGCTGCTTAATAATATGTATAGTATCAACATGTATGCATAACTTTTTTTTTAGAATTGATGCAGCATCAATTTCTAATCAGCAACTTTGTATTGATTCTTTTATTCTAGAATTCATCCCTTTACAAAATAACTATGTCTGTATTTAATCAAAGCAGAAGTCGGGTAGTTCAAATCATCTTCCTCCTGATATTTGGGGTAATCCTGATACAACTGATCAATCTGCAAATATTTTCTTCGAAATACAAACTGGCTGCAGAAAATAATGCTATCTATCGAAAGATCATTTATCCAGACAGAGGCATCATTTTCGATCGGAAGAAAAAAGCGATGCTCGAGAATACCATCAGTTATGATTTAGTTGTTACACCAATTGAATCAAGAGGCACTGATACACTGGCGCTTTGTACACTTTTAAACATCGATACGGTTGAATATAAACGAAGAATGCGAGAGATCATATTTAAGTATACTGCGGTTAAACCTAGTGTATTTGAAGGTCTTCTTACTCAGGAACTTTATGCAAAGCTATATGAGAACATGTATAAATTTCCTGGATTCAATCTTACCGATCGCTCTGTTCGAACATATCCATTTAACACAGGGGCACAAGTTCTCGGATATATTGCGGAAGTAGATACCAGCTTTTTAAGAAGACATAAAGAAGAGGGTTACGAAATGGGGGATTATGCCGGAATGAATGGACTAGAAAGAACTTATGAAAAGGTTCTGATGGGCGAAAGAGGTATTAAACGATTCATAAGGGATAACAAGAGCCGCATCCAGGGATCCTATGAAAATGGCATGTTTGATACCAGTGCTGTTGCTGGAAGAAATTTATATACCAGTGTAGATGTGGAAGTGCAGCAACTGGCAGAAAAATTATTAGCCAATAAAATTGGAAGTGCTGTTGCCATCAATCCGAAAACCGGAGGGATTATCGCCATGGTATCCTCACCGAACTATAATCCAAATGATTTAACCGGAAGCGCGAGAAGAAAAAATTTAGGAAGGATGTTATTGGATACAGCTCGTCCCATGTTTAACCGTGCAATCAAAGGACAATATCCTCCAGGATCTACATTTAAACCGCTGGGCGCTGTTATTGCATTGGATGAAGGTTTAATCAC
Organism: Chitinophagaceae bacterium; assembly: GCA_947371755.1. Lineage (GTDB taxonomy): Bacteria > Bacteroidota > Bacteroidia > Chitinophagales > Chitinophagaceae > Sediminibacterium. The sequence continues at coordinate 14,218 of CANBQT010000002.1, forward strand.
TCCTAATTATGGATACCCTTGCTATGGATCTTATAGTAATTGCGGCGTTGTGGTGAAATGCGAACATAAGAATGCTGGTCATGCTGCTTCATTAAGGCTGGCACTTGCAAATTCCTGTAACTCTTATTTTTCACAAGTGTTTCGAATGGCTATTGATAACCCGGAATATCATAATTCAACACTAGGATATTTAAAGTGGAAGGAATACATGAATAAATTTGGAATGGGCACCACACTAGATGTTGACTTACCAAGTGAAAACAAAGCAAGCGTTCCTGATACGGCTGTTTACAACAAAGCATACGGAAGGAACAGATGGAATAGTTGTACCATTTTAACCCTGGGAATTGGGCAGGATAAAATGACAGCCACACCGATGCAATTAGCAAACATGATGTGTATCATCGCGAATAAAGGTTATTACTACACGCCCCACTTTGTAGATAGCATTGAGCATGAACAGAAAGATGATACAACCTATCTTGCCAAATACAGAAAAAAACATAGTGTGATACATACTTCAGATACAGTTTTCAGAGCAGTGCATGAAGGAATGCACGATGTAACTGTGTATGGTACTGCTTCAGCAATTAAAATACCAGGTGTGGAATACTGTGCGAAAACTGGAACAGCGCAAAATCCACATGGAAAGAATCACTCGCTTTTTGTTTGCTTTGCACCAAAAGATAATCCAAAAATTGCAGTGGCTGTTATAGTTGAAAATGCTGGATTTGGTGCTACTTGGGCCGGTCCTATCGGCGCATTTATCATGGAAAAGTATTTAAACGATACCATAGCAGCGGATCGGCTTTCAGAAGTGGAGCGCATTTCAAAAGCAGATCTGATACCTGATGCCATTAAGAATTGGTATGTTAAAAAAGAAAATCAACGTCAAGCGAAATTGATCTTGGAAGCAGAAGCAGCTAAAGCAGAATTGAACGCAGAAGCTAAACAGAATATTAGTGATGAAGAAGACAATTCTGAAAAATTACCTTTGGGCACTGAAAAGAATAAGGAACAATTGGAAATGATTTTGCCTGAAAATAAAATCACCAAGCCTCTATTACCTCAAAATAAAAAAGATTCCAGTAAAAAGAAAAATACCAATACCACAACAGCTTTATTCATTGATGAAAATAAAAAGTGGTTGGCTAAAAAATCAAAGGCATAAAAATGAGTACAAGAAATAGTTTCGTTTCTAAGGGGGTGGATTGGACCATTGTTACATTGTATGCTATACTGGTAGTAATTGGGATTCTTTGCATTTTTATGGTGGAATACCGCACTGGAACTAATTGGTTGCAATTATTTCTTGGTGGAAAAACAAACTATAGTAAGCAGCTCATTTTTGCAGGGGCATGCACGCTAATTGCAACATTTATCTTATTAGCAGACAGTAAACTATTTACCGCTTTTGCAAATTTGACCTACGTATTCGGTATCCTATTAATGCTTGCCACTTTTGTAATTGGTAAAGATATTAAGGGATCTAGAAGTTGGATTGCTTTAGGCGGCGGATTCAATCTGCAACCTGCAGAATTGTGTAAAATATTCACAGCATTGGCATTGGCAAAATATATGTCGATGCAAAATTTAGATTTTACCAAGAAGCGTTCACAATTAATTGCAGTAGGAATTGTATTGTTACCCGCTGTTCTTGCCAGACTCCAACATGAAACAGGATTAGCCCTTGTTTACCTGAGTTTTTTTATCGCTATGTACCGAGAAGGATTACCTGCAGAAATACTAGTTATAGGAATTTCATTTGGTGCATTAGTAGTGGCTACACTAACTGTAGATCCAAATACACTAGCAATAGCCCTCACATTAATTGCTGCCATACTCATTTATATTCTACGTAGGCAGATCAAAAGAAATAGCAGATTACTGATGATTATTGTTGCTACCTGGGCGATTTGTGTGGGCATTCAACGCTTTGCTGTACCCTATATTTTCAATAATGTATTCGAGTGCTATCAGAGTCAGCGTATATATAGTGCAGTTGGTAAAGATTATGATTGTAGTCAAAATAAGCACAATAAGTCTGAAATTGCTGCTGGCGCAAAAGCTTCTTTCAAACCCGACGATTATAATGTAAGACAAAGTAAAATTGCCATTGGCTCTGGAGGTTTTAAAGGTCGTGGATTTTTAAAGGGTACTCAAACGAGGGGCAAATATGTTCCCGAGCAACACACCGATTTTATTTTCACGTCATTAGGAGAAGCATTCGGTTTTGTAGGTTGTGCCACTTTCTTATTGATCTATTTATTTCTTTTGTTTAGGATTGTAAATATTGCTGAAAGACAACGAAGTACTTTTAGTAGAGTTTATGCATATAGTGTAGCCAGTATTTTATTCTTTCACATTACCGTAAATGTTTGTATGACCATTGGATTATTTCCAATCATCGGAATCGCACTTCCTCTGATTAGTTATGGCGGTTCTTCCTTACTTACTTTTACTATTTTGATTTTTATATTGTTGAGATTGGATGCAGACCGGCAGATGGTATTGCGTTAATAAATTTATTGCTCATGCGGATCATCCCACTTTCAGAAGGAAGCTTTACGATTGATAAAACAAAAGCCTTTGTACCCTTCAATAATCATACAGAACAATTAAATAACAGACCCGTTGGAAGTCTTTTAGTAGAAATCCAACCCTTTGTAATCGTTACTGAGAAAGACATCATTTTATTAGATACCGGATTAGGGTATTTACATGCAAATGGCAGTTCGCAGTTGCATGAAAACCTTCTTAAAGCTGGAATTAATCCCTCCCAGATTACAAAGGTTTTGATGAGCCATTTACACAAGGACCATGCGGGTGGTGTTACCATACTATCTAACCATTCTGAAGAACGATTTATTAGTTTCCCTTATGCCACTTATTATGTTCAACAGCGAGAATTCGAATACGCAATGACAAATGGAACCAGCTCTTATACCCGAACTGATTTTGAAATGTTAGAAGAATTTAGCAAAGTTGTTTGGTTAACAGAGAATGAAGGCTGGATAGATGAAACGATTTTCTATCAGGTAACTGGTGGACATAGCTTATTCCATCAGGTTTTTTGGATTCGGGAAAATGATGAGACAGCCTTTTTTGGCGGAGATGTAGCACCTCAATTACAGCAGATGAAAAGTAAGTTCGTTGCTAAATACGATTATGATGGAAAGAAGTGCATGGAATTAAGGCAACAATGGTGGCAGGAAGGTCGAGATAAAAAATGGACCTTTCTTTTTTATCACGACATCCAACATCCTATCTGGAAAACCATTTAAATAAAGAATGCCGCCAAAAGGCAGCATTCAAAAACAAATAAAAGTGTCCCCCCTTTTACTTATTTAGTTTTTTGGGCCCCCGTGCTTTTCAATCTTATTCTGTTGCTTATCCATTCTATTTTCAATTTTTTGCTGTTGCTTGTCAACATGATTTTCTATTTTCTGTTGTCTATCAGCATGGGTTTCCAATCTTTCTCGCATAGCCCTTCTATTATCCAATTCCTTTTTCAATACTCTATTAAATTCTCTGTCAATCCCTAATGCCTTATTGGCACGATTCTCAGAGCCCAGTACTTTTGCAAGTTCAACTTTTAACTTCTTTCTTTCGTCTAACATTTTTTCTTCAAAGGCCAATTCATCTACATCCTGTCCCTTTCTCAAACTCTTTGCTTTATCAGAAAAGTCGTTATATAAGGGCCAGAACTTCTGGGCTTCCTCACTGGTAAGAGATAGTTGTTTTGTAATAAAAGCAATCTTAATACCCTGTAGTATAGGGGCTTCAGGTGCGGGCTGATTTTGGGCAGCAGCTCCAAAAGAAAGCATGAGAAAAAATGAGCAGTATAGTAAAATTTTATTCATGTTATTTTTCATTTATGCCTCCTGATTTGATATCAAGAAAACCATTTTCATTTAAATATTGATTTAAATTGTCTGTGCTCATTGATTGAATCTTATCTTCTACATTACCCAAATTTTCCTGATCATTTTCTATGATATCATACACTGCAGCAGGATGATTTTCATCGATATAACTATTCAATTCTAAATCACTTACCTGATCAAGTGCTGAGGCTACATCTAAATTCTGGTACTTTTCAAATTCTTGAGATTGTTTCTTATCTGAAAATAAAAAAGAACCTGTTACCATAATACCTACAAATACAGCAGCTGCAGCATAAGTCATCCAATTCCTCATTTTCTTCATCGGAATAACCTTCGCTTTTTCGGAAGGTATTCTTACGGAAAACTGCTCAAAATATTCATTCGGAACGGCGTAAGGCATCCGCTTAGGGATGGTATTGAGAACTGGAGCGATGGTTTCGTTCTCAGCATTTAATAAAATCCCCTCTTCCTCTATCTCCTTTACGCGCTGTAAAATTTTATTGGCCAAACCGTTGAAATATTGATCAGGGACCCGAAAAATATTAGCAGAATTATTGTTGTCTATGGCAACAATACTTGCTTTCTCAACTATCGTTGCGGCTAGTTCTTCAAAATAACCCTTGGGTACCGCATAAGGCATATGCACACCCACTTCCACAAGATTGGGGGCTATTTCTTTTAATTCTTCTAATATGATATGCTGGGGTTTCAATTATTATTTGACAAATTTTATCCTCAATGGTTTAATAACTGGTTAATATAGATTCAATTTTTTTTGCTGCATGATGGTAACTCGCCTTCAATGAACCTTCACTGGTATCCAATACCTTACTCATTTCTTCATAGGGCATGGCATCAAAATAACGCAAATTAAACACAAGTCGTTGTTTTTCAGGTAGTTGCTTAATCGCCAATTGTAATTTCCATTCTAATTGTTGACTATCAAAATGAGCATCGGCTTTAATTTTATTCTCCCAACTATCTTCCATTTCACTCAAGCTCATTGTGGCATTCCTTTTCTGCTTTTCTAAAAAACTAAGCGTTTCATTGGTTGCTATGCGATAAAGCCAGGTATACAGTTGACTGTCTTCTCTAAAATTTTCTAATCCCTTCCATACTTTGATGAATACATTTTGAAGAATATCGTCAGCATCTGCATGTTCGATTACCATTCTCCTGATATGCCAATACAACTTTTCCTGATACTTCTGTATGATAGAGGTAAAGCCTTTCTCCTTAGTTGAACTGACTGAATATTGAAATAAAAGTTCTTTGTCGCTGGGGAACATGCACTAAATTATTAGTATAGGACTCTCTAAAAATAAAGAAGTTTAATGGAGTACGGTTTAAATTATCAATTAAATGGACTATAAAATGACTGACAATATCAAAATATTATTTAATTAATATGACAAATATTTAGTCTCAAACTTAGATTTAAAATTCGTTTTCCCAATAGTTTTAATATAGAAAAAATAAATATAACTAACAATCATTAGCCTGAAATCCAAGCCTGATTTGAATTCCACGGTTATTTCGTAGTAATTTTTTAGTAAAATCATTTATCTTAGTTGCTCAAATAGCCTATGCCTTCTTCAGAATATAGTATCAATTTCAAGCGCAACGTAACAGATAAATACACCATTTATAATAGTTTATTTTCTGCGCTCCCTTTTTCAGGAATCGCTAATGTAGGTGCCCTGCTGCCCATATTATTGCAAGCTTGCTTGGATGGTTATGCAGATGCAAAGACCCCCATGCAAATCGTGGATCATTTTTTTGCGCAGCATACCAACGCAATAGACGAGGCAGATAAAGTAGCACGTCTTTTTAAATTTGTACAATATATTGAGCGTCAGATAGTATTATTTGATGCCATTGAGGATGCTGCATTTGAAACCGTAAATGATGTAGAGGGGCCAGGGAGTTTAAAATCTCTGATCAGTGAAACTAATTTTGCAGGTAAGACCCAGGTTCTAAAAAGTAAACTCAAGAAGTTTAAGGTTCGTGTGGTACTTACAGCACACCCTACTCAATTCTACCCAGGCAGTGTGCTTGGTATCATTCACGACATGAATGAAGCCATAGGTAAAAATGATTTTCACACTATCAATGCCTATATACAACAACTCGGTATCACGCCATTTTTTAATAAGAAACAACCCACTCCTTTAGACGAAGCTGTTAATTTGATGTGGTACTTGGAAAACATCCTTTATCCATCTATTGGGAATATATACAATTTCATCAACCGTGAAGTTTTCGATAGTGCTTATGATGGAGAAAATCCATTTATTGAATTAGGATTTTGGCCTGGAGGTGATCGAGATGGAAACCCTTTTGTAAATGGTCCTACCACCTTAAAAGTTGCAGATGCACTTAGAAGTGCTATTGTGGTTTGTTATTATCGTGATATACGTAAACTTAAGCGTCGACTTACTTTCACGGGTGTTGATACCATCATCGCACAACTAGAACAGCAACTCTATGAGAATGTATTCCGTCCTGAAGCGAGTAAGCGTATCAAACAAGAAGAGCTGATTAAGGAACTCTATGAGGCTCGTGCATTATTAATCAAAGATCACCATTCACTATACTTAAACAGGCTTGATAGTTTAATTCATAAAGTAAAAATTTTTGGGACGCATTTTGCCTCGCTTGATATTCGTCAGGATAGTCGAATACATACCGCTGTCATTTTACAAATCAATACCGAACTAATTGCAAAAGGCAAGACGGCTATCCTTCCAGAAAATTATAGTTCGCTTACCCCTACAGAAAAACTGGAAGCATTATCAATCATTGAAGGAGTTATCGATCCAGCTTCCATAGATGATACCATCACAAAAGACACCTTAGAAAGTATGTATGCCATCAAAAGCATACAGAAAGAAAATGGCGAAGAAGGCTGTCACCGTTATGTGATCAGTAACTGTCAGGGAGTAGTTAATATGATGGAGGTTTATGCATTACTAAGATTGTGTGGATGGGAAAGAGATAAAATGCTGATCGATATCGTTCCATTATTCGAAACCATAGACGATCTTGATCAGGCAGAATCAACAATGGAGCTTTTGTATAATCTTCCGGAGTATAAAACACACTTACATTTAAGGAACAACCATCAAACCATTATGCTTGGATTTAGCGATGGTACAAAAGATGGAGGTTACTTACAAGCTAATTGGAGTATTTATACCGCCAAAGAAAACCTCACCGCCATTTCACGTAAATACAATGTGAAAGCGAAATTTTTTGATGGTCGAGGAGGTCCGCCTTCTCGCGGAGGGGGAAAAACACACAAATTTTATTCCTCTTTAGGATCAAATATCGAAAATGAAGAGATTCAATTGACCATCCAAGGTCAGACCATCACATCAAATTTTGGAACCATCGAATCTTCTCAGTACAATTTAGAACAATTACTAAGTGCTGGATTGAGCAACGAATTATTTGCAGATTCTCGTATTCAGATTTCTCAACACGACCGATTCCTGATGGAAGAATTGGGTAAGATCAGTCATGCATCCTATCAAGGTTTTAAAACACATCCTCTGTTCCTTGCCTATATGCAACAGTTTAGTCCGTTGAACTATTATAGTAAGAGTAATATTGCTAGTCGCCCTGCAAAAAGAGGCAATAGTGGTGGTTTAAGATTCGAAGATCTGCGCGCTATTCCATTTGTAGGAAGTTGGAGTCAGTTAAAGCAAAATGTACCTGGATTCTTTGGGGTAGGCACTGCATTACAACAAATGAAAGAAAGGGGATTATGGAATGATACGAAAGCCATGTTCCGTAACGTCTTATTTTTCCGCACACTGATTGATAACAGTATGATGAGCATGCTCAAGTCTTTTTTCCCACTTACCGAATATGTGAAGAAAGACCCTCAGTTTGGACCAGTTTGGGATATCATTAAAAACGAGTTTGATCTTACGTCGAAATTAGTTTTAGAATTAGCTGATGCCAATACATTAATGGAAGAAGACAAAGCAGGTAAAGCATCCATTCAAATGCGTGATAAAATTGTTTTACCACTTCTTACGATACAGCAATATGCTTTGAATAAATTACATAATGAAGAAGTAGATCCAGCCCTAAAACCGGTGTATGAAAAGCTCGTTACCCGAAGTATGTTTGGGGTAATTAATGCAGCCAGAAATTCTGCCTAGTATTATTTATCATCTTTCCATTGCCATAAGTGTAAACAAGCATAGGTTCTATATGGACTCCACTTTTCAGATAATTGAAGCATCTTGTCTTTGAATGCTTTCTTATCTGTATTGTCTAATTTATATAACCGAATCATTGCTTGTTGAATTCCCAGGTCGTCTACTGCAAAAACATCTTCTCTACCTAAACTAAACATTAACAACATTTCTACGGTCCATCTTCCCACCCCTTTTATTTCTGTCAATAAATCAATAATAGCAGCATTATCCATTTTCTGCAATTTCTTATCCGTGATGTTGTTTTCAATACAAAACTTAGCTACGTTTAGAATATAATTCACTTTATTATTACTCAATCCGATACCACGTAAAATAGTTGGATCAGTATCTAACACTTTTAAAACGGAGGGTTCTTTTCCATCATATAATTCTAAAAAACGCCGGAATATCACTCTCGCCACATGGGTACTCAACTGCTGACTCATGATACTCGCCATCAATCGTATAGGGATATTTTTATGTAGGGTTAATTCCGGTAAAGATTCTACCAGAATTTTTGAAAGCTTTCGATCCTTTTCTAAATGAGCCATATATTCCATCCTGTTAAGATAATAAAATTGATAGGGAATTTAAAGAGAAATGATTCTTGCCATAAGATTGTTGTAGCTTTCAGGAAACATTAAAATATGAAACGCCCATTCAGGCTTATCCTAATTTTTCTACTATTATTTATTTTCGTTATCAATGAAAACCTTTCTGCCCAAAATGCAGATGTGAATGCAATCAAGCAGTTATTACTTCGTCAAAGAGACGATTGGAATAAGGGCAATGTAGCTGCATTCATGAAAGGCTATTGGGAAAGCGATAGCTTACTTTTTATTGGCAAGTCTATCAGTAATGGCTATCAAAAAACACTAGACAATTATAAAAAGAGTTACCCGGATAAATCCGCTATGGGACATCTTGATTTTGAATTTGTAGAATTCAGAAAGCTTTCTTCTGAATTCTATTTTGTAGTTGGAAAATGGCATTTAAAAAGAACCATTGGTGATGTTGGAGGGGCCTATACCCTACTTTTTAGAAAGATTAAAGGAAGCTGGACCATCGTAGTTGATCATAGTAGTTAATTTTTATCATTTGTAATGTTTTGTTCAACTCCGCTACTAATTAATATATCAATCAACAAATAGATTATGGTACTTATTATTCTCGGCCTGATTATATTCATTGCCGCATTTTATTTAAAAGCACAACCCCACCCACTTCCTCAATATGCAGGTACTGCAAGATTAGTGGGAATAGGAATTATAGTATTAGGTGTTCTCACTTCATGTATCAAACAGATCGACGCTGGTCAAATTGGTGTTAAATCAATCTTCGGTAAAGTACAAAACGATGTACTTACAAGTGGTCTAACTTTTGTAAACCCATTAGTTGATGTGAACAAGATCGATATTAAAACACAGAACTATACCATGAGTGGGGTTCATAATGAAGGCGATGTAGCTGGAGATGATGCGATACGTGTGTTAACTGCAGATGGTTTGGAAGTTGTAATAGACCTTACAGTTTTGTATCGTGTAATGTCTACAGAAGCGCCTATGTTAGTAAAAGAAACTGGTATGGATTTTAAAGATAAAGTTGTTAGACCTATCACCAGAACAAAAATTCGTGACAATGCCGTATACTATACTGCGGTTGATCTTTACTCTACCAGAAGAGATGAATTTCAAACCAGGATCTTTAAAACCATTGAATCAGATTTCAAAAAAAGAGGACTTGTTTTGGAGCAGTTACTAGTCAGGAATATTACACTTCCCGCAACAGTAAAAGCTTCTATTGAAGAAAAAATAAAAGCAGAACAGGAAGCACAAAAAATGGAATTCGTTTTGCAGAAAGAGAAGCAAGAAGCAGAACGTAAACGCGTGGAAGCCCAGGGTATCGCAGACTATCAACGTATTATGAGTTCTGGATTAACAGACAAGCAGCTACAGTACGAAAATATACAAGTGATGAAAGGCCTGGTTACTTCTCCCAATTCCAAAGTAATTATCATGGGGAAAGGAAGCCCTGTGATTTTAGATACAAAAGATTCAAAAAACTAATTAAACACCACACAATAATTTCCGGCGTTGCAAAGATCCATTCTTTGTGATCGCCGGTTTTTTTATTGATCAAAATCAATAGGCTTTCTCCAAAGCTTTATTACATATATTGCCATAGCTATGATGCTAATTAAAAAGAATGTATAAAAAGCTGCATTCTTCCATTGAAATTTCTCATCAATAAATGCTAATTCATACTTGATACCTGCAGTGATATTAAGCATCAGACAAAGTCCGACTAAGGCAATCGTATTTAAAATTCTTACGAGATATTCTTTTACACCAGGTTCCATAAGAAAAATTGTATTAGTCTAAACTTTGGTTACTAGCAGCTGCTAACTTTAAGATCCTATCAAATTGAGCCGGGGTTAAATCATTATAGAAATAATAAATCGGATCAACAGGAATGCCACTTCTGTGGACTTCATAATGACAATGTGGCCCTGTGCTCTTACCTGTATTCCCAACATATCCAATCACCTCCCCTCTTTTCACTTTTTCACCTACCCTTGCTTTGATTCTGTACATATGTCCATATAAGGTTTCATATCCAAACCCATGTCCGATAACCACTCTATTTCCAAATCCACCCGTGTTAAATCCAGCATCTTTTACAACCCCATCGGCTGTTGCATATATAGGAGTGCCAATAGGTGCAGTAAAATCAAGCCCCATATGGTGTCTCCGATCCTTATATACAGGATCAATCCTATAGCCGAAACCTGATCCAATCCTGTTTAGATTTTTATTGCTGATTGGCTGAATGGATGGAGTGGCATTGAGTAATTTCTCTTTATTCTTTACTAGATCGTTGATCAATAAATAGGATTTATCTTGATAGGCAGTTCTGAGAGAAAGATTATTTAGCTGTACTGTTAAGCTTTTCACTAATTCACCCTCACCCATTCTTGTTACTAACTTAACTTCATTCTTCTTCTCCATATCCTTTACCCTGGCACTATCTGGCACGGGGTCTGATCCGAAAATAGATCGATATACATTATTATCTCTATTCTCCAATTCGTCCATCTGCAATTCCAACTCATTTACCCGATCAATCAAAAGACTATAGCTTTCTTTCATATCATCGTTTTCCTGACGGAGGATCTTCTCTTTAGGGCTATCGATATATTTAAAAATAATGAGAACAATTAGAATGCCGGTAACTATACAGGCTGTAATAAAACCAAATACCTGAAGCAGTATTACCCTAAGGGGTACTTCCAGCTTTTCATAGCGGAGGGTATGAGTATTATAATAGTATTTGATTTTTTTCATGCGTCTAACAATCAAAAGAACAGCAAAAGGGATGCAAATATGCAAATTTAACTGCCATTATTTTGCAAAAGTCTTTCTTCAGCTCAGAGCTTACTCCGATTTTTCAGGTAGGTTATCCTTACCTTTGCAACCCCGGAAAAGCTCTCAAAGATAGTTTCTACGGACTTATCAATTGATTAAAATTTGGAATGAAAATGATGACCAGTGCTCAGATACGCCAGCAGTTTTTAGATTTTTTTGCTTCAAAAGAACACCAAATTGTTGCATCGGCACCCATTGTGGTGAAAAACGATCCTACCCTTTTGTTCACAAACGCCGGGATGAATCAATTCAAAGATTATTTTTTAGGGAATAAAAATGCCCCCAACCCAAGAGTGGCTGATACCCAAAAATGTTTACGCGTGAGTGGTAAACATAATGACCTGGAAGAAGTGGGTGTGGATACTTACCACCATACCATGTTTGAAATGCTGGGAAACTGGAGCTTTGGCAATTATTTTAAATCAGAAGCCATAGCATGGAGCTGGGAGTTATTGACGGAAGTTTATAAAATTGATAAGGACCGATTATACGTCACCATTTTTGAAGGAGATGTGAATGAAAATTTAGAAAGAGATACGGAAGCATTTGAAGAATGGAAAAAAGTAATCAGTCCGGATAGAATCCTCCTTGGAAATAAAAAAGATAATTTCTGGGAAATGGGAGATACTGGGCCATGCGGTCCTTGTAGTGAAATACACGTTGATTGCAGAACAGATGAAGAGCGTGCGAAAGTAGATGGAAAAACTTTGGTAAATAACGACCATCCACAAGTGATTGAAATCTGGAATAATGTATTCATGCAATTCAATCGTTTAAAAGATGGCACGCTGGAATCCTTACCTGCAAAGCATGTAGATACTGGAATGGGTTTTGAAAGATTGGTGCGTGTGATACAGGGTAAAACCAGTAATTATGATACCGATGTATTTACGGGTACGATAGCAGTTGTTGAACAAATTACTAAACAGAAATATGATTTTAGCGCAAGTAAAGAAGCCATCGCCTTTAGAGTGATTGCCGACCATATTCGTGCTATCTCATTTACAATTGCAGATGGTCAATTACCTTCGAATACAGGAGCAGGATATGTTATACGCAGAATTTTACGCCGTGCTGTTAGATATTATTATTCTTATTTGAATTATAAGCAACCTCTGTTGCATCAACTATTACCTCAATTAGCAGAACAATTTCAAAGTGTATTTCCAGAATTAAAACAACAATTGGATTTCGTTTCGAAAGTAGTGAAAGAAGAAGAAGATGCTTTTTTAAGAACATTGGATAAAGGTTTAAAAAGAATTGATGATATGCTTGCTACCAGCACAGCATCCGTTTCAAAAGAAATTGAAGGCAAAGCTGTATTTGAATTGTTTGACACATTTGGCTTTCCAATAGACCTAACCCGATTGATCGCTTCTGAAAATAATATTAGTATTGATGAAAAAGGGTTTGAAGCAGAAATGTTGCAGCAAAAAAATAGAAGTAGAGCTGCGTCTGTTCAGGACACAGAAGATTGGATTGTTTTGCAAGAAGAGCCTGGTGAAGGATTTGTGGGATATCAGGATATTTTAGTTACAACTCGGGTAACTAAATACCGCAAAATTAAATCGAAAGGCAAAGAACAATTTCAATTGGTTTTAGCTACCACTCCTTTTTATGCAGAGAGTGGCGGACAGATTGGTGATATAGGATATTTACAATTTGGTGAAGAGAAAATTTTTGTCACAGATACAAAAAAGGAAAATGATCTGATTGTTCATTTTACAGATACTTTGCCAACAAATATCACAGTAGAAGTAATAGCGGCCATTAATATAGAGAAAAGACTGTTCACCAGTTATAATCATACTGCTACCCACCTGATGCATGCAGCATTGCGAGAGGTATTGGGAACCCATGTAGCTCAAAAGGGATCATTGGTAAATGATGAAAGTTTAAGATTCGACTTTTCACATTTTGTTCGTGTAACAGATGATGAAATTCGTCAGGTTGAAAAAATCGTGAACGATAAAATCCGGGAAAATATACCAGTAGTAATTACCGAAATGCCAAAAGAGGAAGCCCTGAAACTTGGAGCCATGGCATTGTTTGGTGAAAAATATGGCAATACAGTAAGGGTAGTTGTTGTTGATCCGAAATTTTCAGTGGAACTATGTGGAGGTACCCACGTTTTACATACTGGTATGATCGGGGTGTTTAAAATAAGTTCAGAAGCAGCAGTTGCTGCAGGTGTTAGAAGAATTGAAGCATTGACAGGTAGCAAGGCATTCAACTATTTATATGAACAATTTGCTGGGCTGAAAGAGGTAGGAAATCTTTTAAAAACAAAGGATCCCTTAAAAGCAGTTGAGAAAATAATTCAGGAGAAACAAGAATTAGAAAAGAAATTAGAATCATTAGAAGCAAAACAATTGCTCGTGATCAAAAAAGAACTTTTCAGTGAACGTGTTCCTTTCCCTTTTGCAAAGGGAGATGCCTATTTTATAGGTAGTCAGGTAGAAGTTAGTAATGCTGATCAATTAAAAAAATTAGCCTTTGACCTTAGACCAGAACTGGGCGAAAATTATCTTATAACGCTGGTAGCCAATATTGCAGGTAAGGCTGCGGTTTGCATTTTAATGTCGGACAGTATAAACATAGAAAAGGGTTTAGAAGCCCCTAAGATGATTAAAGAAATCATAACACCATTGATAAAAGGTGGTGGGGGTGGACAAAAAACATTAGCTACTGCCGGAGGCCAGGACGCAAGTAATTTGCAGGAAGTGATTGCTCAAATCAGGAATTTACTTTTGGCAAATTAAGTGAAGAGATAAAATTGAAGCGTTATCTATAACGTTTTACTAGAATATTTTAAACCTAGGCTTGCCTAGGTTTATTTTTAATTCCCCGCCTGCCGCTTGCGGATAAGAGGGGAATATGTTTTTTTTAAAATACCCCGCCTGCCGCTTGCGGATAGGAGGGGAAAGTCGAGCGGCTGAGCGATGACAGGGGTGGTTACTCTCTAAAACTAATTTACTTTTTTAACTTCCATTAACCTTACATCAACCTAAATTAATATTGCATCCTATTACATTTGGTTATTCGAAAATTAAAAAAATAACCAAATGAATACTAGACATTTTAGCATGCTTTTAATTGCTGCATCACTTACAACTGCTGCTATTGCGCAGAAAGAAGAAAAGAAGACCGAAACTTTAACTGTAATCACTGATGGAGACAAAGTGATCATCAATGGAGTGCCATCCGAAAAATGGAAAGATGAAGATTTAGAAAAATTGAGTCATAAAAAAATCAAAGTCAATGTTCATGGCAAAGATGGATTTGAGTTTAATATGCCTCCATTTGAATTTGAAACAGAGGTAAAAATGAGTAATGGTGCTTTTCTTGGAGTTCTCACAGAAAGAGCTGATAAAGGAGTAAAAATTACTGAAGTAACTAAAGAAAGTGCCGCATCTAAGGCCGGAATTCAAAGCAATGATATTATCACTAAAGTGAATGATACTAAGATAGAATCAAGTTCAGAGCTAGTGGATGCCATTCATTCTTACAAGCCAGATACAAAAATAACTATAACCTATTTACGTGATGGTAAAGAAAAGTCTACCACTGCAGTTTTGGGTAAACGTAAGGAAACAAATGTTAAATCATTTAAAATGGACGATGGTGATTTTAATTTTCATATGCCTAAAACGATGGACTTCCCTAGATCCTTTCCGTTTGAATACCACGGCAATAATGGTGGTGGAAGACCAAGACTGGGAATTGAAATTGAAGACTTAGAAGAAGGTAATGGCGTAAAAGTTACTGATGTAGATGAAGAAATGGCTGCAGGTAGATCTGGTCTGAAAGAAGATGATATCATTACAGATGTTAATGGAAAAAATATTACATCTGTAGATGACTTAAAGGCAAAGTTGAAGGATTTAAAAGAAGGCGAAGGCTTCAAAATGGGTATTAAAAGAGCGGGGAAATCTCAAACCTTAGATATTAAGTTTCCCAAAAAATTAAAGACCGCCAATTTATAAATATAACAGTTTAAATATTTTTCTCATGTTTCATCAACCACGCTATTCTTAGCGTGGTTTTTTTATAAATAATGTATAAATCCACTTTGGTCTCACAGGGTATGGATTGAGAAAGCTATTTTTGCAACCTATGTCATGGAGTGAAAAATACGATGTAGTAATTGGACTTGAAGTGCATGCCCAATTGGCTACCAATAGCAAATTGTTTTGTGGCGACAGTACTGAATTTGGGGCTGAACCAAATACGCATGTCAGCCCTATAACATTAGGCCATCCCGGAACCCTTCCCAAAACCAATAAGAAGGCAGTAAATTATGCAATCAAAATGGGATTGGCATGTTCATGCGAAATTGAAAAAGACAACTATTTTGCACGGAAAAACTATTTCTATCCAGATTTACCGAAAGGATATCAGATATCACAACACACTACTCCTATTTGCAAAGGAGGATTGGTACGCATCAAAACTGATGATGGATCTTTTAGAAATGTACAGTTGAACAGAATTCATCTGGAAGAAGATGCCGGAAAAAGTATTCACGACCTGGATGATCAATATACTTGTATCGACTTAAATAGAGCAGGAACACCACTCATTGAAATAGTTACCGAGCCTGATATATTTTCGGCTGAAGAAGCATATCAATACGTTACTGAAATAAGAAAACTGGTTAGATGGTTGGGAATCTGTGACGGGAATATGGAAGAAGGCAGCTTACGTTGTGATGCGAACATTTCTCTTAAACCGAAAGGCAGTACTAAATTAGGCACAAGAGTGGAAGTGAAAAATGTGAACAGTATCAGAAATGTAAAAAAGGCCATTGAGTTTGAAGTGGAAAGACTGGCAACTATTCTTGATGCTGGTAAAGCAGTACAACAACAAACAAGAAGTTTTGATGCAACGAATGATACAACTTTTGCCATTCGAGATAAAGAAGAAGCTAATGATTATCGATATTTCCCCGATCCTGACTTAGCCCCTTTTCATTTAACAGAATCCTTCATCAAAAGCATTGAAGCCGAACTACCTGTTTTGCCAAATGTTTTACAGAAAAAATACCAACATGAATTAGGATTGAGTCTCTATGATGCCCATCAATTATCAGAAGAATTAGCAACTGCACAATTTTTTGAGGCAACTATTCTGTTTACAAAAAACTATAAAGCTGTTGCCAATTGGATCTTAGGACCCATCAGACAATGGTTGCATGAACATCATCTTAATATTGATCAACTTAAGCTTAGTCCAGAAACGCTTTCTGAATTACTTACATTAGTGGATGATGGGAAAGTGAATTTTTCTGTTGCCTCATCTAAAATAATGCCCTTGTTAATTGACGGCTCCCATACTAATCCTTTTGCGATTGCAGAGTCTTTGAATTTATTACAAGTAAGCGACAGTGGTGAGCTTGAAAAATGGATAGCAGAAGTGATTTCAAGAATGCCAGACAAAGTTGCAGAATATCAGAAAGGCAAAAAAGGATTAATTGGTTTATTTGTAGGTGAAGTAAAAAAACTGAGCAAAGGCAAAGCCGATCCAAAGATTGTTACAAGTTTATTAGAACAAGCATTACAAAAATAAAATAGACCCTTTCGGGCAAACACAAATAACATGAAAAAAATCCTCTGGCTTTGTTTATCATCAGCCGTTTTATTTTCTTGCGCAGAAAAAAAACACGGTCCTTTTGTAGTAAGTGGCAGAATTTTAAATGCCCCTGAACAAAAGATTTATCTTCAGGAAATTCCCTTTGCAGGCGAGCAGCCTGTGGTATTAGACTCGGCCACTCTAAAGCCTCAAGGAACTTTTGAACTTCGTTCTCATGCCAAAGAAGAAGGTCTTTATCGTTTGCAATTAGAAAAGGGGCCAGCTATACTTGTGGTGAATGACAGTAAAAGTATTCGCTTAAAAATTGATATGGCACATTTTCGTTTGTATGAAGTGGAAGGTTCATCTGCAACTTCCGCACTGCACGATTTAATGGAAAATTATCACGCACATGATTCTTTATTATACAATGCTTTTGGAATACTAGATAGTTTGCAAAAACAAAAAGCTACTGATAGTGCTTTAACTGTTGCCAGTTTAAATAGAGATCATGAGGTATCTGCCATCAATGGTTTTGTGAGTGACTTCATAAAAAAATCTCCAAGTCCCGCTGTGCGTTATTATGCCATTGGTCTTGCTTCGAGAACGATGAAAACAGAAGATCTAAAAGCATTGGCTGTTTTATCAGCAGATGCCTTTAAAGATCATGATGGATTAGCTAAATTAAAATCAATGCTTACTGTTCAAGCTGCTAACGCATCAACGCCCACATACGCATTATTAAATCAACAAGCTCCTGAGATCAGTATGCCAGATGCCAATGGCAAAATGATTGCATTGAGTAGCTTTAAAGGGAAATATGTTTTAGTTGATTTCTGGGCAAGTTGGTGCGGACCATGTAGAAATGAAAACCCAAATGTAGTAGCTGCGTATCAAAAGTTTAAGGATAAAAATTTTGCGATCTTAGGTGTTTCTTTAGATGATGGCAAAGAAGAATGGATGCAGGCAGTAAAAGATGATGGATTAGCTTGGACACAGATCAGTGATTTGAAAAAATGGCAAAGTAATGTAGTTGAACAATATAAATTTGATGGAATTCCTTTTAATGTATTGATTGACCCAACGGGTAAGATCATTGCCAGTAGCTTAAGGGGTTCTGATCTTGATAAGAAATTAACTGAGTTGCTGATTAAGAAATAAGCAAACATTATATCATTTAAAAAAGCTACTCCAATGAGTAGCTTTTTTAATGTCTTGCAAATAAAAAGGCTGTCTTTGCAGACAGCCTTTTATGTATATTTTAAAGCAGTTTTTATTTATCCCAGAATACAGGAACTAACAAACTAGCTTTTTGTCCAGGGAAGTTTCTATTAGCATCTACTTCACTTTGAGGATAAGGCAATGAACGAGGAATATCTCCTGTTACTGCATTAGATACTTTAGTGATGGCTGGATACCCAGTTCTTCTCCAATCAGACCAAGACTCCATTGGAACACCATAGTTAGCTACATATTTCTCTCCGATAACTTGCGCCAATTTCTGATCAGTAGTACCAGTTAAGGTACCATTAGCAGCTAAGTATGTAGTGATGTCGGCAGGAAGAACACCAGCGGCTTGCATACTAGCAGTAATACCTGCAGTAAAGAATGCTTGTGCGTCGCCTGTTGCACCATAAAGGGCTGCCTCAGCTCTGATGAAATTGTATTCAGCAAAGGTTAACATTCTTTGAGGAGCAGTACCATCATATAAAATACCACCTGTTGCAGGTAAAGGGTCTAATGATCCGTCACCTTTAGCAGTTCCACCAGTTCCCACACCTCTTAAATAAGTATGAATTCTAGAGTATTTCTGAGAAGCTGGATCAGCAGCTTGTGCACCTACATAGCTTGTAGAACCATAAGGGAAAGCTGTAAAGTAAAATGGTCTTCTTGGATCAGACTTAGCGTTCATCGCGTTAACCAAAAATTTGTTTGGGAACAAATAGTTGGTTCTGTTAATTTCAAACTGATGAATTGGATTCTGACGGTTTGTTACGTTAAAGAAAGGCATTTCAAAATTATCTGCATTCGCAGCAAAGAATGTAACACCTGAAGTAGCGATAACTGCATTGATTTTAGCTACACAATCAGCTTTGTTCATTTTTGAATAGTGAATCAACAAACGCAATTTCAAAGTATTACCAAATTTGATCCAGTTAGCTTTCTTGGTAGCAAAAGAACCTGTATAAATTGTTGAATTAGTTCCCGGAGCAATACCCGTAGAAGTAGTGTTCAAATCAGTAATTGCTTCGTCGATCATTGTCAACAAAGAAGTATAAATGGTTGCACCTGCATCGTATTTTGGGGACGTATTTGCACTGGTTTGTTGTGTTTCAGAAAAAGGCACATCACCAAATGCATCTACTAATTGTTGATAGTTATATGCTTTCAACAATTTAGCAACCCCGCGATAATAGGGAAGGTTTTGAGCATTAGCTAAACGAATAATCACTTCACAGTCATTCAAAGTTGAAGCGTAGGCAGTACCCCAAAGGTTATTTACGTCTGCTGATTGTAGCAGATATTTTTCGTACTGCTGTGTTTGAGTTTCACCACCAGTTGTTTGTCCTGAAAATTGTTGCATGATCAGATTGCTATAACGATACAAATCAGAGCCACCAGCAAAGCCAGTGTTCACTGTAACGTTAGTCAGCAAAAGATCAATAGGAGCTGCTGTTTCTGCTATTCTATCCCCGTCCTTGTTGATGTCCATCCATTTCTGGCAAGAGCTGAGCGCAAAGAGCGAAACGGCTGCTGATATTGTTATGAATATTTTTTTCATTGTCAATTATTTATTGATTTGATAATGTTGTATTACAGAGTTAATCTCAGATTTGCACCAAAAGTTCTGGTTGAAGGATTCGCATTGAATTCCAATCCGGAAATATTGTTAGTTCCGAAGGCATTCTGTTCTGGATCCAAGTGCGGAGCATCTTTAGCTTTCAGGTAAAGGTTACGTCCGAAAATACCAAATTCAATATTGCTAAATGGACTCTTATCAATCAAACGCTTAGGCATTTTCATGGTTAAGTTCATTTCTCTTACTCTGAACCAGCTCGTTTTAATCATATAACCTTCTGCAGCCACATACTTACCAGAATTACCCCAATACTGATCTGCACGAATTGGAACGTTTACCACGTTACCACTTGCGTCAACCCCAGTAAATTGATAGTTACGAGTAGGTGTTACATTATCTTTCTCAAATCTTGGCAATTCTGCAGTTTCAACAACCACACCATTTCTTCTTAAGTCGGCCAAATTTCTACTATACAAATCACCACCCTCACGGATATCAAACAAGATATCCAAAGAGAAGTTTTTGTAAGTAAATGAGTTATTGATACCGATAGTATACTTAGGGTTACTATTACCTATCTTAAATACACCAGAAGTTGGCAAAGGCAAACCTGCGTTAGTACCAGAAGTTTGTAAAATCAAACGACCTAAATTATCTCTTTGATACATATTACCATAGATCGCTCCAAATTCTTCACCTTCTACTAATCTAACGTTAGGTGTTGTAAATCCACCCAAAGTAATTACACTCACACCAGGAGCAAGTTTAGTTACAATGCTCTTGAATTGAGTATAGTTAGCATTAATACTCCAAGTGAAATCTTTTGATTTAATTGGAACTAATCCTAAGCTTAACTCAGTTCCTTTGGTACTGATCTCTCCTGCGTTTTTATATACAGAGGTTACACCAGAAGTAGATGATACTGGAACAGGGAATAAACCATCAGTTAACTTACGCTCATAATAGTTCGCTTGAATAGTAACACGATTATCAAAGAAAGCTAAGTCAGTTCCAATTTCCCACTCAGTTGTAAACTCAGGCTTCAACTTTACGTTACCTGCAGAGTTAGAAATTGTATAACCAGCTAATCCGTTAAAAGGAAATGCGATGCTTGGACCGAATCCATCAGCAGCACCACCGGTAGTTGCATAGTTGTCGGTATTGTAAGCTGGAGCTGCACGACCTACTACACCATAGTTAGCTCTCATTTTCCAGAGACTTAAAGTTTTACTTTTCAATTCTGGAATTGCATCAGTTAAAGTAGCACTCAAAGCAGCTGCTGGATAGAAGATCGATCTTGAACCAGGAGCTAATGTTGAAGAGAAATCGTTTCTAGCTTTTACGTTCAATGATAACCATCTTTTGTAATCAGCAACGAAATCAGCAAATACCCCGAAGGTTCTTATTTGAGAAGTACCCACAGAAGGGGTATTTAGAACAGTTGCATTACTAATTTGGTCAAATCCTCTGATTGCTAAACCAGTTGATCTTGCAGACATAGAATTTGAGTAGTTATCAAAAATCTCATTACCCAATGTTCCAGACAAGTTGAAATTGCCAAATTGTTTCTGTGCATTCAAAGTAAGGTATGAGTTGATATTTCTTAATACACTTCTAGCATCCACAACACCACCTGTTCCATTAGCACTGGTGTTACCACCACCTCTTGCACCAATCTCATCAAAACCATGAGATTTAAATGATTGGTTATCGATGCCCACTTTTGCATCAGCATTTAACCAGCTATTAAACTTATAGCGTAATCCAACGTTACCTAATAGACGTGAAATGTCATCGTTGTATCTAACATTATCCATTGACCAATAGGGATTGTCTTCACCACCAAAGAATAACTGGCTACCATCTGTGTTATAATAAGGCAAACCAGTTAAGTCATAACTTCTTGGAGTAAACAAAGATCTGAATGTTGGGTTAGACAACTGATTTCCTTGTTGTGTTCTGTTTGAAGAAGTAATATTTGTACTTAAGTATGAACTGATAGTCAACTTACTCGTAACCTCTGAATTCAAATTAACAGAAAGTACATTCTTATTTAATTCATTAGCACGTAATACATAAGTTTCCTTAGTATTGTTGTAAGAAACTCGGTAAGTAGTTTTATCACTTCCTCCACTGAAACTTACAGTATTAACGCGGCTCAATCCATTTTGAAACAGATCAGAAACGTTATTAGGGAAAGCAGTTAAGACTTCTTTTTTACCAAAATAGTTGGTAACTGTTTGACCAGTAATTCTTGGTCCCCAAGAGGTAGAAGCAGTGTTATTATAAATACCTACAGTTGCAGTAGCTGCAGCTGCTCCTGAAGATGTACCCTGACCATATTCATTTTGGTAAGCAGGTAACATATTTACAGTTACACTAGACAAAGAAGAATTGAAATCAATACTATTCTTCGCCTTACGTTTTCCTTTTTTTGTTGTAATTAAGATAACCCCTGCAGCACCACGTGAACCGTACAATGAAGTAGCGGCAGCACCTTTTAATACAGTTAGGTCATCAATATCGTCTGGGTTAATATCAACCGCACGGTTAGAGTTTGTTACTCCATTTTGAAGAGCAACTCCACCACCGCCATTATCGATAGGCACTCCGTCCACCACAAAAAGTGGGGCACTAGAACCAGTCATTGACGTATATCCACGAATAAGAATAGCAGATCCAGCGAAAGAACCACCAGAGCCCTGTGTACGAACACCGGCTACTTTACCACCAACAGCATTGGTAATATTGGTACTCTTTGTTTGAGTTAAAGCTTCCGCACTAATTTTTGGAGTGGAATATCCAAGGGTTTTGCTATCCCTTCTAATTCCAAAAGAGGTAACAACCACTTCAGAAAGATTATCTTCTTTTACTGACAAACTAGTTGAAACAGTTGAAGCAGATCCAATACTAACTTCTTTTGTTCCGAAGTTTAAAGCAGAAAAAACAAGTGTTTGAGCTTTTGATGATACAGTTAGTTTGTACTCACCTGCAGCATCGGTAGTTGTACCTGTAGTAGTACCTTTTACCAATACAGATACTCCGGAAATTCCGGCACCTTTCTCGTCTGTGATCTTTCCTGAAATAGTCCGACCAGTTTGAGCTGAAAGCTGAAAAATGGTACAGAAAGTCAAAAAGCACAGAAAAAGGAATTTTCTCATGGGCATTTAGTTTTAGTTTGAAAAGTTAACGTTGAAATAACATAAAAGACATAAGAATGTTTATTTAAGCTGCTCCATTTTTTAAGAAACTAACAATCATTCATTTTTATTACAAATGATTGATTTAAAATGATTTACATTTCTTTTAAGTAGTATCATCTTAGAAAATGGGTCAGAAAAGCTACATTCTGCCGTTCCTATCCATAAAACAGGTACGCAAAATAGCACAATGCGTTAACATAACGTTTACAAATTCAGAAAATTTAGCCTTAAAAGGATGTAAAGCAATGAAATAGGATAATCATTGATCTATTTCGCCAATTTTATAACTATGTTATCTGTTTTTAGGTGAAGTACTTATGATTAGTACAGGTAGCAACACCAGATTCGTTAAGGTTCCTACTACTAATGTTAAGGAAGTCAACCATCCTAATGCGTTGGTTCCACCAAAATCACTCCAAACAAAAATGATAAAGCCCGCAATTAATACTAAAGAGGTATATATGATGCTGATGCCTGTATGTTTTATTGTTTGAACCAATGTTGCATCTACTTTATTGTTAAAGTGGGGTAACTCCTGTTTGTAATTGATCAGGAATCGTATCGTTACATCTATGGCAATACCTAATGCCACACTAAATACTAATACAGTGGATGGTTTTAAGGCAATTCCAGTCCACCCCATAACTCCAGCAGTGATAATGAGAGGAACCAAGTTCGGGATCAAAGAACAGATCAGGATCCGGAACGACTTAAATAAATAGAGCATACAAATTGTAATCAAGAGAAATGCCCAGAATATGCTCTCTTTCAGTCCTCTGATGATAAAGGAAGTGCCTTCTAAAAAAGTAACACTGCTTCCTGTAAAAGTTACTTTGTATTTGGTACTATCAAAAATTTTGGCTGATTTAGCCTCCAGATCTTTTATTAAAACAGGCAACTTAATACTTCCGATATCTTTCATGTTTACACTGATCCGGGTTGCTTGTTGGCTAGAATCAACAAACTGACTCACCAATTTCATGAACTCAGATTTGCCTTTTTCTTTAGATCGCATGGCTGTAGATAAAGATGCAGGGATTTCCAGCGGTAACACATAACTAGCCGTATCTCCTCCATAAAATCCCTGGTTGGCAAATTTCAAGGCTTCTACAATACTGAGGGGACGGGCTACTTCCGATTTAGTTGACACGTAATTACTAAATTCTTCAATATCTAACATGGTCTCCATTTTCAAAGCAGCTCTAGGCTTTTTGGCATCAACTACAATTTCCAATGGCATCAACCCATTGAACTGATTTTCGAACCATTTGAGATCAGTATATAATTTATCTTTTTTGGGTAGATCATCAACAACAAATCCTTCGCTTTTAATACGTGTAATACCAATAATAGAAATAATAGTAACCATTGCGGTTATAGCGTAAACCCATTTTGCATGATGGAATGTCCACTTTTCAATTTTTACTAAAATATATTCTAAAAACTTATTATCAAGATACTTGATATGCTTGGGTTTGGGTGCAGGCAAATAGCTTAATACAGCAGGAATAAATAATAAAGAAATAAGAAATAATGCCATGATATTGATTCCAGCTACTACTCCAAACTCTTTCAGAATCGCGCTTTTTGTGAATGCAAAAACGGCGAATCCAATGGCAGCTGCGATATTACAGAACAAAGTTACAATACCCATCCTTCCTACCATGGTTACTAATGCCTTGTCTTTATCCGGTATCTCCTTATAAGTTGTATGATACTTATTTAGAAAATAAATACAGTTGGGAATACCAATTACAACCACCAAAATGGGAATCAAAGCGGTTAATAATGTAATCTCGTAACCACATAAAACGATAGTTCCTAAACTCCAGACCACACCCATCCCTACTACCAATAAACTCATAACAACAGCACTGATAGATCGGAAAAAAAGAAATAGGGTTAAGGCTGATAATAGAAAAGATGCCAACAAAAATTTATTCATTTCATCCTTGATCCGATTGGCCATCACAGTTCGGATATATGGCATGCCACTTTTATACACTTCTACATTTTGCTTTCTTTCGAATTCTGCAACACTTTTCAATATGTCATTGATTAAACGAGTACGACTTTTACTATTGATGGTGTCTTTATTAAGACTGATCCCCATCAAATAGGCATTGGTTTGGGGGTTATATAAAAGTGTCTTATAAAAAGGAAGCTCACTAAATTTAACTCGGGCACTATCTAATTCTGCCTGATTGGAATAAGGAAAATGGAACAGTTTAATAGGACCAAGTTTACCCGTTACAGAATCATTCCCAAGGGTTACCACTTCTGGAATACTTAAAATACCAGTGACGCCTTCGATTGCTTTTAAGTTATGATGCAAGGCTCCAACCTCATTAAAAAAATCTTTATTAAAAAACTTGTCCGACTGCACACCTATTACCATGGTATTACCATCAGCTCCAAACTTTTTTACAAATGCACGAAAGTCGATGAATTTAGGATTGTCCGTGGGTACCGCCTTCGTAAAATCGTAACTAAGTTTTATTTTGGAAGCATAAAACCCCATTACTGATGTTGCTAACAATAAAAACAACAATGCGAATAAGCGGTTCTTTAAAATGAATTTTCCCAAACTATACCACATACTTAAATAAATTGACCGCAAAGAAACGGATATTTCTTGGTTTCACGACTTCTAATAGTCTACTTAATTTATAGGCTTATCTGAATATATATTAATTTTTCTTTCTTCAATACTTTGTATCAGCCATCCCTTTAGTTAACTTGCTGTATGGGCCAGATAAATAACCAACATATCCGACAAATAAGTTTTTATACTTTATTAGTATTTCTGGGCATTTTTTTATTCCTACAGGTGAGTAGTTTTTTACCTGCACTTCTCGGGGCAATCACTTTTTACATTTTATTGAGATCGCCCATGCACAAAATGGTGTACCAAAAAAAATGGAAAAAATCATACGCCGCTGCCTTACTATTATTACTCTCCTTTTTGATGGTATTGGTTCCTGTTGGCATTTTTTTTAATATGCTTTCCATCAAACTGAACTACGTTATCAATAATTCAAATCAAGTTATTGAAACCATTCACAAATTAATTTCTACCCAAGAGCAACAATACCATATTGTAATTTTTAGTGATGAAAACCTTAGAAAAATAAGTGCCGGTATCGCAAACTTTCTACCAAGTATTTTAGGTGCTACAATCAGCTCTATTACTACAGTTACAATTATGTATTTTATTCTCTACTTTATGCTAATAGGTAGCAAAGAAATGGAATACTGGTTAGAAGAAAATATTCCACTGAAAAATAAGAATGTAGACTTACTTGGAATAGAATTAAAAAAACTGGTTATCAGTAATGCTATAGGTATTCCTCTTACAGCCATTGTACAAAGCTTAATTGCACTAGTAGGTTATTGGGGGGCAGGCGTAAATGACCTTGGATTTTGGTTTGTATTCACATGCATCACTTCTATAGTGCCTGTTATTGGCGCTGGAATTGCATATATACCGATCTGTGCCATACTTTATGCAAATGGTCATTTGAATGCTGCCATCATATTAATGCTGTATTGCATTATCATTGTTGGAACGGTTGACCACGTTTTTAGATTTGCTTTACAAAAAAGATTAGGCGATATCCATCCGCTTATCACTATTTTCGGGGTGATCGTAGGATTAGAATTATTTGGCTTTATAGGCTTGATATTTGGCCCAATTCTAATAGCGCTATTTATTTTATTGATAAGAATTTATCTGAATGAGTTCAGTACAGAATCGCGAGAGCTTTAAGTTACATGATAAACAAGTAGGCAAGTAATTGACAACCCACTCCTACTGCTAATCCACTATAAATTTCTTTGTTGGTATGGTCACTTACCAAAAATCTACTGGTGCATACCAGACCACTTAATAAAATTGCGATACTGATCACAGCACCGAAATTCAAATGATAATAAATTGAAAATAAAATAATAGCAGCAGTGGCACCACCAATGCCCATTCCATGCAAGCTTATCTTAAAATAATTATTCAAGATTAATCCAAATACAGTTGCAATAAATATTCCCATGAAGAAAAAGCGTAACACGATTGGCTGATCATGGAAATTGCGGCTCAAATAATACATCCACCAATAAAAGAACATGGAAATCACATAGGGAACAATTCTTTCTTTCTGGGTTCTTAGAAATATACTATCGCTGAATTTTAGACGCCATAGAAGAAATACCGCAAAGGCAGGAAAGAAAGCAGTTAACCAAAACACACCAAACAATCTCATTTGAAGTTGCCAATCTGTTATATCAGCGAACTCATATGGAAATGCTTTCATCAAAAAAAGAAACACATAAGTTGAAATGAACAAAGGATGAAAAATATAAGAAATGGCAGATGCCACCCACTTTAAAATAGGACTTACTTTTTTATGAGCGTTTTCCTCAAAATTTTCAGTTTGTATTGTTTTTTCCTGGATCATTATAACTCTTTACGAAGTCTGGCAACAGGTACATTTAATTGCTCTCGATATTTTGCTACTGTTCTTCTGGCAATATTATAACCTTTTGCTTGTAACATATCAGTCAAAATTTCATCACTAAGCGGTTTGCGTTTATCTTCTGCTTCAATGATATCATTTAAAATCTTTTTCACCTCTCTGGTACTCACTTCTTCTCCACTATCTGTACTCAAAGATTCACTGAAGAAAAATTTCAAACGATATGTCCCAAATTCCGTTTGAACAAATTTACTGTTGGCCACCCTGCTTACCGTAGAAATATCCAATCCAGTTAGTTCAGCAATATCTTTTAAAATCATTGGACGCATATTCGTTTCATCTCCAGTTAAAAAGAATTCTTCCTGGTGACTAATAATTGCGCTCATTGTATTGATCAAGGTTTCTTGTCTTTGCTTGATCATGTCGATGAACCATTTTGCAGAATCGATCTTTTGTTTGATAAAAAGAACCGCTTCTTTCTGGCGCTTATCTGTCTTACTTCCCTTCTCGTAATCTTTCAACATATCGCGATATCCTTCACTGATCCGCAGATCAGGTGCATTTCGTGCATTCAAACTAAGCTCTAACCTTCCGTTATTATTGATGATGTAAAAATCAGGTATGATATAGGTTTCAGCCTTATTAATCTCTCCTATATTCCCGCCGGGCTTAGGATTCAATTTGATGATCTGATTGATAACATCTCTGATCTGGTCATCGTTTAGATTTAAATTATGCTGAATTTTTTCGTAATGTTTTTTGGTGAATTCTTCGAAGTATTTACTTAAAATTTGTATAGCTAGTGCCACACTCTTTCCTTCTCCGAGTTTTCTCTTTAATTGTAATAAAAGACATTCTTGTAAATTTCTTGCGCAAATTCCTGCAGGGTCAAACTGTTGAATTTGTTCAACTAATTCTTCAATTTCCTTCTCCTCCACAACCATGCTTTGACGGAAGGCAAGATCATCTGCGATAGAAGACAACTCTCTTCTCAAATAGCCATCATCGTCTAAACTCCCAACTATTTGTTCTGCAATTTTAAATCTCCTCTCATCAAGTTCCAGCATACCCAATTGGTCTACCACTAAGTCGTGTAAGGTAGTTTCAACCCGAATTGGTATCACTTTCTGATCATCCATTTCTGGATAATTATCATCCCGCGTTTTATAGTCGGCAATTTCTCCATCATCGTCTACAATATATTCCGTCATGTCTGCATTCGCATAGTCATCTTCACTGCCATCCATCAATTCATCCATAGAATCGTCCATAGGCTCTTGCAAGTCTTCTCCAAATTCATCACCACTGCCTTCTTCACCCATTTCCAGTGCAGGATTCTCTTCAAGCTCTTCTTTAACCCTCTCTTCTAAATTAGCAGTAGGCACCTGCAACAACTTCATTAACTGAATCTGCTGAGGAGATAGTTTTTGTAATAATTTCTGTTGTAGAGATTGACTTAATGACATACCACTTAGAACTTTCCAATAACTTTTCTGATAGCCGCAGCCAATTTTTCTCCTTTGTCTTTGATTTGTTCATCAGTCCATAACAAACTAATAGCAGTTGATATGCAGCGGCTCATGATTGCATCGCTCGCAGGAAATTGTGTTTGTTGCAAAGCCAGTAAACTTGCTTTCTGTGCCTCAGAAGCTGGATTTAAAGTAACAGCATTTTTTAAATGATCCCATTTACTGATATAGTGCCAGTTATTGACAAACCAATAAAAATTCCCAGCCAGTAGACCCTGTTCTTTCAATTCACTTACCACTGCTTTGGTTAATTCCTCTGAAGGCAAAAACCAACTCAAGAAAGAACAACTATCACCCGACTCATCAGGAACTTTTCTAAAGTTCACTTCTGGTATTGCTTCCAAATAAGTACGTAACGCTTTATTATTCCTTTTTTGAATAGTTAAAAAAGTATTGAGTTTGCGAATCTGCGCTAATCCAACTGCAGCATGCAATTCACTTATTCTAAAATTATATCCTATAAATGGATGCAGATCCGCACCCCTATCTACTCCTAAATGATCATGTCCATGATCCGTATAGCCATCACTTTTAACAAAGACCTCTTTATTATTAGTCATAATAACCCCGCCTTCAGCACAGGTAATGGTCTTTACAAAGTCGAATGAAAATGTACCCGCATCGCCAATAGTTCCCAAAGATTTTCCTTTGTATGTGCCTCCAATTGATTGACACGCATCTTCTAACAATATCAAATGATGTTCCGCACAGATCAATTTCAAAGCATCAAGATCTGCCATACTTCCGCACATATGTACGGGCATCACACATTTGGTTTTAGAAGTAATGGCAGCTTTTACAGCTGCTGGATCCAGTGTTAAAGTTTCATCGATATCAACCAAAACCGGAATAGCTCCTACACTCAGAACAGCCTCAAATGAAGCCACAAAGGTGAAACATGGCATAATTACTTCATCACCGGCACCAATTCCTAAAGCACACATGGCCGTAGTAAGGGCAGAAGTTCCACTACTCGTTAATTGAGCATGGTTGCACCCAAAAACCTCTGTAATAGCTTTTTCAAGCTCTAAAGCTTTCCAGATTCCTTTTCTTGGACCATCAAATCCATACCGCATCAGAATCCCCGTTTCTAATACATCGTTAACTTCTTTACGTTCTTCATCACCAAATAGTTCAAAACCAGGCATAAGGAAAATTTGAATTTTTACTAAAGTGCCAAAGGTAGAAAAATAATACTTGCTAGATGCCTTAGAACCATAGTCAAAAGTTAAAATGACATCCAAAGCATTAACAAAAACTGCATTCATTTAACTTCGCAGCATGAAACTGACCATTTTTTATTGTTATGATGCTTATTGCGGATGGTGCTATGGCTTTAGTCCGGTGATAAAAAAACTAGCTGAAGCCTATGGAGATCAGATCCCTTTCGAAGTGCTATCAGGGGGTATGATTTTGCCCGAGCAACCAGTACCCATTAGTGTTACTGCAAGTTTTATTGATAAAGCCTACCCAACAGTAGAGGCAACTACCGGCATTAAATTCGGGGCCGATTTTTTATGGCATATCAAAAATTCTGAATTAAGCGATTGGTTCCCTAACTCAGAAATGCCCGCCATTGCCATGTGCATATTTAAAGAGCTTTATCCGAATAGACAAGTTGAATTTGCTGCTGACCTTCAATACGCACTTAATTTCGAGGGTAGAGATTTGACCGACAAAGAAGCTTATCGCCATC
The DNA here is from genome assembly GCA_947371755.1 of Chitinophagaceae bacterium. Classification (GTDB taxonomy): domain Bacteria; phylum Bacteroidota; class Bacteroidia; order Chitinophagales; family Chitinophagaceae; genus Sediminibacterium. The sequence continues at coordinate 45,012 of CANBQT010000002.1, forward strand.
TTTTGGAAAAATATAGCATCAACGAAGAAATGTTTTATGATAAACTACAAAGTGATGTATTTAAAGAACAGGCTTATTATGAATTCCAACTTTGCAAACAATTACAAGTAACCGGATTCCCTTGTGTATTAATCCAGGTTTCAGAAATTAAGTTTCATTTATTGGCAAGGGGATTTACGCCTTATGAAGATTTATCCGCTAGATTAGACGTTGTTTTAAGAGATCTAAATGGCTGATTTTGAGTAGTAAGTTTGTTAAAACAGCAGATCAAAGCATTGTAAAATGGTAGATCGCTCTTTTTATCTTTACTTTGCAGCTCTTAAATATTGAACTAATGGAGTATAGTAAATTGATTTCTATTACCGGAATGCCCGGGTTGTTTGAACTGGTAGGTAGCAAAACCGACGGAGCTATCGTTAAATCGCTAGACGACAAGACCACAAAATTTGTAAGTAGCCGTGTTCATAATTTTTCGCACTTGGAAAGTATCGAAGTGTACACCATCCGCGAAAACGTGAACTTAGTTGAAGTATTTCAGGCCATGAACGGTAGTTCAGAAGCCCTTCCTTCTGATAAAGATGCTGCTGCTGTTAAATCTTACTTTTCAAAAGTATATGCAGATATCGATTTTGATAGGGTTTATGCCAGTGATATGAAGAAGATGGTTAAATGGTTCGTGATCTTAAAAGCCAATGAGGTTGAATTTAAATTAACCGAGGCTGAAGACGAAACAGAATCTACTGAAGCATAATTAAAAAACTAACTATAAAAGCCGAAGCAAACAATGCTTCGGCTTTTTTATTTTGATTATCTTGTTCAACGAATTTTCCTATATGAAGAAACTAATATTTATCTGCACGCTTACTATTTGCGTTTTGTTTCAAATAAACGCTGATGCACAATCATTTTATAATGAATCCCCTGCGGCAAAAAGATGGGTCAATAGAAAATTCAGAAAGCTTTCTGATGATCAAAAAATTGCACAACTGATGATCATTCGCGCACACAGCAATCTTGGTCCCGATCATATAGCTTCTGTTGTGGAGCAAATAAAAAAATATAATGTAGGTGGACTATGTTTTTTCCAGGGCGGACCTGTTCGCCAGGCAGTGCTTACTAATTATTACCAGAAGATTGCTAAAACACCATTGATGATTTCAATTGATGCAGAATGGGGTTTGGGAATGCGTTTGGATAGTGTTATCAATTATCCAAGGCAATTAATGATGGGTGCTGTACCTGATGCTACATTAATTTATCAGTTTGGAGTTGCTGTGGGAGAGCAATGTAAACGTTTGGGTATACAAGTAAATTTTGCTCCGGATGTTGATGTTAATAATAATCCAATGAACCCCGTAATCAATGATCGGAGTTTTGGGGAGGACAAATATAAAGTTGCTTTATATGGCACACAATTCATGAAAGGGATGGAAGTATCCGGAGTGCTGGCATCTGCCAAACATTTTCCAGGACATGGTGATGTTTCAGTTGATTCACACAAAGATTTACCTCTGATCAATAAGACCAGAACTCAATTAGATGATTTGGAATTATATCCATTCAGAGAAATCATCAAAGCCGGAGTTGGCAGCGTTATGGTAGCACATTTATCAGTTCCTGCCATCGACACTACTACTAATTTACCTACCAGTTTATCTCCTAAAACAATCACTGGTTTATTAAGAACAGAATTGGGTTATAAAGGTCTCATATTTACCGATGCTTTAGAAATGGAAGGGGTTGCAAAATTTTTCCCAAAAGGAGAAATATCAGCACGCTCGTTAATTGCAGGGAATGACCTGTTGTGTTTACCTGGCGATGTGCCGGGCAGCATTGCTGCAGTAAAACAAGCTATCAATGATGGTAAATTAAGTTGGGACATCATAAATGAAAGAGTAAGAAAAGTATTACTGGTTAAATATAATGTAGGATTAAATCATGTAAAGAAAATTGATACCACGAATTTGGTAAACGACTTAAATGAAAAAACTACTCAAATCAAAGAGTTACTGGCCAGAAATGCGATCACTTTACTAAAAAAATCTACCCCCTCATTACTTCCGCTTAACGCTAAAAAAATTGCTTACTTAGGCATAGGTATCGATAAGAGTAATGAATTTGCCACAAGACTCTTGCTTGATTTTAAAGCGGATGTTTTTCTTTTTAGCAATAAAGATGCTGCAACAAAAATTGATAGTCTCTTACAAGTACTTGGCAGTTATGACGCAGTGGTTATTGGACTTCATAATTTCAGTCGCAGACCAGCGAATAATTATGGGCTTTCGGAAAATACGATTGACCTTTTAAAGAAAGTGCAGCAATTCAAATGTATCAACTTTGTTTTTGGAAATCCATATGCTTTAAAGTTTCTGTGTAATGCTAAAAATCTAGTAGCATGTTACGAAGATGATCTAATCACCCAAACTGCTGCAGCCGATTTATTGAAAGGCAAATTTGATGCTAAGGGAAAACTTCCAGTTACAGTATGTAATGAGCTGAAAGTTGGAGATGGTATTGTTTACAACCAATTCCTGCCAGAAGCCAATCCGAACGTTGTAGGATTAAGTGAAGAAGGACTAAAAAAAATTGAAGCCATTGCAGAAAATGGCATAGCCAAAGGCGCGATGCCGGGTTGCGTGGTTCTGGTTGCAAAAGATGGCAAAATAGCTTATAACAAAGCTTTTGGATTCACCAACTTTGATAATAAGGAACCTATCAATCGAGATATGGTTTATGATCTTGCTTCGGTTACCAAAACTTCGGCCACTACCGTTTCCATTATGAAATTGTATGAAGAAGGTAAAATTGATTTGCAAAAAACATTGGGCGATTATCTTCCCTGGGTAAAGGGCAGCGACAAAGCTCCAATAACCCTCAGAGATGTTTTATTACATCAGGCAGGATTGAATCCTTTTATACCTTTTTACAGAGATGTGATTGATACCGTTACTGGTATACCTTATCCGGCTTATTTTAGTAAAAACAAAGATGCAAATCATCAGTTCAGGGCAGCAGAGGATTTATATGTACGGAACGATTATGAAGATAGTTTGTATCATAGAATTGTAACCAGTAAACTCACTCCTGCTGGCCACTATATTTACAGTGACAATGATTTTATTTTTCTTGGTAAAGTAGTTGAAGCTGTAAGCGGACTCTCTTTGAACGAATATGCAAGTACCAATTTTTATGAACCTTTACAAATGACCACCACTGGGTTTAAGCCAAGAGAAAGATTACCCTTAGGAAATATAGTTCCCACGGAAGAAGAAAAGCATTTCCGTCAGCAATTAATCAGAGGAGATGTTCACGATGAAGGTGCCGCCATGTTTGGAGGAGTTGCAGGTCACGCAGGACTTTTTAGCAGTGCCTACGATCTGGCAAAACTTTATCAAATGCTTTTAAACGGTGGCGAGCTGAATGGCATAAGGCTTTTAAAGAAAGAAACGATTGACTTATTTACTGCGTATAATAGTGATGTTAGTCGCCGAGGTCTGGGTTTTGACAAGCCAGAGAAAGACAATGCAAATAGAAAAGAACCTTATCCTAGTGCCAGTGTGTCGTCCGAAACTTTTGGGCATACCGGTTTTACTGGAACCTGCGTTTGGGTTGACCCTAAACAAAAATTGGTTTACATATTTCTATCAAACAGGGTTACTCCAACGAGAAATAATAACAAACTGAGCCAAATGAACATACGACCAACCATTCAGGAAGCCGTTTATCAGTCAATTTTGAAGTAAATACCATTGCATACCTGCATTTGGCTTGTTACTGTAACTTAGCAGTACAATAAGTTCAAATGAAAAATATTCAATACCCATCTCGTTTTTTCCTAGGTTTCATTTTAATGGCAGGTTTATTAACCGCCTGTAGCAATCATGCACCTAAAGAAGCAAAGTTTATACCTAAAGATGCAAGTGCTGTACTGGTGATGGATCCAAAAAGTCTCCACGATAAACTAGAGAAATCTGGGATTAATATGGACACATTGATCAATAGGCTTTTTCAAAGAAATGCGGTTGACACAGCAGACCGTGCACATTTTTATGAGATCAAAGATGGTGCGGGTATTAACTGGGATTCAAAAATATTTTTCTTTGGTTTGCAAAACACGGATCAAAATCAATCGAATGCTACAGTAATGAATTTGATTGCAGGTTTATCTGATGCCTCAAAATTTGAGTCATTTCTTAAAAAGCAATCTTTCTTTTTAAATAAAACTGTTCAAAAAGAAAAAACATACTCTTACATCATTATTAATAGCGAATCCATGATCGCATGGGATGAAAATAATATTATCGGAAGTACTTATAAAAGTGATATAAAACCAGTTTACGATACTGTTGCCATGAAGTTCATTGTTCCAGAAAAAGCCAATACGGAAAAAGCAATGAAGGCAGAAGTAAACAAATATTTTACACAGAAGGAATCAGAATCGCTGGCTAGTGTTGAGGCATTTGGAAAAATGTTCCAAACCAAATCAGATGGCTATGCATTTAGCAGCACAAACAGATACTTGAGTGTTTTAGGAACCATGCCCCTTCAACTTCCAAAATTAGAGGAATTGGTAAAGGATAATTATATCGCTTCTACCTTAAGTTTTGAAGATGGAAAAATTGTGGCAACCGCAACAACTTATACAAATCCATTTGTAAGCAGTTTATTAAAGAGATATGCAGGACCTACTGTTAATCTCTCTCTTATCGAAAACTATCCTTCTGAAAATATTAATATGATCATGATGGCCTCATTTAACCCTGAAATTTTTGGAGGGGTTTTGAAGCAGTTGGAAATTGAAGGATTGGTAAACAACTTTATGGATAAAACAGGTTTTTCAAGTCAGGACCTTTATAAAACTTTAAAGGGAGATATTGCAGTTGTTGTTTCTGACCTGCACATGCCTTCTAAAGACCTAAAGGTTAAAAATGATACTACCCTAACCATCGAAAGAAAGTCTATGGGCAAAATGGTGTTTAATGCACCTGTAGGAGACCCTATAGCATTTGCCAAGATCATGAACAAGGCAGTTGAATTAGGTTATTTTTCAAAAAATGGGAATGTATACAGCGCTGGTAAATTATTGAGTTTTATGGGCATGTTTGTGCATGCAGATGAAAAGAATTTAATCATAGCCAGTGATTCATTGACTTATGCGCAATACGTTTCCAACAAAACAAAAGCAGTGATCAGTAATGATGCATTGAATATGTTTAGAGGAAAATCCACCATCGCATATTTTGATATTGCAAATACTATAAAAGGATTTTTAAATAATCAAAGTGGCGATTATAAAAATTCGTTGGTAACTGCTAAAGAAACATTTAAAGACATGATTATCAGTTCTGACAATTTTGATGGAAGTACATTAAAAGGAAAGTTTGAAATAAGGTTGAACAATGAAAAACAAAATAGTTTAGTAACCTTAACCAGCCTTTTCACGGATATAGCTGTTGATATGCGTATGGCAGCTAAGAAAGAAGAATCAGAAGAAAAGATGTTCCCTACTGGTATGCCAGCAATTATTAGAACAAATTAATAAGCATTCAACCTCAGATGAATCTAATACTGGACCGGTTAATACCTTATTCTTTAAAAGATAGAATAGCTTCTAGTAGTTCTGCTATCTGGAATCAAATAGTGACGTTTGATGAGTCCAATAAAATAAAAATTGAGGCCCCAAGTGGAACTGGTAAAACAACGCTTACACATATACTTTATAAAGTAAGAGCTGATTATACAGGTTCAATTAAGTACGACGATCTTGAACTTGGAAAATGTAATGAAGATGCGTTAGCTGAACTTAGGCAACATCATTTGAGTATCGTATTCCAAGACCTGCGTTTATTTCCCGAGCTAACCGCTTTTGAAAATATTGAGATCAAACGATTATTAACACCACAATTTTCAACCCAGGAGTTAGTATTTGAAATGGCTGAAGCATTAGGAGTTGCTTCTATTTTAGATCAAAAGATCCGGTTTTGCAGTTTTGGAGAACAACAACGAATTGCAATTATACGCGCATTGATGCAACCATTTAATTGGTTAATCTTAGATGAACCGTTTAGTCATTTGGACCAGGAAAATATCAAACTGGCATCCAAATTAATTGCATCAGCTTGCGAAAAAAGAAATGCAGGATTGGTCATCATGGGACTCAACAAAGACCATTATTTCGATTATAGTAAAGAACTGGTTTTATAAATAATATCCTTATAGATGCTCGATCAATTACTAAAAAAATTAATCAAAAATTCTGCTGGTCAAACAAAATTAGTTTTGGCAGTAATTGGGTTGTCTATCGCATTAATTCTGATTCTTTCGGCAGTTCAATTACAATCGAATTATTATGAATTATTAAATGGCAAGAAGAATCAGGATAGTGTTGCTAATTTTTTAGTTATCAATAAGGCATTAACAGATCAGAATGTTGGAGCGAGTAGTTTATCTGGGGCTCAATTAAACGACTTAAAAAAACAGGCTTTTACAGAATCTATTGGATCACTTACTACCTCAAGATATAAAGCCTCCATACAAAGCAATAGCCAACTTTTTCCATTCTACACAGATATTGCATTTGAAAGCGTTCCTGAAGAATTTATTGATGTAAATACAAAGGACTGGAAATGGGATGAACAGGCTGCTTTTCTCCCGATCATTGTACCCAATCAGTTTTTAGACTTTTATAATTTCCAATATTCGTTTTCTCAAAATCTGCCACAGCTTACTCCTCAGGTAGTGAAAATGGTTTCGTTTAAAGTAACGATACAAGGTTCTGGACAAAATCATAGTTTAAATGGCAGGGTTGTTGGATTCAGTAATAGGATCTCATCTATGCTTGTACCTCAGCCCTTTATGGATTGGGCAAACTCGAAATTTGCATCCACCAATATGATTCAACAGCCATCAAGGGTGATCATAAAAACTAAAGATGCAGGAAGTCCTGCTCTAACTGATTATTTAAAGAAGGAGGGATTAATCACTGATTCAGATAAAACAAGATTTAGTCGTTACAGACAGGTGGTAGACTTTGTTGTGAATATATCAAGTGTAACAGGATTATTAATGTTCACTTTTGCGCTATTAATTTTTTCTCTGTTTATTCAACTCACCATTGAATCCTGTAAGGAAGAAATCGAATTGTTAATCTTAATTGGGAACTCGCCTAAAAATATTGGGAGATTTTTGATGAAACGCTTTTTCCCTCCAAATGTTTATATCGTGCTAATTGGGCTAATGTTCATTTCGATTGCTCAATATCTATTGGCTGACTATCTAGTATCGAAACAAATCATACTCAGTTCATTCTTATCATTGTTCACGTTTCTTGCTGCCTTATTGCTTTTAATAGTGATTTCAATAGTCAATTATATTACTATTCAAAAATACTTACGAATAAAGCAACGCACTAAATAACTAGGCTTTGAGGATCCCTTCTACAAATTCAATAGATAAAGGCTTGGTGATATAGTCGATCACAAAATCATAGCTACGAGCACGATCTCTATCTTCATTATCGATCGAAGAAGAAAGCATTACTACTTTCGATTTATGCTTGTAATCTGAATATTTGTTTAGGAATTCCCATCCATTCATTTCTGGGAAATTGATGTCTAAAATAATCAGATAATCTTCACCCTCTTGTTCGTGTGCCTGAAGAAACTTCAGTGCATCTTCAGCAGTGGTAAATATTTCAATCGGCATGTCCTTAATAGCAACTTGAATAATTTTCTTATTCAGCATATTAGTCAATGCATCATCGTCTACCAATAATACTTTTTTATACTTGGCAACCAGGCCTGTACTTTCAAAATATGAATCATTCTGATTGAAAGACAATTTGTGGTTTATTTTGAAAATAGTGCTATTGATGATTTGTATAGATTGTTTGGCTTCTAATAACAGAAGTTGGCGCTCTTTTTCATCAATGAACTGGTTGTCGATCAATTGAATGATGGACTGAATCTTGGCGTATTCATGGCGTAGTTCATGAGAGGTAATAAAAGAAAGTTCTTTTAACGTATTAATGCTACGTTGTTTGTGCATTTCATACTTCACTTTTTCCGACATGTCTTGAGCAATACAAAGAACCTGTTCTAATTCAGCCCCATCTTTCTTAAAAATAGAAACGCTAGTTTGATAATAAGTATAGGTTCCTTTGGTATTCTTGATGCGGGCTTCTACAGTAATTTTGTCTTTAGGGTTGAGTTTATTGATACTTTCAAAAGCATCTGCCATCAAAGGCAGATCATCGGGATGCACAATTGACTTAAAACTCGCTGCCTCAATGTTTTCAATTGAAAGGTGATTATATATTAAAAGTGCGTCTAAAGCCGGATTTCGGATAACGATTTGATGCTCTTTTAAGTCGTAGACAAACACTAAATCTGCCAGGCCCTTGAAAACAGTTTCCAGCAAATTTGCCTTTTCGTCTACGCTATAATGGTCATTCAAAAAAATAGAGTTCATTTCAAGAGCTTTTAGTCTACAGGGGGGTTAAATCGTGTTTCTTTTACATTAACTCAAAAATAGGTCATGTTATTTTACAGACGACAGTAAAAACACCCAAATTTAACAGGTGTTTTTCACGCGGAAAGTTATTACTGTTTTTTATTCTTTCGTCATTTACTATAAATATCTAGGGTAAAACCTCGTTTTCCAACGGTGAAAACACCGAATTTTTTAGCAGCAATAAATTCTATCTAATTGATTTTCAATGTTTTAATATTTTTTGCACAATAAGGAGTTATTTTTCAACGTTTATAGTGATTCGAGACATATTAATTTAGCTAACAATTCAAACGTAAGATTATGAAAAAATTATCCTTAGTAGGCAATTTGGCTATGGTACTTGGACTAACAATTCTACTTGTATCATGTCAAAAACAACAAGATGCGGTTGCTACCACTACAACTGCAACGGACGCTGCTGTGATCAAAAGTGTTTCTGGAGAAGGTTATTCTGGAAAAATTTCAAGCTCAGATGCTGATGAAATGGCCAAAACATTTAAATCAAAGGCAACCAGCGGTTCAACAGAGTATGTAGAATTTACTATTAAAGACCTTCAACTTTATTTGGCTTCAATCCAAACCAAGTATAAAGCTGATAAAGTTTATGTGAATTTTGCAGTATACAACCAAACAAATGCTCCAGATCCGAGCCTTGTTGGAAGACAAACTGTATTCTTTAGCGGAAATAACCAATCAGGAACAAGAAATGGTGATCCTCGCACTGGATTTGGTGTAAGAGTTATGATGGACTATATGAACCATGGTAACGTATATCCATAACACTAAATAAAGTGAATGTCGGCATCAGACTTGTTTGAATTAATCGCCTTATTTACTGCAATTTTCTGCTATAAAGACTTAAAAGCAACAAAAATGGTATATTTCATACCATTTTTGTTGCTTACTGTATTTGTAGAATTTGTAGGCCACCTTTCTGTCATATATACCGTACAGAATAAAAATTACTGGATTTACAATGTTTTTAATGTAATTGAATTTACATTTTATGGCTATTTATTTAAACAATACTTTAGATTGCCCTTTTTAAGGAAAATAGCAAATTTTTTTATTCCACTTACCATCCTATTTTCCATTGTAAACTTCTCTTTCCTACAGGGAACAGACCATTTTCATACCTATACCCTTTTATTTGGATCTTTTTTTGTTGTCCTTTTTTGTTGTTGTTATTTTTATGAGTGGGTATTACCTGAACAAATCAATCAAAACCTGCTCAAAGAACCTTTTTTTTGGGTTTGTGTAGGATTACTCTTATTTTACTTAGGTTCAGTTATCATTAATGCCCTTTATGAATATTTGAGGAGCAGCGATATGATTGAAGAGGGTAAACATATATATAGGTTAATAAACAGGAGTTTGAACGTAGTTTTATATTGCTCTTTTAGTATATCATTTATTTTATGCCGAAACAACAGGAAGATTTCCTTATCACCGTCGTAGTTGCATCAGTATTCTTTGTACTGATTGGGATATTTTTAATGATATTAGTTTTCTTCTTTTTACGCAGACAGCGTAAAAACAAGATGGAGAAAGAGGATATGCGTAACCGCTTTGAACAGACTTTACTCAATACGCAGCTCGAGATACAAGAGCATACTTTCAATTATATCAGCCAGGAGATTCATGATAATATTGGACAGATTCTAAGTCTGGTTCGTATTAACTTGAATGTACTTTCAGAAAAATTTGGGGAAGACCATTTCGACACAACTGACGAATTGTTGGGAAAAGCTATCAAAGACCTAAGGAACCTTAGTCATAATTTAAATAGTAACCGCTTAAATGAAATCGGTATTGTTGAAGGGCTCCGGTCTTTGATTCTCCAGCTTGATAAAACCGAGAAATACACAACAGAATTTAATGCTCCTGAAAATGCTTTATCTTTCATGCATAACGACCACTGTTTAATCCTCTATAGAATGGTGCAGGAAGTAATTCATAATATTCTCAAACATGCTAATGCTTCACATATTAACCTTGATATCAAGGCAAAGGGAAATAATGCTTATTTTGTAACAATTACAGATAATGGCAAGGGATTTGATATGAATACTTTACAGGGTCAAAATACTGGAATCGGACTTCAAAATATCTTTTCCAGGGCAAAATTGATCAATGCCACTGTAAGAGTAAATAGTAAGGAAGGTGAAGGAACTTCCATTATTTTTGAGATAACCAATCAAAAGATCATTAAATGACCACGACGATAGCATTAGTTGACGATCACGAACTACTAAGATCAGGCCTAGCTGCCATTGTTAACTCTATTGAGGGATATCGAGTAGTATTGGAAGCTGATAATGGTCAGGTACTGATTCAAAATCTGAAAAACAAACCAGCTCCAGATATTATTCTACTGGATATCACCATGCCCGTGATGGACGGATATGAAACAGCTTCCTGGGTTAAAGCCAATCTTCCTGATACAAAAGTACTAGTATTAAGTATGCTCGAAAACGACGGTGCAATCATTCGTATGCTTAAACATGGCGCAAGAGGTTATATCCTAAAAGATAGCAATCCCAAAATATTCAAGAAAGCCTTAAACAGTATACGAGATTCGGGTTACTTCATCAATGAACTTGTGAGTAATAAATTGATGCACTATATCAACCAGGAAGATTCACTGGATGCACAGGTGATGCCTATACAAACCTTATCTGAAAATGAATTAACGTTTTTAAAATGGATTTGTACGGATAAAACTTACAAAGAAATCGCTGATGAAATGAATTTGAGTCCGCGTACCATTGATACATACAGAGACAATCTTTTCAAAAAACTGCAAATCAAAACCAGAACCGGATTGGCCATTTTTGCTATCAAGAATGGCATTATTGATATTTAAAGTAATAAACTTTCTACAATCTCAAAAGATAAAGGCTTACACATATATTGAATCACACTCTTATAAGTCAATGCTTTTACCCTTTCGCTTGGTACAATAGAAGATGATAAAACAATTACATTTGACTGGACCGCAAATTCATCATAGGATTTCATAAAATCCCAGCCATTTCTTCCTGGAAAATTGATATCCAAAAATATTAGCAGGTCGCCTCTTTCATCATTGATTTTTAACCATTCCAAAGCCTCATCTACAGTAATAAATACTAGAATTCTAACCTCTGGTTTTACATTTTTAATAATCTGTTCATTTAGAATATTTGTCAGATTATCATCATCCACTAAAACAATTGTTGAAATTTTATTAGAACTCATCAAAAATTCCTTCCCTTTTAACGAATCCTGAATCGTATGAACCTTACACATCAATTGAACAGGGGTTCCAAAGGCTTTATTGAATAAAGACATTTCAATCTGATAATGACAAAAAATGTCTTCCTCATTTTTAATATGCAAATCCCTTACGACTAATTCTTTAAAATCCAGAACCTGAACCTTTTCTGTTAATTGCATCAAGGCAGGAAGGTCCTTAGGACTTAGTTTTGCTTTAATTGCTTCAAAAAAGTTAGCTGTAGATAAAATCGTACCCCAGTTTGAATGAGGATTAAAAGCATTATTATGGAAAATAATATTGAAAGTGTTTAATTCGAAAACAAAGATCAAATCTTCTAAATTACCTACCAGCTTATCAAGGAAAATTTGCTTTTCTTCAATGCTGTAATCGTATAAAAAGAATTGCGTTTGCATGGTATTACACTTCGTTTATTTTAAACACTATTTTTTAAATAAGGTTCAAATTGAAAAATCCCCTCCTAGAAAGGAAGGGATTATAAATATGATGGAGAGCACCCCTAATTGCTACACCATCAATTTACTGGCTTTAGACTCGAAAAGTTAATTGGTTAGCTTCCCAGTAACTATAACTATGTAGAATACGAGTCGTAGATCCAGTAAAATTTTCATATAATGTATCATTGTTATTTTTTAATGATTTGGCATACTTAGAGCCTGTTTTAAGGAAAAATTTGAAAAAAGGGGGATGAAAAGATCTTTTAAACCTACTATTTTGATTCATACGGGTTTATAAAGTTGTACAACTAAAACAGTGTCTAATTATATCCTATCACACGTCAAAAATCAAACATTAAATAGCTTTAATATGTAGCATTAAACTTAAATCTCTTGTAGGTGTATTGCTACAAAAACAACTAGAATTGCCGTATTCTCTTAACTTTAGACCATGCAATACCTGCAGCTATACTTGTGTAATTCCTTCACAGGATTATACGTACTTGACAGATTTAAAAGAATTTCACTTATTCTTTTAGGCATTTGTATATATAATCTTCTATTAGCGCAGAATCACATTGAACCAATAGGTAACTGGCGCGAACATTTACCCTTTCAACACTGTAAACAAGTAGTTGATGGAGATAAAGTGTATGCCGCTACAGATGAAGCAGTTTTTTCTGTGGCTTCTAATCAAATGAGCAGATATACAAAAATTACGGGCTTAAATGATATGGGTATTGCAGACATTGCCTGGGATGCAACAACCTCACAATTAGTAATAGCTTATACAAATAGCAATATTGATCTTATTAAAGGATCTATTGTAAAAAATTTAGGCGACATCAAAAGGTCATCTATCACCGCTAATAAAATTATTAATCAAATATTTTGTTTTAATGGTATTGCCTATTTGAGTGCTGGGCTTGGTGTAATTGTTGCTGATTTGAATAAATACGAAATAAAAGACACCTGGTATGTAGGAAACAATGGTAGTCAGGTTAAGGTGTATGCCTTCAATAAAGACGCACAGTTTTTTTATGCTGCCACAGAAGATGGATTAAAAAAAGCTGATCTCCACTCAACAGATTTTTCCAATCCAAATATTTGGGAAAATATCAGTGGTATTAATGGCTTAAGTAACGGAATTATCAATAATATAGTTCCAATCAATAATAAAATGGTGGCATTAAAAAATGATAGCCTTTTTATTCAAAATAATTCTTTTTGGACGCTACTGTATGCCGATACAAATTGGCCGATTATTTCCATCAAAAGTAATGGATCAGAACTATCGGTAACACAAAGAAAAAATGATGGAAGCTCCCGCGTTTTAATAATTGACGACAAAGGGAATTCAGTTCAACTATTTTCAAAAGCTGGAATCATTTCATTTCCAAAAAACTCGATAAAAATCGGAACAGAGGTATGGGTTGCCGATTTTTTTGGCGGACTCATTAATTGCACTGCTAATTACGAACAATACATTCCTAATGGCCCCTTGGGCAAATCAAGTGGCGAAATGATTTTTCAAAACAGTCAACTAACTGTTGCAGCTGGTGCAGTGAATGATGCCTGGAACTATCAATATAACAGAGATGGCATTTTTAATTATACGAATGATACCTGGACCTATCAAGGATACTTTAATCGCCCCCAATTAGATTCTGTTCTGGATTTTATTTGCCTGGCATCAGACCCTACTGATACCAGCATTTGGGCAGGAAGTTATGGCGGTGGACTCATAAACTTCCATCAGAACAATATTTCTATTTACAAACAAAAAAACTCAACACTTCAGGCTGCCATAGGCGACGCTTCCAGTTATAGGGTGAGTGGTTTAGCATTCGATCAAAATAAAAATCTCTGGATTAGCAATTACGGTGCAACTAAAAATCTTCAGGTTAGGAAAAATGATGGGAAATGGAATTCATTTCAAGTTCCGTTCAATTTAAACGAAAACGCTTTAAGTCAAATGATAGTTGATGATGCCAATCAGCTCTTCATCATCAGTCCGAAAGGTAATGGTTTGATATGCTATAACCCTGGAAATAATATTGATGCAGTGAATGATGATAAGTGGAAAAATTATCTTTCAGGAACAGGTATGGGAAATCTTCCCAGTAATAATGTGTTCGCTATTGCTAAAGATAAAAATGGTTTCATTTGGGTAGGTACTGATAAAGGAATTGGAGTAATTCAATGTACCTCTGAAATATTTAATGGTTCAGGCTGCGACGCCATTTTACCAATTGTGCAACAAGATCGATTTGCAGGTTATTTATTTCATGATGAAACAGTTCAATGTATTGCTGTTGATGGGGCTAACAGAAAATGGGTAGGAACAAAAAATGGACTTTGGTTGATCTCTGCTGAAGGAGATAAAATTATCTATCAATTCAATACCGATAATAGTCCGCTACTTAGTAACGATGTAAAGAAAATTGCTATCGATCCAATCACGGGCGAAGTATTCATCGCCACAATTAAAGGAATTTGTAGTTTTAGAAGTACCGCAACAGAGGGCTCAGAGACTAATCAAACAGTACTTGTATTTCCAAACCCTGTTCCTCCAGGATACAATGGCAGCATTGGTATCAGAGGAATCGTAAACAATGGATTGGTAAAGATCGCTGAATTAAATGGCACTTTAGTATACCAAACCAGAGCATTGGGCGGACAGGCCATCTGGGATGGTAAAAATTATAAAGGCCAAAAAGTAGCCAGCGGCGTCTATCTTGTTTTAATTAGAGACGATACAGGAAAAGAAAAAATGGTTACCAAAATCGTGATCATTTCAGGCCGCTAATTAGTCCTTGTCCATTTTAATTTCCTTGAAGAATGCGGCTCTCTTGGGTGCAGGGAATGCTTCCTGATCTCCTTTTAAACCATGCCATAAAACGATATTGAATTCTAAATCAGGAACAGCATCCTCTTTAGCAAAATCAAATTTTTCAGAGCGTCTTTGCCATTCATTCATTGCCATGTTTTTTTCTCCAAGATCTATTCGACTATTTCTCGCAGTAAAACCAATTGCATTCGAGGTTGATGCAAATACTCTCCACAAAGGAGTTGCCGCTGCATCATATTGACTCATCGGTGGAATACCCAGTATCAATTCAATGGTTCGCAAAATAGAAGAAGTAGAATACATGGTATGATCTACAATACCTCTTTTTACAAATCCTCCAGCCACATAGGCTGGACTTCTGTGTGCATCCACGTGATCAGCACCATTTTGTGCATCATCCTCTACAATAAAAATGGCAGTTTCATTCCAAATCGGACTCTTACTCAAATATTCAATAAACATGCCCACTGCTAAATCATTATCAGCCACGTGTGCATAAGGTGTTGGTCTTCCTTTTTTCAAACCCTCTGTATGATCATTTCCAAAACGAACTGTATTGAAATTAGGTACAGATCCTGCCGCTAGTAAAGAATCAAATTCCCGTTTCCACTGTCCAAACCTGGTTGTATCTTTTACCATACCAGTAAAGCCAGTAAAATAAGGACAAAGATGATCTTTCAAAGAAGGAATATTCGGTTTAAAATTATCTGCAAATTCACCATAGGTTCGATAACTAACCCCTGCTTTTTTGCAATGATCCCAGATGAAGCCTCCCTTATTATTAGCCACCCCTCTATTTCCTTCGGCATCATAACTACCACCCCTACCTCCATAACTACTCACCCAATTTTTTTCCAGAAAGTCTGTGGCATAAGCTCCAGTTGTCCAATTATGTCCATCTGCACTTACTTCCCCATCTACATAAAAGTTATCAAGTAAAACAAACTCATTTGCTAATGCATGTTGATTGGGAGTAACATTTTCACCAAATAGAACTAAGCGTGGTTCACCATTTCCTTTTTTAATATCTCCTAGTACCTGATCATAGGTTCTATTCTCTTTGATTACATAAAAAACATATTTAACCGGACTTTTATCGCCAACTTTTCTAGGGATGGGATTTCCTTTCTCACCTTCAGCAATTGTTTCCTGTTCTTTTTTGTAAGGAGTATTTAAATATACTTGTTTGGAAAAAATGGCCATTTGAGAAGGAGATGGTTCTTCGAAAATGCTCATTGTTCCTTTAAACAATCCAGCTATATATTGCACATCTTTTGGCCTCGTTAAATCCCCTTGCTGATAATTTACCTGCTGTTTGTTCGCAAATGGATTTGGTCCATAAGGATTTGCCATTGATGAAAAGCCTTTCCCGTTAGCTACAAATATTTTCTTACCAATTGCTTTTACATTTGTTGGATACCAACCTACAGGAATAAACCCTTTACTTTTACTAGCCCCAGGTTTACTTACATCAAACACAGCTAAGCAGTTATTATCTGCATTTGCGATATATAAAGTTTTTTCATCCTCACTCAAAGCAAGCCCATTAGTTGTAGAGCCGTTGGGTGCATCCGGAAATAATGCAGCATTCAGAACCTCTATTACTTTTCGTTTCGCTGCATCTATAATGGATACAGTGTTATCATTTGAGTTGGCAACAAAAATCCAATTACCTTTTTTATTCAGAACTACATCATTGGGATTATCACCAACTGCTATCTGTTCAACCACATTTTTCTTTTCTGTATCGAATACTATTAGTTTATCACATCCCCAACAACTAATATACAACTCCTTTTTATTTGGAGATAATACACATGTAAATGCTTCAGCACCTAAGCTATAGGGAATAGCTATCTTAGTTGTTAGATCAACTACATACAAGGAATGATCATCTCTCGTTACAACATACATGATATTTCTCTCATCATCCAAAGCAATTCCTGCAGGTGCTATTTTATTGGGCCATTTTTTTCCTAGTACAATACTATCTTCTAGCTTTAATTTCTTTTCATGAATACTGTATTTTAAGATCCAGTTATCATGACCACCAGCAGCATAAAGGAACTTTTCATCCGCACTAAAAGCTAACCCATACCAACTTTTAGCAATCGTTACCGAGTCCAAAATTTTCTCAGTAACAGGATCTATTAATTCGATACTCTGAACACTTTGACCATTATTGGTAACAGCCAATAACTTTTTTGATTTACTTACTGCCATATTAAGTGGCAAATCGCCCAATGGCAAACTTCTTCCAACAGGAGACAAACTCCAGCCATTTGGAAGGGTTCTTCTTGAAGCTGCTAAATCATCGGATTTCTGAGCAGCAATAAACTGTGCAGCAAATAAAGTAGTAACAATAATTAAAAGCTTCTTCATAAAGAAAAATTATAAAGCAAATAAAATCAATAGGTTCTTATAAAATTAGGGTTGCTGTTTTTTAAATTCAAATGACCTTAGCACTTTAAATTTAAAACCTTCCTGTTCTGTTGGAACTACGCGATATTGAATTTGTCTTATCATTCCATTCGGTGCAAACGCAACACTATCTACCTTTTGATAAACGGGAAAACGGCGCATCACATTCCCTTCTACCAAACTATATTCATCGTGACCTTTATATCCAATAGAAAGCTTCATGTCGTCCATGATATCTGGAAAAATAATTGGACGAATTCCCTGGTTTTTATCGGAATAAATCCCAAATACTTTCCCGTAACCATTTACATCGCTACTGTACACATACATAATCAGATCGGGAAAACCATCGTTATTGAGGTCGTCTGATTCTGTAGATAAAATTCTACCTTTTATTTCAATCGTTATTTCTCTAGAACCAGCTTCAAAACCAATAGGCGTAATACTAAGATTATTTTTTTCGGGACTCTTGTTTGTACAAAAAACCCGATACCCAGCCTTACCCACTTTCATAGTGGTGTCAATTCTTCTATACTGTGCATTAAGCACATTTATTGCAATAAGAATACATCCAAATGCCAATAAAAATCTTTTAAACAACATATTTCTCATTTTTTAAACGGCCATCAAGTTAGCTTTTTTTTAAAAGAAGTGTAAAACCTTCCTACATATTTCTGCGATACTGACCTCCAACTTCGTACAAAGCATGGGTAATTTGACCTAATGAGCAATATTTTACTGTTTCCATTAATTCATCAAAGATATTTTCGTTATGTATGGCTACTTTCTTTAAACGTAATAAGGCTGCCTCGCTTTTCTCTTTATTGCGCTTTTGGAATTGTAAGAGGTTCTGAATTTGTTGTTGTTTTTCTTCGGTTGTGGAACGAATGACTTCTCCGGGCAAAATAGTTGGGCTTCCTTTTTTATTCAAAAAAGTATTCACGCCAACAATTGGCAATTCTCCAGTATGTTTTAATGTTTCGTATTGAAGGCTTTCTTCTTGAATTTTATTTCGCTGATACATCCTTTCCATGGCTCCTAATACCCCGCCTCTCTCAGTTAAACGATCAAATTCTAATAATACCGCTTCTTCCACCAGATCTGTCAATTCTTCCATTAAAAAACTTCCCTGGTTTGGATTTTCGTTCTTGGCAGTTCCAAGTTCTCGGTTAATTATAAGCTGAATGGCCATTGCCCTTCTTACACTTTCTTCAGTTGGTGTGGTTATTGCTTCATCATAAGCATTCGTATGAAGACTATTGCAATTATCGTAAATAGCATATAGGGCTTGAAGCGTGGTGCGTATATCATTAAAATCAATTTCCTGGGCGTGCAAACTCCTTCCGCTTGTTTGTATATGATATTTTAATTTTTGGGAACGATCATTACCCTGGTACTTATATTTGATGGCTTTAGCCCAAATTCGTCTTGCTACCCTACCAATTACGCTATACTCTGCGTCCATCCCATTACTAAAAAAGAAAGAAAGATTTGCTGCAAAATCATCAATATGCATGCCTCTACTTAAATAGTATTCTATGTAGGTAAATCCATTGGATAAAGTAAATGCCAACTGTGTAATTGGGTTGGCACCTGCTTCAGCAATATGGTACCCACTGATACTAACACTATAAAAATTCCGAACTTTCTCATCTATAAAATACCGTTGCACATCTCCCATTAATTTTAAAGCAAACTCAGTTGAGAAAATACAAGTATTCTGGGCTTGATCTTCTTTTAAAATATCCGCTTGCACAGTACCTCTTACTTGTTGAAGTGCCGCTGCTTTAAGCTTTTGATAAATCTCCCTTGGAAGCACTTCATCCCCTGTGATACCTAATAATTTTAAACCGAGTCCATTATTTCCTTCTGGTAATCGTTCGGGTGAAGTGGGATTATAATAAATAGGACGTATCTCAGTTTTGTATTTATTTTTCAAGTAAGCCTCAACTTCCTGCCAGCCATTGTTTTCATCGATATATTTTTCACACAATTGATCGATTGCCGCATTCATAAAAAAGGCCAGTATGATAGTGGCTGGGCCATTTATCGTCATGCTTACAGATGTCTTTGGATCACAAAGGTCAAATCCGCTATACAATTTCTTTGCATCATCTAAAGTAGCTATGCTTACGCCACTATTACCCACTTTCCCATAGATATCAGGCCTTGGATCTGGATCTTCCCCATATAACGTAACACTATCAAATGCTGTCGATAAACGAATGGCTGGCTGGCCCATTGATACATAATGAAAGCGTTTATTGGTGCGCTCTGGTCCACCTTCGCCTGCAAACATCCGGGTAGGGTCTTCGCCCTGCCTTTTCAACTCAAATGAACCAGCTGTATAAGGAAATTCTCCAGGTACATTTTCTTGTAATTGCCATTTTAAGATATCGCCCCAGTCTTTATATTTAGGTAAAGAAATTTTGGGAATTCTTGTGCCACTTAAAGTGATGTTCACCAAAGACTGTTGTATTGTCTTATCTCTCACTTGATATTCAAAAAAGTCGGAGTTATATTTTTTAATGATTGTAGGCCATTCCTCCATTAATCTTTTGCATTCAGGATTCAACTTTCCCTCAAAATGATTTTTCATTCCCCTCAAAAGCTCGCCGGCATTTTGGTCTTTTAAAGTAGTATCATTTTGTATCAACTGAATAGTTCCATTGATCTGATATAATTTACTTGCAATAGCAGCTTGCTCTGTTGCCCATGCATCATAACTTCTATTCTGTTCTGCTATTTCTGATAAATAACGAACTCTTTTGGGAGGGATGATTTGAGTTTGAGTAGCAACCTCTCCTTTTAACCAAGTACTGGGATCAGGACCAAATTGAACCCCTGTTTTTAAAACAATTGTATTAACTAGTCGAATAAATAATTCATTGATGCCAAGGTCGTTAAACTGTGCTGCAATAGTTCCAACAATGGGCAGTTCATCGTCTTTAACATTCCATAGATTATGATTTCGTTTATACTGTTTTCGAACGTCATGTAATGAATCTAATGCTCCTGCTTTGTCGAATTTATTGATACAAACAATATCTGCATAATCCAACATGTTTATTTTTTCTAGCTGAGATGCAGCACCATATTCCGGCGTCATGATATATAAACTCAAATCGCAGAAATCCAAAATGCTTGCGTCACTTTGTCCAACACCAGCACTCTCTAAAATGATCAAATCAAACCCAGTATGTTTACAGATATCAATGGCATCCTGCATATAAGCACTCAAGGCAGTATTGTCATCACGCGTTGCCATGCTGCGCATATAAACCCTCGCATTTGAAATAGAATTCATTCTTATCCGATCGCCCAACAATGCACCTCCCGTTTTTTTCTTAGAAGGGTCCACTGAAATCACTGCAATTGTTTTGTCTAAAAAATGTTGCAAGAACCTTCTAACTAATTCATCTGTAACAGAACTCTTCCCTGCCCCACCTGTTCCAGTAATACCTAAAACTGGAATCTTTTTCTGCTCCTCTGTGAGAATGATTGTATGAAACCCATTTACATTTTCTGCATTGGTGATTTGCCTGGCAACTTTTCGTATATCTTTTTTCTCATCCAATTTCAAAGAATGGACATAATTGAATGTTGAGGGCAATTCAAAATCGCATTGTTTAATTAAATCTTCAATCATTCCTTCCAGTCCCATCTGGCGACCATCATCTGGGCTATAAATCCTACTTATTCCATATTGATGTAACTGCCTCACTTCTTCGGGCAAAATTGTGCCCCCACCTCCACCAAATATTTTAATATGACTGCAGCCATTTTGATCCAATAGGTCTTTCATGTATTTAAAAAACTCTAGATGCCCACCTTGATAGGATGTTATAGCAATACCCTGCACATCTTCCTCAATGGCACACTCTACAATTTCAAGAACACTTCTATTATGACCAAGATGGATAATTTCAGCTCCTTTAGATTGCATGATCCGGCGCATGACATTAATGGCTGCGTCATGCCCATCAAACAAACTTGCGGCCGTAACAATCCTGATCTTATTCTTTGCTATATAAGCCATTTTACTGCTTCATTGAACAGTAAAAATACATGATTGGAAGCAATAGTTAACACTTGTTAGTTTAATTGGGGTTATAATTTTGTCCAATAGATAGTTTTGGAAAAAATGCCTTTTCGAGCAATTATCTTAATTCGGTTGGCTTCCAATACTAATTCACAATTGGCTGTTTGATGCTTGGTAGGATTTGTCATTTCAGAAACCCATTTTCCATTCACAAACTCTAGGTCTTTCATTATTACAATTTTCTTTACTGCTCCAACGCCAATAAAGCCTTTCTCGAATCTGGAAATTTCTACAATACCCCCCTCTTCAGTTTTCCACTTACCGCTGAAGTCATCTGTTGCCTTTTGTGAAAACGCAACGTTACTTAACAAAATCAAAAATAAAAACGAAATAAATAATCTGAGAATAGTTTTTAGCAGCTGATTATTTGAACTGGTTTCTTTCATGGTATTCCATTGATTCTAATAACCGAATTTAAAAGGCAGGTTTAAAATTAGAGAATAAATCTGTACAGTTTTAACTGATATTTGAATCGAATATGATAAAACACAAACCTAAAGAATGGATTAAGCGTTACCTGCCTTCTGAGATTGCAGGAACTATTACAGCTTTACTAGCAGCATTCATTGCAAAATATGCAGGATACAATGCAATCATCATAGCATTTGCAGGTTCATTAGGAGAAGCTATTGGGTTTTATGCAATGATCTTTATTAAACAAGTAATTTCTGTAAAAAAGGAATTGAGTATTCCCAATAATAAGCAATTAGGTTTTCAAAACTATGGAATCATCATTGCCAAGATTTTATTAGAATTCGGTCCCGCTGGGTTGATAGATGATTTTATTGTGCGTCCTTTCTTTATGTATTGGTTTCCGATACTTTTAAACAATTTTACATTGGGAATCTTAGCAGGTAAAATTGCGGGTGATGTTTGTTTTTATTTTTTGGTAATCTTGAGTTATGAGTTGATTAAAAAGAAAAAGGGAATTAAAAATAATGACGCCAATTAAATAATACTCTAGCATTAATATTCCATATAGGTTTTAATACAATAGGATCATACGCATTAGGTACTAAGACTTCCGTAATTTTAGGAATATCTACACCAAAAGAAAATTGAATTTTTAAGTTTGAGGCCTGATCCTGAGAAAATGACCTTAATGGCACATACTCAAGTAGTGGGAAATCAAATTGTGTACTTCGATAAGTTACCAAAGCTGATTTAATAAAGTACGATACGCTGGTTTCATTTGTTGAATGGCAAGCATAGCAATGTACCGGTGTTCAGGATAAACCCATGCACTCGACTTTACAACTGAACACAAAAGGCAACAACAAATAATGAGTCTAGAAATGATTTTCATAGAACTACTTTTTTATGCATACAAACACTATTCTCAACATTTTCATATTGTCCATAATTGGGGGTGATTTTAAACCCGATTTTTTGATAAAGTTGGATGGCTTCGGGTTGATTCTTGCCCGTTTCAAGTATACAATTATCGAATCCTAGTTCACCAGCCCATTTTTCAAGATTCTCTACTACCATTTGCGCATAACCTTTTCTTCGAAATTCCGGAAGTACAAACATTCTTTTAATTTCCATGATTCCATTATCCCATTCTCGAATAGCGCCGCAAGCAATTGCAGAATGATGGTGGTATACTAGAATAACATATTTGATCTTGTCGGTCTTATTAAACTGCGCATAAAAAACATGATCTTCACCATCTCTTAATGCCAGATCAGCATCTAATAATGATACTAAAGTTTGGAAATCAGTATTACCAGAATCCGTTTTAACTATTTGTATCATACTTTTTAATCTTAAAATTTCGGATGGTTATGGAATGATTTTTTATGTCTAACTGAACTAAAAATTTACTTAACTTCATTTTCAACTCCAACATATGTCATTCGAAGTATTTGTAGACCATCGCCAAAATGCTCCAGTTATTACACTGAAGGATCTTCACAACCAAACTACTGCTGAAATTTACGCATTTGGTGGAATATTAAATGCATTTAGCATTACAAATCAGGGAAAAAATCAGAACCTAGTTGCTGGATTTAATTCAGTAGTTGATGCTCAGGAAAATATCACAAACGGCTTTAAAAGTGCCAAGCTTTCCCCTTTTGTTTGCAGAATGGGAGCAGGTAAATATCAATGGGATGATGAATCTTTTAAAATAGAAAAATGGTTTCTTGGAAACCATGCCATTCATGGGATCATTTATGATGCGACATATCAAATTCAATCCACAAGGGCAGATGATAAAAGTGCCAGTGTAGAATTATATTATTCTTATCCCGGAAATGAAAAGGGCTATCCTTTCCCATATCTCATACAAATATTATGGAAACTGGAGACTGGAAATAAGCTTTCTGTAACTACCACTATAACTAACGCTAGTGCCATTGCCATTCCTGTATCCGATGGTTGGCACCCCTATTTTACTTTGGGCGATTCGGTTGATGATTATACATTACAAATCGATACTAAGCAACAGGTTGAATTTGATTCAGAACTTATTCCAACTGGTGTTTTAATAAATGATGAGCGATTCACAAATGGTCTGTTGATGAAAGGTGTTTTTCTAGATAATTGTTTTTTACTGGATAAAAACTTCATACATCCAAGATGTACCCTCAGTAATAAAAATTTACAACTCACCATTGTGCCATCTATTAATTATCCTTACATGCAATTCTATACTCCTGATGATAGGGAAAAAATTGCCATAGAAAATTTAAGCTCTGCTCCAGATGCATTTAATAATAAAATGGGGCTCCAGATTTTGGAACCCCAGGAAACTATAAATTTCAGTACATCTTATATTGCTACCGTTCTTTACTTATAATTTTTCTACTGCAATCATACTGATTTCAACATTTACACCTCTGGGCAATCCTTTAACGGCAACAGTTTCTCGTGCTGGGAAATCGCCTGAAAAGTAGGTGCCATACACTGCATTAACCTGAGCGAATAAAGACATATCACTCAAAAAAATAGTAGTCTTTACAACATGTTCGAAGCTAATTTTGGCCTCGTCCAAAACTGCCTGAATATTTTTCATTACCTGGTGTGTTTCGGCTTCTAAATTACTTTGTTCCAACTCTCCTGTTTCAGGAACAAATGCAACCTGCCCGCTTAAAAATACCATTCCATTAGCACGAACTGCCTGACTATATGGTCCGATTGGTGAAGGTGCTTTATCTGTGTTGATGACTTGTTTTGGCATATATTTTAATTTGTATGGCAATTTGCTGCATTTCCATCAAGCTACCAACCTAAATTTGCTAACTAATAAAAACAAATGCAAATTGTTGTAAAAGCAAGCAAGGAACAGAAGGCTACTCTGGAATCGATGGAGTGGAAAGAAGGTCTGCAATTTCAATGGGTAACAAATGGACAATACCCAGATGATGCAGTTGCATACTTCGATCTTTGCTTTGAAGAAGAAGGTTGGACATTTGAAAACATACAATCATCCCTGGTATTTGTGAATGCAGTTTATCAATCTTCCAATGAATTACCAGCTAATGCCATTCGCATGAATGCCTGGAATAGTTTTCTAAACAGGCCAATTTGGGAAATTGCATCCGGTAATGATGTAAATAGTCAAGGTGGTTTAGAACTCCTGGAAAAAATAGGCCGAAAAGCTGTGGTAGTTCCTGATGAACCTGGGTTTATTGCAGCCAGAGTTATTGCCATGATCGTCAATGAAGCATATTTTGCATTAGAAGAAGAGATTAGTTCCAAAGAAGAAATTGATATTGCCATGAAATTGGGAACTAATTACCCATTCGGTCCTTTTGATTGGGCTGGTATCATTGGACTTTCAAAAATTGCGAAACTTCTGGAAATACTATTTTTAAAAGATGACCGATATGCAGTAGCTCCAGCACTTTTAAGGGAGCTGACTATTCAAAATACTTCCAATTGAAACTAAATAATGGCGCTAATTTTACAAATTGATACCGCAACCGAACACGCTAGTATTTGCCTTAGCAAAAATGGTGTTCCTATCCTCTCGAAAGTAAGTATGGATCAGAAAAACCATGGTTCATTTCTACAACCTGCCATTCAAGAATTAATGACAAAATACGGTCAACAATTGTCAAACTTAGATGCCATTGCAGTATCCGAAGGGCCTGGTTCATATACTGGTTTGAGGGTGGGACTAGCTTCTGCTAAAGGGCTTTGTTATGCCTTACAAAAACCTTTAATAACTATTAATACATTGAAAATCATAGCGATATCAGTAATTAAGTCTGCCGGCGATACTGCAAATAACTATCTGTATGTACCTATGATTGATGCGAGAAGGATGGAAGTGTTTACTGCCATATATGATAATAAACTAAATGTTATTGAAGCTCCAAACGCAAAAATTCTCGATGAGGACTCATTTGTATCTGTTTTGAAGGATCATTCGGTAATTTTTAGTGGGTCTGGTTCTGTTAAATTTCAACCTATATGTAACCATCATCATGCTATATTTTCAAAAGTGCAACACCAGGCAGAAGATATGAGTGAATTGGCATTCAATGCTTTAGAAGAAAAGAAATTTGCAAATTTGGCCTATTGCGAACCCTATTATTTAAAATCTTTTTATTCGCCACCTCCAAAAAAATGACCTTTCTATTACATATATTGGCAAATTATTTAATTTAAAAACCGTAATTTTGTATGAGATTTAAATTTAATTAATTCATTATTCTTAACGCTAAAACTCCCCCCCATGAGTCAAACAATGCAATCAGTGGTATTAAATGCCAGCAAGGCAGCTTTAAAAGTTGATTTTATTCATACTAAAAAAGCAGCACTGATTTTACGTTCCATTAACCACAAGCTTCGTCAGCAGATCATTAAATTACTTGATGAGCAGCAAAAAATGACTGTTACCGAGATTTACGTGAAATTGCGTTTAGAGCAATCTGTGGCTTCACAACACTTGGCTATCTTAAGAAGAGCGGGAATTGTAGCTACTTCAAGGGATGGCAAATTCATCTATTATTCAGTAAACTATGCACGCTTAGCTGAAGTAGTTGCATTCGTTGAAACATTGGTAGGCTAATTTCTACTTTTTACCCCTATTTACTTTACTTAGCAAGTCTTTCTAGCCATTTCTATTGGTGGCTTGAAGCTTGCTATTATCTTTGCTTAAAATAAAATAAATGTTTGTAGAGCAATTATATACAAGCTGTTTAAGCGAGTCTGCCTATTATATTGAAAGCGAAGGTGTAGCAGCAGTGATAGATCCTCTTCGAGATATTGAAGAATATATGCATTTGGCTGAAAAAAGGAATGCCACTATCAAATATATTTTTGAAACACATTTTCATGCTGACTTTGTGAGCGGACATCTAGACCTTGCAGCGGCTACTGGTGCAACAATCATTTATGGACCTGGTACGGTTACAAATTTACCAGTACATATTGCAAAGGATGGTGAAAGATTTGATATTGGTCAACTTCAAATTGAAGTGTTACACACACCCGGACATACTTTAGAGAGTAGTTGTTATTTATTAAAAGATGAGCAAGGAAAAGACCATGCAATCTTTACGGGAGATACTTTATTTGTAGGAGATGTTGGACGCCCAGATCTGGCACAGAAAGCAAATGAAATCACTATGGAGGATTTAGCAGGAATGCTTTATGAAAGCCTTCAAACAAAGATCATTCCTTTGGCAGATGAAGTAATTGTATATCCTGGACATGGTGCAGGAAGTAGTTGTGGGAAAAGTTTGGGGTCAGAAACATTTAGTACTATTGGAGAGCAAAAAGCCGGAAACTACGCTTTACAACAAGCAGATAAACCTTCTTTCATAAAAGCAGTAACGGAGGGTTTAGAAGCACCGCCTTCTTATTTTCCAATAAATGCCAAGATCAATAAAGAAGGTTATACAAATATCAATGCAGTTATTGAGAATGGGATGAATGCCTTATCAATTGAAGCATTCAAGAATAAAATGAAGAGCGATAACACTTTCATTTTGGACACAAGAATCTCTACTGTATTTACTGAAGGATTTGTACCTGGTTCAATAAGCATTGGATTAGAAGGTAGGTTTGCTGAATGGGCAGGCAATCTTCTTCCATTCGATCAATCTATATTATTGGTAACTGAACCTGGAAAAGAAAAAGAATCCATCGTTCGATTGGCAAGAGTAGGCTTTGAAAAGTTTGAAGGATATTTATCGGGAGGTTATGCTGCATGGATTGCATCAGGTGAAAAACATGATATGATTATTGATGTAGAGGCAGATGAGTTGGCAATGGATATTCCATTCGACTCAAACCTGGTGGTAATTGATGTACGCAAAGAAACTGAGTACGCAGAGGGACATGTAAGTGTTGCTATAAATATTCCTTTGAATGACCTCATTGATCCTGCTAGTATGGCTAACCTTGAAGACACACACAATATGTATGTGCATTGTGCCGGTGGTTATAGAAGTGTGATTGCCTTATCACTTTTAAAAAGACAAGGTTTTCATAACCTAAGAAATGTCATTGGTGGCTTTGCACAAATTAAATTATTGGGAGATAAAATTGAGATTATAAAACCTGATCCGATAGTTGCTGAATAAAATAAAAAAAGGTCCGATAAATAATTATCGGACCTTTTTTTATTTCACTAATAAATGTCCATGCTTTTCCGGATCGAATTCCCATTTCCAACGACGATGACTCCAAAGATAATTTGCAGGTGTTTTTCGAACTGCTCTCTCAACATGATCGGCAAAAATTTGAGTCAGTTTACCTGGCTCATAATTATTAGGAGTAGTTGTGATCAGTTCTAGATCAACCCTATAGTATCCACGCTTCACTTTATAAAAATGTCCAAATACAATAGCGGTATTTTTTTCTTTGGCACCCTTTTCAGGGCCTACCACGAAAGGAGTTAACCTGCCAAAGAATTTTACCCAATGGGCTTTGAATTCACTAGGCGGATTCTGATCTGCAGCCAATCCCATAGCGTAACGGTCTTCTACATAATCATTAAAATTGGTTTTAAAGTCTGAAGCAGGAATCAATATGGTACCATTCTTTTGACGCATTTTCAACATGATACGATCCATCACTTTATTACTTAGTGGTTGATATACACCAATGAAAGGATAGCGGCTAATCAAACCAATATTCAGGTTGACGATTTCCCAATTAAAAAAATGACCACATTCTAATTGTATATTTTGACCACTGTCGTATAAATCATTTAACACTTCAGGATTAGCACTAAATCTCTTTTGTAATTCTTTATTACTGATCGAAAACATTTTGATTGTTTCGAAAATCATGTCGATAAAATTGTGATAGAAATCCTTTGCAATCCTGGTTCTTTCAGCATCAGTTTTTTCCGGAAATGCAATAGCAAGATTTTTCATCACAATTGCCTTTCTATAACCGAAACCATAATATACCAATACATAAAAAGCATCTGCAATCAGAAACATGATTCGCCAGGGAATCAGAGATAAAAGATAAAAGAAGCCGTAAGTAAAATAATACATTGCAAATGCTTAACAACTTATAAAATGATATTCTGCAGTAAATCGCTTTTGTGTTGATGATCTGTATTGTAATGCAACCCTCTGCTTTCTTTTCTGAATTGTGCACCTTTTACAATTAAATAGCCCACTGTAATCAGATTTCTCAATTCCGAAAGTTGGGGAGACACTTTGGTAGATCGATACAACTCTTCTGTTTCTGTAAATAATAGATCTAATCTTTTCATAGCCCTCTCCAATCGAACATCAGTTCGAACAATACCTACATAATCACTCATAATCTGAGTAAGTTCTTTCTGACTTTGCGTAATTAAAATCATTTCTCTTGGATCACTTGTACCAGTAGCTTTCCAATCTGGAATACGATATTCAAAAGAAATATCTTTTACATTTTTACAACTATCGATAAAACATCTATGCGAGAAGACCATTGCTTCCAGTAAACTATTACTGGCTAAACGATTAGCACCGTGCAATCCTGTACTTGCGCATTCTCCACAAGCATAAAGATTCTGAATGGAGGTTCTACCCCATTCATCGGTTTTTACCCCACCACAACTATAATGTGCGGCAGGTGCTACTGGAATCATGTGATGCATCGGGTCTATCCCAAGGCTTACACATTTCTCATAAATATTAGGAAAATGATGGACAAATTTTTCCTTATCCATGTGCTTACAATCTAAGTATACGTGTTCTGTACCAGTTCTCTTCATTTCATTATCGATGGCACGAGCCACTATATCACGCGGAGCAAGGTCTCTTCTTTCGTCATACCTTTCCATAAAAGCCTCTCCGGATTTATTTCTTAATATTCCACCGTCACCTCTAACTGCTTCTGTAATTAGAAATGAAGGTGATACACCAGGTTCATATAAAGCGGTAGGATGGAATTGTATAAATTCCATGTTCTCGATTTTACCCTTTGCACGATAAACCATTGCAATACCGTCACCGGTTGCGATTTTCGGATTGGTAGTAGTTCTGTAAGCTTGCCCACATCCTCCAGAAGCAAGCACGGTTATTTTCGATAAAATCTTACCAATTTGATTGGTTTGCTTATTTAAAACATACACACCATAACAAGTGATATCAAGTGTTGACTTTGTAACAAGATAGCCAAGATGGTGTTGTGTAATAATATCTACTACGAAACAATGATTGATCAGTTCAATATTTGCCATAGATTCCAAACGATCCAGCAAAGCACGTTCTATTTCTTTTCCTGTAACGTCTTTATGATGGAGTATTCTATTTTCACTATGTCCGCCTTCCTTCCCTAAACTATATTTCCCCTTAGCATCCTTATCAAATTCTGCACCATAATCAATAATCTCACGAATTCTTTCAGGCCCTTCTTTAACAACTATTTCAACAATAGATTGATCACATAATCCATCACCTGCAATTAATGTGTCTTCAATATGCTTCTCGTAACTATCATTTTTTTCATCCCAAACACCTGCAATACCGCCTTGAGCGTATTTGGTATTGGTTTCATCAGCATCAGTTTTTGTGATGATAGTGATTTTCTTTTCAGGCATACCTTCAGCTACTTTTAACGCGAAGGTCAAACCTGCAATCCCCGAACCTATTACAAGAAAATCTGTTTCCATGATGAATAATTCAATTAGAAATGTTTTATGCTGGATCTACCCAAGCACCGCTATCTTTTAAAAGCTGAATCAATTCATTAACTGCGATACTGCTATCAATGTTTTTTTTCATGATCTCTTTACTTTTATACAAAGTAATTTTACCTGCTCCGCTTCCTACATATCCGAAATCGGCATCTGCCATTTCACCTGGACCATTTACTATACACCCCATAATGGCAATCTTCACTCCTTTTAAATGATTCGTTACACTTCGAATACGTGCTGTAGTTTCTTGTAAATCAAAAAGTGTTCTGCCACAACTTGGACATGAAATATATTCGGTTTTTGAGATTCTTGTTCTTGTTGCCTGAAGAATGCTAAATGCAGTATTATTACAGAACTGTTCTGCACTTAAATTATTTGAATAATTTCTCCCTGATGCATTATTTACTATAGATGAATGATAAGAAGAAGCTGCAAGGCCTAAACAAATTCCATCTCCAAAACCATCTAAAAATAATGCACCTGTTTCAGTTGAAAAATGAATTAAGTGTTCGTCTGCAGTATTCCAATGGCTATCAGTGATTAAAACAACAGGGTTTTTAATATTTCTACTGTTCAATTCCATGAACATTCTTCTTACTGAAGGCATAGCCTGTTTATTTTTGCTGCTTAAACATAGCACTACATTTTTCTTATTGGCTATTTCGTCGAGATAAGTATAGTCGTTGATGGTAGTGGCATCCGAATAACAATCTACCATAACGAAATTCATTTCTGGGTTTTTTGTTTCAGATTCTAAGAACCCAGCAGCATCATAAATTGGAAAATATTTTTCAGGTTCTTTCGAATCTTCTGCAGCAACCGGATAACAAATAACTTTTAAAGTTCCAGGCAAATTGAAATGCAATATTTGATGTCCGGTAAAAATATAATCAGCAGCAGAATCAGAGATATTCCATTTATCGATGATAGGATCATAATGATACCCAATAGCTGATAAATCTGAGGCAATAATGTTTTGCATTTTACTTAGATCGGCCGCAACTATCGGAACTTGTTTGCCGCCAATATTATTAACAGCAAAACTTTCTCTTCGAGAAAAATGAAAAGGATCGTAGTTGGGTTTTTCGATTGCAGGAATTGCATTATTGGAAGGTTGCTTACCAATAGCAGTATACCTTTTTACAAGATCACGGCAAACCGGGATCTCAAATTCAGGGTCTTCCGTTAAGCTAACCCTCACAGTATCTCCAATTCCGTCTTCCAATAAAGTACCGATCCCCGCCGCACTTTTCACACGACCATCCTCACCATCGCCAGCTTCTGTTACACCTAAATGTAAAGGGTAAGATTCGCCGAACTCAGCATCCATTTGTTGAATGAGTAATCTATAAGCCTGCACCATCACCTGAGGATTAGATGCTTTCATACTCAATATGATATTATGATAGCTTTCGTCTCTTGCGATTCTCAAAAACTCCATGGCACTTTCCACCATTCCCATTGGTGTATCACCATATCTGCTCATGATGCGATCACTTAAAGAACCATGGTTTGTTCCGATACGCATCGCTGTTCCGTATTCTCTACAAATTTTAACAAGCGGAGTAAATCGTTCACGGATACGATCAATTTCTTCAGCGTATTCAATGTCTGTGTAATCTATTTGTTCAAATTTTTTCTTGTCGACATAATTCCCTGGATTTACACGAACTTTTTCAATAATTCTAGCTGCAATTTCAGCAGCATTAGGTGTAAAATGGATGTCGGCAATTAATGGAGTGCTATACCCCCTCTTTCTCAACTCGTTTTTAATATTCAACAAATTCTCTGCTTCATTTTTGCTTGGCGCAGTAATCCGCACTAACTCAGCACCTGCTTCAATACATCGAATAGTCTGTTCTACCGTGGCCATGGTGTTCATGGTATCAGTGGTAGTCATGGTCTGCAACCTTATAGGATTAAAATTCCCAAGGGAAAGATGACCTACTTTCACTTCCCTGGTGGCCAATCTTGCTATTTGTGTTAGCGAATTACAATACAATTGCATAGTAAAAATATGTGTTACAAATCTAACAGTTAATTACTAGAAAGGTTCTAAAACAAAGCCGGCAGTTCACACTGCCGGCTAAAAAATTCATA
This sequence comes from Chitinophagaceae bacterium, assembly GCA_947371755.1. Classification (GTDB taxonomy): domain Bacteria; phylum Bacteroidota; class Bacteroidia; order Chitinophagales; family Chitinophagaceae; genus Sediminibacterium. The sequence goes on from CANBQT010000002.1 coordinate 77,817, forward strand.
CTTCCTGTTTATCTTTTACCATCTAAAAAGCCCTGTTGCTTCAGAATGGATTTTAGTAGATCTAAACGAAACGACGTAATATTTGCCTCAGGCTTACCATCCATATTCATCACAAAAAAATAGGGATGTCGGTTTTCTTCCACCCAACCTACAATCCAACATAATGTTCTGCCATTTTCCAGTGTACCTGTACCTGTTTTATACGCCAATTGATAATTAGCATTTGATTCCTGGATCATCACTTTCTTAACAATCTCCTGGGTACGTTTCTGAAAGGGTAATTGGTTGAAATAGAGTTTTTTTACAAATCCCATTTCTTCATCTGCTGTAATTTTTAGGGTATTATTCAACCAAAAAACATCTACCGGAGACACAATTTTCTTACTCCCATACTTTAAACTATCTAACCAGAATTGCATAGTATCTTTTCCAATTCTGCGTGCCACTTCCTGATAATAAGGCAAAGCTGACCTTTTAAAGGCTTCCTCCATCGTAAGGTCCTTATTCCATGATTTAGTACTATCGCCCATTGGAAATGGGCGAACCACTCCATCCCATTTAATGATCATTTTCTCATTCACAATTCTTCCAGTTTCAATACCTATCAAAGAATTGGCAATTTTAAAAGTAGAAGCAGGTAGAAATGCAGAATCTCTAAATCGAGCGATATTGTGAATAGTGAACTGCCCACTACCATTATCGTACAAACCAAAAGTTCCAACAACCTCTTTTTCATCAAAAAAATGTTGCAAATCCTTATCAATCTTTACATTATTGGGGGAGCAAGCAGAAAAAAGGATGATACCAGTTAGCAGAATGCCTGAAAATATCGAACGCATCGTAATGTTTTAAAGGCAAAGTTAGCCCAAAAAAGATAATTCTACGTTCCCTTACAATTATTCAACAGTTGATTTTTCCAACAAATTAGATTTAAATCGATTGTATAAAAATGATACAATCAGTAATAAAATCCCAACTGAAACAAACAATACCGTTTTACCTATAGTTCCTAATCCATCCGTATCATATAAAAACAACTTCACTAATGTAATAGAAAACATAGTGATTGCTATCACACGCAAATGCTTTTGTTGTTTTGATATTCCCAGAACTATTAAAATCAAAGCATCAATGCTCCATAAAATACTTAAGCAATATTTACCCAATAACGGGTCATCGGTATAGACAAAGAAATAATGCAGCATTAGAAAACTACCAACAGAAAATAAAAAAACATTCAAAACTATATCGAAAATGATCCTGAGTTTCAATTTTGTTGGATAAATGAATTTTTGAGCGATATACTTTTTTAAAGAATACAATAAGAGGAATCCAGAAACATAACTAATATATCTGATCCATGCACTAAACCCATGTTGATGAAAAGGAAGCGATTCAGATGGATGCAAAAAAGAATCTTGCAATACATTTAAATTATAACAAACTACAGTGACAAAGAAAAACAATATCCAAACAGCGAGAATGATATTAGCCCAGCCAAGATAATAATTTCTGACTTTCTTGATATTGATGAAACCTAAAAAGGCAAAATAAATCATAGCATAAATTGACAACCATATCCCCCTAAATAAGTCAAATTCTCTTTTACTTAATGTTTCTCCATATTCTTTTCCAAGTATCCTTTTATTAGTATCAACTTTTAACTGCCATTGGTTCCAATAATTTGAAATTTCAAGACTGCCGCTAAAATAAATGACAACTAATAGCATTACAGGCAACACATATAACAAAACCTTTTCTGATGATTTTGAAAGATTTATCGTATTTAGTTTTGTATTTTTTTGCTGGGTATAAGTCATAAAACCCAATACAAGTATATATATGAAAGAAGTTAAAAAGAATTCATTGAAAATGGGAGTAATTTGAGCTGTTGTATGCTGTAGAAAATAATTACTGTACCCATGGTTCCAATTTCCCAGGAGACTAAAAAATGAGATGACTAAAATAGGATAACAAGCTGTTTCATAAAATTCTACTTTCTGAGTTTTTCCAATCCAGAATAGGAAGGCGCTTTCACATATCCATAATATCGTTATCCAATGGCCATGAAACTGAACTGGAATAGTTATTGTAACAAAAGTTAAAGACAAACCAATCAATGTATAATAAAGATTTCTGTCAGATTCTTTTTGCTGGTAAACAAATGTTGCCACTAAATAATGCATCAATGCATTTATTACAGTGAATAATCCCAGAAATGAACTATAGTTTGCTTGTCCGTTTAACAAAGTATATGTAAGCGTATAAAATATAGAGCTATTAGCAAGTAATAAAACGATATCAGCAACGGCAAAAATTTCATTTCTTAATAGCTTGTAACTGATTAGCATTAGGTAGAAGATCAGGAAGAAAATAATACCAAATACAAACGCAATCAGAAAATCTGTTTGGGGATTATATTTTTCAAAATTCCAGGTGACAAATATCAACCAGGTAACAACGAACGAAGCGTAGTTTAAATTTTTCCAGTACTTTTTAAATGCGATTACCAGTATTCCAATATTGATGATAGCGGTATAAAGTAATAATACAAAAGCACTTCCTGATTTATCTCCTAGCAAGAATGGAACCGCATAAGCACCCACCAATCCTATATGTGCAACAACCTCAAAATTATATTGGATAGCTGTATAAACTGCATATACTGTAAACAATAGCATCAAAACAAATGCTACTGCCTGCGGATAAAGGTGGTAAAAATCGTAGGCGGCAAAACTGATAAAATAAAATATGGCAATAGCACCGCTTGTAAGAACTGCACTAAAGGGTTTATATTTTGATTTTAATTTATAACCAAACCCCAATAAGCCAGCGCCAATTAAATATCCTAAAATGATTCTTAACAATGGACTTATCAGCCCATGTTCAATCGAATAGTTTACACCTATGGCAACACCGATAATAGTTACAGCAATTCCAATTTTATTAATCAGGTTTTCACCAATGAACTTTTCTAAATCCCAACTATTTTTAGGGCCACTAAAATTTTCAATTACAGGTTTTGCGTTATCCCCTTGTTGCTTTTTTTTATACGATTCAAAAATTTCAACAACATTTTGAGGTATTTCTGTTTTTGCAGAACTAGCTTCAGCAGGAGGCAATTTGTTAGGTGGACTTGCTATTTCCACAACGCTATTTTGAATCAAGCTTAATTGATTCTTTAAAACTAATAACTCGTTTTGAAAGCTCTCTTGTTTTTGAATTAACGCATTAATTTTTGCTGAAAGCTCGGAAATCTGATCTGATGGAATAGACATAAAGGAAGTATTAAATTTTTCCTTCTACAAACTCAGAAGAAAATAAATATAAAACCTCCTCTAATTTATAACTAAATATTAATATCTATTACTTAATCACCCCTAATTGTTTACCTACTTTGGTGAATGCAGTAATTGCTTTGTCTAAATGTTCATGGGTATGTGCCGCGCTCAATTGAACCCTTATTCTAGCTAAGCCCTTTGCCACTACTGGATAGAAGAAGCCTATTACATAAACGCCTTCTTCTAATAGTGCTGCAGCAAATTTTTGAGCAACAGTTGCCTCATATAACATAATCGGCACAATAGGATGGTCTCCAGGTTTGATGTCAAACCCTGCTTCCGTCATTTTAGTGCGGAAATAGTTGGTATTATATTCTAACTGATCACGAAGGTCAGTTGTTTCTGTTAGCATATCTAGCACAGCGATGGAAGCTCCAACTATACTCGGTGCAACTGTATTTGAAAATAAGTAAGGTCTGCTTCTTTGACGCAACATTTCTATCACTTCTTTTTTACCTGAAGTAAATCCACCACTTGCACCACCCAAGGCTTTACCTAGTGTTCCTGTGATAATATCAATTCTTCCCATCACACCCCGATATTCATGGGTACCTCTTCCGGTCTTTCCTAAAAATCCAGATGAATGGCATTCATCAATCATCACAATGGCGTCATATTTATCCGCAAGATCACAGATCTTATCTAATTGGGCGATGGTTCCATCCATACTAAAAGAACCATCTGTAACAATAATTCTATTTCTAAGGCTTGCCGTTTCTTTCAATTTCTGTTCTAAATCGTCCATATTATTATGTTCATATCGATATCGTTGTGCTTTACACAAACGAACTCCATCAATAATAGAAGCATGATTTAGTGAATCGCTGATAATTGCATCCTGCTCATTGAACAATGGCTCAAATACTCCTCCATTTGCATCAAAGGCAGCAGCATATAAAATCGTGTCTTCAGTACCTAAAAACTGTGCAATCTTTTGCTCTAGTTCCTTATGTATATCCTGTGTGCCGCAAATAAATCGCACGCTGCTCATACCATATCCATGTGAATCAATCGCTTTGTGCGCCGCTTCGATTACTTTGGGATGAGAAGATAGTCCGAGATAATTATTTGCACAAAAATTTAAAACAGTTTTACCATTTACGGTTATTTCCGGCCCCTGTTCGCTTGTAATAATACGTTCGCGTTTGAATAATCCAGCAGCATCAATTTCAGCAACTTCTTCTTGTATACGTTTGATAAAACTCTGATTCATAATTTACTGTTTGAGCTCAAAGGTAATGCAGTAAATTATACAGAACTCTCAAAAATATAAAGACCTAACAGTTCCATATTTTAGCAGCCGAAAATAATTTTCAGACATTAAAAAATGGGGCTTTACCTTTACAAAATGAAAAGAGTTTTGATCCTCTTGAGTTCTATAGCTATTTTAAGTGCCTGTAGTAAATCGTCTAATCCAGACCCTGTAACCCCAACTTTACCTCCAATATTAGCACCATTAAATCCAGATTTTATACGCGGGGTAGATCTTTCATTTACTCCAGAAATTTTATTAGCAGGAACGATATTTAAAGACAACAATCAAACAAAGGATCTGATTCAAATATTTAAAGACAAAGGACTAAACACAGTTCGCCTTCGTCTCTGGCATACACCTATTGATGCGCATTCCAGTTTACAAGAAGTGATAGATTTTGCAAAAAATTTAAATACCAAAGGATTCAATATTTGGCTCGACCTGCATTATTCAGATACCTGGGCAGACCCTTCTAATCAAACAAAACCTGCTGCCTGGAAAAATGCAAATTTTACAGACTTAAAAGACAGTGTTTATCAATATACCAGTCGAACTATTCAAGCATTTAAATCAGCAGGCATCACCCTTAAAATAGTTCAAATTGGGAATGAAACCAATAGTGGATTTTTATGGGATCTTGGAAAAGTTGGTGGTGCCTTTGATAGCAATTGGGGCAACTATACTTTACTACTCAAAGAAGGTATTAGAGCCGTGAAAGACAATAGCAACACAACTAAAACTATGATCCATATAGCAGGATTTGACAGTTCAGACTGGTTCTTTGGAAATCTGGCAACTCAAAACGTAAGCTATGATTATATCGGATTAAGTTACTATCCCATTTGGCATGGTAAAAGTCTAGATGTATTGTCCGCATCTCTTACCAGCCTGATCAATAAATACCAAAAACCAATCATTATTGCAGAGACATCTTATCCATTCACACTCTTATGGAACGACAATACTAATAATATTGTAGGTACTTCATCTCAGTTGATCTCTGCATTTGACGCCACTCCGGATGGCCAAAATGCGTATACTAAGGCCTTAATTGATCTAATGCATAAATTGCCAGGTCAGCAAGGTTTAGGGGTTTGCTGGTGGGCCCCAGAATGGGTTAGTTTTAAAGGCAATTCTGCTACGAATGGTTCGAGTGCGGAAAATCTTACGCTATTTGATTTTAACAATAATACCTTGCCTGCATTATCAAGCTTAGGATCTTACCAATAAAAAGGCCACTCCTATCAAATGGCTTTAATAATTTATGAGTCTTAGACTATTTCTGAATTGGAATTTTATGGAACATATTGGGAAGAATTATTTAACAGTAGATTTTATATCTAACAATGGGCTCTACTCTCTCACAAATCGATACCCAACACCTTTAATGGTAATGATTTCGAGGTTTGAATCTTCTTTTAGGTAACTTCTGATTTTTGTAATATAAACGTCGAGGTTTCGGCTATTGAAGAAGCTATCGTTACCCCAGATATGATTCAATAATTCTCGGCGATCTATGATAGCATTACTATTGATGTAAAGGTATTTTAATAACTCAGTTTCACGATAAGACAACTTTTTGTCAATTGTTCCAAATCGAAGAATCTGTTTATTAATATGAAAATAATATCTACCAATTTGAATGGTTTCTCCCAATACTGTAATAGGCTCTTCTTTCCTAACACGAAGTGCATTTTCAACACGAACGATCAATTCTTCCATACTAAATGGCTTTTTAATATAATCATTGCCCCCAATTTTAAAGCCATGCACCAAATCTTCAGTAAGTGTTTTTGCAGTTAAAAATAAAATGGGAATATCATCATTGATTTTCCGAATGTCTTCTGCAATCTCAAACCCACTGCGATGTGGAAGCATTACATCCAGTATACAGATATCTGGTTGCTCATCTTCAAAACTTCGCAAAACATCAGCACCATCAGTTTCCATTACTACTTCAAAACCACGACTTTCTAATGTTTCTTTTACTATTTTACCCAGAAACAATTCATCTTCTACATACAGGATCTTTATACTCATGCTTTGGGTAGTTTAATGATAAATCTGCTGCCCTTTCCCAATTCGGTTTCTAACTGGATAGTTCCATTGTGTTTACGCACAACTTCTGCTACATAACTTAATCCTAATCCATAGCCCTTTATATTATGATGATCACCAGAAGGAACTCTAAAAAATTTATCAAATATTTTATCCGTATAGCCAGGTTCAATTCCAATTCCATTGTCTGAAACAGACAATTGCAAATCATTAGAAATAGAAGTTAATTCAATATTGATGTTTGGATTCTCCTTACTATACTTCAATGCATTGTCAATTAAATTGTAAATCACACTTGTAATATGCATCCTGTCTGCGCTCATATAAAAATCGGAGCCAAATATCTTGAAACTTATAGTAGCCTTATTTTTTTCAAACTGTAATCGCATACTATAAACAACTTCATCTACCAATTGCTTCAGATCAATATTTTCTTTCTGAAGTTCAATGTCCTTGTTTTCAAACATCGAAAGTTTTAATACTTTATCAACCAACATACTTAAACGCTGTAATTCAGCAGCTGAAATATCAAGATATTCTTTAGTTCTTTCAGGGCTCTCCAAAGCATCAAAATTACGTAATGCTTCAATTGCCACATTTACAGTAGAGATAGGGGTTTTTAATTCATGTGTAATATTGCTGATAAAATCGTTTTTCATCAGGGCAAGTCTGCGTTGTGCCAAAAGGTTTCTATATAAGAACAAAAATGTAATAGCAATAAATGCCACTAGTAATACAGACAACCCCATTTGAGGTAGCATATTGCCTAAAAGAAATAAAGTTGGGGTATCAAAACTTGCCTGATATGCATTTTTACTTAAAAAACCAACTGGCACTTTAGAAGTAGCAAAATCACTCCCTGCAAAGTTTTCTGGTTTAAAAATACTGTCTTTAGTGATATGAAAAACAGCTGTTATACCATTTAGTGCAAGTGCCTTTTTATAAACCGAATCAATTTGATCAATAGATATAGTGTCATTCAAGACCCTCGATTTGACCAATACATCTTTTGCAGCCATATGTTTAAGGCCAGGTGGAGGTTTTCTATTTCTTGGTCCTTCAAATTCTGGATGACCATGAAATTCTACTCTTGTTTTTCTCAATTCTTTCCCAGCTTCACTTAATCCCAAATTAATTCCATCCTGAATCAGTTGGGTAATATTTATACTAGTTGATTTTATTTTCTTGGTATGGTTAGTATCAGACGTATGATTAATTACAATAGCAGGTGACTTTTCGTCAAAGTGCTCATTTTGCAAATTAATCTCCTCTTCCGACGAATCAACATTCGTTGAAAAAGAGATTTCATTATTTTGTTCTGAACTATTAGTAGAAAAACTAATGCGGGGTATTTTTGCATTTACTAATTCTGCCACATCGCCCATAAAGCTATTCTCTTCAGGGATATATTTATAAAAGAATGAGTCTCGTTTTAATCTTTGAGCTTGCACTTTATACATGGTTTCACGAAATACTACATCAGTAGTTTTTTTAAAACCAGAGGCCTCCTCACCATATAATTTATGCAACCAGTAAATTTGAAATCCAGCTATCAAAACAAAAGCAGCCACCATCAGCAAGCGGGCTATTTGCAATTTTGATACATGGAATCTGAGCATATTTAATTTTTTGAAAAACAAATGTACTATGCAATTGTACCTTTTCTCCGATTCATTAACATAAATTAACCAAATTGTCAGTATTCTTAACCACTAAGTCTTTAGATTTGACCCAATAAAACAACCTCGATGAAAAAAATATTATTCTCTATTTACTTCCTTGGTTTATTCATGACTCTTTCTGCTCAACAAAAAGTGGGCACAGTGCTATTTGAAAGAAAAATCAATATGCATCGAATCATTCAAGACGACCAAATGCGTGCCATGATGCCTGAATTTAGAACAAGCGAACACATTTTACTTTTTAGTGATAGTGTGTCGGTATATAAACTTGTCCCTGAAGATGAAGCTCCGGATCCTTTCGCAGGTGGAGGCGGTGGACCAAGGGTGATGATGCGTTTCGGGGCAGATGGCGGAGATCTATACAAGAATTTCGCACAATCAAAATCTATTCAAACATCTGAACTAGGGGGAAAGAATTTTTTAATCACGGATTCTATTCGTCAACAACCCTGGAAATTAAGCAGTGAAACCAAACAAATATTAGGTTATAGTTGCCATAAAGCAACCAGAAAAATAAATCAACCGATGATGGGAATGAGAAGAGTAACCATGACAAGTGGAGGCGGCGCCCCTACTGCGGATACTACTTCTAAGAATAGACCTACCCCTAAAGAAATTGAAGTAGTAGCCTGGTTTGCAGATGACTTAATAAGTCCGGTTGGTCCCGAAAACTATGGTCAATTACCTGGTGTGATTTTGGAATTAAATATTGATAATGGGCAAACTGTTTATACTGCAAAAGAGGTAAAGAAGACTGTGGATGCAAAAGAATTAAAAGAACCTAAAAAAGGAAAAGTTGTAACCCAGCAAGAGTATATGAAAATAATGCAGGAACTAATGAGTAATCAAGGCGGGCCAGGCATGATGAGGATGAGGATTGACAATTAGTCTTACCACCCCGTCTGTTCGCTCAATCGCTCCAGTTTCCCCTCCATCGCATGCGATGGAGGGGAAACTTTTTGTTTTTTAATTTACATGTCTTTCTTCACTCTTCACTCTTCACTTTTAGTTCATAGTCCTGATCATCACTCGAGCTCCCTGTGCAGCTGATCCGGCTTTGTTTAAGCGATAGGTTGCAGTTAGTAAAAAATAACGTTTCAACACATTATATCGAGTATCCTCTATATAATTTTGATTAGCATTACGAGAAATGCCTTGGTTTTTATTTAATAGATCATACACAGAGAATTTAATCTCAGCTCTTTTATTTTTCAAAAAACCTTTTGCCATAGAAAGATTCCATATAGGCATATTGATATTGTAACCATCTGCTCTTCCAGTATTGATGGTATAGTTGAAAGTATTGTTGAAAATTAGTCCCCAGGGAAGATTTTGAGTTGATTCAAGACCATAAATTTGTTGGAGGTAATTGCTATTTAACTGAGGCTGTAATCCATATATTGCCTTACTAAAGTTGAGTCTAGCACTAAACCGAACATCAATAAGATCGTCCTTGGCAAAGGACCAACTTAGATTAGGACCTATACTCGAGTTTTGAATATTATTTTTTACGCCATTTATAAAAGAGATATTATTATTGTAATTCGACCCAATTCCAATGTCAATTCTTGAAGAAAGTTTTTTAATTGGAAATCCCATATCTGCGTTTGCGAAAAAAGAATAAACCCCATCAGCATTTACTGGCATACTCATTCTTGTTCCATTACTCTGAATAATATCAGCATTTACAATGGCGTTGTCTGATTTATTAGCTGCAATAAATGCAAAGAAATTACTTTGTGTGAAAGTATTTGCGCTGAAATAATTCAAATCAAGGGATTGTTGATAGGTACGTTTTAAGTTGGGATTTCCTACATAAGAATTTAATGGATCGCTCACATCAATGATAGGCTGTAATTGATTAGTAGTAGGATTTTGTGTAGAAGTTGTATAATTCAAACCTAAATTCCTGGTACTATTCATTTTATATTGCAAATTGAATAAAGGCAAAACATCTGTGAATCCCTGTTGAATATTTTTTCCGTTTGTTTGATTGGTACTTAACAATTCTGTTTTTTGTAATGAAGCTCCTAATGTATAATTGAATTTTTTCTGATTACTCCGCCAATTAATTCCTGCACCGCCAAATTGAAAACTATTTTTAAAATCATTACTCTGCAAATTGTTTAACTGATCATATTTACCCGATGAAGCATTATAATCCCATGACTGCCTTGTACTTTTACCGATACTAGTATTATAAAATAAACTGAATTCCAATAACGACTTTTTACCAAATGGTTCTGTATAAATCAAGTTGCCGCCAAAACTATTTGCATTAGATGCCCTGTTGTTTATTTGATTAATCACACTATCTTTTAAAGGCAGCCCATTTGTATAGTAGGTAGTATTTGTCTGCAATGTTCCATTTTGGGTACTATTATTATAATTCCAATTTAGGTTTGACGAAATGGTTCTTCCTTTTTTTGCTAATTTTTTTCTGAATTGGGCCGTTGTAACCATATTGGTGGCGTCTGAATGTGCGGTTGTTAAGCTATTTCCACTATTCAATAATGCCTTCTTCGCTGTGATAGATTGATATTGATTTCCAGAACTATTATCATTTTGTTGTAAGGTTAATTGAGGAACAATTTTAAACGAAGTGGTACTATCAATTTTTTGATCAATACTAAAATTCGCTTTTTGTTGTTTCACCTCTTTTCGAGAAGTCGAGTTGGCATAATAATCAAAATTATTACCGGGCAAAATATTTTGTCTCACTGTAGATCTGTCGGTAGTTAAATCAACATCACTACCTACAATACTTCCATTGAAATCAGTTTTTTTGTTCCAGGTATCATTAAAATTCACACCACCTGCCAAAGTATTCGCAACTCCTTGTTGGTTCTGTCCCATTCCTGAAATGGGGAGTGCGTTGTCTTCACCTCCATTTGTTCGGATGGTGATATTTCCTCCTGATTTCATTCCCCTCGATAATTCGCCTGTAAAGTTCAATACATCATTGATTGAAAATCCTTGCCGATTGGTATTATTGGCCATACCCAAGGCAGACAATTGTTGATCCCCATTGAATTTATTGATATTGGTTTGCCCATCATATTTTCCATCATTACCTACCCCAGCTGATACTTTGCCAAAAAGAGATTTATTGCGATCTTTTTTAAGTTTAAGATTGATAGCTTTCTCAGATTGTCCATCATCTACACCTGTAAACTCTGCTCTGTCAGATTTCTTATCAAATACCTGAACTTTATCAACTGCATCCGCATCAAGATTTTTAGTAGCTAATTTTGGATCCCCTGTAAAAAATTCTTTTCCATTTACAAGTACTCGATTAATTTTTTGTCCGTTTACCCGAACAGTTCCATCAGCATCTAAAGTAACACCCGGTAGTTTCTTTAAGAGGTCTTCCACCACAGCATTGGGTTGTGTTTTAAAATTCTCTGTATTGAATTCCAGTGTATCGTTGTTCATTACAACTGGTGCTCTTTTAGCTGTAACCGTAACTGAACTGGCATTTTTAATATCGGTTAAATTTATCAACCCCATATCCAATGATTCTACATCTTTCAATTGAAAATTTTGCCATACCGGAATAAACCCTACATATGAAGCAGACAATAAATAGGATCCTTTACTAATATTTTTGAGCATAAATTTTCCAGAAGAGTCAGCTCTGGTAAAATTTATCAGCGTTGAATCCTTTGAATTAACAAGTGAAATGGTAGCATACGCAAGTCCTTTTTTACTTGCGGTATCAAATACAATTCCATGAATACTAGATGATGTATTTTGAGCAACAGAAATCAAAAAAAGAAACACGGAAACAACTAAAAGTAACACTCGACTCATGCAGATATTTTGTGCCTCGAAAATATGACAAGATTAATTAGCAATCAGTTAATGCAACTAGGAACAATGTTAATTATGGTTAATGAATTACAACTCACCTTCGGCCCATCTTCTTCTTAATTCTTTTTTATTTAATTTCCCTACACTTGTTTTAGGAATTTCATTCATTCCAATATATTGATCTGGCAATTGATAAGAGGCAAAATGCTCGCCTAAAAAAGCATTTAATGCTTCCTTGGAAACAATATTTTCGTTTCTAAAAACTACACAAGCCAATGGTCTTTCTACCCATTTTTCATCGGGTATTGCTATAACACAAGCTTCTTTTATTTCTGGATGAGCCATCAACGCAATTTCAAGTGCAACGCTAGAAATCCACTCGCCTCCACTTTTGATGAGGTCTTTACTTCGATCACTGATATTCATATAACCCTGAGCATCTAATGTACCCACATCACCGGTTTTAAACCATCCGTCTTCTGAAAAAGAAAGGTGATTATCGTGGTATTTATAATAACTTTTGATAATCCAGGCACCTCTAATTTCAAACTCTCCTACCGTTTCTCCATCTCTAGGTGCAATAGATCCATCTTCCATCACTGCTCTTATTTCAACACCAGGCAATTCGATTCCTTGCTTTGCTCTGACCGCCAACTTTTCATGATCAGTTAGATTATCGTGAATATTTTGCAATCTACTTGCTGTTCCTATGGGAGAGGTTTCTGTCATTCCCCACGCATGCACACCTTTTATCCCAAAATCTTTTTCAAATGCTTCAATCAAACTCGGCGGTAAAGCAGATCCGCCAACTACATATTCTCTTAAAGCTAATTTTTCTTTTGGTGGATTTTTTTTCATCGCGTCATAAACCCCTAACCAAATAGTAGGTACTCCGTTAGCAACAGTGATTTTCTCTTGCTCCAAAATTTGAATAATTGCATCCGGTTGCAAGTGTAAACTTGGCAAGATCATATCAGATCCAGATAGAATACATACATAAGGAAAACCCCATGCCATCACGTGAAACTGAGGTACTATCAATAATACCCTGTCTCTTACAGAAAGATTGGCAGCATTGGGCATGAGTAATGCCAAAGCGTGTAAATACGTAGATCGATGGGAATATAGCGCTCCTTTGGGATTGCCAGTGGTACCACTTGTATAGCAAAGGCCACAAGCGTCATTTTCATCAGAAGGATACCATTGATAATCTGGTCTACTTTCTTTCAAGAGATCTTCATATAATATTGTATCCGTTAAACTAGTATTGAAATTTTCCGGTGCATTTAGTAGAACATATTTTTTAACACCAGTAGTATATGGTGCCACTTTCTCGAAAAGAGGCACCAATGTTGCATCAATAAAAATAATTTTTGCTTCAGCGTGGTTTACTATAAATATAATTTGTTCTACACTGAGGCGCACATTTAATGTATGACAGATTGCACCTGCACCTGGTATTCCATAATATAATTCAACATGCTGATAATGATTCCATGCAAATGTAGCAACGCGGTCACCTGGTTGAACACCAAGAGAATGAACTAATGCACTAGCTAATTGCTTTGCCCTTATATAAAGATCAGAAAAATGGTATCGATGCCAACTACCATTGGGCAATTTGGTAACAATTTCTTTGTGAGGAAAAACCCGATTCCCATATTCCAAAATCGCGTGGGTGGTTAATGGAAAATCCATCATTAATCCTTTCATAAATAAGATTTGGCGTTAACAATCGTACAACTACTTTCAGCAGGTAGTTGCAAACAAGTTACTGCATTTGCCAAAAATTAAAAAGACCAATTTGGGTTAGTCGGCTGAATTAGATCCCAAAGATTGCCATATAGGTCTTCGAATACTGTTACAATACCATATTCTTCTTTTACAGGTGGTCTAACAAAGCGAATATTTTCATTTTGCATTCTTTCATAATCTCTCCAAATATCATTCGTATATAAAAAAAGAAAGACCCTGCCGCCAGTTTGGTTTCCTATTCTTGTTGTTTGTTCTGCGGTTGCAGCTTTGGCAAGTAGTAAACAGGTATTAGAATTGCCGGGTGGAGCCACCATTACCCAGCGTTTAGTAGCAGAAAGCTCAGTGTCTTCTACTAACTTAAACTGAAGTTTCTGGGTATAAAAAGCAATCGCTTCATCATAATCTCTTACAACCAAAGCAATATGTGCAATTTGCTGCCTCATTTTAGTTTTATTTTGTGATATCCCTTTTCATAATAAGGTTGAAGTTCTTCAAAAAACATTGCTTCCAATTGCAATACTTCTCTCCGGTAATCCTTTTGCTCTCCTTCCTTTTGCTGAATTTCCGAAATAATTTCGAATACAAAGTTATCTGGTCCTAGTTCGTTCCAATCTTTCTGTAAATCCTTGTTCTGGTGATTCCCAAATTTTAATTGTACATGGTTTCTATTCCAAATTGCATCAAGATTAACACTTCCCTCTAAAAATATCTTGTTGTTTATTTTATTCCGAATTTGGTATACTCCAACTTTAAACTGCTTCTGTTTATAGGCATTGATCAGTTCTTTTTTTGAGAGTTTTTTCTCTTCATTCATTTCAAAACAATTTTATTCATGTGATAGTGGTCTTTTTTTGATCATCCCCCCTTTAGTGTCTTTTACACTGCTCATCACAACAAATGCGTGTGGATCAATTTTTTCTAATTCTGCCTTAAGTTTATTTAATTCCAACCGTGTAATTACTGTATAAACAATATCATTTTCTTTTGTAGGCCCTTTTTTGCCATAGCCCTGCCTACCACTATATAATGTAACTCCCCTTCCCATCTTATTAATAATCATTTGTCTTATTTCAACAAAGTGTGAAGAGATAATTGTTACTCCAGTATATTCTTCAATTCCCTCAATGATAAAATCAAGTGTTTTCGAAGCTGACAAATAAGTAATCATACTATATAGTGCAATTTCAATAGAAAGTAAATATGCTGCTAGTGAAAATATCATCACATTGATAATAATGATCACGTCACCTAATGTTGTTCCCAATTTCTTACTGAGAAAAATCGCCAGTACTTCTGTTCCATCTATAACAGCGCCGCCTCTTACAGCAAATCCAATCCCCCCTCCAAGAAACATTCCACCAAAAATGGCTACCAATAATTTGTCGTGGGTAACAAATGGGAAGTCGATAAATGCAACACAAATAGAAAGTCCTGTTATAGCCAGCACTGTTTTGATGGCAAAGATCTTCCCCATTATTTTATACCCTAAAAACATGAAAGGGATATTGATAGTAATGATCAAGAGATATAAGGGGATTTTAGTCAGGGTAGAGATGAGCAAAGAAATCCCGGTAGCACCGCCATCTATGAATTGGTTGTTTATCAGAAATCCTTTTAATCCAAACGAAGCAGAAAAAATTCCGATGCTGATAAATATGATATCTTTAAAATAATGTCTTATCGTGATTTTAAAATCCCGATAACTTTTAGCAACCTGAAAATCATTCAATGGTTGATTATTTTCCTCAGAGTTTTTTTCTCGAAGAATATTTTTTACGATAATCTGTTTCCAAAATGCTTTCATTATAAATAGATATTTACTAACCTTATCAAGTTAGGATAAAAATTTATAATATTAAAGAATTATCCAATTTGAACGGAGGTCATGGTTAATGATCCAGCAACAGCTTTGTCATTAAAGAATTGTATGGGATCTTTTTTAGTAGATAAACCCAGGCTATAAATAAGTGGCAAATAATGTTCCGGGGTGGGTATTGACAACATAGCTTCTTTGCCCAATTTTTCATATTGAATCAAAGAATCGTGGCTACCATTCTGGATCAATCTTTTAAATGTATCGTTCATTTGCAAGGCCCAATCGAATCCAAAACCAGGCGTTTCTAATTTATCCCATGCCAGCATTCGTAAATTATGAACCATGTTTCCGCTACCCATGATTAATACGCCTCTTTTACGGAGTGAATAAAGTTCTTTGGCCAATTCATAATGATATGCGGCAGGCTTTGTATAATCGATACTCAACTGCAAAACAGGGATATCTGCCTGGGGATACATATGTCGAACAATGGACCAGGTTCCATGATCCAAACCCCAATCATGATCCAATTCTACTTTGGCCGTATGAATGATATTTGCAGTTTCTTCAGCCAAAACCAGACTTCCAGGGGCTGGGTATTGAACTTGATATAGCTCTTCAGGGAAACCTCCAAAATCATGTATGGTGGCAGGAAAATCCATCGCCGTAATTCTTGTGCCTTTGATAAACCAATGAGCAGAAACTACTAAAACGGCACTAGGCTTCTGTATCTGTTCTGCTAATTTACCCCATCTTGTACTAAATTCATTGGTTTCAATTCCGTTCATTGGCGAGCCATGACCCACAAATAAAACCGGCATTGTAGTTTCTTGTTCTGGAAAATTATCGGTAAACTTTTTAAATTCTTGAAGGCTAGTCATGTTATCATTTCTTATTGAGAATCTATTTCAAATTCTAAAATTTCTTTCAGTTTTGATGAACTAGCTTGTAGATCATTCCCTAAAAGTTTATCAATGAATAGATTCATCAACGTGAAGGGGAATTTATTCGCACCCACAAAACCCCATTTAAATCTGGTGATATCATCAGTAATAGGTTCAGTTATCATGTATACCTGAGCAATATTTGTAAAAGGTTTTATGAACCTTATTTCAAAATCAATTCGATGATTTACGTCTATGGATATGATTTCCTGCTCACCTTTTCCAAGTTGCTTATTTGTGCTATCCCACTTAATGATGCTCCCAACATAACCATCCTGTCCGCTTAATTCATTTTTCACATGTGGATCAACCATCCACCATTTATTAAATTTATGCTGGTGATTCATATAACGGATATAGTCGAATACCCTTTCCACTGGTTGATCAATAATGATGATTCTCTCAATCTGGTATTCCTTCTTTATAAAGAGTGCAACTATTAAGGCCGCAACAATTATTAGTAGCAATATATATAGTATAATCATAAGAAATTTTAGACAAAATAACACCTTAAATGCTGTATTCCGAGATTATTTAAGCTAATATTTAGACATTTAAGATTATATAAATAATATGATAACAATCAGTTATATACTCATTAATTATCTATATATTTAGTTACGCTTTTTTGGATCTCCCACAGTTATCAGTAAGAATTCTAGTATGAAAAGTGTGACTAAAATAATCAATGAAACCCTGCTGAGAATAAAAGCCAGGTTTCAGTTAGTTAGAGAAATACAACACGAATACTCCGAAAATTTAGATGAGATTCGAGAAAAATCTTATTCAGATGAACGAATAAAACTAATTATTCAGAACATATCTGATATGGTTACGCTTGTTAACAAACAAGGGGTTATAGTTTACAATAATAAGGCAGTAACAAGAATATTAGGTTATGAGCCTAATGAATTGAATGGTAAAGGGATGCTTGAATATGTTCATCCTGATGATCGCGAAAGAGTTGGAAATAGATTTAAAGAAGTATTAGAAGAAGAAGGTGTGGGAAAATCATTTGAATTTAGATACCTTTCTAAATTTGGTAAATACGTACTTATTGAAACAGTAGGAAATATACAATTAAATAACCCTGCTTTTCATGCTGTTATTTTAATCTCAAGAGATATCACAGAAAAAAGAAAGGTGGAAGAGACCATTAAAGCGAGTGAAGAAAAACTACGCTCCCTAATTCATCATATTTCTGATATCATTACCATCATATCAGTTACCGGTGAAATAACCTACCAGAGTGCATCTGCAAGGCAACTCATGGGGTATGAAGAGAACGAATTAAGAAAAAGAAACTTTTCTGAAATTGTCCATCCAGATGATTTACCTACTTTATTAAATTCATTTCAAAAATTAATTGAAAAAGGCGGTGTGAGTGAATTAACGGAATTTAGATTATTGAATAAAGACGGTAATTATTTTTATATTGAAGCTCAGGCAACCAATCAAATAGACAATCCCTATATCAAAGGACTTGTTGTAAATTCAAGAGATATTTCTATCAGAAAAAAAGCTGAGGAAGAAAGAAAGATTCTAATCAAAGAGCTTACTAAAAATAATTCGGATTTAAAACAATTCTCCTATATCGTTTCTCATAATCTGAGGGCTCCACTCACGAATCTAACTTCAATGATCAAATTGTTAGATTATAGTACTGTAACAACAGATCGTTCTCTAAAATTATTAGAGGGATTCAAAGCAACCACCGCTCACTTGAATGAAACATTAAATGATCTGATTGATATTCTGGTTGTAAAAGACAATACAAATATTCAAACTGAAATACTCAATTTCGAAAGAACATTGAATAAAATCACAAAATCGATCAACTCATTACTTGAAGAAACGAAAACTGAGGTGACATATGATTTCACATCCGCAAACTTTGTAAAATTCAACGAACCCTACCTTGAAAGTATTTTCCAAAATCTAATTACTAATTCTATCAGATACAGAAGCAATGATCGACATCCTGAAATTTCAATTCGCTCTGAAATTCAAGGTGAAGACACCATTGTAACTTATTCAGATAATGGGATTGGTTTTGACATCAACCAGGTTAAAGATAAAATTTTCGGTTTGCATCAAAAATTCCACCATCATCCAGAAAGTCGGGGAATTGGTCTATATTTAATCCATGCACAAATCACTTCTTTAGGAGGTATGATAAGTGTAGATAGCAAAATTAATAAAGGAACAACATTTACAATTTCATTTAAAAATTAAGGCAATGCTCGACATGGTTATGAATGTTGACGATGATTCAATGGTTCAGATGATAAGTGAGATTATAATGAGTGATGAAGGTTTCTGCGATAAAATTGTGAAACTGGAAGATGGCAAGTTGGCTCTAGAATATTTCGAAGAACAGTCAAAACTTCCTGAAGAAAAACAGAAGATCCCAGAATTGGTTTTTCTGGATATTAATATGCCTGTTTTCAATGGTTGGGATTTTTTATCCCAATATGATAAGGACTTTAAGAAATTTCATGGCCGTACAAAAATTATTGTACTTACTTCAGCAATAGATCCTGAAACTGAAATGAAAGCAGTAGAGCATCCGTTGATTTTTAAATATATCACCAAGCCACTCGAGCACAAACATATTGCAGAATTGAAGGAAGATCCCCTTTTTATGACTGAATTTAATTCCTAAAAGATAAATAAACTCATTTATTTATCTTCGCATGTATGTTCGAAAAGCCAACCCTACACACCGTACTTTCTCCCAAATTATTGGATATCTACGACGTCAAAAACAGTATAGTAGTTGTTATTGATGTTTTTAGAGCCACTTCAACTATAGCTACAGCCTTATATAATGGAGCTACTAAAGTGATTCCGGTAGCTGAGGTTAAAACCTGCATCGAGATTGGTGCACGAGTTGGTGGTATAACAGCGGGAGAAAGAGATGGAAAGGTAATTGAGGGATTGTCGCATGGCAATTCACCTGCAGAATACCCTAGAACTTTTATTGAAGGAAAAACATTGGTACTGACTACTACTAATGGAACCAAACTTTTGCACATGGCGCATCATAATGGTGCATCAGAAATCATTACCGGGTCATTCCCAAACTTACAGGCAGTTTGTGATTTTTTAATTCAATCCAAAAAAAATGTAGTGCTAGGTTGTTCCGCGTGGAAAGACAGGGTAAATATTGAAGATGCATTGTTTGCGGGTGCGGTTATCAACCAAATCAAATCAGCTTTTACCATTCATTGCGATAGTAGTTTAATGGCATCGGAACTTTATGCTGCGCAACAGCATCAAATGTTTGAGTTCATCCGAAAAACCACTCATTGGCATCGTCTTGCAGCATACGGACTAGAAAAAGACCTTGAATATTGCGTCAGTCCAAATCTTGCCAATATTTTACCAATCTATAGAAATGGGGATCTGGTAATAGCCTAATTATCGAAATAACAAACATTTCATCCACAATTTTCTCAATTAGCATCGAAAAGCAATCTCCTTTCCTTTACTTTTGCAAATTGCCCTTTTCGAACCGTTACCAAAAGTGATGGTAGGTGTATCGGGTAATTTAATTTTTATGGCATTACCTTATTTAGTCAAACATATCTACAATAGCGGAACTGAAGAAGTCATTCGCAGGGGCAAAAAAATTCATGCCCTGGGCAATGTAGAATTATTGGAATACGACGACCTAATGGGTACTGTGGTATTTCGTGTAAAGGATGACGGTTATTCTACTTATTATAAAGTACATATCACACAATTTAAGGATCCCAAAACTTTATCACTACGCTGTACTTGTCCATATAATCTTTCTGAGATTTGCCGACACAAAGCTGGTGCACTCTTTCATTTACAAGACCTTCTTGATAAAAATTTATTGGGTGATAAAGAAACTGTATACGACCAAAAGCATACGGTTGTTAAGATGAAACAACTTGATCTTAAATTGATCAGGCTACTAACAAGAAAAGAAAGTTTTGAGACAGCCGAAAACTATTTAAGAAGTACACGTGCTACTATTCAAGAAGCGAAAGATGAAAGAGTATTAGCCACATTAGAATTTGAAGGAGAAATCTTTAAGATTTTAATACAAAAGAACGAAGAGCGAAATTTCGACACTAGTTGTAATTGCCAAAGTGATATTGAACACCCTTTATGTATCCATAAATGTGTTGTATTACTTCAACTACTTCAGAACTATGGACCAAACTATTTCGATAGTATTCGTAATTGGGATAAAGAAAAAAATAAACTACTTGCACTTTATGGTTATTCTTTAACTGATGATCTACATGGCAAATTTGAATTTACATATACCGACAATAAACCCTTCCTAAGGGTATTGGATACAACCATTAAAAGAGTTACATCAAATGCAGGAGCAGAATTAAGACCCAAACCTGTTGAAGCAACTATTAACCAGTTTGAATTTAAATCAGACCCTGATCAAAACACGATTCTTAAACTTGGAGTTGTTATAACAAGCAACGATATAAGTTACCCTTACGTTTCGCTGGAAGCCATTCAGGGAGAAGCAGATGAAACCAATACAAAATATGTTTCTAAAACTTCGAAGATTGATCTTACAAAATTTGTAAATACAGAAGTATTCAGCGAAGACGACAAAATGTTGTTACAGCAATTGAGAAAACTGATGGGTGGTGAAGTGAATCGTTATTTAAATCGCAATTCACCATTTAGTGGTATCTGGGAAAATATCATTCAACAACATAATGATGAATTACCTGAAGAAACCAGGCATCTGATCAATGAATACCTTCATCCCAAAATAAAGAAGTTATTTTTAGAATTAGCTGAGAGTAATTTTGTTTTTTATCTGCCTTCCAAAAAAACTTTCACCACACAGAATTTAATAGAAGCAGAATTCAGTGCGCAATTTATTAGTCCTGAATTTGAAGTGAGTTATGCTAACGGTTTTTATTCGATAGACTGTAGAATTAAATTACCATTAGCCGATCTGAATATTTCTGAAAATGAAACAGATTCCGCTTTATTATTTCAATATCATAACCAATTTTATACCTGGCAAAAGCCAGAGGATATTGTTCAGGTAGAAAAATTCTTACCCTCCGGTAAAATAGCCATCTCAGCAGAGGACTGGAATTCTGAATTGCTTAAATATGTAATGCCGCTTTCTAAAGAATATTATGTTCATTTTACAAATGTTCAGAAGGAAGAAATAAAAGACATAAAGCCCGACTGGAAAATACAGTTAAAGGAAAAAGGTGATTATCTATTATTTCAACCAATTTTCATTTATAGAGGTTACGAAGTAAGGCCCACAGATAAAGAAAAAATCATACTGCCTGTTGAAGATAAAATTCTGATCATCCAAAGAAACCTGGAAGCAGAAAAGGAAATGATGCTTCGTATCGAATCCTTGCATTCTCAATTCATACATCCTACTGATAGTAATTCTCTTGCTTTGAAAGGCTCTGATGTATTAAAGAATAACTGGTTTTTCCTTTTTGTAGATGCTACAAAAGAAATGAATATTCCAGTTTTGGGGTTTGAGGCACTGAAAAATTTCCGATTTAATACAGCCAAACCATCTACCCAGATCTTTATCAGTAGCAATACAGATTGGTTCGATGCTAAAATTCAAATCAATTTTGGCGAACAAAAAGTTACTGTTGAAGATGTTAAAAAAGCACTCACCAATAAACAACAATTTGTTCAATTGGGTGATGGCACTTTAGGTATTCTGCCCGAAGAATGGATAAAAAAATATGCACTACTATTCAGAGTAGGAGATGGTAAACAAGGCAATATCAAATTAAGCAAATACCACTTCAGTGTTATTGAAGAGCTTTATTTACAGAGGGATGAAGAAGAACTTTTCTTTCAGCTTGAAGAAAAATATGAACGATTAAAAGAAAATCATTCAATCAAAGCCATACCTGCTCCCGAACATCTTAGAAATATTCTGCGTCCTTATCAGGAAAGCGGTTTCCAATGGTTGAACTATTTACGAGAAGTTCAATGGGGCGGCATCCTAGCTGATGATATGGGACTTGGCAAGACCATTCAGGCACTTAGTTTTCTGCATCATTTGAAAAAAGAAACAGGAAGCCTGAAGGCATTGGTTGTTTGTCCTACTACCCTAATGTATAATTGGCAGAATGAGATAAAAAAATTCACCCCAGAGCTTAGTTTTTATATGCATCATGGTGGAACACGATCAAGGGGCAGTTTGAGCGACTCGAATATT
The DNA here is from genome assembly GCA_947371755.1 of Chitinophagaceae bacterium. Lineage (GTDB taxonomy): Bacteria > Bacteroidota > Bacteroidia > Chitinophagales > Chitinophagaceae > Sediminibacterium. The sequence goes on from CANBQT010000002.1 coordinate 100,701, forward strand.
GATGTGATCATAACAACCTATGGTACTCTTAGAAGTGATATCAAGCAATTTGTAGAAGTAAATTTTGATTATGTAATTCTTGATGAAAGTCAGGCTATCAAGAACCCCTCAAGCAAAGTAACCAAGGCTGCCGGTTTGTTGCGAGCAAAGAATCGTTTATGCCTGAGTGGTACTCCTTTACAGAATAATACATTCGACATATTTGCTCAGATGAATTTCTTAAACCCCGGGATGTTAGGGTCAATGGAATTCTTCAAACATGAATTCTCAATGCCAATTGATAAATTCGGAGAGAAAGAGCAAAAAGACCATTTAAGAAAATTACTCTATCCCTTCATATTAAGAAGAACCAAAGAACAAGTAGCAAAAGACCTACCTGAAAAGCAAGAGATGGTTTTATTCTGTGAGATGGGAGACGAACAACGTAAAATCTATGATGCTTATAGAAATGATTATCGCGATAAAATTTTAGGAGTTGTTGAAAATCAAGGAATTCAAAAATCACAATTAACCATTCTGCAGGGATTAATGAAATTGCGTCAGATCTGTGATAGTCCCGCAATTGTAAAAGAAGCTGAACGTTTCCCTAATGTATCGGTTAAATTGGAGGAAATAGGTAGAGAGATCACTGAAAACATTAGTAATCATAAAGCTTTGATTTTCTCCCAGTTCTTAGGAATGCTTTCCTTGATAAAAGATAAAATGAGAGAGTTGGAAGTTGACTTTGAATACTTCGACGGCAGTAGTACTATTAATGAAAGAGAAGCTGCGATTCAGAGGTTCCAAAACGACGATTCATGTAGGGTTTTCTTAATCTCATTAAAAGCCGGGGGCGTGGGCTTGAACTTAACAGCAGCAGATTATGTGTACATTGTTGACCCATGGTGGAATCCCGCAGTTGAACAACAAGCGATTGATAGAACGCATAGAATAGGTCAGACAAAAAATATTTTTGCTTACCGAATGATCTGTACTGATACTGTGGAAGATAAGATCTTAAAATTACAAGAGCGAAAACGCAATCTGGCAAAAGACCTTATAACAGACGACGAAGGATTTATTAAAACACTTACAAAAGAAGATGTAGAATATTTATTCAGCTAACACTTTCCCAAAAAAACCGTCTCATTCGAATGATCGAAATGAGACGGTTTTTTTGATAGTTTCTATCAATTATTTTTTAAATTCCACAGAAGCGAAACTCTTTTCCGCATCTTTTAAGAACGACTCTTTACATTCAGTTGAACAAAATCCTAAAACTTTATTCTTAAAATGCAATGTATCAGATACACCTGCCGTAGTTGGCATTCCACATGAAGGGTCTTTTTTATTATCAATTAAGGCCTGGTCGTACGATTTTGTTGAATCAGCAGGCATAATTGCAGTTGCAGCTGGTGCAGGTGTTTTTTCTTTATTTGAATCAGAATTACAAGCAGATAAAAATGCGATACTAATTAATAAAAGTTTGAAGTTAGTAGACATGGTCAAAGATTTGTGTGATTGAATTAACATCAAACATAACTAAAATTCAAAGCTTTTTTAATATTTGAATCCTCTCTTTTTACCACCCATCCTTTTTTAGATTGAAGGTGGTTATTTGCCCTGCCTAGACTTTACAACTGTTCACCGATTTAATTAAACCTGTTCCACAATGTACTACTAGCTTGCATTAAGTTTTGCAATTCTAATGCATTTGAATTAGTTTATATTTTATTTAGGAACAAAATGAGTATACGTAATTTTTTCATATTCATACTGATAGCTCTCTTTTCACTATCTGCCAATTCACAAACCGTGGGTTCTGTTAGAGGTAAGTTAGTCGACTCTCTTTCAAAACAAACTTTAAAGGATGCCACAGTTACAGTTATGGATGCGAAGGATTCTACACTTGAAGTATTCGGTCTTGCAAAAACAGATGGCATTTTTGAATTAAAAAACCTCTCTTTAAAGCCTTTGATTCTTCAAATAAGTTTTCAAAGTTATGAGCCGTACAGTATAGCAATTTCCCCTTCTAAATCGAATCCTGACATCAATATAGGCACTATTTATTTACTGGCTAAGTCGCATGATCTAGGAAATGTTACTGTTACTCAATCTCCCATCATTATAAAAAAGGATACCATTGAATTCAATGCTTCCAGTTTTAAAACAAAACCAAATGCGGTAGCTGAAGACCTTTTAAAAAAACTACCCGGACTTGAAGTAGATAAGGACGGAGGAATAAAAGCACAAGGCGAAACTGTTCAAAGGGTTTTAGTTGATGGAAAAAGATTCTTTGGAGACGACCCTAAACTGGCAACAAAAAATTTGCCCCCTGATGTAATCGATAAAATTCAAGTATATGATGCACTGAGCGACCAAAGTACATTCACGGGATTCGATGATGGAAATAGGGTTAAGACAATAAACATTACTACTAGAAAAGATAAGCGCAAGGGCTATTTTGGGAAACTTTCTCTAGGAGGCGGAAGTACTGGTGATGAAGGAGTGTATGATAATAATCTAAACATCAGCAAATATGATGGAGACAGACAAATTACACTGATTGGACAAGGGAACAACGTGAATAAGCAAAATTTCACCGGGCAGAATTTATTCGGTGGTGGCGGGGGAAATAGAGGCGGGGGAAATAATAACACAGGAGCCACAACTGGAAGCAGTGGCATCATTAATACCTGGGCTGCAGGATTAAACTATCGCGATAACTGGGGTAAAAAAACGCAGGCTTCCGGTAGTTATTTCTTTAACGACCAACATACTTATACGAATCAAAAGAGCTATACTGAAACTTTAGTAAGTGGAAACCCAGACTCTTCGAATTTGAGTAATAATATTATATCCGGGATCAAGCATAATCAAAACAATCGTGTGAATTTTAATATAGAAACACAGTTCGATAGTAGCAATAGCATGATACTGCGCCCTAATATTAGTTTCCAGCATACCGATAATGATAACAATACACAATCTGAAAGTACAAAGGGAAAAGTAAACCTGAATAATTCTGCAGCACATAGCTCCTCCTTAAATGATGGCTACAATGGCTCATTGGATGCAACTTACCGACATCGTTTTGCTAAGAAAGGTAGAACCTATTCAGTTGGTGTTGTAATTGGTGGCTCTACTAATGATGGAAGGGGAACCAACAATTCCATCAATCAATATTTTACTCAAAACAGAGTAGATACTATCAATCAAATAAACAATAGCAATGCAAATGGGAAAAATATGAGTACAACCCTTTCTTATACTGAGCCAGTGGGAAAGGGTCAACTGATTGAGCTGAACTATACCTATTCGTATAGCGATAACACGAATGGAAAAAATACATACGGATTTAATAAGCTTACTAGTCAATACGACATTGTTGTACCAAATTTGAGTAACACTTTTGAAAATGTCTATAGTTCCAACAGAGGAACTTTGAGTTATCGTATTCAAAACAAATTGATGAATCTGAGTATCGGTTCTGGTGTTCAGCTGGGCGATCTTTCAAGCAATAACTTAACAAAAGATAGTGCCATCAAACAACATTATGTAAACTTCTACCCTACTGCAACTTTTAGATACGACTTTACAAAAACCAAAAATCTTAGAATTAATTATTCTGGTCGCACATCACAGCCAAGTGCTACTCAATTGCAACCAGTAGCAGACAATACCAACCCATTGAATATTGTTTTAGGTAACCCAAATTTAAAACAACAGTTTACGCATAGCATGCGCATGATGTATTCTTCATTTGATGTATTTACTCAAAGAGTCTTTTTTGCAACCATCAATGCAAGTGCCACTCAACATGACATTCAAAACTCAGTAATCATTCAACCCAATGGTGCTCAGATTACACAGCCTATAAACTTAGATGGCACTTATAGTGCATCTGGTTACTTCAACTATGGTTTTCCCATAAAGAAACCTAAAAGCAATATGAGCTTTACAGGTAATTTATCCTACACGCAAAGTCAAAATCTGATCAATTTAAAAAGTAACTATACAAAAAATACTATGGCTGGTGGAATGGTAAAATGGACGACGAATTTGAAAGATAATTTTGATATGAATTTCTCCTCTAACTCTTCTTTCAACTTTGCTAGATATTCTTTGCAACAACAACAAAATGCAGATTATTTTACTCAGACATTCACCACTGAATCCACCTACTATACTAAAAGTGGATGGGTTCTAGCATCTGATTTCGACTATATCATTAACACAGGACAAAGTGCTGGATATAACACTAGTATCCCATTATGGAATGCTAGTCTGTCAAAACAATTGTTCAAGAAAAAAGAAGGCGAGATCAAATTCTATCTATTCGACCTCTTAAATCAAAATGTGAGCATTCGCAGAACTGTTTCAGGCAATATGATTCAGGATATTCAAACAGAGGTTTTGAAAAGATACTTTATGATCAGTTTTACTTATAATCTCAGAAGATTTGGAGCTAATGGGCAGATGCAAAGAGGTAATAATCCCATGAATAATATGATGAGAATGGGTGGAGATCGAGGTCCTGGTGAGATGCGCGTCTTTAAAGGAGATCGAGGGGAATAATGAGATTTTTGAATTGAGTGAACCGCAAACTTTAATTTGCTATTGCATTTTACTAACGGATGTTAGGCCGATATTTGAAATTTTCACAAATAATTGAACCGTATTCTCTCAAATTTTTATACTTTTGAGCCCTCAAAGAAAAATCAGTTAACATTGAAGCAGTTATTTACCTCTTTTAAACCTTTGCAATTGTCTGCATCTTTACCGATGCTTACAACGAAGGCTGCTATCAATTGTTCACCGCGACCTCGACGCGGTTTCTGATAGGACGAGCAACTGGCACTTGCCCCTATCAGTGGAAAATCCCCAAAAACACATTCTACACTATACGTGTTTTCTGTTTACAATTATAACTTTATCAAAGTTGGAAACCAAGGAAATCATTGTCAGGGTAGCTACTCACCTTGATACACATTTTGCACAACGCATCACTGATGAAATGGAATCATCAGCCAAGGCTAGAGGCACAGGTATTGCAAAGAGATCACCTGAATATGTCGCAGCTAAAATGTTAGATGGCAAAGCCGTCATTGCAGTAACTAGATTGGGGCAATGGGTTGGGTTTTGTTACATTGAAGCATGGGGGCATGGAAAATTTGTAGCTAATAGTGGGTTGATTGTTTCTCCGGAATACCGCAAGAGCGGCGTTGCTAAGACTATTAAAAATAGAATTTTTGATTTATCAAGAATCATGTATCCAGAATCAAAAATATTTGGACTAACAACTGGACTTGCTGTCATGAAAATCAATAGCGATTTAGGATACGAGCCTGTAACTTATAGTGAACTAACGGATGATGAGGAATTCTGGGCTGGCTGTAAAAGTTGTGTGAACTATGATATCCTTATGAGTAAGGATCGTAAAAACTGTATGTGTACAGCAATGTTGTATGATCCTGCAGATCATTTTAAGCCAGAAGAAACTGCAGAAGAATTCAAACAAAATTCAAAATTATACGAACGTTTTATGAAAATAAAACAAAGTAAACTGTTGGGCATATTCAGAAAGAAAGAAGTAGGAAAAGGAGGTGGAAGCAGCATCAAACAAAAATCATTCTTCCACAATCTCTTTAGCTTTTAAATTTTCTTTTACTTTTTAATTTTTCAAATATGAGTGAATCAAAGAAAGTTGTTTTAGGTTTCAGTGGCGGATTAGACACAACTTATTGCGTTAAATACCTAAGCGAAGACAAAGGTTACGAAGTACATTCTATTATTGTAAATACAGGTGGTTTTACCGAAGAAGAACTAAAACAAATTGAACAGCATGCATATAGTTTGGGTGTTAAAACCCATACAACAATCAATGCGGTAAAATCATATTACGATAGCATTATCAAGTTTTTGATCTTTGGAAATGTTTTAAAAAATAATACCTACCCATTAAGTGTAAGCGCAGAAAGATTGAGTCAGGCATTACATATTGCTGAACATGCAAAAAAATTGAATGCCGACGCTGTTGCTCATGGGAGTACCGGAGCTGGTAACGACCAGGTAAGATTTGATATGATCTTTCATATAATGATCCCTGGTGTAGAAATCATCACCCCCATTCGTGATTTGAAATTGAGCAGAGAAGCTGAGATCACGTATCTTAAAGCTAAGGGTGTAAATATGAATTTCGAAAAATCAATGTATTCTATCAACAAAGGTTTGTGGGGTACCAGTGTAGGAGGAAAAGAAACATTGAATTCCAAAGGCATCTTACCAGAAGAAGCATGGCCTACCCAGGTTACAGCTACTGCCAGCAGAGAAGTAAAATTACATTTCGAAAAAGGAGAATTAAACGGGGTTGACGATCTAAATTTCTCTCATCCTTCCGAAGCTATTCAATACTTACAAAGTATTGCTGGAACTTATGGACTTGGAAGAGATATTCATGTAGGAGACACTATCATTGGCATAAAAGGCCGTGTTGGCTTTGAAGCAGCTGCTCCAATGGTAATCTTAAAAGCGCATCATGCATTAGAAAAACATGTTTTAACGAAATGGCAATTAGGTTGGAAAGACCAATTAGCACAATTTTACGGGAACTGGTTACATGAGGGACAAATTTTAGATCCTGTGATGCGCGATATTGAAGCCTTTTTAACACATAGTCAGGAAAACGTTACCGGAGATGTTTATGTACAATTATTGCCTTACCGTTTCCATGTAATAGGTATCGAGTCAGCCTTTGATCTGATGAATAGTAAATTTGGCAAATACGGTGAAATGAATACTGGATTTACTGGCGAGGATGTAAGAGGCTTTAGTAAAATTTTTGGTAACCAAATTTCAATCTGGCATAAAGTGAATCAAAGTTCTTAATAACCAGACAAACTATTTCAGATGACAAAAACTGCGAATTCAAATAAAAAGATACAGGTTGGCATTGTAGGTGGAGCCGGGTATACTGGTGGTGAACTAATTCGCTTATTGATCAACCATCCGAACGTTGATATTCGCTTTGTTCATAGTAAAAGTAATGCTGGCAACCCTTTATATAAGGTTCACAATGATCTTTTTGGAGAAACGAATTTGATTTTTGCAGAACATTTAGAACAAGACATTGATGTTTTATTCCTTTGTGTTGGACATGGTGATGCAAAAAAATTCCTTTCCGAAAATAGTGTGGCCTCGCATATCAGAATTATCGATCTTTCTCAAGACTTTAGATTAAATGTAAATAATGTTAATTCTGGTCGTGCCTTTATTTATGGTTTACCAGAACTAAACAAAAAAGAAATCAGCACAGCTCAAAATATCGCTAACCCTGGCTGTTTTGCAACTGCCATTCAATTGGGATTGATTCCTCTTGCTACTGCAGGTATTTTGGAAGACGTATATACAACAGGGATTACAGGATCAACCGGTGCGGGTCAGGGTTTAAGCAGCACCTCACATTTTAGCTGGCGTTCTAACAATATTTCAGCCTATAAAACTTTACATCACCAACACTTAAACGAGATTGGCGAATCATTACAACAAGCATCAGGAAATAATTTAAACACGAAAGACTTGATTCACTTTGTACCTTGGAGAGGTGATTTTACAAGAGGCATCTATACAAGTAGCGTTACAAAGTCTGTTCTGAGTTTAGAAGATGTAAAAAAAATCTATCAGGAATTTTATGCGGATGCCGCTTTTACTCATGTAAGTGATTCCATGATCGATTTGAAACAAGTGGTGAATACCAATAAATGTTTGATTCATATTGAAAAACAAGGTGATAAAATCGCGATTCACACTGCGATTGATAATTTATTGAAAGGTGCATCTGGACAAGCTGTACAGAATATGAATATCCTATTTGGTTTGAATGAAGTTTCAGGATTGCGACTTAAGGCAAACTATTTCTAGCAAGAACATGGTTTGCCCAGATCAAAGACGAAACTGATTTTATATTCTAAAAAAAACAACATGAAACTTTTCGACGTATACCCTATCAATAATATCACCATAACTAAAGCACTCGGCTCTTATGTTTGGGATAACCAAGGTCAGGAATATCTGGATCTTTATGGTGGACATGCTGTCATCTCTATTGGTCACACACATCCACATTATGTAAAGCGTTTAACCGATCAGTTAAACAAACTCGGTTTTTATTCCAACTCCATTAAAATACCCATTCAAGAAGAATTAGCCACTAAATTAGGTGACCTCAGTGGCAAGGAAGACTACCAGCTCTTTCTTTGCAATAGTGGCGCAGAAGCAAATGAAAATGCCCTTAAAGCTGCTTCCTTTTATAACGGACGTAAAAAAATAGTATCATTTACAAAAGCTTTTCACGGAAGAACTTCATTGGCAGTTGCTGTTACAGACAATCCAAATATTGTTGCGCCAGTAAACCAAACAGACAATGTTGTTTTTCTTCCTTTTAATAATTCCGAGGCATTAAAGGCATATTTTGATGCTAATGGAAATGAAGTCTCTTCAGTAATCATAGAAGGTATTCAGGGTGTGGGTGGAATTAATGTAGCGAGCAATGAATTTTTACAAACAATTCGTTCTTTGTGCGACCAATACAATGCTGTATTCATTGCAGATAGTGTTCAATGTGGTTATGGAAGAACTGGCAAGTTTTATGCGCACGATCATAGTGGTATTCAAGCCGACATCTATTCAATGGCGAAGGGTATGGGAAATGGTTTTCCTGTAGCGGGCATTTCTATTTCTCCAAAGATTCACTCAAAGCATTATATGTTAGGTACCACTTTTGGCGGAAATCACCTGGCATGTGCAGCTGCATTAGCAGTTTTAGAAATTATGGAACAGGATGCTTTGATGGCAAATGCAGCCAAGATCGGTGATTATCTGATACATGAATTAAAAGGATTACCTAATATCAATGAAATTCGTGGAAGAGGTTTGATGATTGGAATTGATCTTCAAGAAGATAAAAAAGAAGTGAAGAAAAACTTATTATTTAAACATCATATTTTCACAGGAGAAGCTAAACCTAATGTAATTCGTTTATTGCCTGCATTAAACATTACACAAAAAGAAGCCGATCTGTTTTTAGAGGCCTTAGCAATCGAACTTAAATAAAACATCCCATTAACAGAACTGCTCATGCAAAATTTTATTTCTGTACATGATGTAACTGATATCAATGCTCTTGTAAAAAAAGCATTAGACTATAAAGCCAATCCTTTCAAAGATCGTCTCTTAGGTGAAGACAAAAGAATTGGCCTGCTTTTTCTGAATCCAAGTTTACGAACAAGATTAAGTACACAGGTAGCAGCAAAGAACCTGGGTATGGAGGCTATTGTATTTAACGTTGATAAAGAAGGCTGGGCACTTGAGTTTGAAGAAGGAGCTATCATGAGTGGCAATACAGTAGAACACGTTAAAGATGCTGCTCCGATATTAGGACAGTATTTTGACATACTATGCATCAGAACATTTCCCGGACTTAAGAATAGAGAAGATGATTACAGTGAAATGTATATCAATCAATTCATCAAATATGCAGGCGTACCTGTAATAAGTTTGGAAAGTGCTACACTTCATCCCCTTCAATCTTTCACAGATATTATCACCATACAAGAAAGTTGGAATAAGACCAATGTTACCAGAAAGCCGAAAATTGTTTTATCATGGGCTCCTCATATAAAACCATTACCTCAATGTGTATCTAATTCATTTGCACAATGGGTAAACGCCTGGGGTGAAGCCGATTTTGTAATTACTCATCCTGAAGGTTATGAATTGGCAGAAAAGTTTACAAAAGGAGCTACCATTAGTCATAACCAAGATGCCGCATTAGAAGGTGCTGATTTTGTTTATGTAAAAAACTGGAGCACTTATACCGACTATGGCAAGGTTTATGTGAATGATCCAAAGTGGATGCTTACAAACGAAAAACTTAAAGTATCCAACCAAGCTAAAGTGATGCACTGTTTACCCGTTAGAAGAAATATTGAATTAAGTGATGAGATTTTAGACGGACCGCATAGCCTGGTAACACAAGAAGCAGGTAACCGTGTATGGGCTGCACAAACAGTTATTGCTGAGATCCTATTAAGTACTCATAAAAAGTAATCATATTTTATGTCAATTCAACAACAAATACATGATTCAGAAGCTGTAAAAAATATTACTGCAAAAGAAGCTTTGTTTGTTATTAAGATTGGTGGGAATATCATTGATGATGCAACTAAACTGCAAAATTTCTTACACCATTTCTCAGAAATACCCGGAAAAAAAATATTGATTCATGGTGGTGGCAAATTAGCTACACAATTGGCAAAAGATCTGGGCATTGAGCAGGAAATGGTTGAAGGAAGACGAATCACAGATGCTGCTACACTTAAAATTGTTACCATGGTGTACGCCGGCTATATCAATAAAAATATTGTGGCTCAATTACAATCAAATGGGAGTAACGCAATTGGTTTTACAGGTGCAGATGCCAATCTTATTAGAGCACATAAAAGGCTTCCAAGTGCATCCAAAGGAATTGATTATGGGTTTGTAGGAGACGTTGACGAAGTAAATACCGCTGCAATTGAACCATTGCTTTCGCAAAATATTTCAATTGTTATTGCTCCAATTACTCATGATGGTAAAGGGCAATTATTAAATACCAATGCAGACACAATTGCACAATCAATCGCAACAGCTATGGGGAGCAAATATGATGTTTCATTACTGTATTGCTTTGAAAAGAATGGGGTTTTACTGGATGCAAATGATGACAATAGTGTAATTGCAACTATCAATCCTTCTTACTTTATAAAACTAAAAGAAGAACAATTGATCTTTGCCGGGATGATTCCCAAACTTGAAAATGCGTTTGCAGCTTTGGAAAAAGGAGTTGGTAAGGTAATCATTGGAAAAGCAGAATCGATCCTGGATCTGGTGAAAGCTAAAGCTGGAACTACCATTCAAATAAATTAGATCTTATCATTTTATCTGAATGGAACAAAATGTAATTTAAAATGACAAACAGTAATACAATATCAAGTCTCACAGAAAACGCTATCAGCCTTTTAAAAGGTTTGATTGCAACTCCTTCCTTCAGCAAGGAAGAAGATAATACTGCGGATTTGATTGAGAATTTTTTACAATCAAAAGGAGTGAGCGCACATCGCTACCTGAATAATGTATGGGCTAAAAATAAACATTACGACCCGTCAAAGCCCACATTGTTATTGAACTCTCATCACGATACTGTTAAACCCAATAAAGCTTATACATTAAACCCCTTTGAGCCAATTATTAAAGACGATAAGTTGTACGGACTTGGCAGTAATGATGCCGGTGGGTGTCTGGTTTCGTTGATTGCAGTGTTTTTATATTTCTATCAACAAGAAAATCTTACTTACAATTTGATACTTGCAGCAACTGCAGAAGAAGAAATTTCCGGGCACAATGGTGTTGAAATTTTATTGACCCGTATGCCTAAGATTGATTGTGGTATTGTAGGTGAACCAACATTGCTACAAATGGCTGTTGCCGAGAAAGGTCTACTAGTATTAGATTGTACTGCACATGGCAAACCCGGACACGCTGCTAGAGAAGAAGGCGATAATGCTATCTATAAAGCTGTGAAAGATATCCAATGGTTTATCGACTATCGCTTTGACAGAGTTTCTGATTTACTAGGACCAATGAAAATGAGTGTTACTATCGTCAACGCAGGATCTCAGCATAATGTAGTTCCTCATGAATGTAAATTCACAACAGATGTACGTGTGAATGAACTGTATACATTTGAAGAAGTATTAGATACCATTAAAGCAAATACTACTTGCGATGTACAACCTAGAAGCAGTAGGCTAAGATCTACATCTATTTCATTAGATCACCCATTGGTAAAAGCAGGGGTTAGTCTAGGACGAAATTATTATGGGTCTCCAACTACTTCCGATAAAGCCTTAATGCCCTTCCCTACTTTGAAATTCGGACCAGGTGATTCTGCAAGGAGTCATTCTGCAGATGAATTTATTTGGATACACGAAATAGGTGATGGCATTCAGATGTATGTCGATTTATTAAATCAAGTAATTGCTTAAACCAAAACACATGAAACTCTGGCAAAAAAATACCACCGTATCAGCAGCAGTAGAAAAATTTACGGTAGGGAGGGATAAAGAATTCGACCTGATGCTAGCACCCTTTGATGTACTTGGAAATATTGCACATGCAAAAATGCTGGCTACTGTTGGATTGCTTACCTATGAAGAATCAGAATCATTGGTTACAGAACTAAGATCAATTTTTTCAATGGCTGTTGCTGGAGAGTTAACCATTGGCGAATCGGTTGAAGACATCCATTCTCAAGTTGAATTTTTACTTACAAAGGCTTTGGGTGATACAGGAAAAAAGATCCATAGTGCCAGAAGTAGAAATGACCAGGTTTTAGTAGATATTAAATTATTTCTGAGAAGTGAAATTGAAGAACTTGTAAATGCTGTTAAACCTTTTTTTGAATTATTGATTACCCAAAGCGAAAAGTATGCATCTCATTTACTCCCAGGGTACACTCACCTTCAATTAGCCATGCCGTCATCATTTGGATTATGGTTTGGTGCATATGCAGAAAGTTTGGTGGATGATCTTATTACTTTGCAAAGTGCCTATCAGGTAGTAAACAAAAACCCATTAGGATCAGCAGCAGGATATGGTTCTTCTTTCCCTATCAATAGAACTTTGACAACCAAATTATTAGGTTTTGCCGACCTGAACTATAACGTGGTATACGCGCAAATGGGAAGAGGAAAGGCAGAAAGGATAACCGCACAAGCAATGGCTAACTTGGCTGAAACATTAGCCAGACTAAGTATGGACATGTGCCTTTACTTAAATCAGAATTTCGATTTTGTTAGTTTTCCTGCTGAGCTTACAACAGGATCCAGCATCATGCCTCACAAAAAAAATCCGGATGTATTTGAATTAATACGATCACATTGCAATCGTATCAAAGCATTGCCAAACGAAATAAGTATGATGACCACCAATCTTCCCTCTGGTTATCATCGTGATCTGCAATTATTAAAAGAGCACTTATTTCCGGCTTTTCAAAATTTAAAAGATTGTTTGTCAATGGCATCTTTGATGTTAGAAAACATCAGTGTCAAAGAAAATATCATGGCAGACACTAAATATAAATATGCCTTTAGTGTGGAAGCTGTGAATGCATTGGTATTAAATGGACTGCCATTTAGAGATGCTTATAAAAAAGTAGGCTTGGATATTGAAACTGGAAACTTTGAAATAAGCAGTGAGGTTAATCATGTGCACGAAGGAACCATTGGTAATCTTTGCAATGATCAAATTCAAAAAATGATGCAGTCTGTTGTTATGAAATTTGAATTTGAAAAGGTACACCAGGCCATTGAACAATTAATTAAAGGATAGTTTTTAACAAAGCCAAATTCGGGCTGCCGCATAAATCCCCTATTTTAGCATCCAAATTTAAATTAACGCATGAAAAAAATCATTATAGCCTTATCGGCTTTCGTATTAACAAATGCTGCATTTGCACAAACAGGAACAAAGCCAAGTACTGCAACTAAACCAGCAACCACTAAAACTGCCACTTCAAAACCGGCTACTGGCTCAGTAAAACCCGCTGCCGTAACTGCTTCTCCTTTAAAAACAAATCGTGATAGTGCAAGTTATTCCTTAGGGGTTCGTATTGCACAAAATATCAAAGATCAAGGGTTTGACAAATTAGATCCGGCTCTCATTGAAAAAGGAATCAGCGATGTATTTAATGGTAAAGCAATTGCATTACCTGATGCTTTTTTAGATAAATGTATTGGCGAATTTCAACAAAAAGCATCTGCTGAAAAAGCCTCAAAAGCAAAATCAGAGGGTCAGAAGTTCTTAGCAGAGAATGCAAAAAGAAAGGGAGTTGTAACTACTAAGAGTGGCTTGCAATATGAGGTAATTAAAACCGGAACTGATACAACCAAGCCAAAATTAAAAGACAAAGTAAAATGTCATTACCATGGCACCCTAATCAATGGAAAAGTTTTTGACAGTTCAGTCGACAGAGGTGAACCAATTAGTTTTGCTGTAACTGGTGTTATTGCAGGATGGACAGAAGCCTTGCAATTAATGACTGTTGGAAGTAAATGGAAATTATATATTCCTTCTGAATTAGCATATGGAGACCGTCAGATGGGCGCATCTATACCCCCAGGTTCTACACTAATATTTGAAGTTGAAATCTTAGGTATTGAAAAATAAAATAATAACTTTTTCTAAGCGCCCCGTTGTTTTAGTAACACGGGGCGTTTTTTTTATAGTTCTATAAAATGATTTTATACAGTAGCACTTTTTATTTTACCTATTTATTTTAGTACAGAGATTAATTATAAATATTCTGTATGGAAGAAAATACCAAACTATGCCTTACCTGCAAAAAACCCATTAAAGGAAGAACAGATAAAAAATTCTGTGATGACTATTGCAGGAATAGCTACAACAATCAAATGCATGGAACTTGTAACAGTTATATGCGTCATATTAATCGACTACTCCACAAAAACAGGCGGATTCTTGCTGATTTATTACCTGCATCTGCCAATCAGATCAAAACCTCCTATGAAGAATTATCGGAAAAGGGTTTTCTATTTAAATATTGTACACATCAGGTACCTAATAAAAAAGGCAATCCTTGTCATTTCTGTTATGATTATGGTTATAGGGCGATCAGTGATTGGAGTTATATTGTTGTAAGAAGAAAAAATAAGCAAAGTTCTTCTTGATTTTTAATGAGGGCGCTATGAATCCGCTATTTTTGTTCCCAATTCTCATATATGATGCTTGATAGAACAAAGGCCCCAGTAATACAGGATGCGGTAGATTTTGACGTAAAGTTGAAGCCATATGAAGGTTTTCAATTAGACAATGGCACACCAGTTTATACCATTAATGCCGGGGCTGAAGAAGTAGTGATGTTAGAATTGGTATTCCATGCAGGGAATTGGTACGAAGACAAAAATATTGTTGCAGCCACCACTAACCACCTTTTAAAAAATGGCACCAAGAATAAAACAGCTTTTGAAATCAACGAGTTTTTTGAATTTTACGGTGCTTTCTTAAGTCGCAGTTGTTTTAACGAAACTGCAACCATCACTTTACATTGTCTGAATAAGCATTTGGCTATTTTATTGCCGGTTGTAACCGAATTAATCTCTGATGCAATATTTCCGGAATCTGAATTAGCCATATATAAACAAAATCAAAAACAACGTCTGGAAGTAAATCTTAAAAAATGCGATTTTGTAGCCAATAGATTAATAGATGAATACATTTATGGATTTGATCATCCTTATGGGAAATACACGTCTGCAAAGGATTTCGACCAATTAGAACAAAGGGATCTGATAGATTTTTATAATAAATATTATACGCATGGCAAATGTTTGATCTTTGTTGCAGGTAAGCTACCTTCTGAGCTTTCAACAATGTTAAATAACGAACTTGGAAAATTACCTTTCAATCAAACTGATAAAATAATCAAGCAAATCCCACAGGTAAGAGCAAGCCAGAAAAAATATAGAATCACAAATGATATTGATTCAGTTCAGGCAGCCATCCGCATTGGAAGACCATTCCCTAACAGGCACCATCCCGACTTTCCGAAAGTGGGGGTTTTGAACAATTTATTTGGTGGTTTTTTCGGCTCTCGTTTAATGAGTAATATCCGAGAAGACAAGGGATATACTTATGGTATCCATAGTTATATACAAAACCATATTCACGATACCGCTTTATTAGTAAGTACTGAAGCCGGCAGGGATGTGGCAGAAGCTACTATTACCGAGGTCTATAAAGAAATGGCTTTACTCAGAGATGAATTAATAGATGCAGAAGAACTTGACCTGGTTCGGAATTATATGATTGGATCATTATTAGGCGACTTGGATGGTCCTTTTCAAATCATGGCCCGCTGGAAAAACTATATCCTCAATAATCTTGATGCAAACTATTTCTACAATAGCCTGGAAATAGTACGTACAATCTCAGCTGAAGAGCTGCAGGAATTGGCTAAGAAATACCTGCAACCAGAGGATTTCTATGAACTACTAGTCATTTAAAAACACATAAAAGGGACTATTTTATTTAGAATTTATTGGATTTATATCATGTACCTATATGACAAACGTCATGTGGTGATGAGAATAGGGATTTTAACTTTATGTCTGCAAATAATTAGATGATAATTAAACCAAGCAACATGAAGACTGAATATCTTATTAACGTAAAAGCAGTAGACAATAGACTACACATTTTCCTTAACGGAAAAACCATTTGGGACAGCGGCATCATTCATGGCGACCCAACTATGGATGTAATAATTGACTTAACTAGTCATTTGTTAGCCTATGAAGGTAGTACCTGCGAACTTATTTTTGAAGGATTCAATGATTCTTATGGAGAAACTTCAAATGAAGAGGGTTTTAACCCCTGGCATTTTAACTATCGGGTCTTTTCAAGAACTACAGACGCAAATGGAAATATAGTTGAAGAAAGGGATCTGCTTCAACCTTATAACGAGAAGCACTTATCTAATCCAAATGTGAGGGCTATTAATAATCGCTACCAGATTATGAGAAAAGACCTCGAATTCAAAGTGATCTCTAACGCATTGACACAACAATTCTATAACTAGTAAACCAATCCAGGTTTACTTTTTTTTTAATATTAAATAAATACTATGGCACAAGTTAAAAAGGCCACCAAATACGTTTATGCATTTGGCGGTGGAAAGGCTGATGGAAATGAGTCCATGAAAAATCTACTAGGTGGCAAGGGTGCGAACCTAGCAGAAATGGCGGGTCATCCAAAACTTAAATTACCGGTCCCTCCAGGTTTTACTATTACAACGGATGTTTGTACTTATTACTATGCAAACAAAAAGAAATATCCTGTGGTGCTGCAAGAGCAAGTAAAAAAAGCTTTGGCTTCTGTTGAAAAAGAAATAGGTAAAAAATTCGGCGACGTTAATAATCCCCTTTTAGTTTCTGTACGTTCTGGCGCAAGAAAGTCAATGCCAGGTATGATGGAAACCGTATTGGATATTGGCTTAAATGAAAAAACAATTGAAGGTTTAATAAAACAATCTGGCGATGCAAGATTTGCTTATGATGCATATCGCCGTTTAATTATGATGTATGCAGATGTGGTGATGGAAAAAGCCGGCGGCATTGAAGTGAAGAGTGGCAAAGGAATCCGTAAACAATTGGATGAAAAACTTGAAAAAGTAAAACACAAGAACGGATACAAATTAGATACCGACTTAACTGTTGATCAATTAAAAGCTTTGGTTAAAGATTTTAAAGAAACAGTGAAAAAAGTATTAGGCAAACCTTTCCCTGAAGATCCATGGGAACAACTATGGGGAAGTGTAGGTGCCGTATTTAGTAGCTGGAGCGGTAAGCGCGCTGTTGAATACAGACGCATCGAAAAAATTCCTGATGAATGGGGAACTGCTGTAAATGTGCAGTCAATGGTTTTCGGAAATATGGGAGAAACCAGCGCTACAGGTGTTGCATTTACTCGTAACCCGGGTAATGGTGAAAATAAATTCTATGGTGAGTACCTATTAAATGCACAAGGTGAAGACGTTGTAGCAGGTATTAGAACTCCAGCGCCTGTGAATGAATATTCCAAAAACGATCAGAGTAAACACTTGCCTACACTAGAAAAAACAATGCCTGCTGTTTACAAAGAATTATTTGCTATCCAAAATAAATTGGAAAAGCATTATAAGGATATGCAAGACATTGAGTTTACTATTGAAAAAGGAAAACTTTACATGTTGCAATGTCGAATTGGTAAACGTAATGGTGTAGCTGCAGTGAAAATTGCAAGCGATATGTTCAACGAAAAACTAATTGATGCAAAAACAGCTATCATGCGTGTTGGACCTAACCAATTAGTGGAATTATTATTACCAATGTTGGATCCAAAAATACAAGCCGCAACCAAACCAATCGCTAAAGGATTACCTGCTGGACCAGGTGGAGCAAAAGGACGCGTTGTATTCTCTTCAAACGATGCTGTTGAATGGGCTAGTCGTGGTGAGAAAGTAATTCTAGTTCGTGAAGAAACTTCTCCTGAAGATGTGGATGGTATGCACAAATCACAAGCCATCTTAACAACGAAGGGAGGAATGACTTCACACGCAGCCCTAGTTGCACGAGGTTGGGGTAAATGCTGTATCGTTGGTTGTACTGATATTGAAATTCACAGCGAAACAAAATCGTTCAAGGCTAATGATGGTACTTTTATTAAAGAAGGCGACTGGATCAGCTTGGATGGTACCAAGGGTTTAGTTTACTTAGGTAGCATGGCATTGGTTGATATTGACTTGGATAAAAACCTGGCTTATAAAAACCTGATGAAGCTGGTTGACAAAACCAAAACAATGGGTGTTCGCACCAATGCAGAAACTCCAGGTGATGCTGCACAAGGTTTAAAATTTGGTGCTGAAGGTATCGGCTTGTTTAGGACAGAACATATGTTCTATGGAGAAGGAAGTGATGAGCCTCTATTCCTATTACGCAAAATGATTGTGAGCAAAACTGAAAAAGAAAGAAGAGTTGCACTGAACGACCTAGCGAAGTTTGTGAAGAAGGATATGAAAGCTACATTGAATACCATGAATGGTTTCCCTGTAACTATTCGCTTACTTGATCCACCTTTGCACGAGTTTGTGCCTCATGATGCCGCAAAACTTAATCAGTTGAGCAAGGAGTTAGGAATTAGTATGAGCTTGTTGAAAAGAAGGGTTTTAGCATTACATGAGAATAACCCAATGTTAGGTCACCGTGGTGTTCGTTTGGGTATCTCCTATCCTGAAATTACAGAAATGCAGATCAGATCTATCTTTGAAGCAACTGCAGAATTATTGATTGCAGGTAAGAAACCTTTCCCTGAAATCATGGTGCCAGTAACATGTACAGTTAATGAGTTAACTCACCAGAAAGCAATTGTTGAAAGAGTGTATAAGGAAGTATTAGAAAAAACTAAGTTGAAAAAAATTCCTTATCTGTTTGGAACAATGATTGAGATTCCAAGAGCCGCATTAAAGGCAGAGAAAATGGCAACAGAAGCTGACTTCTTTAGTTTTGGTACGAACGACTTAACTCAAATGAGTTTTGGATTCAGTCGTGATGATATTGGCGGTTTCTTACCAAACTATCTTGATCAAAAAATCTTAGAAGACGATCCATTTCAAACCATCGATCAGGAAGGTGTGGGCGAGTTAATTAAGTTCGGAACAGAACGCGGCAGAAAAACAAAACCTAATTTAAAAGTAGGTATCTGTGGCGAACATGGAGGTGATGCAGAGAGTGTTAAGTTCTGTCACCAAATAGGTATGAACTATGTAAGCTGTTCTCCTTTCCGTGTGCCCATCGCTAGATTAGCAGCAGCACAGGCAGCAGTAAGCTTCCCTAGAAAAAAATAAGACTGTTCATTTTAAATAAAAGCCTTCCGCCTGCGGAAGGCTTTTATTGTTTGTATAAAGTCTAAGAAAAAATAATCTTAACTTACCTCAAATTATTTATCATGATCAAGTTCATTGCGAAAACTTTAATTACTGCGGTTGCTGTATTAGTGGCAGCTTATGTATTGGATGGTGTTCATGTGAAAGATTCTTTGACTGCCGTTTTTGTAGCTGCTGTTCTTGGTTTATTGAATAGTTTTATAAAGCCCATTTTAGTAATCATCACAATACCTATTACCATTTTTACCTTAGGGTTATTTCTTTTAGTGATCAACGTACTTATAGTAAAATGGGTTTCAGATATCGTACCAGGATTTAGAGTAGATGGATGGGTATATGCACTGCTATTTAGTTTTGTGGTGTCTATTGCCACTTATTTAATGGAGAGTTTGATTGGTACTGATAAGAATCAGTCTGCGTAGAAAAACAATCTAGTAATCTTAATATTTGTATGTACAGGCTCACACCCCTCCATCGCATGCGATGGAGGGGAAACCATTATTTATACCAAGTTTATTCCAACCTTTCTTCACTCCTCACTCTTCACTCTTCACTCTTCACTCCTCACTCCTCACTCTTATCTCTTCTTTTCCCTTTTTACTCTTTCATTTTTTCTTTTTTTTCACATTTTCGTCTCCATTTATCACAAAATAATTCCATTCATCCTTTTCAAAAAATCATTTAAAATTATAAATAATTGATTTTCAACTATTTATTTCATGCCCATTACTTCCTCTTACCGATTACTTGAAAAAACTTGGTACTATGTGTTGCATAGTACCAAATATTATTGCATCTTTGTGTTGTCAATGACACGACAAGTCAAAAATCAAAATTAAAAAGTCAAAAAATATTAAAATGAAAACTCAAAACAAAAACACCGCAGCAAACATTGAAAAAACAGCCATTGAATCAATGTATCAGGAAACAAAAGAAACAATAGCTACAAATATGGCTACTGCTAACCATAAAACATTTAGCAACGCTGAGCTATGGAATATCCAACGCAATATGCGCACTAGAACTGGAAGAAGATATTTTATCTAAATCCAAGAGTCAACAACTTTAAGTTGTTGACAAAATAGAAAACCTGATCAGTATTTATCACGGGTCTCCCCCAACAGAATAAAAGGGCGACCATAAAACTCCGGCTATGGACATTCAGAACACACAGAGTCAGATGCGAAAGGGCGTATTGGAGTTTTGCATTTTATCCATTATCCGTCAAGGGGAAGTATATCCCAGTGACTTGGTAGATCGGATGAGGGCAGCGAACCTTCATATTTTGGAAGGCACACTCTATCCTTTACTTACTAGATTAAAAAATGCAGGACTACTTACTTACCGTTGGGTAGAAAGTAATAGTGGGCCGCCACGCAAATATTTTGTCATGACCGATTTAGGTCTTGAGTTCTACGGGGAACTGGAAAGAACCTGGAAAGAGCTGGCAGATGCAGTGCATACTTTAACACAGCCTTCAGCAGAACAACCTTCTACCGAAGAAAACCAACCCCAACCTTAACCACAAAAAAAACTGACATGAAAAAGGTAATTAATATAAACTTCCAAGGCAGGGTAATACCCATTGAAGAAACTGCCTACGACATACTGAAACAGTATGTGGAAAGTTTGAGAAGATTCTTTGCCAATGAAGAAGGTCGCGACGAAATCATCAATGATATTGAAGGACGTATTGCCGAACTATTTGGGGAGAGCTTGAAAAAAGGCGACACTTGTATTACTGATGATACAGTAAATAAGATCATTGCCAGTATGGGCCGCCCGGAAGATTTTGAAGGCGAAGAAGCAAATGTAAAATCCCAATTAGGTGGCGAGGGCAACAAACAGCAATATAATAGTGGGTATAATGCCTATGCAAACGACCCAAGAGGCAGACTTTATCGTAACGATACAGATAAATTATTAGGTGGTGTTTGTAGCGGTATCGCTAACTACTTAAGAATTGACCCAACAATTGTACGATTAGTTTTTGCATTGATGGTTTTTGGTGCAGGTACAGGTGTATTCTTATACATTCTGTTATGGATCATCCTTCCTTCAAAACCTTTGATCAACAATATCACCAGCAAACGTTTATATAGAAATCCAGAAGAAAAAGTAATTGCAGGGGTAGCAAGTGGTATTGCCGCTTACTTCGATATCGCAGTATGGATTCCAAGATTAGTCTTTTGCTTACCATTGGTTTCAGGAATTATCTCCTCTATCATCCGCAATTCATTTTGGTGGGATGGAGATCCCTTCCCAGGTATGGTATTCGGATCCTTTGGCGGAACACTATTTGTAGTATATGCCATATTATGGGCTGTAATTCCAGAGGCAAATTCTGCATCTGAAAAATTAGAAATGCGTGGTGAAAAGGTTGATTTGAACACCATCAAAAATACCATACAGGAAGACCTGGAAGGCTTTAAGAGTCGCGCTGAAAAATGGGGCGGTGAAGTGGGTGTTAAGGCAAATGAATGGAGTAAAGAATTTACACAAACAGTGAACGAAAAAGGTAAACACTTTACATCTGAAGTAAACTACGCGGCTAAGAAAACTACCGGCGGAATCTTTAAGATCATTGGTTTTATTTTCAAAGCATTCTTCTTATTTATTGCAGGAGTTATTGCATTCGCATTACTGGTAACCTTACTTGCTTTTTTAGTAGCAAGTATCGGAGTATTTCCACTGAAAAATTTCTTCCTGGAAGGATTCTGGCAAAACTTCCTGGCATGGTCTACCCTCCTATTATTCTTAGGAGTACCAGTTATCGCATTGATTACTTGGTTAATTCGTAGAATCATGGGTGTGAAATCTGGTAATAAATCAGTTGGATTCACTTTCGCTGGAATGTGGGTACTAGGATTAATATCTGCTGGTATTCTTGCTTTCATGATTGCAGAAAACTTTGATGCGAGAGCAAGAGATAAACAGGAATTAACCATTACTCAACCAGCTTCCGGAAAATTGATCATAAAAGTTCCTGACAGCAAAGTAAAGGTATATGGTCGCTGGTTTAAAATGGATGGATTACTTAGTATAACTGATGATAGCTTATTCTTAAATAATGTACGTATCCACTTAGTAAAAAGTAACGACTCATTATTCCATATGGACGCTACCAAATATAGTAACGGAAGCAGCGAATCATCGGCTCTGAGAAATATCAAAGAAATGAATTACGGTATCAGTCAGCAAGACAGCACTGTATGGCTCGATCGCGGATTCTCTTTACAACGTGGCACTAAATTTCGTAATCAGGGTGTTGTAGTTACCATTCATATTCCAATTGGAAAAAGAATTTTAATCGATCGCACTGTACAACGTAGACTAAATCACTTTGACGTAAACAATGGCCGCAATGATTGGGATTCTGATGAAGACTGGAATGATAATTATGGATGGGATTCTGATGTGGAATATAAGATGACAGCAGGAGGATTAGAACGTTCTGATAAAAAAGTAAAAGTGGTAGACGAATCACAGAACGAAGATAACAATACCAAACAGGAAGCATTAGAAAACTATAAGAAGAGTAAAGAAGAACTTAAAAAAGAATACGAGAAAAAACAAAAAGAAGCAGAGGATCTTAAAAAAGAATTAGATAAACCAATTGATAGTACGCAGTATCGTTATAAAAAAGCTACCGCTATAAATGCACCAGCACCTGCAGAATCAAACACTCAATTGGAAGATATCCTTGATTCACATATTCTATTAATGCAAATGGTATTATAAACTCGGTTGAAGTTGGGAAATAAAAGAACCTCTTTCTGATCTCAGCAAGAGGTTCTCCCTTAAAAAAATTAAACTCAATTGTATGCGAAAGATTCTTCTTGTTTTATTGATCGGATTCTTGATGCTATTTGGTTTCGTATTTTATGTAGCTCATAAAATTATATCGAATACAGACATTTCAATAATTGTGAACGATACAGAAGATCAATATCTGGTGAATGCGTCATATAGTAGAGAACAATCTAGAAGGATACTTAGTTATATTGATGCACAACTTAGTAAGTCAAAACAATTCCGTCATTCGCGTATGGATGGAGACATCGAATTGGATGATCATACCAAACTTTACATTAAAGCAAGACCTGGTCATTTAATAATCAAAGTAAATAAGAATGATAACGATAGCCCTTCTGTTGAAAGAATTAAGGAACTAACTGAAGGCATTAAAGATCGGTTGACCAGCAATAATTGAAAATTACAGTTAGATGATAGAGCAGGATCCTTCGGGGCCTGCTTTTTTATTTTATACTGCACCTCGCAACGCTTATTTTTGCAGACGTTAAGTATAGGTCGACTCATCAATTTTCAAAAAACACATGAAAAACACAGCTTTTACAGAAAAACACATTGCGCTAGGGGCCAAAATGGCTGAGTTCGCTGGTTATAATATGCCCATCAGTTATAGTGGCATCAATGACGAACACGCGGCTGTACGTAAGAATGCAGGCGTATTTGATGTAAGCCATATGGGTGAATTCATATTAAAAGGTGAGCATGCATTAGATCTGATACAACGTGTAACATCTAACGATGCATCGAAAATTAACGATGGTCAGGCTCAATATAGTTGCCTTCCGAATAAGGATGGTGGCATTGTGGATGATCTGATTGTTTATTGTATTGAAAAGGACAAAGTTTATATGTTGGTGGTGAATGCTTCCAACATCGAAAAAGATTGGAATTGGATCAGTAGTTTCAATTCAAAGAATGTTGATATGGAAAATATCAGCGACAAAACATGTTTACTTGCCATTCAGGGACCAAATGCATGTAAAATTTTGCAACCGCTGGCTGAAATGGACATCATGAATTTAAAGTACTACACTTTTGTAAAAGGTAAGTTTGCGGGCATCGACAATGTGATCATAAGTGCTACAGGCTATACAGGTTCTGGTGGTGTTGAAATATATTTCGAAGATGCGAATGGTGCAGCCGATAAAATCTGGAATGCAATTTTTGATGCAGGTGCATCCTTTGGAATTAAACCAATAGGTTTGGGTGCAAGAGATACGCTCCGTTTAGAAATGGGTTATTGCTTATATGGAAACGACATTAACGATACAACTTCACCATTGGAAGCAGGCTTAGGATGGATTACAAAATTCACCAAAGACTTTACAAACAGGGCCTTCCTGGAAAATCAAAAAGCATCAGGAGTAAGCAAAAAATTAGTTGGATTTGAAATGTTAGAAAGAGGAATCCCTCGTCACGATTATATTATCAAAGATGCATCTGGAAATCCAATCGGAACAGTAACTAGCGGCACACAAGCTCCTTCTTTAAATAAGGCAGTGGGTCTGGGATATGTTGCAACAGAACATGCCGCAATTGATTCAGAAATTTATATTGATATAAGAAATACACTTGTGAAAGCGAAAGTTGTAAAGGCCCCATTTACACTTTAAAAATTCAAAAGTAAAAAGTCAAAATTCAAAAAAAGAAGAAATGTATCTACTGCTTTATTTTTGAATTTTGACTTTTGAATTTTTACTTACTCATATACCAAATTGTATTGCTATTAGTTTCGGCAAACAGATCTTGGCTATAATTTCGAATATCCTCTACAGTTACTGCATAATATTTTTCTAATTCAGTATTCATCAAATTAGCATCTCCTAATAATTCATAAAAAGCAAGACTACTAGCTCTACTGCTAATCCCCATGTCTTCAAAAGCCATCACACTCTCCGTTTTATTTTTTACTTTTTGCAATTCTTGTGTAGAAACTAAATCTTTGCAAATTATATTAACCTGCTCCATAACTGCTGCTTCAGCCTTTGCCATGTCAACCCCTTGAACAAGTTTGCCCTCAATTGTAAAAAGTCCTGGATCTATACTGCCGTAATGATAACAATCAATACCAGAAAATAATTGTTGTTCTTTAACCAGGGTTTGAAATAAACGGGAAGAGCCGCCGCCGCCTAATATTTCGGTGAGTAGGTCAGCGATATAATATCCATTGTCTAATCTTCCAGCCATATGCCAGGTTTTCACAAATGCATCTACGGGCACATTTGCTTTTATTTCCAAACGATGAGCTTCTTTTTGTACAGGTTCGATGGGCAATTGTCTGTTGTATTTTTCACCACTTGCTATCGGACCAAACCATTTATCTGCTAGTGCTTTTACTTCAGCAGCGGGCATCGGACCAGCAACTACCAATATGGCATTGGCAGGGCAATAATGTTTTTTAAAGAACTGTTTTACATCTTCAATTTTCGCATCTTCCACATGCTTCAATTCTTTACCAATGGTCATCCAACGATAAGGATGTATTGAAAAAGCCAGCTCACGCATTTTATGCCATAGGTCACCGTAGGGTTTATTAATGTAGTGTTCTTTAAATTCCTCACAAACCACTTTACGTTGAACGCCTAAACTTTTCTCACTAAATGCTAAACTTAACATTCGATCACTTTCTAACCAAAATGCAGTTTCTAAATTCTGAACAGGAACCTGACAATAATAATTGGTAAGGTCGTTGGTAGTATACGCATTATTCTCTCCCCCTGCTACTTGTAAAGGGGCATCATAGTCAGGAATATTCACACTACCTCCAAACATTAAATGTTCAAATAAATGAGCAAAGCCTGTTTGTTCGGGGTTTTCATCGCGGGCACCTACATCGTACAAAACATTTACAACAGCCATTGGTGTTGAATTGTCTTCGTGTACAATTAACCTTAACCCATTATCTAAAACAAAACGTTGATATGTTATCATAGTATCTTAAAACGAACCTGCAAATTAAGCAATGCTTGCTATTTTAATCAGAAGAATTCAAAATGCTTACTTTTTTCTAATATCCTTTACATTCATGGTTAGAATCATGGGTTCTTTATTCCTAAAGATCACCACTTTAATTTTCCCAAGTGAATTCTGAAATAGGTTTTTATAGGATTGAATGTTTTTGGAATAATTATTCTCAATAGAAAAGATCACATCGCCTGTTTTAAACCCAGCAATATCCCCTGGTGAGTCAGGAATGATGTCAATGACTTTTATTTCAGAATCTACCTGATAAATCCCTAATCCTGTATAAGCATAGTCAAAATTTTCAATCGAATGGGAATTGGGCTTAAGATAAATACGTTGATCAGGGTAATTGAGAATGATATTAAATCTTCTTAACAGATCGTTTCCGATTAGTCCCCCTAAAAGAGGGTAGGTTGTTACATTAAACTCATCATCAAAAATATGAACAGGTACCTGCTTAAATTTATAGGGGCCAATTCTCACCTCTTTTACAACAGTCAACTGCATTACTTTTTTACCCCCTAACCCTTCTGCCTGTGTGGTATAAATCGGTCTGGCTTTTTTAATGATCTCACTATCCTCTACAAAATCCTTTGACAATAATAAACACAGACCAGCTCCACTATCGAATATAAACCGCTCGGCCACTTCCTTACCGTCTTTCAAAATCCCAGTGAATAAAGGAAGATTTGAAAAATCGGGGTGCATCAAATATCCGCCTCTGGGATATTTAAATAATCCCGGGGAATATACTTCAATCACCATATCGTCGTAATTCACTTTAACGATGTAACGCCTTAAAAAACTATATCCTATGATGCCATCAATTCTAACTCCATATACGCTTGATAATAACTCATAATCATTGATATGAAAATCTAGGTGGGTAACATCCAACCCTTTTAAATGAAGCGTGTGATCATAGACAAAATCTACCAATTTTTGTCCGGCAATTCCCCTAATCGTTCTGTTACTTTTACTCACTGGAAAGCCAAGATCTGAAACTGTAGTTGAATCTAAAGAGATGCCACCACTTCCGGTATCGAGCACAAAATTTAGAGAATCAGCACTATTATCCACTTTGGCCTTTAACACCACTATTCCACCGTTTAACATTACAAAAGGAAATCTGGTTAAGAGTTTGGCAGATGGCTGTACGAACTCTTCCTGAGCATGTAGACTCCCACTGCACAAAAAGATACTGGACAATATGACCAAGCAAACACTTTTCATATAATTGAATATACTAAATAATAAATATTATTTATTTACCATTCAAGGAAACATAATTATCTTATATCAGTGTAAAAAAAGGGGGCATTAACGATGATAGCCCTAACTTTGCGGAAGTCAAAAATCTAACAAAATGCAATTAGCCGAACTATACAAAAAAGCATTGGCGTTCGAATTTTTAACAGTAGAAGAAGGTATGTTTTTATTTGAGCATGCTCCCTTAACTGAATTAATGAATGTTGCCGATGAGTTGAGAAAGATTCAAGTTCCCCATGGAAAAGTTTCCTGGCAGATTGATCGTAATGTAAATACAACCAATGTTTGTATCGCCAATTGTAAGTTCTGTAATTTTTTCAGGGTACCTGGTCATGCGGAAGCCTATATCACAGATATGCCCACTTATCGTATAAAAATTGAAGAAACCTTGAAATATGGTGGTGATCAATTGTTATTACAGGGTGGTCATCATCCCGAACTGGGCTTGGATTTTTATACCAATATTTTCCGTTCAATTAAACAGGAATACCCGCATTTAAAACTACATGCACTCGGGCCACCAGAGGTTGCTCATATCAGCAAGTTGGCAAAAATGAGTCATTACGATACTTTAAAAGCTTTAAAAGAATCTGGTTTAGACTCATTACCTGGTGCAGGTGCAGAAATTTTGATTGATAGGGTTAGAAGACTTATCTCGAAAGGGAAATGCGGGGCAGATGAATGGCTGGAAGTAATGCATCAGGCTCATAACTTATATATCACTACCAGCGCTACCATGATGTTTGGTCATGTTGAAACCATTGAGGAAAGATTTATTCACTTAGTGAAAGTGAGAGAAACACAAAGTAAAAAGCCAGCAGATGCTAAGGGGTTCCTGGCATTTATCCCTTGGACATTCCAGGATGCTGATACTTTGCTCGCAAAAATTAGAGGTGTTCATAATTTAATTACGCCTGATGAATATATACGCATGATTGCAATGAGTAGAATCATGTTACCCAATATCAAAAACATTCAGGCAAGCTGGTTAACTGTAGGTAAACAAACTGCTCAAATCTGTTTACACGCCGGGGCAAACGATTTTGGAAGTATTATGATTGAAGAAAATGTGGTTAGTGCTGCAGGAGCACCTCACCGTTTTACCTATAAAACGATACAGGAAGCCATCAAAGAAGCAGGATTTGAACCACAACTTCGTACCCAACAGTACGAATGGCGCGATATACCTGAATCGATTCAAGAACAAACTATTAATTATTAAACATTCCAAAGGCCTCATAACGAGGCCTTTTCTTTTTCATTTCATTGATACACAACATATTTTTGATATATTACGTTAAATCATGATAAGCTACTTAAGCATTTGAAATAATTCTTATGAATATTTTTAAAGCCCTTATTTGCTTAGATTATTACAATCTGAGACTGCAACACAGAACTAGAGAAACTAGCTCTGGTGGTGTTCACAAAATAGGCATCTCTTGGATCTGCAATGCATTATCACTTATTGGCGGATATGTCATTTATTTCAAAGTCCACAATCAATCTGATGTTGTTTATGATACCCTATCTGAATTACATTCCTATGTTTTAGCAGGGAGAGCCATGACGATTGTACTACTTTCTATCATTTATCTCCTGGCATTTACGATATATGGCAACAAGAACACCATACAGTCTACCCTCAAAACCTTTGTAAGCCTGGAACTTTGGGAACAGGAAAGAATCGCTAGAAATGCAAAAAGGTATTTTACATTTTCCTGGATCATCTTTTTAATGGTGACTTGTATAACGGTGTATTTGTACAAAATACAATAGGCTGGCTTCTTTTTAAGGCCTAATCCGCTATTATTATCTAAACGGTAAGTGCACTTACCGCATTTTTTTTTCCTTTGATGTAACAAAATAGTCCTTAGTCCGTATCATATTCAAAGACTAATAAATTTCCAGAGCATCCGCTTATGACCGAGAAAGAATATAATTTATGTGTTAATCAATATGCCGATAACGTATATCGGTTTATTGTCAAAAACCTCCGACACGAGGAAGACGCTAGAGATATTGTACAATCGGCTTTCGAAAAAATGTGGAGAAATAGGGATTCAGTAGAAACGGCTAAATCAAAGTCTTTTCTTTTTACTGTAGCCTACAATCAAATGATTGACCATATTCGAAAATCAAAACGGATTCAATTAAAGGAAGATTTTTATGAAGACGGGAGGTCTCAGCATCAGCAACAAGCCAATATGAAAAAGACTTTAATGGATGCGCTGAACAGATTAAATGAGACACAAAAAAGTTTAGTGATGTTAAAGGATTATGAAGGTTATAATTATGAAGAGATTGGACAGATTATGGATTTAACTGAGAGTCAGGTTAAAGTGTATTTGCACCGTGCACGATTGGCATTGCGCAATTATCTGGTAAGTCCAGAAAATGTAAGATAAGCATTCGATAAAATTCGAAATATGAACATCAACCGATTAAATTACGAAAATTATTTTCTGCTTTATGTAGACGGTGAACTGTCTGCAGCAGATATGCAAACGGTAGACCGTTTTGCAACAGAGAATAAGGATCTGGCTGATGAATTGAATATGCTCTTACAAACAAAATTGCCAGAGGATACTTACTATTTCGAAAATAAATCTTCTTTACTAAGAACAACTTCAGAACAAATTAATAGTATCAATTGTGAAGAAAAGTTTCTATTTTTTATTGACAACGAATTAACGGATCAAGAAAAAGAAGAGACACTAGTTTTTGTTTCATCACATCCAGAATATCAAGGATTATTTGAAACATTAAAACAATCAAAATTACCAATAGAACATATTGTTTTCCCTGATAAAGATTCTTTATATAGAAAAGAAGAAAGTGCTAAGCCCGTGATTCTTTTGCAATGGTGGAAATTGGCTGTTGCTGCTGCTTTAATTGGAATCATCGCAATGGTAGGGATTTTTATAACAGATCATACCGACACTAATGAAATTGTAAAGTCTAAAAGTCTTTCGGTTCCCACTGAATTAAAGCAAAGTGTAAACAAACAACCTGAATTGATTCAACAAAATGTACAAACCGAATCACAATTAGCTCAAACTAAGAAAGCTGTTCCGGGTAAATATTTCAGTTCAGTTGCTCTTAAAAATAATCTAGAACAACTCATAGTTACTGAGTCTCTAAGTGCAAAGGCAGAAATAACAAAACATATTGATGCGCAAGAAACCATTGCTTTAAATACAATCAACACAATATCATCTACCAATTTGCAAACCATCAACAATGAATCAAATAATCATGCAAGTTTATTAACTCCCATCAATACTAAAACGGAAGAAACTGCACAAACAAATTATGCTAAACCTGCAGTTTATAAAGAATTAGATACTGATGACGAAAGGAAGAGTTTATATGTAGGATCTATTGAAATCAATAAAGACAAACTACGTGGCTTTTTAAGAAAAGCATCAAGTCTGTTCAAAGGCCGAAATAAGACTGAAGAAGAAAAAACAGAAATAGCCAATATCCACACATTAGAATAATAGAAAAACAAATAGTATGAAACGACTAGAAATTTTATTTGTAGCCTTAATGGTTACCTCTATGAGCTTTGCACAAAATGATAGCAGTTCTTACAATACAGATACCGTAAGAGTGGGAAACTTTGTAATCATTAAAAAAAATAAGGGAGCCGCTGAAACTCAAACAAGTATTTGGCATGATTGGGATAAAACGGTAGATGTTAAGATTGAACGTCGTCCCCGAAAAAAATCAAATATAAGTACCAATTGGTGGATCATGGATCTGGGCTTTGCCAATTTCCGAGATGAAACTAATTATACAAATGCACAAGCTGGTAGTTATTTTAAAAATCCACGCCCTCAGGATGGACTGGTAGACCAAAATAGTTATCAATTGAAAACCGGTAAATCAAGTAACGTTAATATCTGGCTCTTCATGCAAAAATTAAATGTATATAAGCATGTAGTGAATTTAAAGTATGGACTGGGTTATGAAATGTATAATTTCCGATACGATAGTAGGTTGAGTTACCGAAAAGATCCAAACGCATACGTTTATAACGATAGCATTTCTTTCTCTAAAAACAAATTGTATGTTAGCTATTTAACAGTACCGTTTATGGTTAATTTCAATACCACACCTGATCGTAGAAATGGATTTAATTTTAGTATTGGCATGAGCGCAGGTTATTTAATAGATAGCCGCAACAAGCAGATCAGTGCAGAGCGTGGCAAACAAAAAGTGAATGGCGATTTTAGTTTCGAACCCTGGAGGTTAGCCACCATTGGTGAAATCGGATTAGGACCTATTCGTTTATATGGTTCTTATAGCATCAACAAATTACAAAAAGACATTACACGTGTGGAGCAATATCCTTATACAGTAGGAATCCGCTTTAGCAGATGGTAATACTTAGTTATCAATAGTTTCTCATGTTACAACGCCTCTTTTCTAAGGGGCGTTTTCGTTATAAAATACCCAAAAAATTGTATTAATTATTCAAAAAACAATGTTTTACTTTATGTTGCGTTTAAAATTTAAACTCTATGATGAAAAAGTACTCATTTTACATTTTGCTATTTGGCATCATGGCAATGAATACTTCTTTCAGAACCCCTTATCTTTTTGACCCCAGGCATCCTGATAAAAATATTGTTACGGTCCTTATCAGCAAGAGCAAATATTCCCTCACTTTAATAGATGCAAATGGTCAGTGGATTTCCAGTTATCCAGTAGTTTTTGGAAGTAAAGATCTCGGTGATAAAATGATGCAAGGTGATCGTAAAACACCAGAAGGAACTTTTCATATTGTGGCTAAACGCAAACACGAGAAGTGGAACCGATTTATTTCCATAGATTATCCAAATGCAGAAAGCATTGAAAAATTTAACATAAGAAAAGCTGAGGGATTAATTCCCGCAAACGCAAAAATTGGCGGAGAGATTGGCATACACGGGGTATGGCCTCATGAAGATTATGCCATTGATCAATATCAAAACTGGACGGAAGGTTGCATCAGCACAAAGAATAATTACATTCAGGAATTATTCGAATTATTACCAATCGGAACAACGGTGATCATAGAAAGATAGCTGCTAACTATCGAAGAAAGTCTCCTACAGTACTCATCCATTTCGAATTTTCATTCTTACAAAGACTCTGATGACCGCTCTGGATATATTTCATGAGGAATTTATCGTGACTAGCTAATTTCTTATAAATGGTATTGGTCTCCTGCTCTGTTACTCTTGGATCATTAAGGCCCCATTGTAATAAAACAGGGCAATTAACTTTTGTGGCAAAGTCTTCCGGACGAAGATCGAACCCCCAGTTTCCTTGTTCCAGACCTCCCCAGAAAGTAAGAAGTGTACTCATGGGTTGTTCAGGAATATGCATCATTCTTAAGCGACCTTTTACTCCATCAACCAAAGTCCCGAATGGCATTTCAAGAATTAATTTATTGGGTTTAATATTGAATTGATCAATGGCGGTTAAAATAGTGGCGGCACCTAATGAAATACCCCATAGAACAATATTTTTTTCGCCGCCGTTCTTTACATACTCATAAACCGCTTTTACATCCTTTGCCTCATTATATCCTATGGTACAAACCTCCCCCTCACTATTCCCATGTGCTCTGAAATCAGTCATGATAACATTCCAGCCCATCTCATGAAAAGCTGAAGCTTCTTTTATCATTCCACTTTTATTGCTGCCATGTCCATGAAATAAGAGTATAGTACCTTTTGCGTTACTGTCAACTTTGGCGTACCAGCTTTCAAGTGTTACACTATCAATTGTTTTGATAAATATCGTTTCATGTTTCACCTGAAAAGAATCAACCACTTTACTTTTCGCATATTTCACACCTACAAAAATGGCTGAAGCTTTTTCAACAATGCTCATTTGATCAGGCTTTTTAGCAGGTGGAATTCCAGCATAAAAATGTGTGAATTTATAGGCATGAAATGCTGCCATTATATTCAAGAGTATGAATACACTAAGAATAAAATAGAATGTACGTTTAAGCCAGATAGGAAACTTCATACAGTAATTTGATTAGTCAATTTTATTTGCACCAAAATAAGGCAATAATACTTCTGGCAAAATAATCCCTTCTTCGGTTTGAAAATTCTCCAAAATGCTTGCCATTATTCTTGGTAATGCTAAAGAACTTCCGTTCAAAGAATGGGTGAATTGAGTTTTGCCTGTTGCGTCTTTAAAACGACATTTCATCCGATTGGTTTGATAACTCTCGAAATTAGATACACTACTAACCTCCAACCAACGTTCTTGTGCGGCGCTATAAACTTCAAAATCGTATGTGATGGCAGAAGTAAAACCCATATCTCCACCGCATAAACGAAGAATGCGGTATGGCAACTGTAGTGATTGCAATAATTTTTCAACATGAGCTACCATTTCATCCAGTACCTGATAGCTAGTTTCTGGATGTACAATTTGTATTACTTCCACTTTATCAAATTGGTGCACACGATTCAAGCCTCTAACATCTTTTCCGAAACTACCTGCTTCTCTTCTAAAGCAGGGTGTATAAGCAGTCATCTTGATGGGTAATTCTGATTCCTTTACAATTGTATCACGATAGATATTGGTAACAGGAACTTCTGCTGTTGGTATCAAGTAAAAATTATCAGCAGTAGCGTGATACATCTGGCCCTCTTTATCAGGAAGTTGACCAGTAGCAAAGGCACTTGCCTCATTAACCATAAAAGGAGGAATATATTCTGTATAACCAGCAGCGGTATTATAATCCAGGAAATAGCTAATTAAAGCTCTTTGCAATTTTGCGCCCTTTCCTTTATATAGGGGAAACCCACTACCTGTAATTTTTGCACCAGTTTCAAAATCAACTAAATCGTAAGTCTTAATCAAATCCCAATGAGGTACTGCACCGGCATATAGGGAAGGTTTCTGTCCACCTTCACGTACAACCACATTTTCTTCTGGGGTTTTCCCTTCCGGCACCAATTCATAAGGGAGATTAGGTAAAAGTACCAGGTTAGCCTGTAAATCAGTCTCAACTTTAGCCATTTGCTCTTTCAGGGGTTCCAAAGAAGATTTCCAGGCCGCCACGTCTGTTTTTATAGCTTCAGCGGCTTCCTTATTGCCCTGGGCCATCCATTTGCCTATCTCTTTTGAAGCGGCATTTACTTTGGCTTGAGTTTGGTCGAACTCGTTCTGCAAACGCTTTCTATCATCATCCAGCGAAACAATAAGATCCACTAGGTCTAGTTGTTTAAACTGTTTAACTGCCAGTCTTTTCTTCACTTCTGCAGGATTATTACGCAGAACATGCACTTGTAACATAGAATC
Organism: Chitinophagaceae bacterium; assembly: GCA_947371755.1. Taxonomy (GTDB): domain Bacteria; phylum Bacteroidota; class Bacteroidia; order Chitinophagales; family Chitinophagaceae; genus Sediminibacterium. The sequence continues at coordinate 135,583 of CANBQT010000002.1, forward strand.
AATTTTTGCAAAGATAACTTTTGCAAGCTGATGAAAGCAACCTCGAACCTTTTACCTTTGCAACTATGTTTATTGAAGATGATTTACAACAACGTTGGTGGAATTTAGAAGCTAAATTGGTAGAAAGATTTGGCAAAAAGCCCGATTTAGAAGCTGTTTTATTCCTTATTGGCATGCAGGAGACTGGTTTTGTGGTATCAAAAATAAGTAAGGAACAAAAGCAGGACCTGATGCATATTGCAGTTTGTACCGTTTTGGGGCAGAGCGGCTATTATGTAAAGGAAGGTAATGACGAAGATGGATGGCCTCATTTTAAGCAATTGAAAGAACTACCTGTACAAGACCTAAGGGAGCAGGAAAATTTCTTAAAAGACCATGTGCTTTTATACTTTGGGCAAATGGGCTTTTAATTTTATGCTAGCTAAGGTATTCTTCTAATTTTATACAATATTTGCAACTATAAAAACTAAAACATGAATTTTCCTGCCACATTAAAGTACACTAAAGACCATGAATGGATTCTTTTAGAAGGCAATACTGCAACGATAGGTATTACCGATTTTGCTCAACACGAATTAGGTGATATCGTTTATGTTGATATCAATACGGTTGGTAAATCATTGGCTGCCGAAGAAATTTTCGGAACAGTTGAGGCAGTAAAAACAGTGAGTGACCTTTTCTTACCAGTTGCCGGAACCGTTTTATCTATCAATCCTCTTTTAGAAAAGCAACCAGAGTTGGTAAATACAGATCCTTATGGTGATGGATGGATGGTCAAGTTAGAAGTTAGCAATCTAGCTGATGTAGATGCACTGATGAACAGCGATGCATACGGTTCTTTGGTAGGATAAATATAAAAATCTGCATACACAAAGTTTTACCTTTGTGTATGCAGATTTTAAAAAAACTCCCTTTTCTTCCTGCTGTAGTATTTTTTATCATTACAGTTATTCTCTTAACCCTTCCGGGTTCAAGTTTTCCGAAATCTCATTTCTTTGATATCCCCTATTTTGATAAATGGGTGCATGTCGGGATCTTCAGTATACTCTGCTTTCTTTTCTCTATTCCTTTTGTACATTTTTCAATTAACAATCTGCAAAAAAAATATTGGTTTGTCTTGATTCTTTTGATGGGTATCCTTTATGGGATCTTGATGGAGTTTGTTCAGAAATACTGGGTAATCAATCGCAGTTTTGATGAAATGGATATGGTGGCAGATGCAATTGGATCTGTATTGGCATGGCTCGTAACACTTCAAATACTAAAAAGAAAAAATAGTTTAAGGGCTTAAAAAAAGATTGGCCTCTGTGGAAACAGAGGCCGCAACCAAAACTAACTGCTTATGAGAAAATCGTTTATTATTATTTGATATATACTGTAAAGCAAATCGGATGCCAGAACTTTAAAAGGATTGTTAATAGTTTTAATCCTCTAGTATTTCCCTCTTTGCTGATACAAAGCTCAACTAGAAATACTAAAAAAAATGTCAAGGGATTAAGAAGAATTTGTTAAGACTATGGACAGTCAATAACCTGTGAGGCAGAGTTATTCATAACGGGGCTAATCATGGGAATATTTAAATTTAACCCTCTCAGAATGAGTAATATAGCCATTGTAGCCACAAAAAACGGAATGGCTTTTTTCATGTTATTTCTGATTTTAAGGCTGATAAAACTGCCGAAATAAGTCAATAAAAACATAGCTGGAAATGTTCCAAGTCCAAAAAATGCCATAAAAAGCATTCCCCCTATTAAATTCCCTGCTGCCATTGCGCCGGTGATTGCCAGATAAACCATCCCACAGGGCAATAGTCCATTCGCCATACCCAAAATAAGCATGCCGTATAATTGCTTTTTCTGAATATAGATTGCAATAATGTTTTGAAGTTTTTGTTGAAACTGATCAAAGGGTTTGAAGTGAATCAGTTTCTTACCCACTGTAGTTTGTAATAGGATCAGTAGAATGATACAACCAAGGGCTATTGAAAAATATTGTTGTAATCCTGCGAGATAAAATTGTCTGCCAACAAAACCAAAAAATAAACCTAACAGTGCATAAAGAAAAATTCTTCCTGAATGATATAATAGGATACCTACTAATTTTTTATGAGCAGGCAAATAGTAAACAGGCAATGATAGAGCAATCGGGCCACACATTCCAACACAGTGGAAACTACTTACTATCCCTAGCGCAAAACCTGATATGATTAATTCCCAGAACATTTTAGTGGACCATCAATTTCTGTTCAGAATAATAAATTTCTTTACCTAATTGCCAATTGATTTTTAGCTCGTAAGCACCTTTTTGAAATGATTTCTTTAAAAAGACCTGTTTGTTTGTTGAATCAACCTGAAGTGTTGTATGATAATCATTTCGATCGTCTGTAATACAATAAAAAAACACATCTCCAGTAATTGCAAAGCCCTTTTGTTCTTGTGGCAGATGTATGATTACTGCTTCTGCGTCTTGCTCTACCTTTACATCACTGATTTTGGAGGCGTTTTTTATCCTATCTATTTTGTCCTGGTAACGGAGTTCATCTTTATAATAATCTTTGCTTACCAGATCGTATTTAGTAGTAACTGCCCGATAGACCAGGTATCCGATAAAGGAGCCAAAAACAATAAACACCACTACCAATTTATTACCCCAGTTCATTATTCAAATTTTTAAAATGAAAACTTTGTTTATATTCCTGCAACCTTTACAAGTTGGTAAGAATTGCTTTTAAATTTAGCTACTTTATTTTGTAGCTACCAAAGGAATTGATAAGTTACAACAGCAAGTCTATAAAAATGTATTGCGGATAAAAATTATCCGCAATACAAAATATAGCAATCAAACTAATTCGAGTTTATTTAACTACTGCGGCAGTTGTTTTTGTTGAATCAACTTTTGCTTTGGTTGAATCAGTAGCAGGAGCTGCATTAGCTTTTTCGTCATATAAAACCCCCTGAGGTTCTTTTGCCTTTGCAGGTTTTGTACCAACTAAAGATTTCACATAACTAGCCAATTGAGCAATTTGTGTGGGAGAATAATCATCCTTCCAACTCTTCATCCCTTTTTCTGGATAGCCATATTTAATAGTCTTGAAAATGTCTTTGATACTACCACCGTGAATAAAGTAATTATCTGTCATATTAGGACCAACAGAACCACCACCATCAGCTAAGTGACAAGCTGCACAAATTGTTGTAAAGATTTTCTGACCTTCTTCACGATCGGCAGGTGAGGTAAGATAAGTAACTGTATTTTCATCTACTTTACTTGCAGATTTTTTTAAGTACTCTTCTTTATCAGCAGCAGCTTGATCTAAGGCAATGGTTAATTCTTCTTTACTGAGTGGTGCAGATTTTGCCACATGATATCTGTATAAATAAAGACCAGCAAAAATGATAGTGATGTAAAATCCATACAGCCACCATGGTGGAAGACGGTTATCTAATTCTCTGATACCATCATAATCATGACCTAGGTCGATGGAAGATTCTTCCTGAATAGGTTTGAAACTGTTGAAATTATCCCACCATTGTAAGAAAGAAGATGTTTTTTCTGCAACAGCTTCTTCAGCGTCTACATTCACTGCAGCTTCTTTGGCTAATAGTTTCTTCAGGTTTACTAAGAGTACCCAAAGAATCAACAACTCTAAGAAGATCACTGATACCATCACATAAAATGATGTTAATGATAATCCAGCAACAGATGTTTCTTCTGCAACGGCTGCTGTAGCAGTTGCTGGAGCATCGGCAGCAAATAATGCTGAAGTTGTGAGGCAAAGTAATGCGACTGTTAAAAATTTACCAACAGCATTATTACCTTTTTTACGTTCGTCTTTGTAACGTTGAAGATACACTTGGGCGGCCCCAAGTATTACATTGGCCAAAAGGCCAATGGCTAATAATAATCCCACTATTATTACTAGCAGTACTTGGGCCAAAGGATTGGATAATTCCGAAGCCTTTGGTGGGCCGGCCGCAAATGCATCATTTGAACTAAAACCGATAGAAATCACAACTACCAGGGCTTTAACCCAATAAGATATGGAAGAATATTTTTTAAACATGTCAGTTGATTTAAGGTTTGGCTTAATTATCAAGGGGTAAATGATTGATTTTATCGAGCGATTTTTTATCTGAAGTCATTACCCAAATGGTCATCCCTACAAAGAATGTAAAGAAGATGGTTAATGAACTCAACCCATAAATATCAACACCCGTAATCGTTTCCAAATAATGTATAAATTTCATAAACCCTTTATTTTTTTCATCAGCGATCGTTCAAAACGATCGCTGACAATAAATTTTAATTTGTTAAAGCTGCTACAGTTGGCTTAGGTGCATTTTTAATATCAGTACCTACTCTTTGCAGATAAGCAATCAATGCAAGGATTTCTGTATTTGTGCCAGCTTCCAATTTTTCAGCTTTCAATCCTGCCTGAATTTTTTTTGCTTGTTCAAACAAATCAGCATTGGCTTGTAAGTCGTAACCTTTAGCATAAGGCACACCCAAAGTTGTCATCGCCCGAATCTTAGCAGGAGTAATTGCAGTGTCTATTTTGTTTTCATATAACCAAGTATAGGAAGGCATAATAGAACCAGGACTCATACTCTGAGGATCTTGCATATGGTTAAAGTGCCAGCTATCCGGATACTTTCCACCTACACGAGCCAGATCTGGTCCAGTTCTTTTACTTCCCCATTGGAATGGATGATCGTACACAAATTCACCAGCTTTACTATATTCTCCATATCGTGCAACTTCATCGCGGAAAGGACGAACCATTTGAGAGTGACATAAATAACAACCTTCACGGATATAAATATCTCTTCCTTGTAATTCAAGAGGAGTATAAGGTTTCACTGCAGCAATAGTTGGAATATTGCTCTTAATTAAGAAGGTAGGAATTAACTCCATAATACCTCCGATAGCAACCGCCACTAAACTGAATAATAACATTTGAATAGGTCTAGCTTCAATCCATCTATGCCAATAAAGCTTGCTATGGTTCTCTACTTGTACCTGAGCTTCTAATGCCGGTGCTTCTGCAGCTTCATCAGCCACCAAGCTTCCTGCTTTCACAGTTTTAAAAATATTGTATACCATGATGAACACACCAGATAAATACAATACACCTCCAATACTTCTGGTAATGTACATTGGAATGATATGGGTTACTGTTTCTAAGAATTGGAATTTTAAGGTTCCTTCTTCAGTAAATTGTTTCCACATCAATGCTTGTGTAAAACCTGCCCAATACATTGGAATTGCATAAAGGATTATACCAATAGTGCCAATCCAGAAGTGGTTTGTTGCCAATTTCTTGCTATACAATGGGGTATTGAAAATTTTAGGAATAATCCAATATAGAATACCGAATGTTAAGAAACCATTCCATCCCAATGCACCAATGTGAACGTGTGCAATAGTCCAGTCTGTAAAGTGTGTAATAGCATTTACACTCTTAATACTCAACATAGGACCTTCAAAAGTAGACATACCATAACAGGTAATCGCTACCACCATAAATTTCAAAATAGGATCTTCTCTTACTTTATCCCAGGCTCCACGTAAAGTGAACAATCCGTTCAACATACCACCCCATGATGGAGCAATTAACATCACGCTGAAAACGGTGCCTAAACTTTGGGCCCAATCAGGTAATGCTGTGTATAATAAGTGGTGAGGTCCAGCCCAGATATATAAGAAAATCAATGCCCAGAAGTGTATGATAGATAAACGATAACTATATACAGGTCTGTTAGCAGCCTTAGGTAAGAAATAATACATGATACCTAAGTAAGGTGTAGTAAGGAAGAATGCCACCGCATTATGTCCATACCACCATTGTACCAACGCATCTTGTACCCCTGCATAAAAGCTATAACTCTTTAACCAACTAAATGGCAATTCGAATGAGTTAACAACGTGCAGCATAGTAACTGTGATCCATGTTGCAATAAAGAACCAGATAGCAACATACAAATGTTTTTCTCTGCGTTTAATGATGGTACCAAACATATTAATACCAAAAACGATCCAGATCAATGCAATCAGAATATCAATAGGCCATTCTAATTCGGCATATTCTTTACCCGAAGTATATCCTGCCAATAAAGTAACTGCAGCAAGAACGATAATTAATTGCCAGCCCCAGAAATGAATCTTACTCAGGGTATCATTAAACATACGCGCTTTACATAAACGCTGTAATGAATAATAAACTCCCATGAACATTCCATTTCCAACGAAAGCGAAGATAACCGCGTTGGTGTGAACAGGTCTTACCCTACCAAATGTGGTAAAGGGCAATCCGAAATTGGCAGCTGGCAGATAGATTTGCACAGCTATCAATAGACCGGCAAGCATACCTACGACGCCCCATAAAATGGTGGCAAAGGCAAATTGCTTTACAATCCGGTTGTCATAATAGAACTTTTCTACTTGCATGTGGATAGTTTGGTTTTGGTTTGGTATTAGCGATGATTAAAAGATTTAAAGGGATTCGACTTTTGCCGGTTCGGAACTTTCCTTAGCAGGAACTGAATCTAGCAACATCCGCATAGGCGGACTTAATTCGTCGTTGTACTGTCCGGTCTTTACACTCCATAGGAAGGCTACCAGGAACAGAGCGGCTACTGAAATACTAGCCAATAAAAGGATAATAATAACACTCATAGTGGGTGGTGTTGTATTGTTAGTAAAAGTATAGGTGTATCAATGACCAATCCATGACAATACTCAATCAATTGAATGATATTTATCATGTATTAAGAAAAAACAAACGGCGTTTAAACTTTGAATATTTTTATTTGAGACCCATCTTCCAACTTAATAGATTACTTGCTCCAAAACTGATGAGCAGGATAGTTATACTACTCGCAGGCATTAAAATTGCCGCCACCATTGGCGATAAATTACCACTTACCGCAAACGATTCGCCGACGATATTATATAAAATGGAAACAATGAATGCAGTCCATACCAGCACTTTATTTGCTTTACACAATAATAAAAACTGATGGAAACGGGGTAGCATGGAAGCTTCTAAAATCACATCACTTGCCGGGGTAAAAGTGGCAGTATTTTCAGTAATTGCTATTCCTACATCTGCTTGCTTTAATGCACCCGCATCATTTAAACCATCGCCCACCATCATCACTTTTTTACCAGATGCTTGGATCATTTTGATAGCTTCTAATTTATCTTCTGGTTTTTGATGAAATAAGATAGGAGTATCCTTACCTAATAATTGTTCTAGATATTCTTTTTCTCCTGCATTATCACCACTAAGTATGGATATAGGATAACCAAGTTTACGAAGGCGTGTCATTAATGCAGGAACCTGCTCACGATAATGATTTCTAAAACCAAATCTGCCTTGCACTATGCCATTCACAGAAACAAAAACAGCTGAATCCAATGCACTACCCTGCTCGGCTTTTTTTACATAAAATGCAGAACCCAATTTCAAATGTTCTCCCTCAACAGTGCCCTCAATTCCTTTACCTGGTATTTCCTTGAAATCATGTATATGAATATTCTGATGATCCCCTTGCTTGGCCCAAACTGTAATGGCTTTACTCATGGGATGGGTAGAGTGAGATGCTAATACTGAGATTTTTCTTTTAATCGATTCACTCAAGGTTTCACCTTCATAATTAATATCCTGATATCTTCCTGTAGTTAGCGTTCCTGTTTTATCAAAAACAATATAGTTGATATTCGCTATGTCCTCTATTGTCTGGGCATTTCTAAGATAAAACTGATTTCTTCCAAGTCGTCTCAAGATATTTCCATTGGTATAAGTATTGCTTAATAAAAGCGAACATGGACAAGCAACAATTAAAACGGAAGTAACTACATGCCCAATTTTTGTCGGATCAATTATCCACCAATAGATGGCTGCAGAAATTGCAATGGCAAATAAAATCCAGGTGAAATAACGACTCAATAGATGCACAAAGGAACGCTCTTCATCATTTCTATCACGTTGTAATTCTGAACGATTCCAAAGCTTTGTCAAATAACTTTGAGATACTTCTTTTATCACCAGAATTTCAATATTGCTACCAATTTGTTTACCCCCGGCATACACAATTTCACCCATCTCTTTTTCTACCGGAATGGATTCACCTGTTACAAAACTATAATCGATTAATGCTTTCCCTCTCGTTAAAATTCCGTCTGCCGGAATTAGTTCCTGATGATGTATCAATAGTGTGTCATCTAAAACAATATCGGGCAGGGCAACAGATTCTGTTTGTTCGTTTTTGATCCTTGTAACTGCAATAGGAAAATAGGCAGTATAATCTCGTTCAAAACTCAGTTGCTGATAAGTTTTATCTTGTAAAACCCGGCCGATTAACATGAAGAATACAATTCCAGTCATAGAATCAAAATAACCCGCCCCAGTTCCACTTAACACTTCATACAAACTTCTTCCAAAGGCCACAATCACAGCCAGAACAATCGGCGCGTCAATATTTAAAAACCCGTGTTTTAAACTTTTCCAGGCACTGATATAAAATTCAGAAGAACTATAAAAAAATACAGGCAAACTCAGAATGATATTCATGTATCTGAAAGTACCCTGTAAAAACACTTCCTGAGAATCTATGCCGAGATATTCCGGAAAACTAAACAACATGATATTCGCAAAACAAAATCCTGCCACACCTAACTTATAGATCTTAGTCATATTAAGATTAGGGCGTTGCTGTTTTAAGTCTTTAAAACTGATATAAGGTTCATATCCAATGGATGCTAGCAATTCAGCGACCTCTCGCATTGAAACATGTTCATGATTGAATACGATATCTGCTTCTTTTCGTTCAAAATTTACTTTCGATCCAATTACATGTTCGTTCAGTCTGTGCAAATTCTCTAATAGCCACAAACAGCTACTGCAGTGCATTTGAGGCAGATAGAAGTTCACATGCGTTTCCGTATCATTAGTAAAACTCAGTAAAGCGCTTTGAATTTTATGATCATCGAGAAAAGAAAATTTATCTTCTCTGATCTTTATCCGCTGATTGGTACCAGGATTATCACTGATGGTATAATAGTCACACATCCCCGTTTTATTCAAAATCTCAAATACCATTTTGCAACCATCACAACAAAAATGTTTGTCGTGTGCAATGATAGTTTTCTCATCGCAGTCTTCACCACAATGATAACATTGTACTTTCGATTTTTGCGAAACAGATATTTCAGACATGGAATAAATTTACTTTAAATTACTGAGTGATCCCAGATAATACGTTGAAGAAATCAATGGTTAGATTTACTAGTAATTTTGGGATATAGCAAGCTGCCCTCCAAGTGAATCCATTGATATATTTTACTCTCTAATTGAAACATTTCATTGACACATTCCTTCCAGTCTTTATGCCAGGATGGTTGGATATTATAATCCTGCAACAAATGCCTTAATTTCTGAAGTAAATTGGTTATAACCTGCTGTCGTTGATGAATAGATTCTAGAGCTGAAGGTTGTAAAAAATGATTAGCTTCTTTACTTGTTTTATTCTTTGAATTCTTCTTAATGGCAGGAAAAATAATACCAGATTCTTTTAAGAAAAAATGTCGAATCTCATCATTCAATTTCATAAAAATTAAATGCACTAATTCAGACAATGGAATAGATATATCCTTGCCAAAATGGTTAGACAAAACGAAGCTTTCGATTTTACGACATGAATCAGAAATGGAAGGATGATAATCCTTCAAAATAAGTGCACATAACCCTTCTGGGGTTAGCAACTCGTTTGAAACAGTATCGTTTTGATTGGTTAACATCTACCTCTATTTACGTGCAAGATATTCACGTATAGAGCTTTAGCAAATGACAGTACTCAATAACATGCATGATTTTTGTCATGTTTTTAAATGTCAATTCGCCCTTTAATCCTGTAGATTAGCCGTTTTGATGAGTTCTTTCTGGCGTAAGATTTTAATTTTTTTACCGTCCAATTCTACCATGCCATCTTTCTTGAATTCTGATAACAAGCGAATCGTAGATTCTGTTGCGGTTCCAACCAGATTAGCAATCTCTTCGCGTGATAAACGAACACTTAGTGTTACACCATCAGCTTCGAATCCATAGGTTTCTTTAATAAAAAGTAAAGTCTCAGCCAATCTTTCACGAATGGGCTTCTGTGCAAGATGAGTCAATTTTACTTCTGCTTTGTGTAACTCATCGCTCAATAATTTCATCATCTCAAAAGCTAACCCTGTATCATTCTTGAGTACACTGATAAATAATTCTTTGGGTATAAAACATACCTGAGTGTCTTCCAATGCAATAGCACTTGCACTATATCTTTCTCCACTTAACAAAGCGCGATATCCTAATACATCACCACCTCTTAATAAACGAATAATTTGCTCCTTCCCATCATCCCCTAAATGTGATAATTTAACCTTCCCATCATTGATACAATAAACACCAAATGGATAAGACCCTTCATTAAAAAGTGTTTGTCCCTTTTTGTAGATGTTACAAATTTTTTGTTCGTTTATCTCAGTGATAAATTCCTGTTTGGCTTTACAAAATACCGACGTGAAGCGTTGCGCACAGGACTGACAAGTAGTAGGATCATGAAAGTGGGTCATGAAGAATTATTAAATTGTTAAAACCAAGTATACTAAGTTCCGCATAAAATTGCACAAAACAATCGATGTTTATAAAAAACATTGCCTATCCTAAACAATAATGCCGAAACTGCAAGTTAGCCATTAAATGAATATTCAGGGCATTTATGTCATTTTACATGCATTTTCAGCATCTGAGTACAATTTAAAATATCAGTTGAAAATATCAAAAAATGTATATGATATTTTATTTATGCTTACTCCTATAAAGTTCCCTCCTTATTTTTACAATCATTATGGCCTATTTTAACTGGAACGACACTGTAAACCTGCTCAAAAAAACAAGTTTACGGAGATTTTGGAATGCCTGCAAAGTTTACAGTAGTTACCAACTTACAAAGCTAAGAGGTAAGCCTATCCAATGGGGCTACCCTATTTCCATCTCTTTTGAACCAACCACCTCTTGCAACCTCAGATGCCCTGAATGTCCGAGTGGATTGCGTGCTTTTACCCGTCCAACAGGCATGTTAGAACAAAACTTCTTTAAAAAAACGATTGACGAGATCTATCAAGATATCTTATATCTGATTTTTTATTTTCAGGGAGAACCATATTTAAATCCAGATTTCCTCGAAATGGTTAAATATGCCCATGAAAAAAAAATCTATACCGCCACCTCAACCAATGCGCATTACTTAACGGATGCCAAAGCAAAAGCTACTGTAGAAAGTGGATTAGATCGTTTGATCATTTCAATTGATGGAACAACGCAAGAAGTGTATGAACAATATCGTGTTGGTGGGAATCTGGAAAAAGTAATCGAGGGCGCTAAAAACATTGTAAAATGGAAAAAAGCCTTGAAAAGCAAAACTCCCTTTGTTTTCTTTCAATTTTTAGTAGTCAAACCTAATGAGCATCAGATCGAGTTAATTAAAACACTGGGTGATGAAATCGGCATTGATCAGGTTCGATTTAAAACTGCCCAGGTATACGATTTCGAAAACGATCCGAATCAGTTAGTTCCTACCATCCAAAAATATAGCAGATATAAAATTGGAAAGGATGGTAAAAGACAAGTGAAAAGCGGTTTGAGTAACCATTGCTGGAGGCTTTGGCATGCCAATGTGATTAGTTGGGATGGCATGGTGGTGCCTTGTTGTTTCGATAAAGATGCATCGCATCAACTCGGAAACCTTCACAATCAAAGCTTTAAGGAAATTTGGAAGAGCAAAAATTACCATCAGTTTAGAAATAACTTAAGCAAGAGTCGAAAGAATATCGACATCTGCTCTAATTGTAGTGAGGGTTTATCTGTCTGGGAAGAATAAATGTTAAAACGACGCTTTTCCTAAAAATTCTTTCTAAATTTTAATGTTTTTTTAATTTTCCCCTTTAGCTTTGCACACGAAACGTATTTCTCAATAGAAATACCCGGACATAATTTAGCATGGGAATAGAAAAAGATATCAACCAGTATCAGTTCAGAAACAACTATCAGAAGGCTGAGGTAAATCTCATCTACACTTGTAATTGGATCAATGAAAAGTTGAAGCAAATTATCGACCAGGCCGATATCACTACCCAACAATATAATATTTTACGAATTCTTAGAGGAAGCAAAGGTCCCATCAGTACTTTACAAATTCGGGATCGCATGTTAGATAAAATGAGCGATACCAGTAGAATTGTGGATCGTTTAGTGAAAAAAGGTTTAGCAGAAAAAACAACTTGCATTTCAGATAAACGCTTAGTTGACATTTGTATTTCTGAGAAAGGTCTCGCTTTGTTAGAACTTCTTGATGGTCGAAATTCAGATATCGACAATATCATGCGCAATCTTACGGAAGAAGAAGCTGTACAACTTAGTTTTTTACTTGACAAGGTTCGGGAGAAATAATGCAGCACATGTGCATTACCAATGACTATTACAAATTCCATCCACATTTTTTTTTGCCTAAGAACATAAGGCTAATTTCGTAGCATGAAGCTTAAACTTGTGTTCAGCCTTTTATTATTGGGCTGTATTTATTCCATATCAGGCATCACCCAAGCACCGCGTAATTACGAATTCAGAGCAGTTTGGGTGGCCACTGTTGACAATATTGATTGGCCCAGTTCGAAGTATTTATCTGTTGCAGAACAAAAATCTGAATTCATTAAGCTGTTGGATATGCATCAGCAAAATGGGATGAATGCTGTAATTGTTCAAATCAGACCAGCCGGAGATGCTTTGTATCCTTCAAAATACGAACCCTGGAGTGAATACTTAACGGGTCAACAAGGTAAAGCCCCCAGCCCTTTTTATGATCCTTTAGAATTTATGATTAAAGAAACACATAATCGTGGATTGGAATTTCATGCCTGGTTAAATCCTTATCGTGCAGTATTTAATATGCGCACATCATCAGTATCTCCAACGCACTTAACACAAACTCACCCTGAATGGTTTTTAGTGTACGGCGGTAAAAAATATTTCAATCCAGCTTTACCAGAAGTTAGACAACATACCGCTAATGTGGTAAAAGATATTCTCACCCGATATGATATAGATGCCATTCATATGGACGATTATTTCTACCCTTATCGTATTGCAGGAAAAGAATTTCCGGACCAACAATCTTATTTACAATATGGGAAAGGCACCAATAAAGAAAATTGGCGTAGAAGTAATTGTGATAGCATCATCAAATTATTATATGAGACTATTAGAAGCACCAACCCGCGGGTAAAATTTGGAATCAGTCCATTTGGAATCTGGCGAAATAAAAGCCAGGATCCAATGGGAAGTGACACAAGAGGGGGACAAACCAATTACGACGATCTTTATGCAGATATTTTATTATGGCTTGAAAAGGGATGGATCGATTATGTGGTACCACAATTGTATTGGGAAAGGGGGCATAAATTAGCAGATTATGACACCTTACTTGATTGGTGGAACCAACATACATATGGGAAACAACTGTTTATTGGTCATGGATTTTATAGGGTTGGTAGCAACCCCGCATGGAGAAGAACTGACGAGATCCCAAAACAAATAGAGGCTTTAAGAAAATATAATACAACTCAGGGTAGTGTATATTTTAATAGCAAAGTTTTCGAAAAAAATCCACTTGGTTGGAATGATACGCTAAGAAGTAATTATTATTATTATCCAGCACTGGTTCCTCCTATGCCATGGATTGATGATGCCATTCCAACACAACCTACAGTTACAAGATTACAAAACGGATTCATAGAACTCACTAATAACGGTCCTGAGAGAATCAAATCATTTGGCGTATTTGTACTTGATTCTGGTGTAGAATTAAAGCTTGCAAATGCACAATTGGTTCAGATAATTGTGTCAGACAAAACCGCCCGCTTTGATTTAAACAATGTTCCTGATATAGAAGGCAAACGGGTTTGTGTGGCATCAGTAGATCGCAATAATAATGTGAGTCAGTTGTTAGAATTAAAATGATTAGACATTCTTATTAATCAATGGCAGTTTTGCTTTAGTACTGATTAATAATGGAACTTTTTCTATTACTGTAACTGCAGTGTCCAAACCAAATGCTTTTTGATCAGATTGAGAAAGATTCTTGATGGTAAAATAAGTATCCATGATAAATCCTTCTTTCAACCTAAAATCATTTTCTACAGAGAGGAATGGTTCAATAATAACATAAGTAATATCGGCATGGAAAGTATTCGGATCAAGGCTTTCGTATTTATTTTCAACATAAATAGCTTTTTGAGTATACATCTCTTGCATTACTTTCTTAAACAATAAGTTTACTCTAGGCTGCACCCTAAAACCCAAGTTAAAATCAATCCTTATAATTTTTCCTTTTACAACTTCTTTAGTTCTATATTCCATTGTATATGGATTGTCGGAACGATTGATATGTACAAACCAATACACTTCTGCTCTTTTGGGTTTACGATGTAGAATAGAGTGCATAATCCTTCTTTCTATTTCTCCTTCGAAATCTGCTTTGGTTAAATAAACCAAATGGGTGGCATATTTAGGGAAATCTTTATCAGTGCTAAGTGCTACAAGCCTTGGAACATAATCTGATAGTTTTACAAATTGCAAATACCTATTTGTAATCTTTCTTGCACGATACCATATAATCATGATAAAAACTAAGAGCATATCAAATAGCAAGAATAGCCAGCGATCCTTAATTTTCGCAACATTTGCAATAAAAAAGGAAATCTCAACTGTTGCAAATACCATCATGACCATTGCAACAAAAACTTTTTTCCATTTCTTTACGCGCCTCAGATAAACAAACATCAATGATGTTGTCATCATCATTGTAATCGTTATAAAAAAACCATATGCTGCTTCCATGTGTTCACTCTTCCTAAAGTAATACATCATACTTACACAACCAATCCATAAGAACCAGTTTAAACTTGGAATATATATTTGTCCTTTTACATCAGATGGAAATTTAATAGCTACCCTTGGCCAACAATTCATACTAATTGCTTCACTGATTAATGTAAAAGAACCACTAATCAATGCCTGACTCGCAATAATAGTTGCGAGAGTTGCGATTCCTACTCCTACCAATAAAAACCAATGAGGCATTAGTTCATAAAAAGGATTTAATCCATTTAACTTATCACTATGCTGAGCAAGAAGCCATGCGCCCTGCCCCATATAATTAATGATCAAAGCAGTTTTTACAAAAATCCAGCTGACCTGAATATTTTTTCTACCGCAATGTCCTAAATCACTATACAATGCTTCAGCACCAGTTGTACATAAGAACACCGCACCTAATAACCAGAAACCTTGAGGATAATTCACTAATAAATCAAAGGCATAATAGGGATTTAATGCTTTCAAAATTTCGGGAGTATGTTGAATTTGAATTGCTCCTAAAATTAAAATCATACTAAACCAAACTAGCATAATTGGTCCAAATGCAAAGCCCATCACCTTAGTACCAAATCGTTGGAAGAAAAACAGCAGCGAAATAATTCCTATCACAATACTTACTGTCAAATTATTTCCTGGTACAATAATGTTTTCTAATCCATGTATGCCCCCTAAACCTTCAATGGCAGAGGAAACAGAAATGGGTGGCGTAATAATACCATCTGCCAGCAGTGTTGCCGCACCAATGATGGCTGGGATATATAACCATTTTACATATCGTCTAACCAAGGCATATAAAGAAAATATACCTCCTTCTCCACGGTTATCTGCTTTTAAAGTAAGAAATACATATTTGAAAGTGGTCTGCAATGTTAATGTCCAAATTACACAGGAAATTCCTCCATAAACAAGTTGTTCGGTGATCTGCCTTTGACCAATGATAGATCTGAATACATAGAGTGGAGATGTACCAATGTCGCCATAAATAATTCCTAAAGTAACCAATAAACCTGCAACACTAATTTTACTCAATTGGCTGTGACCAGCATGATTTTCCGAAGACATTAACGATTGTTTTGATTCGAATAATAAATATAGCAGTAACGGTGAATGATAGGAATGAGGGATGCAATAGCATCAAAAGATTGAAACCATTCGTTACAAATCGTTAGAGAAAGTAAATTTAAACGCAAGAATGTATAAACTTTCTTTTCTGATAAAACTTAAGGGGAATTTAATGATGCAAACGTTTGAAATGAGCCAATAAAAATATCATTTGAATAACTAATCTAAAGCGAAACTCCTTACACAAGAAATGAATCTAATATCACTTCTTCAATTTCATTAATCCCTTTTAAAATAGCGAACATTTGATGATATTCAAATGTGGATGACCAGAAAGTACCAGTAGATTTTTCTTGCCTTTGGGAAATTTTTAATATTTAAACAGAAAATTATCCCATTTGAATCATATTCTCTTCCATCCCAGGCCATTTACCAAACTTTTTTTCGGTGGCTAAAAACCGGAATTTGAAAATGTTTTTAACCTGTTCCTTCACAAATAACGCATGAGCAATATCACCTAAAAACCAGAATGGGATTTTATAATGAACGATATCAGTCATTTCCACCCCACCCTCAACTGCTTTAAAATGATGCTGATGATGCCATAAGCTATAAGGCCCAAACCTCTGCTCATCTATAAAATATTGTTTATCAAAAACCTGAGTAATCTCAGTCATCCAATATAAAGGAATCCCAAGGATAGGTTTTACAATATATTCAATGATCTGACCTGCATACATCTTTTCGCCATGATGCTTGGAGATAATTAGAAAGCCTAAGTTAGCAGGTGTAATATCTTTTAAATTGTCGGGGCGGCTAAAAAACTCCCACGCTTGCTCTAAACTAATAGGCATTTTCTGTACCGTTTTTATGGAATATACTTTCGACATCTTGCTAGTTTAAATAATAACACCAGCAACACTAGATTGTTTAAAGAAATGTTCGAAGCTGAATTCCAATCAGCTGAATGCTTTCATTTATCTTTATAGTATGGCAAATCTGGAGCAACAAAAAGAACAGTTTAACAAAATATACGCTGCACTCAATACACAACAAAAAATTGCTGTAGACAGCATCGAGGGCCCCGTTATGGTTATAGCAGGCCCAGGTACAGGTAAAACGCAGATCTTGAGTGCCAGAATTGGGAAAATATTATTAGAAACAGACACTTCTCCGGAAAATATTCTTTGCCTTACCTATACAGATGCTGGTGCTGTTGCCATGCGAAAAAGGTTACTAGGGTTTATTGGCCCGGATGCCTATAAGGTAAACATCTATACTTTTCATGCGTTTTGCAACGATATCATACAAGAAAATTTGTCTTTATTTGAAAAGACCTCACTCGATCCAATATCCGACCTTGAAAAGATTGATTTATTCAAACAGTTAATTGATAATTTCGAAAAAGATAACCCACTTAAGAGATATAGGGGTGATGTATATTTTGAGATCAATAACCTTCAACAACTCTTCAGCACCATGAAGAAAGAAGGATGGACGCCGGAATTTATCCATGAAAAAATAGAAGCCTATCTGCAGGATTTACCCAATAGAGAGGATTTTGTATACAAAAGAGCCTATAAACAGTTCAAAGTAGGTGATCTTAAGGAAAATAAAATATTGGAAGAGCAGGAAAAAATGCACAAGCTCTTAGCCGCAGTAAATGAGTTTCCTCATTTTCAACAACTGATGCGCAGAAGAAATCGTTATGATTTCGACGATATGATCAATTGGGTGATCAAAGCCTTCGAAGAAAATCCTACATTACTATCACGCTATCAGGAACAATTCCTCTACATTCTGGTTGATGAATACCAAGATACAAGCGGAACACAGAATCGATTAGTAGAATTACTGATTAATTACTGGGAACAGCCCAATGTATTCGTTGTAGGTGATGACGACCAAAGTATCTATCGTTTTCAAGGTGCTAACGTTGAGAATATGATTGGTTTTGCAAGAAGGTATCAGGAAGATCTGGTGAAGATTGTGCTTACAAATAATTATCGATCAGTGCAACCTATCCTCGACATATCTAAAACGCTGATCGATAGAAATGAGGAAAGACTGATCAATCAGATTGAAGGGCTGAGCAAAACATTAACTGCATCAAACTCATCATTGCTGCATATTACAGATGCTCCAATTATTAATGAATATGAGTCTGTAAGACAGGAAATGATTGCCATTTGTTTACAAGTACAAACATTACTTGAAAACGGTGTTTTGCCTGGCCGTATCGGAATCATCTACAAGGAAAATAAATTTGGAGAAGCCCTTACTCAGTTTTTAAAACAAAAAAATATTGCGGTTTACAGTAAACGCAATCTGAATATTTTAGAAATTCCTCTTGCCAAAAAGATCATTCTTTTCTTAAAATATCTAGCCGCAGAAATGGATACTCCTTTCGGAGGAGAAGAAATGTTATTCGAAATTCTGCATTTTGATTGGTTTAACATTCCACCAATTCAGATTGCTACTTTAACAGCGTTTGTAGCAGATAAGAAATATGGCGATAACAGAACCAGTTTAAGAAAAACCATTTTTGAAAAAGCAAATGCACCTGCAAAAGATCTATTTAGTGCAGCACCTCCCTCGGGTTTAAAGATTGCAAGTAATGCTGTTGAAAAATTAATGGGAGACGTTTCAAACTGTACATTGATCAACCTATTTGAAAACCTGATCAGGGATACACAATTGCTGAGCTGGATTATGACTAGTGATGATAAACACTGGCATTTACAAGTACTCACAGGCTTATTTGAATTTATTAAGGAAGAAGCAGGTCGGAACTCAGCGTTAACCCTAGATCAATTGGTGAATATTTTTTCACTCATGGAAAAGGAAGACCTATCATTACCTCTGATACAAGTAAGTGGTAGTGATAAGGGTGTAAACTTATTAACTGCACATGGTTCGAAGGGCCTGGAATTTGAATATGTTTTTTTTGCTGGCTGTAACGCATCAAATTGGGAGAAAAAAAGAAAACCTGGAGGAGGATATAGTTTTCCAGATACTTTATTTCAATCTCAACCAAAGAAATCTGAAGAGGAAGAATTGCGACGTTTATTTTATGTAGCACTCACCAGGGCTGAATTAAAATTATATATTTCCTACAGCAAGTTTAGAAATGATGGCAAGCCACTGGAGCCTTCGATGTTTTTGGCTGAAATACAGGATGTACATAATTTATCCATTCAACAAACCATACTTGACCCTACTATACTAAGTGAATTCACCCTTGTTCAATTTGAAGAAGAACAAGCACCAGAGATTGAAAAGATTGAAGCGGAATTCATTGATCGCATGCTGGAAAAATTTGTGATGAACGTTACGGCTCTCAATAATTATTTAAAATGCCCACTTCAGTTTTATTTTCAGAATTTAGTTCGGGTTCCATCGGGCAAATCAGAAGCTACCGAATTTGGATCTGCGGTACACTATGCTTTAGAAAAATTATTTTCTAAAATGCAAGCAAAAGATCAGTTTCCAGAACTGCCAGAATTCATTAATGATTTTGAATGGTATATGCATCGACATAGAGAAAGTTTTACTAGAGAAGAATTTAACCGAAGGATGGAATATGGTCAGGGGGTACTTACCAATTACTATCAACAATATATTGATAGCTGGAATAAAATTGTAGCCGTGGAAAGAACCATACGAAATGTGGTAGTTGATGGTGTACCTATAAAGGGTAAACTTGATAAACTTGAATTTGATGGCAAGTCTGTCAATGTGGTGGATTATAAAACTGGTGATATCGAAAAAGCGAAAAAGAAATTACATGCTCCAAGTGAAGAAGATCCGAATGGCGGAGACTATTGGCGCCAGGCAGTTTTTTACAAAATATTGGTAGACAATTATGAACAAAAGAGCTGGAAAGTAATCAGTACAGAATTCGATTTTATTGAACCAGATAAGAAAAAACAATACCGAAAAGAGAAACTTATAATCAAAGAAGAAGATCTCGCCACAGTAACCCATCAGATAAAAACAGTTTGGAAAAAGATCCAGGACCGTGAATTATATACTGGTTGTGGGAAAAAAGAATGCAACTGGTGCAATTTCGTAAAAGATAATAAGATGGCTATTGCCCTTCACGACCTGAATGATATTGATGCAGGAAATGGGGAATAATTAATTTTTTAACTACCCCTTATTGCTTTTAAAGTTGTTTGGGGCTCTATATTTGCTGCGGAAAACAAAAGAAATGGGAATATGAAATCTAAAAGTTCAAATGTATTATTTGCAATTCTCTGCCTCCTGATTTCATTAGGCTTTTCTTCTTGTGCCAATATCATACCTCCAGGTGGTGGCCCAAGAGATTCAATAGCCCCTCGTTTAATAATGGCTTTACCAAAAGATTCTTCTTTAAATGTAACAACTCCAAATATCATTTTATCATTTGACGAATACATTACGCTTCAAAACACCAATGAGAATTTGATTATTTCTCCAAATCCCAAAAACATTCCTCTGGTTGATTCTAAGCTGCATAATATCACCATTAAAATGAGGGATTCTTTAGAAAAAAACACCACTTACTCATTTAATTTTGGGAAAGCCATCAAGGATGTGAACGAAGGAAATGTGGCAAAAGAATTGACCTATGTTTTTTCAACTGGAAACAAGATTGATTCAAATCAATATAACGGTTCTGTTTTTTTAGCTGAAACCGGAAAGCCAGATAGTACGTTATTAGTGGTTTTGCATAATAACACACACGATAGTTCGATTCAAAAAAACAGACCCCGCTATTATGCAAAAGTTAATGGAAAAGGTGGCTTTAGTTTCAAGTTCCTGCCAGAAGGTACATTTGCAGTGTATGTAGTGCCCAATGATTTTTCCAAAAAATATGACGACAGTACTAAGATCTTTGCATTTTTGAATGAACCAATTTTAATCAATTCCAATACCCGTAATGATACGCTTTTTGCCTATCAGGAGTTCAAGAAAAAAGAGCCGAAAGCATTACCTCCGTCATCTAACAATAATAAACCTAAAACAACCTCTACTGAAGATAAGAGGTTAAAATATTCCTCCAATCTGGAAATGGGCGGACAACAGGATCTATTAACACCACTTCAACTTGAATTTGCAAGGCCCCTTAAAAAATGGGATAGCACAAAAATTGTATTGTACGATACATTGTATCAACCAATTATTGGATATAAATTATCAATTGATACTGGCAATACAAAAATCAGTTTAGTGTATCCATGGAAAGAAAAACAGCAGTTTAGATTAATTGTGTCAAAAGATGCAGTGACGGATACAACTGGCATTAGTCTTACTAAATCAGATACCGCCAAAATAATTACTAAAAGAGATGCTGAATATGGTAGTATGCGTTTGCGTTTTACAAACATAGACTTAACAAAACATCCCGTAATTCAGCTGGTAGTTGACAATAAGGTATTTGAATCCTATCCAATAACTGGAAAGGAATTTATAAAAAAACGCTTTAAACCGGGAGAATACGAAATCCGCTTTTTATTCGACAGTAATCAAAACGGCATCTGGGATCCGGGATCGTATAAAGAAAAAAGGCAACCTGAACTTGTAAAAACTTTCGTGAAAAAACTTCTTATCCGACCTGATCGTGACACCGATCAAAGTTTTGTATTCTAATTGTGTAACTTTACTCCATGCAATTGCCTTCCGCACTTTTAGAAAACGCCGTTTTACAATTCTCCAAACTTCCCGGGATTGGAAAGAAAACCGCTTTGCGATTGGTACTACACCTTTTGAAACAGGATGTGAATGAAGTGCAGTTCTTTGGTGAAACAATCGCCAAAATGAGGAGAGACATTCAATTCTGTCAACGTTGTTTTAATGTGAGCGATGGACATATTTGCTCTATCTGTTCCAACACCATGCGTAACCAAAAAATGATCTGTGTGGTAGAAAATATTCGTGATGTAATAGCCATTGAAAGTACCCAGCAATTTAATGGCACTTATCATGTATTGGATGGAATCATATCTCCCCTTGATGGTGTTGGCCCAGATCAATTAAATATAGAGCCCTTAGTGCAGAGAATCCAAAATGAACATATTGAAGAACTTGTTTTTGCGCTTAGTCCGAATATACAGGGCGACACAACCATCTATTATATTCAAAAAAAGATCGCTCACCTTCCCTGCCATGTTACCACTATTGCCAGAGGCATTGCATTTGGAGGAGAATTAGAATACGCAGATGAAATGACCTTAGCAAGAAGTATTGCCAACAGACTACCTGTGCAACAATATGTGAAGTAACTTCTAAAACCGGCTGCATGAAACGAATATTTTCATTGCTCTTGATCTTATCTTTTCTCAAGGAAGCTGATGCTCAGAAAATGTATACTACCAGTACCGGTCAGGTGAAATTAAAATCAATCTCCAAAGTCGAAAATCTGATTGCAGAAAACAACAAAGCTGAAAGTCGCTGGCTTGAGAATAATGGCCAGATTTTCTTCAGTTTTTTAATGAAAGATTTTCTTTTCGAGCATTCCAATGCTGATTATGATTTTATAGAAAGCTTTACAGAAAATGCAAAGTATCCTAAGGTAGAGCTCAAAGGCTTTATTCAAGATATTCAACTTATTGACTTAACAAACTCAGGGGGAAATGAAATTTCAATTGAAGGAACAATCACCATTCATGGTGTAGCTAAAAAAATATTGGTGAATGGGAACCTAACTGTTTTGAGCTCCGGCAAAATAATGCTGAAAACAGATCTTAGAATCAAGTTGAAAGATTTTCAAATTGTAACAAAAGAAAAATCACCAAAAACTGATCAGGAAAATGTCTTTAGTATTTTTTGTATCTATGAATAAACCGAATTCATTCAATAAATGCTCCCACTCTACCTTTTCTGATTCAAGTACGTTATTCGGAAAACTATTACATTAAAAAGGTTTTAACCCTGTTGCTTACTGTTTCTGACCATGATATTCTTGGAAAATCAAGCTCTGCCTGCTATTTTTGCAGGATTGCAGGCGGATTTGTTTATTGTTCGGCCTGTATATCCTGCAAAGGGTATGCCCGAGTAGGGTATAATCGAACTAATAAACGTCTTGAAGAGCCCTCTTATCGCTCCCAGCGTTCATTAGTTCACACATCAAACCTTTCTTAGCTAGTATAGCTTGGAAATAAAATGAATTGTATGAACATTAGAGAAGTTTTGGCAAAAAGGATCTTGGTGATTGATGGAGCCATGGGTACCATGATTCAACGTCATAAATTAACAGAGGCGGATTACAGAGGTGATCGTTTCAAAAACTGGCATACTGATGTGAAGGGTAATAATGATTTATTATGTATTACAAAACCAGAGATCATTATAGGCATTCATAAGTTATACTTAGAAGCAGGTGCTGACATTATAGAAACCAATACATTTAGCAGTACTGTAATTGCAATGGCTGATTATGAAATGCAATCTTTAGCCTACGAATTAAATGTGGCCGCTGCAAAATGTGCAAGAATAGCAGCCGACGAATATTCAGCAAAAGACTCAGCAAAACCTCGATTTGTAGCAGGAGCAATTGGACCTTTGAACAAAACATTAAGCTTATCTCCCGATGTGAATAATCCTGGGTTTCGCGCTGTAAGTTTCGATGAAGTGGTAGATGCCTATTACGAACAAGTTAAAGGATTGGTGGATGGTGGCGTTGATTTGCTGTTAGTTGAAACCATCTTTGACACATTGAATGCTAAAGCAGCCATCTTCGCAATTAAAAAATATTTCAGAGATCTTAATAAACCTGAATTACCTGTCATGATCAGTGGTACCATTACAGATGCTTCAGGAAGAACTTTGAGCGGACAAACATTGGAAGCTTTTTATACATCTGTGATGCACGCAAAACCACTAAGTATCGGATTAAACTGTGCATTAGGTGCTGCTGAAATGAGAAGTCATATCGAAGAACTTAGTCAGATTGCATCCTGCTATACTTCAGCCTATCCAAATGCAGGCTTACCAAATGCCATGGGAGAATATGATGAACAACCACATGAAACAGCTCATTTTATTGAAGAGTGGGCTAAGGAAGGTTTTGTGAATATCGTTGGAGGCTGTTGCGGAACTACTCCAGACCATATTAAACATATTGCTCAACACGTGAAAGATCTGCAACCAAGGTCCTTACCGGTTTTAGAAACCGCTTTATAATAAATACTATGTCTAGCATAAAACCATACTTACGTTTATCGGGCTTAGAGCCATTGATCATCAGACCAGAAACGAATTTTGTAAACGTCGGCGAAAGAACCAATGTAACAGGTTCTAAAAAGTTTGCGCGTTTGATCAAAGAAAATAAATACGAAGAAGCTTTATCAGTTGCACGCCAACAAGTAGAAAGTGGTGCACAGGTTTTAGATGTTAATATGGATGATGCGCTTTTAGAGGGTGTACAGGCAATGACCACGTTCATGAATCTGATTCAATCTGAACCTGATATTGCAAAGATCCCCATCATGATCGACAGCTCTAAATTCGATATCATTTTGGCTGGATTGAAATGTGTTCAGGGAAAGTGTATTGTCAATTCCATTTCAATGAAGGAAGGAGAAGAAAAATTCATTGAACAAGCATTTATCTGTAAAGCATTTGGTGCTGCTGTGATTGTAATGGCATTCGATGAAATTGGACAGGCCGATACCAA
Organism: Chitinophagaceae bacterium; assembly: GCA_947371755.1. GTDB lineage: Bacteria > Bacteroidota > Bacteroidia > Chitinophagales > Chitinophagaceae > Sediminibacterium. Next base: position 160,281 of record CANBQT010000002.1, read on the forward strand.
AGAAAGAAAAGTAAGTATCTGTTCAAGGGCTTATAAAATATTGACAGAACAAGTGGGATTCGACCCACAGGATATTATTTTCGATCCAAACATTTTTGCAATTGCTACCGGCATTGAGGAACATAACAATTACGCGGTCGATTTTATTGAAGCTACCAGAGAGATCAAAAGACTAATGCCTCTTACAAAAGTAAGTGGTGGTGTCTCCAATGTATCGTTCTCTTTTAGAGGCAACGATCATGTTCGCGAAGCCATACACAGTGTATTTCTTTTACACGCCATCAAGGCTGGTATGGATATGGGTATTGTGAATGCAGGGCAGTTAGTAGTGTATGATGAGATAGAACCTACACTTCGTCAGCTTTGTGAGGATGTGATTCTCAATAAGCATAATGATAACAATGAAGCAACTGAAAGTTTAATAGCGCATGCAGAAACAGTAAAAGCAAAGGGCAAAGTTGAGGTTAAAGATGAAAAATGGCGTAATAATTCTGTGGAAGAAAGACTAAAGCATTCTTTAGTAAATGGTATTACAGATTATATAGATGCTGATACAGAAGAAGCCAGACAGAAATATCCCAAACCATTGGATGTGATAGAAGGACCTCTTATGGCAGGTATGGATGTGGTAGGAGATTTATTTGGTGCTGGTAAAATGTTCTTACCACAAGTTGTAAAAAGCGCTCGTGTGATGAAAAAAAGTGTGGCTGTTTTAACCCCCTATATTGAGGCAGAAAAAGAAGAAAGAAAACAGGCACACTTAGCAGCAGGTACCACCAATGAAGAAAGTGCCGGAGCAGCTAAAATTTTATTAGCTACAGTAAAAGGCGACGTACATGATATTGGAAAAAATATTGTAGGTGTGGTACTTGGCTGTAACGGTTACGACATTATTGATCTGGGAGTAATGGTGCCAGCGGATAAAATTCTTGAGGCAGCCATCCGAGAAAAAGTGGATATCATCGGCTTGAGTGGTTTGATTACGCCGTCATTAGATGAAATGGTTCATATCGCCAAAGAAATGAAGCGCAGAGGCATGAAACAACCTTTGATGATTGGAGGTGCCACTACTTCAAGAATGCATACTGCTGTGAAGATTGCACCTGAATTCGAAGAAGGAGTAGTATATGTATTAGATGCTTCCAGAAGTGTAACTGTTGCGGGATCACTTTTAAATAAAGATCAGAAAACAGATTTCTTACAACAACTTAAAACTGAATACCAACAACTGAAAGAAAATTTTGATTCTAAAAAATCAACCAAAAACTATCTGCCTTATCCGGAAGCAAAGAAAAAGAAAACAAATATTAATTGGGAAGGATTCGAACCTGTAACACCGTCATTTACTGGCACTAAGGTTTTCGATAATGTAAGTCTTGATACACTTCGACCATTTATTGATTGGAAACCTTTTTTTATAGCCTGGGAATTACATGGAAATTATCCGGAGATTCTTACAGATAGTGTTGTTGGTGTCGAAGCCAGTAAATTATTTAAAGATGCAAATGACTTGCTCGACAAAATCATTGCTGAAAACTGGTTACAAGCAAAAGCTACCATCGGTTTCTGGGAAGCTGCATCAAAAGAAGATGATGTATTTGTAAATACCGGTAATGATACTGTTCAACTTTCATTCTTACGTCAGCAGATACAGAAAGCATCAGATCAGCCTAACTTATCACTGGCCGATTTTATCGCACCAGTAGGCAATGATAAAAAAGACCATATCGGCGCCTTTGCTGTAACCATTCATGGTATTGAGAAACATATCAAGGCATTTGAAGCTGCATTTGATGACTATAATAAAATTATACTGCAAGCCTTAGCAGATCGTTTAGCTGAAGCTTTAGCAGAATACATGCACTTAAAAGTTCGGAAAGAAATCTGGGCTTATGCTACGGATGAACATTTGAGTAATGAAGAACTGATTAAAGAAAAATATTTAGGTATCCGACCAGCACCAGGCTATCCAGCCTGCCCTGATCATACTGAAAAATATAAATTGTTTGACCTCTTACATGCAACAGAAACCATCGGAATTAATCTTACAGAGTCATTAGCTATGTACCCTGCATCCTCTGTGTGTGGATGGTATTTTGCCAATCCTCAAAGTCAATACTTTGGAATAGGTAAAATTCAGAGAGACCAATTGATAGATTATGCAGCCAGAAAAAATATGACCATAGAAGTTGCGGAAAGGTGGTTAAGTCCGATACTTGATTAGAGTTTTGTAATTTCACATCTGACAACTCAAGAATTGATATATGAAAAATATAATGAAATTGGCATGGGGTATTTTAGTAGTAATCCCTTTTATAGCCAATGCGCAGACAAAAAAAGAAAGAAAAGGTGAGTTTTATTTTTCTTGGGGTTACAATAAAGAATGGTACACCCATTCGAGCGTAAAAGTGAATCAGCCTGAATTAAACAATAATTATACTTTCCAAAATATTCATTCGAATGATCATATTGGCTGGGACCAGGGTTTATTAAGTATCCCTTTAAGTATTCCTCAATACAACTATCGTATTGGATATTTTTTCAACAAGAAAAAAGGGTTGGCTTGGGAAATTAATTTCGATCATACTAAACATCTTATCACAGATGGACAGCAAGCACATTTAGTGGGAACTTTGGGTGGTCGTCAGGTAGATACCACTATCAATTTTTCTCAATCAAATGGCTTTGTTTATTATTTAAATAATGGTGCCAATTTTCTTCTGTTCAATATTGTAAAGAGATGGAATTGGGATGAAAGCAAAACAGGAAATTTTAAATTGGATTTTTTGGCAAAAGCCGGTATCGGTCCTGTAATTCCTCACGTTCAAAATACTTTGTTCGGATATCCTAATGATATGGGATTTCAGATAGGGGGTTGGAATATGGGAATTGAAGCTGGCGTTAGATCAACTTTTCATAAACATGTTTATGTGGAGTTTACAAACAAAATAGATTACGCTCGATACTCTAATTTAAAAGTATATAAAGGAACTGCTAAGCAGGCGTTTGGAACTTATGAACTAATTCTAAGTCTGGGGTATACTTTTCCTATGGGCAAAAGAATTGGGGAGTAAAATATTTTGGAGTGAGATTTAGATTTTCAAATTGAGGGGCAACCACCCCGTTTGCTCGCTCAGCCGCTCCAGCCACCCCTCCATCGCATGCGATGGAGGGGAAACTTTTTTTTATACTTACTTTTTTTATCCAACCTTTCTTCACTCTTCACTCTTCATTTTCCTTTTTACTTTTTAATTTTTAATTTTTACTTTTTACTTATTCTCCTCCCGATCCTCCGTCTCTTTTAGTTCTGGATTATTATAGCCGCTACTCATTTTAATGATAGGTTTATCTTGTGTTCCTGTAATATTCATAGGTATTCCAAAAATACCCAATGGAGGTAATCCAATTCTGAATTTCAAATTCATTTGGCCATCAAAACTAGCCTCTCCAGCTATTCTTAATCGGAATGGAAACACCCTGATTTTGGTCTGCTCAATATGAATGACATTATTTTTTATGGTTGTTTTGATATCCACTTTACTTATATCAGAATTACCAGTAAGGCTATCTTTTCCTGCTGCTTTCCCAGCTGCACTAAATAACTTGAACCCTTTCATTTTAACTGCTTTCACAGAAAGCACCCCACCACCTTCCAAAGATGGATACACAGGATACATGGTAGCATTCAACTTGCCTTTCAAATTATAGTCAAGGGAAACAATACCTTCAGCACTTGCCGCAGCTGAAGCCATATCATGAAAAAGTTTGATTTCGTTATAAGCTTTTTTAATATCGAAATCTTTTGCATTAATATGATAACTAAATTCAGCGCGCTTAGGTGTTAATGCATGATAGGTTGCATCCATGGTTACTGGTGCCCCTACTATTTCAAATCCGGCTTGTTTTAAAGTCATCACAGATTGCTTTAATTGCAACTCGCCTTTTGCATGATTAATATCCATTCCATTATACTTAACCTTCTTCACATCGGCCATAAAGTTTAAGTCTAAATTAGCTGGAACCATCAACACCCCTGTTTCTGCATTTTGAGTGGTATCGCTGGAAAAAGCCATAAAGTCGTCTGCATTCAACAAATTACTTTTCAAGTTGAACTGTCCTTGTAGGGGTTCATTCTTTAAAGCATAATTAATGGTATTGTTTACATAGCCGGTTACTTCATAGTCGGACTTCAAATAAGTTCCCTTAAAAGATTCAAACCAGATCTTGTCTTCCTTAAATCGAAATGTACCTGAGTTAATCAAGAAAGCATAGGGGTAATAGTCTGTCTTGATAGAAATATCTTTTACAGATAGCGTACCTGAGTTTCGTAATTTTTCATAGAAACCATGCATCGCATCGCTTTGCAATCCATTCAACTTTACATCAGTTGTAACAAATCCTTTCACATCGATACCCTTGCGTGAAAATACCTGATAGATCTTACCAATATCTAATGTTCCTTTTGATACAATATTATATGCCAGATTATCCAGATTTTTCAAATCAGCTGTAAGAGTAAAAGGTTGTCCTTCAAAAACCATTCCTACTGGTTTAATTTGAACAGAAACATCCTTTGTTGAAGAGCCCGTACTTAATATGTTTGCCTCAACGGCAATTTTTTCAATTGGATTGGGATAATATTTTGTTTTAATGAAGCCATCTGCCATTTTAAAATGTGCATTGGTAACGGGGAATATTTTTTTTGCTTTATTGTATTTTCCTTTTGCTACAATTTCCATGGCTACATTCCCTTTTAATTCTAAGCTATCGATGGGATAAAACTGCTTGATATCTGCAAGATGTAAAAGGCCTTTTAGATCTATATCCATTGGAAAATCATCGGCACCACTAAATTTCATAAACCCTTTCAAATAATTATTGGCAAGTGCTGCATTGATGTTTGAAATAACGAGGGAAGATTTTTTATAATCAGAATCCGGACAATTTGCAGCTACATCAAAAGAAACTTTTTCAACTGCTTTTGGTAGAGAAGGATATTTAAAATATCCATTTCTAAAAGCTGCAGATAATTGAAAAATGGGTATAGAGGTAATGATAGTGTCGGGGTGTATTTTTTTCGGGTTTTGTGATTGTATAAAGTTGCCATCTGCTTTACCATGAAAAGATAAATGCCCTTTCGATTCCAACCCAGGAAGCCCTAAAGCTGTTTGCCATTTCTCGAGGTCCAATTCACCATTTAATTTGGCGTGAATTTCAGGCTTATTAATTCCTCGAATTAAGCAAATAGCGCTAAGATAATCTGACCCTACATTCGCATAAATGGAATCTACATTTACATAAAAACTATCCAGATTAAAACCCGGAATTTTAGTCTCGAAATTTAAAAATAAATTTTTAACGGGTGTGGGTGTTTTACTATTGGCAATATATCCATTTCGAATGGCCAGTTTCATATCAAAACTGGGCATTATATTCGTGGCAGCATAATAGTTACCGCTCAATGAAGCTTTAAAATCAACGGTACCTTTCACTTCTGTTTTTTCCATCCAGGTAAGAAAGGCGGGAGGAAATGCAGAAATGAAATTTTTCAAATCAGTTTCTTTTGAAAGTACTTTAAAATCCATGGCGTATCCATTTTTCAAGAATGCAAAACGTCCTTTAAAATCAATGGGAAGCTGATTAATAAATAAGTTATTTTTTTCAAATAAAAATTCCAGGGAATTTGTGTTGATCTTGGTAACGAGGTTTGCAGAGAGTGTTTTTGAAATGAAATAGCCTTGTTTATCATACACAAAATCAATCGCACGAATTTTTACTTTTGAAGTAAGATCAAAAATAGATTTACTCAGGTCGCCTTTCCCTTCATAATCAAATCCCCCGGCATCTATGTGCATCGGCAAAGTTTGGTCGTCATAAACCAAATGAGATTTCTCCACCACAATTCGTTCGATCTTCAAAGATGCCGAACCAGTATCTGCTTTATTCTTTGTGGCATTTTTATCGGAAATAAACACATTATAGTTTGCTTCACCTTTAGGATTCACTTCTACATTAATGAAGCTTTCAGTTAAAAAGATCTGGTTGATATCAATGGTTGATGAAAATAAAGTTTTGAGATTCACCCCAAAAGAAACTTGTTTGGCGGAAATCAGTGTGTCTTTTTGAAAGGGAGCTGATCCCTTCAATACAAAATCATTTAAATTTAAAGTGAGTGACGGGAAATGGCTAAAAAATGAAAACCTTGCGCTCGAAAAATTAAGTTCTCCATGAACACTTGTTTTTGCAAGGTCTTTAATTTTATTAGAAATAGTACCAGGAAATAAATAAGGAGCAATAAATAAAAGCGCAATGATAGAAATCAAACTGATGCCTGATATTTTAAGCGTTTTTTTCAACCAATTAGGTACAGTTATGTTCATAATATTAAGATTATTGAACCCCATTTGAGGGTTCATTCTTCAAAGATACTCAATCAGATAATGTTGTTATAAGGGTATCAAAAAAGTGCTAGATCTTTTCAAAAAGCCACCAGATTCGCTTTCTCTTTTTGATTTTATAATTCCCCAGCACATAGGATTTTATGTGTTCAATTGCCTGATCCATATCATCTGTAACCAGCACTAATTTCATATCATCCGGTGAAATAGTTCCTTCTTTGGCCATGAACTCAATGTATTCCATCAATGGGCCAAAATATTCAGTCCCATAAAGTACAATAGGAAACCCATGAATGGTCTTTGTTTGAACAAGGGTTAGTGTTTCAAAGAATTCATCCATTGTTCCAAACCCTCCAGGCATAATGATAAATGCATAGGAATATTTTACAAGCACTACTTTTCTGATGAAGAAATAGCTAAATGTAATAGAGGTCTGTACATAAGGATTAGGTTTCTGCTCAAAAGGCAATTTAATATTACAGCCGATTGATTCACCACCATTTTCGAAGGCGCCTCTATTTGCAGCTTCCATGATACCCGGGCCGCCACCAGTTAAGGTAGCAAAACCCATTTCTGCAATTCTTTTCCCAAATTCACGCGCAGCTGCATAATACTTATGATTTTCATCAAATCTTGCTGAGCCAAATACCGTGATACAAGGTGCTGAAAAATGCATCGTCCTAAATCCCTTTATAAACTGAACGAATATGTTCCAGGCAAAGGCCAATTCGCTAATTCTAGGTTTGGGGCCATCCAGATAAACAGGAGATAAAGCTGGAATTATTCTCTGACTATTTTTCTTCTTACTCATAATTCTTTATATCTTCAAATGAATATAACCGAAGGCTGAGAGTAAGTTATTAAAATGTCCTGAATGAAGAAAAGAATTCTTAAAATAATAACCTTTCTGCTAATACATGTGACAGGTTTCGCTCAAGAAAAATTAGAATTTTCTAATGCCAGCTATCATTCATTTACCAGGGCAAAAACATTAGAATTTTTAAATGACCAGGACGTTAAAAACGATTTTTTAAAATCTCTTGATACGGTTGTTCATACCTATCTGGGCAAACAACTAAGTGCACCCAATAATTTTATTTTCAAAGCAGATAAACCTGATGTGATAGATTTTGCGGTTGGTCAGTTTAGTCAACGCAAAAAAGATCTTGCTAATTATGATAAGTCAACCTATTTCTTATCCTTCGATATCAGTGAGCAAGCACTGAATATGGATATGCAACTAACTGAAATTGACACTAGCTATATCAATGAATTATTAAAGAAAAGAAATATTTGCATCTATCAATTAAATGCAAAAATCATTCGAACTGACGAATCGGTAGTGATGGAAAAACACCTGTTTGTTTTATTGGCCAGGCCAGACAATTCCTATTTTATAGGCTTTGAGCATCCTTTGTATAATCTGGCGCCATCTGGATTTTCAAAATTGCTAAAAACTTGTATGCCAATTTTATTTGATCCGGAAAATGAATCAGAATTAATTCAAGTAACAGCTTTGCCATCCTTTGTTCTCGATAATTTTATCCAGGCTGAAGTAGCAGGTATATCAAAAACTACAACTTCAATTACTAAAAATATAGTTCGATTCAATAGTAAAAATGGTTTACAATCTCTTAGGTTTCAAGACCCCGGTTTTGAAGCCATAGTGATGAAGGGCAAAAAAACAACCCCTATTTCAGCAGAACTCCAAGCTGCCCTTCGGGCTGAAAAAATGAAAGATTATATTTTTTTATGGGAAGAAGGAAGAGATGTTTTTGCTGATAAAAATTTAAAGATTGTAACCGTAGCTACTGCTGCAGATGATCCTGCTTATAATGGAAGTTCATTATGGATCAATCGAAAAACGGGACTTCCTTTGGATTATCTTAAAGGCAATTTCCATAGCCTTATACAGGATAATGATACGATAGCCCATTTTAGTATTCAAACTCAAATTATCGATAGTAATAAAAAAGTCTTTTTCAATCAATTGATTAATTTAAAAGACAACTCCATCTATTACGTTTCAAAAAATAACCAGGGTGGGAATCATATTTATCATTATGTATTAAAGGGTAACCTTAAGCATACAGCTTTCAAAATATTAATCAGTGGTATTAGTGGCAGTTCCTCTATTAAAGAAATTTTTTACAATAATCAGTTGGTATGTGTTGCCCAAGGTGTTTTATATCCTGAAGTACTTTCGATCATCGATACGGAACTTTCACCTGAAATCTTAAATCCGCTACTTTGGCTTTCATTTACCAGCCTCTTTTAAATGACATAGGGTTCCAGATACATTTATATCCAGAACCCTATTTTTCTTAATTAAAAATTATTCAGAAACTACTTCTTTATTCGCCCCCAGCATTAACAAATCACTTGCTACAACTTCTGTGATATAATGCTTCACCCCTTGCTTATCTGTGTAATTTCTATTAACTAGTTTCCCTTCAATGGCTACTTCTTTGCCTTTACTAAGATATTTCTCAACAATCTCAGCTAGCTTTCCCCAGGCAACGATATGATGCCATTGTGTTTCGGTAACTTTTTCACCCAATGCATTGTGGTAACTTTCATTAGTAGCTACGGAAAATTGCGCCAGTTTCTTACCGGTTTCTGTGGTTTTAATTTCTGGTGCCTGACCAAGATTTCCAATCAGCTGCACCTTGTTTTTCATTGCATACATACATTCGCATTTTAAAGAATTAAGATGACTGGCGAACCAGTTATTACCTAACAAATATGGATGTGAGCCCTATAAACATTCGGTAAAAAAACATTTGTTTCCGATTATAAACGTTTGTAAACATTTAATAAAATACATTTCACAAAACGAATCTGATGTAGACAGGTATTTTTATAATACTGAATCAGTATATTTATCCCTAGCATTCTATACCATAAAAAATTATCATGCAAAAAATCCTTTTCTGCTGCGGAATACTATTAACAGCAAGTGTATTCGCACAAAAAACAACTGCTCCCAACAACAAAACAATCGTATTAAGTTCAGTAGAAAAACATCAGGAAGAATTAATAAAAATTAGCGACCAGATCTGGGGGTTTGCAGAAATCGCGATGCGCGAACATAAATCTGCCAAACTATTAGCCGATTATGCAGAAGCACAGGGCTTTAAAGTTACTCGAGGAGTTGCAGGAATACCCACTGCGTTTGTAGCAGAATATGGATCAGGAAAACCCATCATCGGAATCTTAGGAGAATTTGATGCACTTCCCGGTCTTTCACAAAAAGCACAACCTAATAAAGAAACATTATTAGCAGGCGCTCCAGGACATGGATGCGGACATAATATGTTTGGCACTGCAAGCCTTGGCGCTGCAGTTTCTATTAAAGAACTTATTGCTGCAGGAAAATTAAAGGGCACTATTCGTTTTTATGGCACACCAGCTGAAGAAGATCTGGCCGG
>CANBQT010000003.1 GCA_947371755.1 Chitinophagaceae bacterium
AATAGTCTTTTTTCTTCCAGTCAGCTCCTTTATTCAAATAGTTTGGTGTATACCAAGCAGTTGGATATCCATCACTAATGTCTTCGGTATGACCACCATGCAAATGGGTAACTAAAGGAACGCCACCACCACTTTGAATGGTTCCATTAGGACCAAAAGCCCAGTGAATGGTATTGTCTACAGGTAATAAATGTGGTAAAGGTTTGCCTGTGGCATCAACTAATTTATTATCCCAGGTAACGGTTAGTGGTTCAAATTTTCTGGCAAGGATTGTTGGTCCAGGGTAAGTTCCGTTATAACCAAACAAAGTTGTTTGTAATTTAGTTCCAGTTGGTCCGGTAAGGCCTAACCACTGTTTAAATTGCTTAGCAGTAATTACAACATTGCCTGCCTTGCGTTTGTCAATAACACTAGGTATAGGAAGTGCATTAACATATTTGGTTTGAGTTAGGGGATCCAATAAAACCTGTGCATCACTAGTAAGTGGCAGACACAAAAGATTTATCAGAAATGATAAAAAAGCGAATCGTAAAAATTTTAACATAAGTGTGGGTTTTCAGCAAATCTAAATGAGCGTATTTTTTTGAAAACTACCAACTACTTGGTAGTACCTACCAAATTGAAAGAAAAACTTCAAAAAATATCATTCATTCTATATTATGATATACTTAACAATAAAAATTGATGGATTATTTTCATAATATAGCCCTTAACTACAACTTTTTATTTAATACGAAAAAGCCTGTTTCCTACTACAAGGTTTAATAACTAATTTTGGCTAAAATTTTGTCATGAGATTCATTTTAACTTTATTTTTCGTAGCAAGTTTTTTAGTAACATCTGCTCAGATCAAATCTGCCAAACTTCAGGCCAGTGGATTAACCTGTGCTATGTGTTCCAGAGCCGTTTATAAAGCATTGATGCAGATACCCTCAGTGGATAAAATAGATGTTAATATTCAGAGTTCAACCTATTCTATCAATTTTAAGAAAGGCGTGGATGTAAATCCCGATGACCTAAGCAAAGCAGTAATGGCAGCTGGTTTTTCAATTTCTAATCTTTCTCTCGTTTGTAATTTCTCTTCGATTGCAATTGAGAATGGCACGCAAGTACAATTAAATAATAAGACCTTTCATTTTTTGAGTCTTCAAAAGCATTTGTATAATGGGGATACCCAAATTACATTAATAGATAAATCTTTTTTAACGCCCAAAGAGTTCAAAAAATATACTCAAAACAATCAGTTAAACTGCTTACAGTCGGGTTTGAAATCTGACAAAGTATCCAGAGAGTATCATGTAACAATTATCTAATTAATGCTTGTTAGAAAATATTTCCATTGAAACAATTCCTTATTTCTATTTGTTTTTTTATTTCAATAACTGCAAGTTCCCAAGAATTGTATGTCTTTTCTGAGCCTGCTAGTAATATGCCCTCGCATGCTTTGAGCCCTAAGCAGTATATTAAAGTGCTGAATAATGCAAAAACCAATAAAATTGAAAGTAGGTATACATCAGAAATGATGATTGGGATCAACAAAAATTTAATGATTCATGCCGCTGCAACCCTTTCTGATATGTATACGGAAGGACATAGATGGGAAAGTGTTAGATTATATTCCAAGTATAGATTCTATACTAAAGATGATATGTTCAGTCATTTTAGACTGGCAGCTTTTGCAGAAATAGCGCATTCAAATAATCAGCCTAAATATGAAGAATTGAGTTTAGAGGGCGATCAGTCTGGCGTTCAGTTTGGATTAATTGCAACCCAGCTTTTACATAAACTTGCCATATCGTCAACAGTAAGTGTGATTGAAAGTCTGCAGGAAAGCAGAAGAGATCCATCTTATTTTCCAATTTATCCTTATCAGGCGGTAAACTATAGTTTGTCTGCGGGCTATCTGGTTGCACCTAGAACATATACCAGTTATGATCAAACTAATGTCAATATTTATCTGGAAGTATTAGGCCAGAATTCTTTGGATAGAAAACTGCATTTTATTGATCTGGCACCAGCTGTACAATTGATTTTTAATAGTTCCTCCAAACTTAACCTGGGGTATAGATTTCAAGTAAGTGGAAATATGAATAGAATGTCTAACAATAGTTTTTTATTAAGCTATGAGTGGGTGTTCTTAAATGCTTTCAAGTAAATTAGTTCGAGGATCAATTAATCCTTTTCAAAATAACAGAGACTACCCCCAACCCATTCTTTGTCTTTATTGTAGCGTACACCAATCATTTTACCCTTGCTTAGTCTGGCGAGGTTATTGGTGGCAATTGGTCTGGTTTCTCCATCTTTCCAAAAATAGAAGATTCTGATCTCTGCTTTTGCCGGAATGTCTGGTGTGATAATTACATCTGCATATTTTACTTTACGTTGCAGGATCCAGTTATGAGGGTCTTTGATATTTTCAAGATCATTCAGTGTAAGATCTATCACCACACCCTGACCAGCAAATGAGAACAGAGGCTTTAGAACATAGTTCTCCAGATCTTTTGGAAACTCTTTTAGTTCACTTAAAAACTTGGTGTGAGGAACATAGGGATGGTCAATAAAAGGCAATGTGTATTTGCTGATCCTATAAAACCAATTAGGGTGGGGTACCCATTCTACATCAAGATCTTCTAATAATAATTTTCCTTTCTCCTGGATCTCTGAACTTTGTTGTTGGAGGTCATCAAAAATGATGCGATTATAGATGCGTTTGATGGCAATTTCTTTTCCATCTTTTACATAAAATAATTCTTTGCCTTTCTGAATCAATTCTGTTAAGCAAACTACAGGAATGCCTACATAATCTGTAGTACAATAAAAATCGATTTTTGTCTTTTGTTGATGAGGCAGGATCTCTAATAAAATAACGTTCTCAGGTTGATACCTACCAAGAATAATTTCCTGTAATAATTTAATATAGGATTCCCTATCATATCCATTTAGGTAGGTGGAATAATTTTCGGGGATAGGAAAATGATGTCTTGTTATATCATCCTGTAAGACCTGATAAGCAAATAAAGAAGGGAAACCCTGCATTTCAATTAATTGCGGCTCCAATTCTCCGTCAGCATTTTCGCAGATTCCAAAATCGAAAGCAATAAAATGCGAATGATTGTTTTCATTAGGCACTTTTACATTTTCAGGAATGGCGGCATTACTTTGCGATATAAAATTTGTTTGAGTAATGGTATCGACAATACTTTCACAAGCGTCTAAAACTTTATGCTTAAATGATTTATCAATAAATACAGGTGTTTCAGCAACCCTGAACTCTAATGCTCCCGGGTGTTTACTGTTTAATTCTTCCAGATACTTTTGATAGGTTTCCTGATTAAACTGCTGATTAAAAGCTTTGCGGATAGCGGGAACCATAACTAATATTTAATGTAAACTAAGTTAAACTTTATCTGCCACTAATGCTCCAATTGCCAGATTCAAAAAGTTAGGAAGTATCTTTTTATTGGTCCACATGATCTTCTCAGGATCTTGTAATTGTTCAACCATGCTTTTCCACTTTACCTCCCCATGGTTTTCGATAACGCCTGTTTTTTTATCTTCCCTTTGCAAATACATACTCATACCCGTAGCATCGGCTTCTGGATGAAATTGCGTGCCAATAAAATATTCTGAAAAGCGGATACTCATAATAGCTCTTTCGTAAGGAACATGCGGGCGATGTTTTTCGATTGCTAATATATGCGCCCCCAACTCACGAAGCTTTTGATGATTAGGAGAAATTACTTGATAGTCTCTACTATCAACAGCGTAAAAAGGATCATTCATACCTTCAAACACCACTTCATTTTTACCCTCCTGCATTCTGTGTATGGGAAATACTCCGAAAGAGGTAGATTTTCTTTTGCATACTTCACCTATTCCATAATATCTGCAAGCCAATTGAAAACTATGACAAATGAAAAAAACATGTTTCTTCGAAGCATGTTCCTCATGATTATTCCAGCTTTCCATTTTTTTCAACCAATCCATGTACAAATTGTCCCAGGGTTCGCCCTCGCTTTCTAAGGGAGATCCCGGACCACCGCTTGAAATATAGATATCATAGCTAGTATCAGGAACTGTTAGGTCTTGTCGAACATTATAGGTATGGTAAGTACAGGAAAGCTGGTTCTGATTAGCCCATTTCTCCACGATCTCTTGTATACAGCGCATACCCTGATTAGGGAATCCTTCATAAAGGTCTAGTACGGCTATTTTTACTGTTTTGTTCTCCTTCCAATTCATCTGCGGTAAAAATAAGAATTAATGGTTGCAGAACGAAGGGGAACTAACAGTACTTAACATACTGTCAGTTCCTTGTTGAAATCTTATTAGAGATAGCTTAGGTTTGTCTTAGGGGTAAGGGTTAAAAGCGTCTCGTACATCAGTTTGATGGTGTCTTCGATATCTTTTTTGTGAATCATTTCCACGGTAGTATGCATATATCGCAAAGGAATGGAAATCAAAACAGAAGGACAACCATCATTCGCATAAGCAAAGCTATCGGTATCTGTTCCGGTACTTCTGCTAAGTGCTCTTAATTGAACAGGGATTGATTTTTTCTCTGCTACATCCTGTACCAGTTGCAATAATTTGTTATGAATAGCAGGTGCATAGGCCAAAGATGGTCCCTTACCGCATTGAATATCTCCTTCAATTGCTTTGCTGATCATTGGAGTACTGGTATCGTGAGTAACGTCTGTAATGATGGCAACATCAGGTTTAATTCTGCGTGCAATCATTTCAGCACCGCGTAACCCGATCTCTTCCTGAACAGCATTTACGATATATAAACCAAATGGCAATTTTTTTCCATTCTCTTTCAGTAAACGTGCTACTTCGGCAATCATAAATCCGCCAACACGATTATCAAATGCACGGCCAATTAAAAAGTCATTTGCCAGTTCATCGTATCCATCTACATAGGTTACAACAGCGCCAATATGAATGCCTAATTCTTCCACTTCTTTTTTAGTACGGGCACCACAATCTAATGTGAGGTTCTCTACTTTTGGAGAAGGTTCTTTGCTATCGGTACCGCCGTGGCGGGTATGAATAGCAGGCCATCCGAATACTGCTTTTACAGGTCCTTTTTTTCCATGGATAAATACACGCATGGAAGGAGCAATCTGATGATCGACACCACCATTCCTTTTCAAATAAATCTGTCCCTGTTCATTGATATAATTAACGAACCAACTGATTTCATCAGCATGTGCTTCAATCACCACTTTAAATGTTGCTTCAGGATTGATGATGGCAACTGCAGTGCCATAAGGGTCTGTATAAAAACTATCTGTATAGGGTTTGATATATTCTAACCATAGTTTTTGTCCGCTTGTTTCAAAACCAACGGGAGATGGGTTATTGATATAGTTTCTCAGAAAGCCCATAGACTTTTCTGTTACAACCGATTTACTTTCTTTTTTTACTTTTTTAGTCTTAGCCATGATAATTTATTTTAGTAATAACACGCCCATGATGCCACAGGCGGCTTTGATCAAAAGGAGTCCGTCAATAACTGCAAGATAGTAGAGAATGCTTTTACGACGTTGCATTGACCAGGTTACAATTATCAACAAAATAAATGGGATACTGTTAATCAATATCCTTAAGGGATGAAAATGGTGGTTTAAAGTAAATAAAACAAAACTCAAGAAACCTGCAAGCGCCATCGGTAAAATGATATAATACAAAGTTTTACGGAGGCCTAATTGAACTACAAAAGTTTTTAACTGACTATTATGGTCTGAAGCATAATCCTTAATATCAAAGAGGATGCAAAGAATGGATATGAAAATGAAGTTTTTTAAAAAGAAACAGATCAGGAATGGGCTGGATACAAAATGAAGACCTTTTTCCAGGTTTTTGAATATCATCGGGTAGATGCTCACAACACCTGTCCATACAAAACTGATCACGAAGGGCTTTAACCAACCAATACTTCTTAGGTTATGGGTTGGGTTTTTAGGTGAAATGCTTTCATAATACAAAAGCGCTACAATGGGAAATAGGAAAAGTAGGATCCATTCTGAAAGGTCAAGATTTAAAATGGCACTAATGTTTTGATAAAGCAAAATACTTCCTGCTAAAATGGAGGTGACTAACAAAATATTTTGCGAATAGTAAACTTGTATTTTATGTGTTTTATACCAATAAGCGCGTTGATTAGACAAACTGTAACTAGCTTCAGAAGTGTAAGACTTTGTATAGTACCAAACCGATCCTGCAAATAAAAAAAGATAGTAGAGCGGTGGATTTAGCGAATAGCCTAGTTGAAAGTTGGCTTCCATGGAAAGCGCTATTACACAAGTGCCATAGAAATAATTGCTAAAGAAATAACTACGCGCAAAATTGTTCAAGCAACTTATTTGTAAATAATGATTTCGGGGGAAACAACGGTATCGCTTACATTCTTAGCTAAATCGCGGGCCCAGAATTTAAAATAGCAAGTGTCGTTTTTATTGCCAGGGCATCCGGGTAAAATAGGATACAAAGAATTCAAACTGGTACCTACGCTATATCCTATTTCTAAGGTTCCCTTTAAATGTGGGGTTGGGGTAAATGTGGGGATTTTAGAGCGGTCACTGAAATTAATGCACCCATTGGTTTTTGTGATTTTTTGGATCCAAACACTATCTTGAAGATCGCCTTCCTTATCTGTAAAAGTAAGGCTGAAGACCATTTCACCACCGTTAGCGAAAGCGGTACTGTTCACAGAAGTGAATGTAAGGCTCGGTTTGGTATTATAAGAATCTTTGCTACAGGCACTGAATACCAACGAAATTGCCAGAACTAACCCTAATTTTGTCCTCATTCTTTTTACTTTCAGTTCAAATTTAGTCAAAACATTACAATACCCACTAGTGCAACCATTCGATGTTAACAATATTTTCTCTGTTTCAGGATCAGATTTCTCCGATCGGGCCCTGCAATTATTCAATTGGCAGTACCAGCAGAACCCAGTTTACAGAAAATGGTGCGATTTAACCATCAATGATCCAATTGATATTAAGACGATTGAACAGATCCCGGCGTTGCCTGTGGGATTTTTTAAAACTCATACCATCCATACGGGAGAATTTGAACGGAAGGATTTTTTTGAGAGTAGCGGCACTACGCAAACAACCAATAGCAGGCATTGGGTGAGGGATATGAATTTGTATCGCCAGAGTTTCAATGGTGCTTTTGAAATGTTTTATGGGAAGGCAAAGGATTGGTGCATCATAGGTTTATTACCCGCTTATTTAGAGAGACAACATTCTTCTTTAGTTATGATGGTCGATGAATTGATAAAGGATAGTGCTCATGTTGAAAGTGGATTTTATTTATATGAACATGAGAAACTTTCTACCACATTACAGCGATTAGAATCTCAAGAACAAAAGACCTTATTAATTGGAGTTACATTTGGTTTATTAGATTTTGCAGAATCCTTTCCGCAGCAGTTGAAATATACAACCGTTATGGAAACCGGAGGTATGAAGGGCAGGAGAAGAGAGATGACAAGATTGGAAGTACATGATCAATTAACGAATCAATTAGGGGTTAGCAAGATTCATTCTGAATATGGCATGACGGAATTATTAAGTCAGGCTTATTCAAAAGGGGATGGGATATTTGTTTGTCCGCCTTGGATGAAGATCTTAGTGCGGGATGAGGAAGATCCTTTAACTGTAAGAACAAGGGGAAGAGGGGTCATCAATATTATAGATTTAGCCAATGCAGATAGTGCGGCATTTATTGCCACAGATGATCTGGGTATGATCTATGAGGATGGTAGTTTTGAAGTATTTGGACGGTTGGACAATAGTGATATTCGTGGTTGTAGTTTAATGCTGGCGTAGCAATGTTTGGTTTGTCATTTTTACTCAGTTTTATTTTGTTATTTTTACAATCCTGAAAATGCCCAGGTGGCGAAATTGGTAGACGCACTGTGTTCAGGTCGCAGCGTTCGCAAGGATGTGCTGGTTCGAATCCAGTCCCGGGCACAAATGCCTCCAACAAAGTTGGGGGCATTTTTATTTATGAGCGTTGAAAGCCTGCGCTTTCAAAAGCGAATAAATGAAAATGCCCACCTCGCCGAAGGCGGGGGAGGCGTTTGAGTAAGCCCCTCGCAGGACATTTGGATCACAGCATGTAATCCAGCTATCTCAATATATAAATGAAAACCCTCAACATGCCAACGGCGATGTAGGGGGATTGAGTAAACCCCTCGCAGGACATTTGGATCACAGCATGTAATCCAGTCATTCATCTCCAAATATTTTGATTTCCTAATAGAAAACATTGCTTTTTCATATATTGTAAAATGACTGAAGCAAAAGTTATTGGAATTGATCTAGGCGCCACCAATATACGTGCAGGATTGGTGCATGGCTCTGTGATTAATAAAATTCAAAGTAAACGAATCAATAGTGCAGGTTCTGTTGATGATGTGTTAGCTGATTTTTATTTATTAATAGATGTGCTCATAGATCAAGATGTAGTAGCCATTGGAATAGGCGTGCCAAGTGTGGTAGACTCAGAAAAAGGGATTGTGTACGATGTGCAACATATTCCTTCCTGGAAAGAAGTTTCTTTGAAAGAAATATTAGAAGCAAAATATAAAATACCTGTGTTCGTGAATAATGATGCGAACTGTTTTGCCTTAGGTGAATATCATTTTGGGAAAGGGAAGGGTAAGGAAAACATGATTGGCTTAACCATTGGAACCGGATTGGGTGCAGGGGCAATTGTTCATAAACATTTATTTGCAGGACCTAATTGTGGCGTGGGTGAATTTGGCATGGTGGATTATTTGGATCAGAATTATGAATACTATGCAAGTGGTCAATATTTTTCTAATGTGCATCATGTACCTGGTGAAGAGGTATTTGAAAGAGCAAATGCTGGTGATGCAATTGCAATCCAATACTATGCTGAACTTGGAACACATTTTGGTAATGCTATTAAATTAATCATGTATACTTATGATGCATCCTTTATTATTTTGGGAGGTTCGGTAAGACATGCGTATGCTTATTTTCAAAAAACAATGTGGGAACGAATACAAACATTCGCATATACTCGTTCAGTTCAAAATTTAAAAATTGAATTATCCGAACTGGAAAACGCTGGAATACTTGGTGCAGCTGGTTTGTACTTAGATCAACTTTGATTTATTTTCTTACGAACTTAATTTTGAGGCAGCAGCTTCATCTAAATAAATACTGCAATGGGGATGATTTTTTAGCAAGCTAGCGGGGATTGCAGCTGAAATAGGGCCTTCTATTACTTGTTTTACAATGTCCGCTTTTTTGGCACCACTTACCACTAACAGTATATGTTTTGCTTCCAGCAATGTAGCGATACCCAGCGTGATTCCTTTTGTAAGGGGTTGCGGTTTGTTAAAATACTTTTGGCCAACAGAGATAGTTATAGGGTCAAGCTCTACAATATGTGACCTCGAACTGATGAGAGTATTAGGTTCATTCATTCCTATATGTCCGTTCATACCTAAGCCTAATATCGCTATTTCAATACCACTTTGTTTTTGAATATAACTTTCCGTGTAAGCACATTCTTGATCAAGATCTTTTGAAGCTCCATCAAAAAAACAAATCGAATCTTCTTTTATATCCAAGGGAGAAAAAAGTTCTTTGTTTAAATGCCATCTGCAACTTCCTTCATCTGTGCCATTTAATCCCACCCATTCATCTAATCCTAAGAAACGCCAGTGATCAGTGGTCAATTCATTTTTTTTGACCAGTTCTACGAAATTCTTATATATACCAGAGGGCGAATCACCGGAAGCTACACAGATCAAAGGGTTTGTTTGTGGTGACATGATCTCAATAAGAGCTATCGTTGCTTTTAATGAAAGAGATTCAAAGTCCTTCGATATAATTATTTTCATCTACCTAAATATAAGAAATAGAATGAGGTATAAATCTGTTAAATTATAAAACTAATTCAAGGAGTGAAGTTGTGGGTCTTAATGCCACATAACAGTTTTACTCTGCCGATCCCTTTGAAGGAACTTTATTATAAATATTTTGCATCACTTGCATGTGAGGAAGAGTTAACAAGCTAATCAGGATAATAATCGCAGGTGCTCCAAAATTTTGCCATACTGAGACAGGAGTAATGGCATAAATAACTATCAGGCCAGTCATTGCAATGAGGGTAAATGGAATTGCTTTTTTCCATAACTGTGCAATGGTATTTCCAGCGTTGATATATTTTTTGATATCATGAAAAGCTTGCCAGCCATGCCATCCTGAAAAATAAAATGCAAAGCCTCCAATCAATCCTAATTGATTAGAAAGAATGAGCAATAGCATAAATAAAATCCAATCTGGTCTTTTACTCTTTTCTGGGAAAGAAATGAGCCCTGTCAATAAAATAAAAATTATTGGGGGAATCTTAAAAAGAAAATAGAGGATAACAAAAAAAGGGTCTTTTTCTGGGATGATTAAATGTACCCAATTGATTAACTCTGTTTGATGAGGTAATAAAAGCCAGGCAGTTAGTGTGATTCCAAATATAAAACTGAGATAGCTATTTTCTTTCTTGAAATAATGCATATCAGTTGCTCCAAAATGAAATGCGGTTAAAAATATAAACAAGCATAAACTCAATCCTGGCAGAAACCACCAGAGACATCCATACAGTAACATGAAAACTGTATATCGGAAAATAAAATGAAAGAGACTAAACTTATCTTTTCTTGAGTCAGACGTTTTCTGTGCTACCAGGTGATCAATAGCTCCGTGAGGAATACCTGTTATGATAAGTCCTACAAAGAGAATCGAAATTTCAATGATGAATTGCTTATGAGGATATAGAAATAGTATTCCTTTCAATAACAAACCCATTAATAAAAGGAATATTAAGTAAGTACTTGAAGGTTTCATATTAGTTAAATATTCTTTTTATGAATGGAATCGCGGGTAATTTTTTGAAAATTACAGCTTCTTCATAAATAGTTGTTTCCTCATATAAGAATTTAAGGATCATGGGGATGGGTATTCTTTTAAACAACTTTCCAAATATTGCTACTGCTTCTTCTGGCTTTTGTAGAATTATTTTTAATAAGAGTTTATCATAGAATTTAAACCTTTGTTTGTCGGTTTTTTCTGGCAACTTATTGGCGTAGTAATTGCTTGCTAATCTTGCTGCATCCAATTGCATTTTTTCAAATCCGTAACCTGAGGAAGCCTTTATTTTTCCTGCTGCTCCTCCAATTAAAATTTCTCCTGACCTGCCTAAGGAATTATGATGATAATGAGCCATTGGTATTTTTCCTCGTTCCATTGAATCTATCTGGTACTTGGCCCCATTCAATTTATTGGAAACATATTTTTCTAATTGGCTCAAGTAAACACTTTCGTCCCAGATTTCTGAAGAAAAAGCAGTAAACTCAATAAGTGCTTCATTGCTGGAATAGGGTAGGATGTAAACAAAGTCAAATGAATTGGGTAAACAATTGCTGAAATCCATGATGGTCATAATTGTTTCGTCAAATATTTTTTCCTCTGTTTTGATATGCCATCCTTTAAAATGTTGCCATAGAAATATGGGGGCTTCATGAAATTCTTTTTCTATGATACTACTATACACAACCGATGAAATATAGTGATGATTTTTACAAATCACTTTAGATAACTGGGTCGATTTTTTTTCAATGCCAAGCACTTCATCTCTAACAATAATAATATTAGGGAATTGCGGAATAAACTGATTTAAAAAGTAGTGAAAGAAATCTGTTCCTTTGATGGAAGAATAAGTATAGGGTTGGATTGCTTGTGATGTTTTGTAATTTTCAGCTGCAAATTCAATATTATTCCAGGAACTTGTGATTAGATGTTGAAGAGGGTGATTGCCTTTGTGCCAGAAGCACCATGTTTTTTGTTTGTTTTGCTCCTCTTTTTCAATGACCAATATTTTTAATGTCTTAAATTTTGGGTTGAACTGTAAATTGAATAGAAGTAGCATCGACGAACATCCACCACCACAAATGATAATATCAAATTTTTCTTTTTCCAAGGCCAGATCGAATATTGCAAAATGAAAAAGCATGCTTTGCATTTATTATACAAAGCATGCTTTTAATAAATTAGTTCTGTTCTGTAAAAGTTATGCAGCTTCTTTACGAGAAAGAGCATAGATCACTAATCCAAAACCAATTTTGTTTACCGCATCACCAATGTTATAAACAATATCCATTGCGTGACTTGCAGCAGCTGGATCACTTACTAATTGGAAGCCAAATAATCCACCTGGAGTTCCTAAAATGTAACCTAATGGATAGATAGCCCAACCAACCAATACGAACCAAGCCAATGTTTTAGTTGCTTTTGTTACAGCTTCGCCTGCATCTTTTGCAAGTTTAGATACTTCACCAAACCATACTAAGTATGCGATGTAGAAATAAGCTAGACCACTGATAACACCCCAAAGAACACTTTTGTCTCTGTTTACAGTTTCTCCTAAATAACCTGTAACTAACATTACTACAGATGCGAAAATTAATTTCCATAATAATCCGCTCTTAGCTCCGGCTTTTTTAGTGATTAAATAAAATTCAACACACATAAGAGGCACGGTTAATGTCCAATCTACATAACGGAAAAACGTAGGTGAATCACCTGTTTCCAAATTGTAGCCACGCATGTAATAATAATGCACAGCTGCGATAAATGTAATTAAACCTGAAACCAAAACTGAAGTTCTCCATTGAGCTGAAGTGTTTTGGATTTCGAAGAAAAAGAAAACAGAAGCGGCCATCATAGCCATGCATCCGATAAAGAATGTGAAAGCAACGTAATTGTCGCTTGCAATCGCTTGCGCGTTTAAAAGTGTTTGTAGCATATGGCAGTTATTTTTTTTAAACTACAATTATTTTTTAGAAAAGTTTTGTTGAGTGAAAATTGCAGTGTATAAAAAAAATATCCTGTAAATACTTGTAAATCAATTTAATAACTCAATAAAATTTATAAAAATTCCCACTATTTTGATGAATAATTAATATATTTTGATAAAATAAAACAACGAAAAAATCTTTTTTTTTACGTGGTAGATAAATGTTTTTTCAAGTTGCTAACGATATTTAATTATAATCTCTGTAACTTAAAACTGAATTTTATAAAAAGACCTCAATGAAGAAATTGATTATTTTTTTCTGTATATCCTATTCTACAGTAAGCTTTGGTCAGGGCAATCCCAATATCCATTTCTTTTCAGAGGGAACTCAATTGAAAGAAAATATTCCTTATAATAACGATAGTCATCAAAAGCATTTGCTGGATCTGTATTTGCCTAAAAATGCAAAAGGTAAAATCCCCCTAGTAGTATTAATTCATGGGGGTGCATGGTTGAGTAATGATAAGTATGCCGACATGGGTTATATGACTAAAACCATGGCTGCCATTGTGGATGCTGGTTATGCAATTGCATCCATTGATTATCGGTTTAGCACTGAAGCCATTTTCCCGGCGAATTTACAGGACTGTAACCGTGCTATTTCATTTCTTTATGATCATGCGGATAAATATGGATTTGATGTAAACCGTTTTGCAGTGATGGGTTTTTCTGCCGGTGGACATTTAGCAAATATGGTGGGGTTAACAAAGAATAATCATGTGGCTGATTTTTTTATGAAAGGCAGCAATACTGCTTTTAGAATTAAAGCTGTAGTTGATTTTTATGGTCCAGCTGAATTGGTTTTATTTCCAACCAGTAATGATCCTAAATCGCCAGAAGGTATTTTGTTAGGTGCTGCACCACTGGATCGCCCTGATCTGGCTAAAATTGCGAGCCCTATAACCTATGTAGATAAAAACGATCCTCCTTTTCTGATTATTCAGGGTGAGAAAGATGAAAGTGTAAATCCTAAACAATCGCAATTATTAAGTTCTTGGTTGACTGTAAAAGGCGTTCAAAACGAATTGATCATCGTAAAAGATGCCCCCCATTATGGAGTGATGTTTGATGTAGATGATGTGAGAAATAAAGTGATAAGCTTTCTAAAGAAGCAATTTGGTATATCAAACTAAATAACCATGTTAAACGATCAAGAAGGTTCGCATCTTTCAAGAAAAAAATTTGTATCGCTTTTGGCGAGTATTCCATTAGCATGGTCTTCACCGCTGAATGCTACAAAGAAAACAAAGCAATATCTTGGCCTTCCTGCCAAAGAAGAATTTGAGATCAAAGGAACATACTTGAATGCTGCTTATACTCACCCCATGAGTAAGGGGAGTTACCAAGAAGTGCAACAGTTCCTGAATGAAAGACTCATGAACGGCAGAATACCTGCAAACTATGATGGGTTCGACAGAACCGATTCACTGAATAATTTTGCTACACTTATTAATGCATCTCCGGAAGAAATTGCCTGGGTGCCTAGTACAATGGTCGGGGAAAATTTAGTAGTGAATGGATTAGGCATTCCCAATTCAAATGCCAGAGTAGTAACAGATGGATTTCATTTTCATGGATCTCTGCATATGTATGGGCAGTTGGCTAAGTCAGGAGTTGACTTAGTAGTTGTGAAACCTAAAAACAATCAGATCAACTTAGAAGATCTGGATCAAGCAATCAAACCCGGAACCAAATTAGTTGCTATTTCTTTGGTGTCTGCTACTTCGGGCTTTCAACACGACTTAAAAAAAGTATGTGATCTTGCTCACGCAAAAGGTGCATTGGTTTATGCGGATATCATACAAGCTGCAGGTGCAATACCTATTGATGTTAAAGAAAGTAATGTAGACTTTTGTGCTTGTGCTACCTATAAATGGTTAATGGGTGATTTTGGGATTGGCTTTTTATATGTTCGCAAAGATCTATTACCCATGATGAAAAGAACATTAATCGGCTATCGGCAAATGACTGATTTTAAGACTCACATTTTACCCTTTGAACAAACTAGCGAACATGTATTTGAATCTTCAAGTCTTACAAATATGTCGGGTCATTTTGAAGTAGGCACTTTTGCAAATGAAGGAATTGTAGCGTTGCGTTATTCATTGGCTTATTTAAATAGAATTGGGGTAGATACCATACAAAAATATCGTCAAACTTTGATTGATTTAATGCAAGACAAAATACCAGACAAAAAATTTATGGCTTTAACACCGAAGCATTCAGTTTCACCCATTGTATGTTTTGCCTATCAGAATGCAGCCACTATTTTAAAACCCAAATTAGAAAAGGCAGGAATCAATATTTCTGTATACGATCATTCTATTCGAATCTCTCCTTCATTTTATAATGACATCAATGAAGTAGAATATCTCATTAACACTTTGAAAAAATCATAAGTATGAAACTATTCATTTATTGCTTCAGTTGTTGCTTGATGTGTTTGATTGGAAAGAGTCAATCAACTAGTATGACAAATATTTCCGAAACAAACCCTTTTAACACAGCATTGGCACCCCTTCGGTTTTTAGCATCAGATGAGTTGAAGGGTAGAAGTACCACAAGGCCTGAGATCCATATTGCTGCCAAATATATCAGCGAAACGTTTAGAAGCTTTGGATTAAAAGAATTAGATGGGATAGAAGATTTCTTCCAGCCATTTAACGTAAAACTGGAAGAGGAGGTTTTGATCAAAGGACAATATACCAATCTAGTACCTGCTAAAAATGTAATGGGTTGGGTTGAAGGAACTGATCCGGTTTTGAAAAAAGAGTTCATTGTTTTGTCTTCACATTATGATCATTTGGGTGTTGCATCAGAACCCAAAATGGAAGAAGGAAAAATGGATAGCATTTATAACGGGGCAAGAGATAATGCCATTGGAACTACAGCAATTATTGACGCTGCAAGATATTTTGCAAAATATCCACCCAAACGTTCCATTCTTTTTATTGCATTTTCGGCGGAAGAAATGGGATTAGTAGGAAGTAAGTTTTTCGCCCTACATCCCCCCTTGCCTTTAAAACAAATTGTATATGCATTAAATATTGATAATGCCAGTTATAACGATACATCAGCCATCACTTTAGTGGGATTGAATAGAACCAGTGCTGACGCTGATATCAAAAAGGCTTGTGCTGCCTATGGCTTATCCATTTTGCCTGATCCCATTGCAGGTAGACTATTTAATGGTAGCGATAATTTACCTCTTGCAGAAAAGGGGATACCGGCACCTACTTTTAGTTTGGGAATGACCAACTTTGGTAAAACTATCCTTAATCGTTACCATCAGTTAAGCGATGAAGTGGGAAATTTCAATCTCAATTATGCGATGAAATTTATTCAAAGTTATATCCTGGCTGCAGAAAATATTGCGAATAATCCGGCACAACCTGAATGGACAGCAGGAGATAAATTCGAACCCGCTTGGAAAAACTTACAAAAAGCGAACTAATGCTTCATTCTCCTTTATTCACTACCCAAAAATCATATACAGTAATATGATCAGTATTTTTATCAGCTCCTGATTGTAATCGCTTTGTTTTCGCTAATTTAGTTATTACTGTTATTGTATTTAAAGGAACTATATGAAAAGATTGCTTGCATTTGTTATTTGCTTGATATTAGTACTAAGTCAATTACAAGCACAATCTGTTCCAGGATTCTGGCCAGATATATTAGCCTTTAAAAAAATAGATTCTGCTCAAAAGCCAGCTTTGAAATCCATACTCTTTGTAGGTAGTTCTTCTTTTACCAAATGGCAGGATGTACAAAATTATTTTCCTGAATATCCTATTATCAATCGGGGTTTTGGAGGATCAACATTGGTGGATGTAATACGATATGCGTATGATATTATTTTGCCCTACCAACCTAAGCAAGTGCTGATCTATTGTGGGGAGAACGATCTGGCATCACAAGAAAATATTTCTCCTAAAGAAGTATTACTTCGTGTTAAAACACTTTTTAATATTATCCGTACGAATCTTCCCGATGCTACCATCGATTATGTGTCTATCAAACCAAGTCCGGTTCGGGCATCTATTCAGGATAGAGTTAAAATTGCCAATAAATTGATCAAGGCATATTTAAAAAAACAAAAGGATGCCGGATTCATTGATATCTATGATGCCATGTTGGATCCCAAAGGAAATATGCGTGAAGAATTGTACTTAGGCGATAGGCTTCATATGAAACCTGAGGGGTATGCAATTTGGAAAAAAGCAATTACAGCTTATTTAATTAAATAATCAAATCGATATATTATCGTATAAAAGTTACATCGTGATGAGTAATACTAAAACGCTTTTTTCCATTTTACTTGTTTCCAGTTTTCTTTGGTCGCAGGCTCAAACAAAATCTATTGTTATTATTCATAAATGGCAGGATACTAGTCCTACTAATGATTGGTTAATTAATAATGACGATTTCAAAGCCAAGGTTTTGCAAACATCGGATGGGAAAGAAGTTTATTTATATAACGGATTATTAAAAAGAAAATTTGTAATTACAGGTTCAACTGTGGCTTGCACTGATTACAAAAACTTGATCAATGGGCAGCAGCTGTTAAGAGCCATCAATGCGGAAGCAAAAGTTACTCTCAATCATGTTGAATATGCTGTAGGAGGTTTAAAGGGTCAAACTGAAAAAGCATATCTCTTACCTGCCTGGGTGGATACCTTAAAACCTACCGACAATAGATTTATTTTTTCTTCTTTTTTAGTGGAAGAGATTCCAAAGAATTTGAAATGGAAAACACGTACTTGGACATACCATAAAAAGCAACCCACCGGGAAAATGCTGACCTTTATTTTTAAAGCAAATGCGGATATCATTAAAGGTGTGGAAGTAAAACTGCATTATGAATTATATGATGGGATCCCTCTGATTGTAAAATGGGTAGAGATTCAAAACAATGGTTCAGTTCAATTACAAATCAATAAAGTGATCAGTGAATTGATTAGTGCCGTTGAAGAAGAAAGTGCTGTAGTGGGAGCCAACGAAACAGAAAATATAATAGACGCTACGAATGCTATTAAACCAGCGAAGGGAATGAAGGTTCCTGAAGGCATTTATATTGAAACAAATTATGCTTTCAATAATGCGATGCGTTATCCTTTGAGCGATCAGACCACACATTGGGAAGTGGATCCCAAATATACTTCACAGGTAAACTATGATTATAGAACACCCTGCCAATTAGAAGTCTATCCTGAAAAAGTAAAATCAATATTGCTAGAACCAGGTAAACCATTCGTTTCTCTTCGTACACACGAATTATTAATGGATAGTTACGATCGGGAACGCAGAGGACTTGCAATAAGGAAAATGTATCAAACTATTGCTCCATGGACAACTGCTAATCCTATATTCATGCACTTAGTGAGCAGAAATGATGAGGATGTTAAGAGTGCTATCGATCAATGTGTGCGAACAGGTTATGAAGCTGTTATCTTAAGTTTTGGTAGCCATATCAATATGGAAGATGTTTCTGAAACAAATCTTGCCAGGTGGAAAAAGAATGCAGATTATGCACATAGTAAAGGTATTTTGTTAGGGGGCTATTCTCTTTTTTCCAGTAGGAGAATCAGTGATGCAGATGATGTGATCAGTGCCAAGACAGGTAAACCCGGCGGTGCTTTTTTTGGAAATGCGCCTTGTTTTGGAAGTAACTGGGGGCTTCATTATCGAGATAAAATAAAGCAGTTCTTTTCTGCTACAGGTTTTGATATATGGGAAAATGATGGTCCCTATCCTGGTGATGTTTGTGCATCCACGAATCATCCTGGTCATACAGGATTAGAAGATAGTCAGTGGAAACAAATGGAAATTCAAAAAGAATTGTATCACTGGTTAAATGAAAAAGGAATTTATATCAATGCACCTGATTGGTATTTTTTAGATGGCACCAACAAGATTGGCATCGGCTATCGGGAAGTTAATTTTTCATTGCCCAGGGAGAATCAGAAAATTTTAAACCGACAAAACATTTATGATGGCACCTGGAATATGTCGCCTTCCATGGGTTGGGGCTTTGTTCCTTTAACGAAATACCAGGGTGGTGGAGATGAAGCAATATTAGAACCACTTAAAGATCATTTGAAAGACTATGAACAATTGATGATGCAATATTATGGTGCAGGGGTACAAGCTTGTTATAGAGGACCAAGATTATATGATACAGATGAGACAGAAAAAGCTGTTAAGAATGTGATTAGCTGGTATAAACAATATCGCGAGATTTTGAATAGTGATATCATTCATTTAAGAAGAGCTGATGGAAGAGATTGGGATGGAATCATGCACCTTAATCCCAACTTAAAAAATAAGGGTTTGGTGATGTTGTATAATCCACTGAAACAAAATATTACACGCACCATCAAGTTGCCCTTATATTATGCAGGACTCACCAAAGAAGTAAGCATTCTTGAAAAAGGGAAAAATAAAATCACTAAAACTTTAGATCGGAATTATCAAGTACAAATAAATTGTAGCATTCCTGCTGAATCTTACACATGGTTGTTGATACAATAGTGTTTAAAACATTCTTAATTCAACTTTGAATTAGTTTTCTTCTAATACTATAAATCCCCAGCCATTCAATGCTATTGTATCCTTGTTTTTAACGATTGTATTGCTCAGCAAATTTTTAGCATTCTTATAGGGATATTCAATCGTTTGTGAATTTGCAGAATAATTAAAATAATAATGAATGGTTTTTCCTTTTTCATTAATACCAGATTTGGTAATTAACGGGAAAGATATTTCTTGGTCTGGACCTTCAATTCCCGCTTTTTTAATTGCAGCTGCTAATATTTTTTCTGTTACCTGATTACTGGTAACGCAACCAATATAAGTTGCCAACCCTTTTCCAAATTTATTTTCGGTAATAGCAGCATACTTTCCCCAGGCAGGGTGGTCGTAATAAGCTAATACATTTGCAGTAGTAGGTGTAATCAATTCCATCCAGGTATGGATACTATTGTTAGAAGCGCCCACTTGAAAAGGATCGCCTTTTAAAGAAACATTATTGGGAACTGTAAATTCCTGATAACTAATACCACAGGCCTCATTGATAATGGCAGGTTGTATACTACTTCTCACTTTTACATTTTGATCACTGAATCCAGATTTATACGTGTATACGATATGCCCTCCATTTTTTACGTAATCATTTAATCTATGTAACAAACTATCAGGAGCTGCATACAAAGCTGGTACAATTAATAAAGAATAGTCCTCTATATTTTTGCTGGTGGGGTCCACAAAATCTACACCTACGTTCATCTTGTATAATGCATCATAATAAGGACGCAGAATATCATTGTATTTCACATTAACGCCCCATCCAAAACCAAATGATTCAAAAGCAGTGAGTGCTTCATTACTAAAAAGGATCGCAACTTTATTTTTCTTTTTTAAGTTAATCAAATGATCTCCAATTTTTTCCAGGTCCTTACCTATAGTGATGGCTTCGTTATAAGTGGGATTGGGTTCGAAGTCCTGACTCAATAAACCTTTCCAATATGTTTCTAAACCATTATGAGTAGAGTGCCAGTGCCAATAGGAGACCATGTTGGCGCCAGAGGCTAAATGACTGAAAGCCTGTAAGCGCAGTTGTTCTGGGTAAGGAACCCATTGTGCAAAACCCTGTGCCTCTGTTTCAATCACAAAATAATTTTTCCCTTCTTTCATGGAGCGTGCCATATCGCCGCCTAATGAAATTTCAATGCCGGTTAACTGATCTTGTGTAGGATGATAAATATCGATACCTGCAATGTCTAAACTTTTGGCAGCAGCAAAATGATCCACATCAGGTTGTACACCATAAGAATAACCCCTCCATTCAAGATCAAAATTCTGAGTGATAAATTGATCGCTTTTTTTGTATTCGCGAACAATGCCTGCTTGCCATCCTAGATAATCTGTAACCAGCTTACGTTGAAATGTAGCATATTCTGAACTGAGGCTAGCATTAATGCTTCCGTCGGTAGAAGGAAAATCTGACCAGTCATTAATTCTATTACTCCAGTAATCCAACCCAAATGCTTTGTTAAGTGCATCCAGTGAAGGAAATTTATTTTTCATATAAACCACAAAAAGTTGCTGCGCATTTGTTCCGGAAACGTGATAGGATTTTGTTTCATTATCTATCTGATACCCAATAATCGCTGGATGATCTTTTACATGTTCCAACATTTTTCGAATGATCCTTTCTGCATGAAATAGAAAATGGGGGTTGGTAATATCCATATTCTGCCGAGCCCCATATTTGTTTTTACCAGCAGGTGTTTCAGCCAGAATCTCTGGATATTTTTTAACCAACCAAGTGGGTACTGCATAAGTGGGTGTTCCAATAATGACGCTGATTCCTGCTTTATGCATGGCATTTAATACCCGATCGATATGAGAAAAATCGTATACATTATCCTGCGGTTCTTCTGTACTCCAGGTAGACTCAGCTATTCTTACCACATTTATTCCCGCTTCCTTCATCATTTGCACATCTTTATCCAACCTATCGTAAGGCATATACTCATCATAATAAGCTACTCCGAATAAAACTTTATCAATTTTTGGTTGAGCGAATAACGTTGTAGTGAAAAGGAATATAAAAACTATGGAACAAGCGTATTTCATCATAAGACAATGTATTTATTGAAAGGGATTAATATTACATTTTTTTCTGTAAAATCTTAAGTCTAAGAGAAGATAGTGATATATTTTATTGTGTATTACATTTGTCAGATAAAATAGCCACTTTGCAGTCATCCATTTTTCTGATAACGCCTCCATTTACCCAACTCAATACGCCCTATCCGGCTACCGCATATTTGAAAGGGTTTTTCAATACTAAAAATATTGCTTCTACCCAGGCTGATCTGGGTATTGAAGTTACCCTTGCTATTTTTTGTAAATCAGGTTTAGAAAAACTATTTCTTGAAATTGAAAGCAGTACAACAAAACATAATCCTAATATTACCCGCATCATTACGATGAAGGAGGATTATATCCGAACCATTGACGCTGTGATTTTATTTCTGCAAGGCAAACAAAATACCTTAGCACACCTGATCTCAAAAAGAAATTTTTTACCAGAGGCCGGTAGATTTGCACAGGCAGAAGACCTTAAGTGGGCATTCGGTTCCATGGGCATTCAGGATAAAGCAAAATATCTGGCTACGATGTATCTGGAAGATCTGAGTGATCTGATCAAAGAAACGGTAGATGAACATTTTGGATTTAGCAGGTACGCAGAAAGTCTGGGAAGGTCAGCGAATAGTTTTGATGAAATCTATACAGCATTACAAAAACCGTATACTTATCTCGATCATATTTTGATGGATATTCTTCAAAAAAAGATCGAAACAATTCAACCGAAACTGTTCTGCATCTCTGTTCCTTTTCCAGGAAATTTATATACATCTTTGCGGTGTGGTGAATGGGTGAAAAAAAATCATCCTAACATTAAAGTAGCCATGGGTGGTGGTTTTGCCAATACTGAATTGCGTTCACTCAGCGACACCCGCGTTTTTGAATTCTACGATTTCATTACGCTTGATGATGGGGAAGCTCCTTTAGAAATTTTGTGGGATCATGTACAAGGGAAGAAAGAATTGACTGAATTGAAACGTGCTTTTACATTGGTGAACAAAAAAGTAACGTATATCAATAATACCAGTTGCGCAGATTATAAACAAGGACAAGTAGGAACACCCGATTATAGCGATCTGTATTTGGATAAATATATCTCTGCTATTGAAGTGATGAATCCCATGCATAGCCTTTGGAGTGACGGGAGATGGAATAAATTAACCATGGCTCATGGTTGTTACTGGGGTAAGTGTACTTTCTGCGATATCTCTCTAGACTATATCAAAAATTATGAACCCATTGCTGCATCACTGATCGTTGATAGGATGCAAGAAATGATTGCGCAAACGGGTCAAAATGGATTTCATTTTGTGGATGAAGCTGCACCTCCCTCATTAATGAAATCAATTGCGATTGAAATTATCAGACGCAAGTTGGTGGTAAGCTGGTGGACCAATGTACGATTTGAAAAAAGCTTTACACAAGATCTTTGTTTATTGTTGAAAGCCGCTGGATGTATTGCTGTGAGTGGGGGATTGGAAGTTGCTTCAGATCGATTATTGAAACTCATTGATAAAGGAATTACGGTTTCTCAAGTAGCTAAAGTTTGTAAGCATTTTACAGAATCAGGAATCATGGTACACGCTTATTTGATGTATGGATTTCCAACCCAATCAGAACAAGAAACCATTGATTCTTTAGAAATGGTTCGTCAACTCTTTGAAACAGGTGTTTTGCAATCTGCTTTCTGGCATTTATTTACCATGACAGCTCATAGTCCGGTTGGATTAAATCCTGATCTATATCAAGTTCGTAAACAATCAAATGTTATTGGAACTTTTGCGAATAATGATATTCAGCATGATGACCCCTCAGGAGCCGAACATGAAAGCTTTGGGTTTGGATTGAAAAAGGCATTATTAAATTATATGCATGGCACTTGTTTAGATTTTCCTTTGAAAGATTGGTTCGATTTTAAAGTGCCTAAAACAACAGTGCCTCCTGACTTTATTAAGAAAGCGATTGAGGAACTAGAAATTATATCGAATACAAATAGTAAATTTATTTGGTTAGGTAAACAGCCAAAGACAGAGATTCTTCAAAAATCAAAAAAAGGAAGTACCTGGGAAGTGATGTCATTAAATTTTCAAACGCTTAAGTCGAATTTAAGCATTAGTGTGGAGCCTGA
The DNA here is from genome assembly GCA_947371755.1 of Chitinophagaceae bacterium. GTDB lineage: Bacteria > Bacteroidota > Bacteroidia > Chitinophagales > Chitinophagaceae > Sediminibacterium. The sequence continues at coordinate 23,687 of CANBQT010000003.1, forward strand.
AAAAGGTGCCTGGTTAGTAAAGATCTTACCTCAGTTAGATATTCAGCAACCACAACAGATGAGCTTGCAAGCTATTAAAGCTGATTATGAAAAGGAGGGATTGGAAGACTTCGAACTATTCTGGGATAATAAGCCAGTGAATACATTGTATAAAGCCGGATTACTGCGGCTATAGATATTTTTTGAGTTGCAATTTTTAAGATTTGTAGTATGACAAAATTAGAATTATTGAATGAGTTGCATCATAGTACTTATGCCATGATTCAACCTTCACCGATTCATGGAATTGGGGTGTTTGCTATCAGAGACATACCTAAGGGCACCAAGAATATTTTTACAAAAGAATCTGGAGAATGGATCAAAGTGCATCGGGCGGAAGTTGATGCATTGCCCGAGCATAGTAAAAATTTAGTAGAGACCCATTGTTTGTTTGATGACGACTATTATTATTTACCTGATTATGGATTTAAAAAATTGGATATAGTTATTTTTTTAAATCATGCTGAAAACCCAAATATCATTTCTGTGAATGACGGTGTTTATTTTGAAGCGGTAAGAGATATTAATTGTGGTGAAGAATTACTGATTGATTATGGAACTATCGTTGATTCAAATGAATAAAATTAAGTAAACATGATACGACCATTTTTTTTCAAAGTTTCATTACTATTTTTTTTATGTTCATCGTTTCTGGCAAATGCCCAGGTACCCAAAGATTATAAAGGCAAGCCTTTTAAGGATAAATTTTATAAAAAAGGAGCACAACAAATTCCGGGAAGAGTGGAATTGGCTTATTATGATTTAGGCGGAGAAGGTGTAGCTTATCATGATGTAACTCCAGAAAATGAAGGCTCAAAATTGAATCATGAAGTTCATGATTATGGTAGCCATTGGCGCCCCGGTATTCCTAGCTACATTGCTTTTTTTAGAGAAAAGGAAGGAGTAGATATTTCCTATACAAAAGACTGGGCCGATTTTAACCATCCTAATAAAGTAGACCCGATGGTAAATCAATTATATATTGGATGGGAATCAGATGGTGAATGGACTAACTATACTGTTCAGGTAAATAAACCTGGAAAGTATCGAATTATTACTGTCTATGGAAATCAGGACAATCATTCAGAGCTCTGGCTGAATGGAGAAAAAGCCTGTAGTTTATTCTTGCCAGAAAATACCGGCAATTGGCATTACTGGACACAAGCTACTGTAGGAGAAATTGTTTTTCCTACAGCAGGTAAAAACTTGCTCACACTTAAATATAACAAGGGATCTAATCTTGCGTATTTAGATTTTTTATTGGTAGAGCCAGCAAAAGATTAGCAATTATTCTGGTGCAACTTGTTTTGTAGTACTTCTGTATAAGAAGTTATCGTAAATATGCCTTCTTGCAAAACGCCCAGGTGTTTCTGAATTAACCAGCTTTACATAAATTGCTTTTGGCACACCAAAGTATTCATAAATCACACCATCTGAAAATGTAATTCTGAGGATCTCAGATTTATATTCGAAATCATCTATCGAAGCTTTTGCAGTGGTTTCTTCATAAGCAGCTTTCATCTGCTCCCTTGTTTCTGGTGCTATACTTACTAAAAAATGATAGGCTTCAATAATCTTTTTACTTTTGTCTTCTGCTTCCAGTTTCATTTCATGGTTATCATGAAACTTATCAGGGTGCCAGTCTTTCATCAACTTGCGGTAAAGTGATTTTAATTCCTGTAATTCGGTGTTTTCTTCAGAACCCATTAATTTTCTATAACGCAAAATTCTATTCATATACTGATGCTTCTAATAAATTTGAGGGACTAAAATTTACTTTATGATCCCGTTTAAGCGGCGAAACTATCGCTTTAATTCTATTTTCAGCATTCTTCTTTACTTTGCAGTATGAATTTTTTGCATCACACGGGCATTTATATTACACAGGGATCGGACACGAATAACCTCATAGAAGCTTTATTATCAGGTGAGTTATGTATCAATAATATTGATTTTAAGCACCTTAAACCTGCAGTATATTCAGATCAAACTTTGAAGCATTTTTTGGAAGAGGAATTCCTTCATGGAGGAACAGCTTTTGTATCTGAATATGATCGACCCTTACACCATATGTCTAGCGGGGAACAAAAGAAAGCCTTATTAAATCATTTGTCATTTCATCAGGCAGATTGTTTCCTGCTGGATGAATTATATGACCATATAGATCTGGCAGGTCAGGCTGCAATTAAAGAAATGATTTGTCTACTTGCTCAGACAAAAACGGTTATTCAATTGGTCCATAGAATAAAAGATGCATTGCCATTCATTCGCAATTGGATAGTCTTTCATCAGCTTCATTTAATCGAATTTGATGATCAACAAGCTTGGATCGATTGGATAGATCAACAAAAAATGAATGATTCAAAGAAAGTTTTGCCTCAACCCATCAAAGAATTTCCAGCAATTGACGGCCCTTTAGTTATGATGAATGGGGTGTCGGTTTTTTATGATGGCAGACCCATTGTTCAGGATATTCATTGGACGATTAAGCAAGGCGAATTCTGGCAATTGGTAGGGCCTAATGGAACAGGCAAATCAACATTGCTATCATTGATTAGTGGTGATAATCCCAAGGGATATGGTCAGGAGCTTTTCTTATTTGGTCGCAAAAAAGGATCTGGCGAAACAGTTTGGGATATCAAGAAAAACATTGGCTATTTTAATTCATCCATTACCCTACATTTTAGCAGACTGGATAGCATTGAAAAAATGATTATTTCAGGGTTCAATGATTCTATTGGATTATATGTTGTTCCATCTGACCAGCAGTTGCGACTGGCAAAGGAGTGGTTACATTTCATCGGGTTATACGATCAGAGAAATAAACCAATTCAATTTTTGCCCTTAGCTCAACAGAGAATGGTATTAATTGCAAGAGCCATGGTAAAGCATCCTCCGCTGTTAATTCTAGATGAACCTACAGCAAGTCTGGATGATGCCGGAGTTGCTTTGATCATTCAAATGATACAACAGATTGCCAAGGAAAGTTCTTCTGCTATATTGTATGTGTCACATAGTAAAGAAGATGGATTGTATCCTGAGTATATTTTAGCATTGCATCCTAGCAATGCTGGATCAATTGCTTCTATTCTAAAGAACAGATTGTTGTAGTGGTTGTTTCAGGTGTTTTCTTCCTGTCTTTTTTCTCGAAACACCCGAGAGAAAAACCGTGTCTTAACTGTTTTAATCCTTTTCGGTAGCTATTATGTTTGTTGAAATAGTAATAAACTAATTATTCATCTAAAACAACAAACATGGCTAAGACTAAAAAGTTAACTGCAGCCTATTCTTATGGTTGGCTTCCAGATCTTCCCGATCACCGTGATCTAATGTATGCTGCTCCATTGATGGTTATGCGGAAGCTTCCTGAAAAAATAGATTTGAGAGCATCCTGCCCAGTTGTTTACGATCAGGGCACACTCGGGAGTTGCACCGCCAATGCACTTGGTGCTGCGTTTCAATTTGGCCAGATCAAACAATCCATTCCAAATTTTATTCCATCCAGGCTTTTTATTTATTATAATGAGCGGGTATTGATCCACACAGTTCTTTCAGATAGTGGTGCTTTCATCAGGGATGGTATTAAAACAATGAATGCGAAGGGAGTTTGTAACGAAAAAGATTGGCCTTATATCATTTCTCAATTCAGCACCAAGCCACCCGCTACATTATATAAAAAGGCAAGTACCAATCAGGTATTGAATTATATGCGTTTAAACAATATGAATCTATTACAATTGCAATCTTGTTTGGCGGAGGGATTCCCTTTCGTTTTTGGATTTACAGTATTCGAAAGTTTTGAAACTATCAGTAAAAATGGAATTATGCCCATGCCAAAAGCAGATGAACAAAGATTAGGAGGACATGCAGTGATGGCAGTGGGTTATGATAATGCCAAAAAAATGTTCATTGTTCGTAATTCCTGGACAAAAAACTGGGGTGATCATGGCTATTTTTATATGCCCTATTCTTATATCACTGATATGAATAGGGCGGATGATTTTTGGACAATTCGATTGGTTGAAAAAGGGCTTGGGTTAAGAAAAAATAAGTCCAATTAGGCATTAAAAATAAAAAGCAGTCCTGAAAGTCAGGACTGCTTTTTTATTTCAATAAACAGCTATTGGGGGGGACAATATCTTCTTATATTATAAATTTACTAGTTTAATTTTTTCGTCAAATTAACTAAATCGTCATTTATTATCAAAATTTAAGTTTTTGATATAAATGTGCCGACTTAGTTAAATAAAATGACCATTTTACATATCATTTATAGGCAATCATCAAATTGTAATAGAAATCCATCATAAAACTAGACTAGAATCCATCCTTTTTAACCTTATTTGCCCTCGCCATGAATTATAAAATATTGATCATTGAAGATGAAAAAAGGATCAGAGATTCCATCATTGAATTCTTGGAAATCTATGGATATAAAGTGGTAGGAGCAGAAAATGGGGAAGTCGGAATTCGAGTTGCTTTTGAAGAAAAACCTGATCTGATCTTTTGTGATATGATGATGCCTGTATTAGATGGGATGGGTGTATTAAAGGCCATTAACTCTTCCACATTGGCTGGTACCCCCTTTATATTTCTTACTGCCCTGGCACAAACCGATGAATCAAATACAGCCATGAGTTTAGGAGCGGATGGGTATATATTCAAACCGTTTAAGTCAAAAGAGCTTCTGGAAGTTATTAAGAAGTGGCTTCAATAAAGTCTTAAATAGGATTTTGTGTTTGGTAGGGTAATTTAATTTTAAAAGTTGTTCCAATATTTGGTTTGCTTTCAAAAGTTACTTGTCCTCCATGCAATTCAATAAAGTAGTGAACTAATACCAGGCCAATCCCCGTGCCTTTTATATTTTGAACATTTGTAGCTCTGAAAAAAGATTTGAACATCTGGCTTTGTTCCTCCACTGGAATACCAATGCCATAGTCGGTAATTGTTATTTCAACATGATCATCTAGATATTGCAGATTTACACTTGGATTCTTTTTATTTTTTGAATATTTGAATGCATTAGAAATTAAATTTTCAAAAATAAGCGACATGAATACTTTATCAAATTCAATTAATTTCTGATCACCTTGAACAGAAAATTCTATTCCTCTTTTGTCTTCCTGAAGTTCAATCTTCTTTTTGATAATTTCACTTAAAAATGGGGTAAGGTTCTCTTTGCTTTTATTCAATTCAAAGGTCTCAGATTCGATCTTACCTAACATTAAAATATCATTGATAAGTGTTGAAAGCCTTTCAACTTCTTCATCAATATTTTGGATATGTTTTTTTGCCTTGGGAATATTTAGATTTTCTTGGTCTTCTAAATAGATGCCGGCAAGTTCTGCACTGGTTTTGATGGTGGTCATGGGTGTTCTAAATTCATGTGAAGCCATGCTCACGAACTTAGATTTCAATTGATTTAATTCACGTTCTTTTTCTAAAGAAGTTAAAAGCTGATGCTCAAGAATCTTTCTTTCGTCGATGATTCGAGAAGAAGCATTAATTAGCTTTCTGCCATAAAATTCATCATAGAAGATTTTAGCATTGGTTTCAATCCAATGGTAATTCCCTTTTTTATTTTTAAAACGATAGGTGGTATAACTATCAATATTTTTTGTCTTATGTTGTAGATTAGAAAAGTTGATTAATGAACTAAGATCCTCAGGGTGTATATACTGATTCACATTTTTACCTTTTAATTCATCTACTTGGATGCCCAATACATTTGAGAAGGATGGAGATACATACAGGAAAGTTCCATTTGTTTCCAGGAGACAAACCAGATCGTTTACGTTTTTGGATAATAGTTCATAGCGGTAACTATTCTCTTTTTCAACTGTGATGTCTTTTAATGTACCTGTTGTGCCTTTGATATTGCTTTCAGAATCTAATAGTAGGGTTGCAAAAACGCGAATCCATTTTACCTTTCCTGATTTTGTGATATATCTTATTTCGTGCGTACAATAAGGCTTCTCCCTATTAATCAAAGGCGTAAATAGTATCTGGTTTTTTTCTACATCATCCGGATGAAGATAGTTGAAGAATAATGTACCAATGGATTCGTCTATTGTGAATTCCATGATATTTTCCCAGGCCTTGTTCAAATAACTCCAATTTCCTTCCTGGTCTGTTTGAAAAACCATATCTGTTACATGATCAACAACATATTTGTATTTCTCTTCGCTCTCAATCAATTTTCTTTGAGATTCATTTTGTTCAGTAATGTTTTTATTGATGGCCGTCAATCCACAGATTTCATTTTTATTATTGAGGCAGGGAGAAATTTTCAAGTGAATGATCTGATTGCCTAAGTATAAGACGGTATCAACCAAATCGCCATTTAAAACTTTAGAATACCAATTTCTTAAATTGATACTGATAGAAGAGTCTCCATTAATGAATTCGGTTTGTTTGCCTATCTCAGGCATCTTGCCCAAATAATTGAAATATAATTTTGAATAAGGTTCATTAAATGATATGAATTTGTATTCCTTGTCAAGAGTATAATTCAGTTCCTGCGAAGAATTAATTTTATTATCTAAAGCATTATTCAAATAGGCAGCAGCATTCAAAAGTTTTTCCTGGCTTGATATATCGGAATGGAATACTGATACTCCCTCTACTTTATTTTTTATAATGATAGGGGAGAGCGCTATGTCATATTCTTTTCCATCCCTTGAAAATCTATGTGTATAAAAACCTGTATCTATACACTTCGTATAAGCGATAGTATATTCTTGTTTTAAATTGTCAGGAATTTTAGCGTTGAAAATATTTTCACCTATTTGATAGATAATCCCATACTTTTCCCAAGCCCATTTATCAAACAATTTATTTTTAGCTATGACTTTGAATTCTTTGTCAATTGCATAAAATAGTAATCCAAGATTGTCTAATAGTATTTCTGCATAATAGGTACTTAGATCTAAGACCCGTTTATTTACTTTCTCTTCTTTGAGAGGATACAAGTTGCCAATTAAAGAAACAACTTGATTGCCGTCTTTGATAACTGTACCAGAATTTATGATAGAAATATAAGTGCCATCGTATTTTTTAGCTCTTACTGTAACTTTAAATTCATTGATTTCTTTAATTCTCGTGAAGAAATCATTCACTATTGCAAAATCATCAGGATGGATCAATGATTCCCAAAAACCTTGCTGATAATAACTATCTATTGGGTGTCCTAAAAGAGTTTCAACGGAAGGCGTAATATAGATCATTGGCTTCCCGATTTCACCTATATACATCACTGAATGCTTTGTTGCATTTAAAGCATCCAATATTTGAAAATCTTTCAGTTGGTTCATAAGGGGGAGAATTTAAAAAATACCGATAAATGCGTTTTCAAATTCTTTCATAGGAGTAAAAAAAGATTATTTAATTGACTATTCATGTAACTTTTTAATCAATATGGTAATTATTAGATCAATTATTTGATTTTTTTAGGCGTTTGATCCATTTTATTATTTCATACCAAATCACAGAGCATGTCCCTATTCCTATAGCTAATAAAATTTGACTATAAGTGAGTCTGGCAAATCCAAAGAACTGTGTAAGTATGGGAACAAAGATCAAAAATCCGGTAATTGCTATCGTAATGAGAATGATCAGTAAAACTAAATTATTCTTATATTTTAGTGTGGCAAACAACGAGTAGTAAAAGGATCGATTTACCAGGGTAAGGATGATATTAGCAGCTATCAAAACAGTGAATACCATGGTTCTGGTTGTGGCTTCATCTAAATTTTGATGAACAGCCCATTGGTAGGATGCCAGTGTGCCTAGGGTGATCATTAACCCTTGAATAATACTGGTAGTTAGTTCTTTCACATTAAAAAATGTATTGCTTAATGCGCGCGGTTTTTGACTCATGGTATTTTTTTCCATGGGCTCGTTTTCATAAATAATGGAACAAGTGGGCCCCATGATCAATTCTAAAAAAATAATATGAACGGGGCTGAAAATATTTGGATAGACCCATCCAAGTGCAAGAGGCATGAATACAGTTAGTACTATAGGTATATGAATGGAGATAATGTATTGTATTGCCTTTTTTAAATTGGTATAGATTCTTCTCCCCATTGCTATCGCATCAACCATCTTCGAAAGATCATCCTCTATCAGAATCAATGAAGCCGCTTGTTTGGCAATCTCCGTTCCTTTTTTACCCATGGCAATTCCAATATGTGCAGCTTTCAGTGCAGGTCCGTCATTCACACCATCGCCTGTCATCGCTACGATTTCATTATTTCTCTTTAATGCGTTAATAATTCTGAGTTTGGCTTCTGGAAACATTCTTGTGAAGATCTGGGTATCAATTACTCTTTTGTCTAACGCTTCATCACTTAAAGCCATTAGTTCATCGCCAGTAATAGTTTGGTCATACCTTCTGAAACCAACCTGTTCTGCTATAGATGCAGTTGTAGCAGCATTATCGCCAGTTACAATTTTAACTGAAATTCCTGCCTCGTAAAAATGATTCAGTACTTCACCGATATTCTTTTTTGGTGGATCATAAAAGGCAAGAACGCCCTTGAATTCAAATCTGAATTCCTGTTGTGTTTCTGGGAAATCATTTCCAATGTGTGTTGTTTCTGCCACACAGAGTACTCGGTACCCTTCCGTTGTGAAGGTTTCAATTGCTTTTTGGATTTCTTCAACCTGTTCCTTTGTTACATTTGAAACATCCATAATGGCCTCAGGTGCACCTTTTGCAGCAATGATCCTTTGCTTACTTTCATTTTCAAATAAATGCGTCATCATAGGTGGTTTTCCACTTAGAGGATATTCATGGATCATTTTAAATTGGGGTCTTTCGTCTGATTCTGCCTGTGAAAAATAACATTCATGCAGAGCAATTTCCATCGGGTCAAAAGGAATGGGTTCACTGGCCCACATGGCAGTTCTAATCAGATCTTTTTCAAAATGACTGAGTTGTTGTGAAGTATCACTGATCTTATTGTCTGCCAAAGCAAATACTTTAGCCAGACTCATTTTGTTTTCTGTGAGGGTACCTGTTTTATCAGTACAAATAATTGTGGCACTACCAAGTGTTTCTACTGTTTTTGTTTGTTTTACAATGATCCCCATTTGCATTAAACGCCAAGCTCCTAATGCCATAAAAGTGGCAAGTGCTACAGGAATTTCCTCTGGTAAGATACTCATGGCCAGCGTTAAAGCTTTTAGTAAACTGTCGAGCAGATCTTTTGAATGTACATAGTTGATGAGCCATACTGTTAAAAAAACAATTGCTCCTATGATTACCATCTTCTTTACAAAATTGAAAATCTGTTTTTCAAGGGGCGTTTTTTCTTCCTCAATACTTTCTAAACTTTTCCCAATCTTGCCAAGCTTTGTTTCGTTTCCGGTTGCTGTGATTGTTGCAATGGCTAATCCTCCTGCAACACTGGTACCTCTATAGATATAAGGATCTTCTTTTGTTGCATCTTTAAAAACCGAGAAAGATTCTCCTGTAAGAACTGATTCATTCACAGAAAAATCATTTGATCTAACAATGATACCGTCTGCTGCAATTGAATTACCTTCTTCTACCATTAAATAATCACCCACTACCAGTTCCTCACTTTTAATTTCAATCAACTCTCCATTGCGGATTACTTTTGAACTAGGCTCTGAAAAGTTTTTTAATTTTTCTAAGGCATTTCTACTCCTTTTATCCTGGAACAATGAAATAGCGGCTACCAAAAAAATAGCACAGGTTAAAAAAATACCATCTCCGGTTTTACCACTCACGAAATAGATAATGGAGGCAGCTAATAAAAGAACCACCATGGGTTCTTTTGCCAAACTTTTTAGTGCATCGATGAATCCATTTTCTTTTTTGTATTCGAGTGTATTATGGCCAAATTTTGCCCTTGCTTCTATTACTTGCTGATCAGTTAACCCGTCAATATTGTAATTGTTATTTGCCATTATGAGGAATTGGTTGAACTGCATATTAGTTCAATTATGGCTATAGTTCCAATGACAATGGTCAGCTTTTAGTTAAAGACCTAATACCGTCTTCAGTTTGGCATAAGCGGCTTGTTTCATTGTATTTTCTTACCTAAGTTGAGATTAGCAGGTCTGAAAAAGAGAAACCTATCATTTTATGGATATTTGGTTTGATTGTTTTTTGATTGCCAGCCAATCAGAAGTACGCCGATGATTACCAAAATGGTTCCTATGATCTGTGGTACAATGATATTTTCACCTAGGAAGAAATGTGCCTGTATGATAGTGGATACTGGCCCAATACTGGTTATGATAGATACATTATTGCTTCCTATTTTTTTCATCCCATTACTCATCATAAAGGAAGGGAGAACAGTGGCGATCATAGCTAGTGCAATACTATACCAAATGAGCGTGGGTGTAAAGGGAATTTGTTGAATATTTTTTGTCAGTAAAAAATGAGTGAAAATGCCTGCTGTTGCGGATAACATGGCATAGGCTGTATATCTCGTAACACCAACTTTCGGGATCATTCTTCCAGTACCCACTAAATAAAAACTATAAGTGACGGCACATAGAAAAATCATGAAAGAACCAAAATAAAAATGGGGATTGCTGGTGTCAATTTTCATCTCACCTAAGTAAGCAATCCCAATTCCCAGATAGGTTAATACCAATGCACTGATCTGCATTTTATTAAGCTTGGTCTTATAAAGAAAAGTATTGATTAAAACAGAAAAAGTAGGGTAGAGGAATAATATCAATCTTTCTAATCCTGCTGACACATATTGCAGTCCAACAAAATCAAATAAGCTACTTAAATAGTATCCGAAAATACCCAGAAGAATTAGGAAAAACCATTGTCTGGCATTGAGGGTAACTGAGGATTCTTTTTTGAAACCTATCCATGCTGCTACTAGATAAAATGGCAATGAAAATAGCATGCGAAGCGTAAGTAAAGTAACCGCATCGATGCCTGTTGATTTGAAAGCCAGTTTTACAAAAATGGCTTTTGTAGAAAAAAATACAGCACCCAAAATCGTTATTAGAAATCCTGCTAAACTTATCTGGTATGCTGTATCTTTTTTGCTTTGCTGCATATTTTATTGCTCGAACCCTTTATACACTCACATTGAATTCACGAAGTGCATCGTTCAAACTGGTCTTTAAATCGGTACTTGGTTTGCGCGTTCCAATAATCAAGGCACAGTTAACATGAAATTCACCTGCTGGAAATTGTTTTGGATAAGTTCCCGGTATCACTACGCTTCTTGCTGGAACCCGTCCTTTGTATTCGATAGGTTCTGGTCCGCTTACATCAATAATCTTAGTTGATTTAGTCAACACTACATTGGCGCCCAATACGGCTTCTTTTTCTACGATAACACCTTCTACCACAATAGCCCGGCTTCCCAGAAAACAACCGTCTTCGATAATTACTGGACTTGCTTGCAAGGGCTCTAAAACGCCACCAATACCTACTCCACCACTTAAGTGAACACCTTTTCCAATTTGAGCACAACTACCTACAGTTGCCCATGTATCCACCATAGTGCCTTCATCTACATACGCACCGATATTTACATAACTAGGCATTAATACCACGTTTTTCGCCAAATAAGCGCCATATCGGGCTACCGCATGGGGAACTGCGCGAACACCTAGTTCTTTATAGTTACTTTTCAATAACATCTTATCATAAAACTCAAATGGAGCCAATTCCCAGGTTTGCATTTGCTGAATCCCGAAATATAGTAAAATGGCTTGTTTCACCCATTCGTTAACCACCCAACCATTTTCAGTTGGTGCAGCGGTTCTAAGGCGACCTTTATCTACTTCTTCAATAACTGCTCTGATTGCATCTGTGTACTTTTGATCCTTTAAAAGTTCACGATTATCCCATGCTTCCAGAATCATTGCTTGTAATGACATGCTCAATTTTTTTGCAAACATAAGTTTCAAAGCTTAGAATTAGGCAAATGCTAAGCAGGAATCATAAAGGAATATATATCAAAACTGCATTTAGTCTTTTAAATATCAACCTTCCATTCTTAAGTCAAGAAAATTAAAAAAAGATTAAAAATATATACTCTAAAGCTTGTTATTGTGGATTTTATTTTGCAACTTAATAGTATAATATTTAATATGAACAGGGTTATTTTAGACGTACCGTCCGGTAAAATGAAACCATTTCTCCTTGCAGTTAAGAATTTGGGGATTAACAGGAATTCCATTCAATTAAAAGAAGTAAAACGTAGACACCATCAAAACAGAGGTACATTATTTACGCTTCACAAAATATCGGCCAGTTTTATTTTATTCGACTGGGAATATTTTAGTAATGAATTAGAATATGAATGATGATTGCCTTTACTTATAGTGAAGCAACATATTTATTGAGTAAATTTGTAGGATGCAAAAGATCCTAGTGATTCAAACTGCTTTTATTGGGGATGTTGTTTTAGTAACAGGGTTATTAGAAGATTTGCATATCCAATACCCTAATGCTGTTATTGACATCCTCCTGCGAAAGGGAAACGAAACATTATTTCATGAACACCCTTTTATCAATGAAGTATTGATTTGGAATAAAAAAGAGCATAAATACTTCAACCTTTTTAAAATCATTCAACAAATCAGAGAGATTCAATACGATCTCGTTATCAATGTACAACGCTTTGCTGCAACGGGTTTGATCACAGTTTTATCAGGGGCCAAAGAAACGATAGGTTTTGATAAGAATCCTTTTAGTCATTTGTTTACAAAGCGAATTCCTCACGTTTTTAGTAAGGGTGAAATAGTGTTACATGAAGTGGAAAGAAATTTTAAATTGATTGAGGATGCCACACATATTCAAGCATCCAATCCTAAATTATATCCATCTCTTACAGATCAAGCGGCTATTGCCATTTTAACTCATCAACCCTATATCTGCATTGCTCCTGCTTCGGTTTGGTTTACCAAACAATTTCCAATTATAAAATGGATTGAATTTTTACAAGTCATTCCGGATAAGTATCAAATTTACTTATTGGGAGCGCCGTCGGATAAATCATTATGTAAAGAAATCATGGATGCTCTACCAGAAAAAAATATTAGCGTACTGGCGGGTAAATTAAATTTTTTAGAGTCGGCTGCCTTGATGGAAAAAGCTGTCATGAATTATGTAAACGATTCAGCACCCATGCACTTCGCTTCAGCCGTAAATGCTCCTGTAACTGCCATTTACTGTTCAACCATACCGGCATTTGGCTATGGTCCACTTTCAAGCAAAAGTAGCATCGTTGAAATTCTAGAGCCTTTAGTTTGCAGGCCATGTGGCTTACATGGTAAGAAAGCTTGTCCGGAAACCCATTTTAATTGTGCCATGAAAATCAGGAATGAACAGTTACTTGTTTCATTGCCGAATGATTAGGCAGAAAGCTTATTACATTTGTAACAGATGCAGATACCTTGTTCCACTATAGAAAGAGCCATTTTTGATAAAATCGCATTTGCAGCAGAAGAATTGCAGTTGCCTACCTATTTGATTGGGGGCTTTGTTCGTGATAAGATTATTGGACGTAACACCAAGGATGCAGATATTGTTTGCCTGGGCGATGGTATTGCATTAGCACATCGAGTGGCTGAATTATTTGATCCTCGTCCTACTGTTGCTTATTTCAAAAATTTTGGTACTGCACAGATCAAATTACCAGCATTTGAAATTGAGTTTGTAGGTGCTAGAAAAGAGAGTTATCAACCCAACAGCAGAAAACCCAGGGTAGAGACCGGCACTTTAGAAGATGATCAAAATAGACGCGACTTTACCATCAATGCACTTGCTATTAGTTTAAATAAAGCTGACTACGGAGTATTAATCGATCCTTTTAATGGGTTAGAGGCGATTGAGCAGAAGTTGATTAAAACACCCTTATTACCCGAACAAACATTTAGTGACGACCCACTTCGAATGATGAGGGCGATTCGGTTTGCCTGTCAGCTCAATTTTACGATTGTTCCTGAAACACTTGACGCCATTAAAGCTCAGGCAGATAGAATTAAAATTGTTTCACAGGAACGCATCACAGATGAGTTGAATAAGATCATGCTTTGTGATAAGCCTTCCATTGGATGGGACCTGTTATATCAAACAAACCTTTTGTCGATCATCTTTCCTCAAATGGTGGATCTGCAAGGGGCAGAATATATCGATGGGAAGGGACACAAAGATAATTTTTATCATACGCTACAGGTTATTGACAATATCTCTGAACATACCAATGATCTTTGGCTACGTTGGGCAGCTTTATTGCATGATATAGGCAAACCAGCTACCAAACAATTTGAAGAGGGGCATGGGTGGACCTTTCATGGGCATGAAATGGTGGGTGCCAGAATGGTTCCCAAAATATTTACCCGATTGAAATTGCCATTGAACGAGAAAATGAAATTTGTGCAAAAATTAGTGGCTTTGCACCTGCGTCCCATTAGTTTAACCAATGAAAATATTACTGATAGCGCCGTTCGCAGGTTGTTATTTGAAGCTGGGGAAGATATTGAGGCACTGATGTTATTGTGTGCGGCCGACATCACCAGTAAAAACAAGTATAAGGTAAAACGTTACCTGCAAAACTTCGAAATGGTGAAGCAGCGTATGAAAGAAGTTGAGGAGAATGACCAAATGCGCAATTGGCAGCCTCCTATTACTGGAAGTATGATCATGGATCATTTTGGATTAACACCCGGGAGAAACGTAGGTTTAATAAAGGATGCCATCAGAGAAGCAATATTAGATGGGTTGATTCCAAACGATTATGAGGCCGCATTTAGCTTTATGTTGCAAAAAGCAGCTGAGTTGAATATAAGTGTTCCGAATAAATCTTAAATTCTTTCGTTTCTAAAAACTTACTTGCTTAATTTGCATACTTTCCTGTTAAGGAGCTTTTAAAATAATTACACTAATTAATATTCTATCATTAATGGCTGTTTTAAAATTTAGGATTTATCTGGAAGAAGATGATGCTGTTTATAGAGATATAGTGATTAAGCATACTCAAAATTTTCAGGAGTTGCATCTTGCTATATTGAAATCCTTCGAGTTTGATAATAAACATCAGGCTACATTTTACAGGAGCAACGACAACTGGCTTCGGGGAAGAGAAATTAGCGTGGAAAAATATGATAAAAAATATCCTGTTGAACCCTTGCTAATGTCTGAAACAACCATTGGTAGTGAGATCCGTGACACAAATCAGAAATTTGTGTATGTCTATGATTTCGCAAAGAACTGGACCTTCTTAGTTGAATTGATCAACGTGAGTAAAGAAGAGAATAGTAAGTTGCAATATCCAGTGATAACTAGAACAGAAGGAATTGGACCACAACAGTACGGAACTAAGAGCCTTTTAGGAGATAAATTCGCAGACATTGAAGAAAAATATGACCTGAATGAAGCAATAGATGGTTTCGGTGAAGAAGGTGACGAATCAGAAAGTTCAGATACCGATGAAGAGGCTGAAAACGAAGAAGGTCATGATGAAGAAGCATTTTAATAGTCTTGTAATATCATTCAGGAAGACCAATCCCCCAAAGGGTTGGTCTTCTTTGTAAATAGCAGCAAATGGCTGATCAGGTAAATACTATTTATATTATTTGTGGTCCTACCGCAGTTGGTAAAACTGCGTTTGCGATTGCATTGGCAGAACATTTGCAAACAGAAATCATTTCAGCTGATTCCAGGCAATGTTTTTCGGAGTTAGGAATTGCCGTAGCAAAACCGTCCCAGGAAGAATTAAAAAAAGTAACGCATTATTTTATTAATTCCCATTCCATTCATGAAGAACTCAATGCAGGACAATTTGAAAATTATGCATTACAAAAAGTAGTATCTATTTTTCAATCCCATCAAACTGCTGTAATGGTGGGCGGTACTGGTTTGTACATTAAAGCCTTTTGCGAAGGGATGGATGAAATGCCCATTATCAATCCATTGATCAGGGAAGCCATCAAACAAGCTTATTCATCAAATGGGATACAATGGTTACAGTCGCAAATTGCAAAAGAAGACCCTCAATTCTGGCAACAAGCTGAACAAGATAACCCGCAACGTTTAATGCGTGCATTGGAAATGATTCGAAGTACTGGTATTTCTATAACAGCATTCAGAAAATCTGAGAAAAAAAACAGACCATTTCAAATAGTAAAGATTGGACTGGAATTGCCCCGTGAAATACTCAATCAAAGGATCAATCAAAGAGTTGATTGGATGGTAAATGCAGGGTTAATAAAGGAAGCAGAACAATTATTTCCTTTTCGAAAGAATAATGCTTTACAAACTGTAGGTTATCAGGAACTATTCGATTATCTGGAAGGAAAGATCCCTCTTGAAAAAGCCATCGAATTAATCAAACAGCATACACGCCAATACGCAAAGCGTCAAATGACCTGGTTCAAAAAAGATACTGAAATTAAATGGTTCGATGCGAGAACGGTGGAAGTGGAAAAAGTAAAAATTAAAAAGTAAAAAGTTATATCCCCTCTTGGGAGGGGCGCCGAATGAAGTGAGTGCAGGGGTGGGTAAAATCATTCTCTTAGAAGTTTTCACCCACCCCATGATTTCGCTTACGCAAAATCATTTCCCCTCCTCGGAGGGGATTTTTGAATATCTTTCTTAAGTTTAAAATTTAAACCCAACCGTCATCATCACTGTTCCTCTTGCTCCTGTTTGTGTAGCGAAAGTATTGGGCTTGTCGTTTAAGCGATATGCAAACTGAACATCTTTTTGAAAAGCATGCGCATAACTAAGATCAATGAACATACCATGGTTTCTATAGCCCAATCCACCACTAGCTACAATTTTATTCGCGATTAAATTCGCATCAGCATAGGGACTACCATAAAAACCTCCACCCAGACGTACCATCCAAACATTGAACTTTAATTCCCCACCTATTCTGAAATTGAAATTTCCTTTATAATAATCTTTTATCTCATTATTCAAAAGTGTATAATAATCTACTAATGCCTGATCTGATTTGTTAGAAGCAGAGAATCTAGAACCTCTATAATTTACATATTCAAGATCAGCGCTAAGGAATGCTTTTTGTCTTCTGGTATCGTTTACTTCTCTGAAAACATAACTAGCACTTACTATTGCACGATAAGGTGTGATCAAATTGTATTCGCTTTTACCAGGATTACCACTATTTAAATTACTACTGGATTCACTGATAGTTTTGGCATAGCTTTCTGTATTGGTGGTCATTGAAGAACTGATCTCATCTCTATAACCCATTACTTGTGGTGTATGAAATGCCAATCCGATTCTCCAATAATCAGTGGGTTTATAAATCACACCTAACTTTAGTCCAACCCCAATTCCTCTTGAAGAAAAAGTTTCTTTGTATTCAAAGCTGCTAAAATTATTATTAGGATTGTTAGTGGCATCCTTTTCAGTATAGACCAGATCGCGCGTATAATTAATTACAGGTATTACTAGACTTCCACCAACATACATTTTATCATCCATATTACCTGCTAATCCTACTGCTATTTCGTGATAGCCTCCCTTTGTAACAGCATCATAAGATTGGTTCACACCAGTTGAGATGGGTACTAAGCTTTGATATCCAGCTATCGCACCTCCGGGGCCGCCTGAAAAAGTATCAACTAAATAAGTGCGAAATGCCAGTGATGAACCAAATATGTAATTACTTAATGCGGCATTGGTATCTGCTTTATCACGTGTTAATTCCTCTAAATATTTTTCAGAATAGGAACTCATATTATTGAAGCCGGAAAATTGAATATGATTATTATAATTCGCCACTTGATTTACAGAAATAGCAAATGCGCTACTGGTCCATTTCTTTTTATTATTACTCGAAGAGCTTAAGATTAATCCGGTAGCACCATAATTAAAATTATTTTTTTGAACTCCATTATTGGTGCCTCTATAATCTAATTTGTTATTGTTTAAATTAAAGCCAGGAGAGAATACAAACTCATTGGTTTTGAATAAACCTAAACCTGCAGGGTTAACGTGGTTGGCAGTGATATCTCCGCCTAATGATCCCATTACACCACCTGTGGCTGTATTTCTTCCAGAGCCATTTTGTGTAAACCAGGCAGTGCGTAAAGCATCATCTGGTGTTTGTGCAAAAATGGAACTGCCTGAAAGTATAAATAGGATAAGTAAATATTTTTTCATGATACTAAGTTTGGGTTATAAGCTTAGTGTTAGAAATTATCAAATGAAAACTTCTTACACTAAGTGAAAAAACAAATGATTAATTTCTAGTGGTACGTCCAGAACTAGCACTGGTACCAGTACTCTTAACACCGCCACTGTTGCCACCCGCACTGCTACTTGGAGCCGAGTAACTACTGGTTGAACTGGTTGATCTGCTGCCAGAACTGCTATTATCAAAACTACGAACAGCTCTATCATAAGAACCAGAAGGACTGGAACTGCTAAACACTTTTTTTACTAGCGTACTGAAATTGTTAGAATTTGGGGTGCTGTAATTTGTATTGCTATAACCCGATTTAGCATTACCAAGATTGTAGCTATTGGTATTTGTATAAGTTTTATTTCTGTAAGCACTAATGGCACTTTCACTTGGTTTGCCCGCAGTAGCTTTTGGATTATAATAAGTAACTAAAGTGTAATATGGATTGCCCCATGTATAAGTCGGTCTAAAAAATCCTGATCCCCATCCGAAATTCCAATTGTTATGACCATAATAATTGCTATAACCAATAGAACTATAATAATTGAAATGACTGAAATCGTAACGGCTATCATTCCAGTAACTATAATCATCTAACATATTCCAGCGAGAATAATTACCCACTTTCATGCGAAGGAATTGTTCATCTGTACTATTCACATAGTTCTCGTATTGATCTTTCTGAGTCTGATCTTTCACAATATCTACTTTTTCTGCTGCTGGTCTTCCAGGAGAAAAATATACGTCATCTGGCGTTTGGTCTGATTTGTATGCAGTAGAACAACTTGTAACAAATAACCCCAATCCAAGTAGTGCAAAAAGTAAGCTGTTTTTCATGGTAATAGGTTTGAACGTTAGATAATGTGAAGTTACATACATTTGCGGAGCTTAAGGCATACTCTAAGTACGACAAATACTCTGCCACCTTAAGTTGCTAACTAATGTTTATTTGTTAAAGAAATCACAAAACA
Organism: Chitinophagaceae bacterium; assembly: GCA_947371755.1. GTDB lineage: Bacteria > Bacteroidota > Bacteroidia > Chitinophagales > Chitinophagaceae > Sediminibacterium. Next base: position 42,870 of record CANBQT010000003.1, read on the forward strand.
AAATGGGTAAGGAAATTGCTACTCGGGAACAGGATTATTCACAATGGTATAACGACCTTGTAATTAAAGGACAACTAGCTGATTACAGTGCAGTTAGAGGATGTATGGTGATTAAACCTTACGGCTATGCTTTATGGGAAAATATGCGGGATGTATTGGACAGAAAGTTCAAAGATACTGGCCACCAAAATGCCTATTTCCCTTTGTTTGTCCCTAAAAGTTTATTTGAAGCGGAAGAAAAAAATGCAGAAGGTTTTGCTAAAGAGTGTGCTGTAGTAACGCATTACCGTTTAAAATCGGATGAAAATAACCCGGGAAAATTAATTGTTGATCCAGAAGCTAAATTGGAAGAAGAACTGGTAGTTCGTCCAACAAGTGAGGCAATCATCTGGAATACCTATAAAGGCTGGATTCAATCTTATCGTGATTTACCAATTTTGGTAAACCAATGGGCCAATGTGGTTAGATGGGAAATGCGTACCCGTTTATTTTTACGCACTGCAGAGTTTTTATGGCAAGAAGGTCATACTGCTCATGCTACAAAAGAAGAAGCGTTGGTTGAAACAAAACTCATGCTGGATGTATATGCTGATTTTGCCGAGAATTGGATGGCATTGCCTGTTATCAAAGGGGTAAAAACTGTTAACGAACGTTTTGCCGGTGCTGAAGAAACCTATTGTATTGAAGCAATGATGCAGGATGGTAAGGCTTTACAAGCAGGTACATCGCATTTCCTTGGCCAGAATTTTGCAAAAGCATTTGATGTAAAATTCAGTGACAAAGAAAACAAGTTAGAATATGTTTGGGCCACTAGTTGGGGCGTAAGTACAAGATTGATTGGCGCACTGGTTATGGCACATAGTGATGATGATGGATTGATCTTGCCGCCAAGAATTGCTCCTATCCAAGTTGTGATTGTTCCAATTTATAAAGGCGAAGAACAAAAGGCACAACTGGATGAAAAAGTATTGGCTATCGTAAAAGGATTAAAAGAATTAGGCATTTCAGTTAAGTATGACGATTCAGACAATCAACGTCCAGGATGGAAGTTCGCAGAATATGAATTGAAAGGTGTACCAGTTCGTTTAGCAATTGGAGCGCGTGATTTACAAAATAATGTGATCGAAGTTGCACGCAGAGATACCAAAGAAAAACAAAGTGTTAGTCTTGATGGTATTGAGCAATATATTAAGAACCTCTTAGAAGAAATTCAACAGAATATTTATAATAGGGCACTTGCATATAGAGATGAACATATTACCAAAGCAGATACATGGGATGAATTTGTGAATCTCCTGGATACCAAAGCTGGCTTTATTTCAGCGCATTGGGATGGAAGCTCTGAAACTGAGGACAAAATCAAGGAATTAGCAAAAGCAACCATTCGTTGTATTCCTTTAAACAATCCATTCGAAGAAGGTAAATGTATTTTATCTGGAAATCCTTCCACTCAAAGAGTTTTGTTCGCAAGAGCCTATTAATTTGATTCAATAGATAAAGAGCCGTTCTATTTTAGGACGGCTTTGATTTTTTTTGACTTTTGACTTTTGAATTTTTATTATGCAAGCATTACAATCTTTCTTAGATGGACAAGTAGTACTCATCGATAAGTCGATGGAGTGGACATCATTTGATGCTTCTAATAAAATCAGAAGTCTGATCAAAATTAAAAAAGTGGGTCATGCTGGAACTCTTGATCCATTGGCAACTGGTCTTCTTATTATTTGCACTGGTAAATTCACCAAGAAGATCAATGAATATATGGGGATGGAAAAAGAATACATTGGTACCATTACATTAGGTGCTACAACACCCACTTATGATCTTGAATCTGATCCTGAAAATTTTAAATCAACAGATCAATTAACTGAGACAGAAATTTTAGCTGCAACAAAACAGTTTCAGGGTGATATTTTGCAGTACCCTCCACAACATTCGGCTATTAAAAAGAACGGAGAACGTTTATATGTTTCAGCCAGAAAAGGAATTACGGTTGAAGTAGAACCACGTCCGGTTACTATCCAATCTTTTAGTATTGAAAAGATAGAACTCCCTGTTGTTTATTTCAAAGTAGTATGTTCTACTGGTACTTATATCAGAAGCCTTGCTAATGACTTTGGAAGCCTATTAGGCGTAGGAGGCTATATGAGTAGTTTAAGACGAACACGTATTGGGAACTTTCATGTTTCTGATGCAAAAACGATCTTGCAATTTGAAGAAGCAATCAAATTGCTTCGTGCATCACTAGAAGGGGAGTCCGATACCCAGTTGTAATGCAAAATTGGGAACCTCTAACCCATTCGAACGAATATCGGTCCAATTAAATTTCCTGATACTCATCCATCCATCATTTCCCATTCTTACGGGATCTTTTACTTTATAGGCAAAGTCAAGTCTGATTAAAAAATAAGTAAAATCAATCCGTACTCCTGTACCAACTCCAATTGCAAGATCTTTGCCAAGGTTTGAAATAGAAAAAACAGAATTCGGATCACTAGGGTTCTTTTTTGTATTCCAGATATTACCAATATCAGAATAAAGTGCACTCCCAATTTTAACGCCGGCAACAGTGGCAATATTAAAACGATACTCTATATTTCCCTCAATTGCCAAATCTCCATATCTATCTCGAAAACTACTGGTTGAAATACTGTCATAACTGTTGGAACTTCCAAGTCCTAATTGTCTCAAACCCCAGGCACGCATGCTATAGGGGCCTCCTAAAGAGAACTGTTTAAAGAAAGGAAGTGTGGAAGAACTTGTTCCTGGGTATGATCCATAATTGTAACCATAACCTGCAAATGCCCGATAGGCCATGATTGTTTTTTGATATTTTTTTGTTTGCTTGTATTCTGCTTCCAGTTTAATATATCGATAGATATTGTCTTTCAATTTATTGAAAGCTCCAAAGAGTAAGCCCGTTTCTTCTATTCCAAAACGTAAATAATGATTCTTGCCATTTGATGTATTGTATGTTCGAACAAAAGACAAACTCTGACTATAAATATTTCCTGTGTTAAAAGAATTTCTTAAAAAAGGATTCTTCATGAAAAGTGTATCCAAACCCGGAAGTGTGTCTAATGAATACAGTTCTACATTGAAAGGTTTGAACAACCAGGTATTTTCGGCTTTTTTCCACTCATAGCCCCAGCTGCCAACTATCGAATGAAGTTTGTAATAATTTTTTCGGTCAACATAAGATGCATTGATAGATAGTAAGGTTCTTTTATTATCCAATGTTCTCAAACCCTTCCATCGGTTGAACGGTTGGATTAATCTAGGGAATGCAAATGTTTCTCCCGCACTGATATTAAAAGTTTGAACTAACTGATTGTTAGCAGAATTACTATTACCCAAATTCAAATTCAATTCTACTCCTGTTCTAAAATTCGTAACAGATTGAATGGCTTGTTTCCAAACATTCCTATTTCTATAGGAGAGGTTGGTAGAAATTCCAAAAAGATTTCCTGAACCAATATCGCCTGTATTTCTGCTACCTTCCAGATCAACAGTAAAGTTTTGTTTCAAGGTAGGGGTAAGGAAAAAATAAAAATCAAGCGTGTCTTTATCTCTGGGTACGATTTTTCCATCTACTTGCTGCCAGGCTCCAACCTGACCTAAAGTATTCATCGATTTAAAATAGAGTTCTTCGTTGTAGGTCTCATTATGTGCAAAGAAGGTATGCTCCTTCAAAGGACTATATTTGAATTTACCTAACTTATAGCGCATCCAAACACTTCCATACTGCTCTTCTAGAAAACTTTTATCCATTGGCAAACTATCAGTAACATCACTGAGTTTGGTTTCTGGATAAAAATAAATATTGCCAACTGTATATTGAATTAGTTTACTTGAGTCATAAGTTGGTCTCTTTTTTATAGAAATGTCCCATTGAGGATTCTCAAGTCTTTTGCGAGTTGTTGCAGCTATTAACTCGGCTTGCTTAAATGGACTAAGTGTAATATTCATCAAGCTGATATCAGAGCTATCTACTTCGGCATAAATATCTTCTTTGGTAAATTTATAGTAGCCGTTGTTTCTATATATCTTGATTAATCTGTCGAGTTCTTCATTAATGATTTGCTTGCTATAGTTATCGCCTTTTTTTAGAAGCCTACCTTTCATCCTTTGCATGGTAATGGCTTGAAGTGTAGAGTCTTCCAGCTGATAGTCAACAGAATCTATCGTGATGTTTTTACCGGGTGATACATTCATCAGAGCGTGCACTCTAAATTGATCACCAGTAGTATCAATTTTTATACTGTCTTTGATATTGGAATAATAATAGCCCTGGGAATTCAAAAAGGCATTCATATAATTTCTTGAACGCGCAATATTGATTGTGTCAAAAACGGGAGGGTTTTTGATGCGATACCAAAATAAAACTCTTTGTTCTTTTCTGGCTTTTAAACTATCATCCCAATAATTATCAAGTTCTAGAGTTAATCGATTTTTTTCGTCTTTTGAACTTGCACCATTTACAACAATCTTATTGGAATAGATAAATGGGGTATTTGCTGGATAATCTTTTACACTAGTTCTGCGTTCTTCAGAGCAGGAAGCCAGTTGTAATAAAGACAAGATCCCTATTAGCCACAAAAACCTATTAACTTTATCCCCGGTGAAACGCATATTATATGTTAAGCAAAAATGAACTCAAATATATTCAATCTTTGTGCCAGAAAAAACAAAGAACACAAGAAGGCCTGTTTTTAGCAGAAGGCCCTAAGTTAGCGATGGAGCTTTTAAACAGCGATTATAAGGTTGAAAAGTTGTATGCTACAGCAGATTGGCTGGCTGATAATCCTGTAGATGTTGAAACTATCGCTGTAACAGAATTTGAATTAGCAAAGATGAGTACGCTTCAAACACCCAATGAGGTATTGGTTATGTGCCGGCAAAAAAAAGATTTGGGTTTACCTGTTTTTAAAAATAATCTGAGTTTAGTTTTAGATGGGTTACAAGACCCTGGTAATTTAGGAACCATTATCAGGATTGCGGATTGGTTTGGAATTCATCAGATCATTGCAAGTGAGGATACCGTTGAATTTTATAACCCTAAAGTTATCCAAAGCACCATGGGCAGCTTTATAAGAGTGAAATGCTGGTACACTAACTTACCTGAAATACTTTCTTCAGTTGAATTACCTATTTACGGTGCGCTCTTAAAAGGACAGTCAGTTAACCAAATGGGCACATTGAAAGAAGGACTTTTAGTGATTGGTAATGAATCTAAAGGAATCAGAGAATCTGTTCTTCCATTAATTACAAAAGCGGTTACGATACCAAGAATTGGACAAGCTGAATCATTAAATGCGGCAGTAGCTGCTGGAATATTGTTATCACATCTGTGCGGTAAATGATCATCCTTTAACGAAACTGTATGGCTTTTGTGGGTTGTATCCTTTTTATGATCCAAGTTGGAATGATGAGTGATAAGTAACATACTAAAGTGGTTCCAGCGCATACCGCAAAGACCTGCCACCAAATAATAAATACAGGGGCCTCAGAAACATAATAAGCAGACTCATCCAATTTTATAAAGCCTGTATATTGTTGAATCAGGCAGATGCCTATTCCAGCTATAAAGCCGATTCCAATGCCTGCGAATGTAATTACCGTGGCATGATAGAGAAATAATTTCTGAATTAACCAGTCATTAGCACCTAAAGCTTTTAAAATGCCCACCATTCTGGTTCTTTCCAAAATAAGGATTAATAAACAGGTGATGAGGTTAATGATTGCTACCATTGCCATTACAACGAAAATGACATTTCTGTTTACATCCTGAATGTTCAACCAGTCAAAGATGTTTGGATAAACTTCGCGGATTGTTTTGCTCATCCACTCTGGCGGTAATTTCTCAGCCAAATGGATAGAAATATTATCCATTTGATGATAATCATTTACGAAAATCTCATAGCCACCCGTTTCATCTGCAGCCCAATTACTCATTTTACGAATCAACTGCTGGTCACCAATAACAAAAAGCTTATCATACTCCTCAATGCCCGTTTTGTAGATGGCAGAAACAGAAAGCTTACGATAATTTCTGCTGCCATCTATACTTGATATAAAGTAAATGTGGATCGTGTCGTACAGCTTTATTTTTAATTGTTTAGCCAATTGTGCTGATACTATTATGTCTTTGCTATAAGTGCTATCATTGAAATGAAGCCAGTGGCCCTCTTTGATAAAGGGTTTGAGTTGTGTGCTATCATAATTTTCCTCAATACCTTTGAGCAATACGCCTTCTATTTCTTTGTTTTTTTCAATGATAGCCGATTTGGTAGCGAAGGTTTGTACTTGATAAACACCAGATTCTTGTTGAATGATTTGTTCAACCTGACGATTTTTTTTGATGGGAGTTTCTTCGGCTACCAGTGATTTGTTGGGTTCAAATTTTTGTACCCTGATATGCCCCCAAAAACTAAAGACCTTACTTGCTACGGTATGCTGGAAGCCATTTACAAATGCCAGAGTGATGATCATGGACATTACACTAACTGCTGTAGCAGCAACGGATAGTCGGATAATGAATCTTGCGAATGATTTTTGCTTGGTAAAAGCTATCCTTTTGGCGATATTGAAAGCAAGACTCAAGAATTAGGTTTTAGATGATCAAAACTACATTGCAGTCTTGAATGCAGCAAAAGCTTTTGTAGCTTTAAGTATTGTTGTAAGTTTAGGCGTTATTTTAAGTTATGAAATCAATCTTCACCATTATCGTATCATTGAGCATCATTACTGCTCAGGCCCAGCGTTTGCCAGACAGGATTTACTCATCCACCATCAATGGCGTAAAGTTGTTTCAACAAAATAACCAGTTTAGTCAGCCAATTTTGCAATTGAATACGGGCGATCAGCTTGAACTGCATTTTGATGATTTAGCTCCTTATCCTAAAAATTATTTTTATACCTATGAATTGTGCAATGCCGATTGGACCCCGGCCAATGTTAGTGTATTTGATTATTTAAAAGGATTCAATCAGATGCGAATTAGTCAGTATAGAGTGGCATCTATTGCATCCATGAAATATATACATTACCAAGTGCAATTGCCAGAACGAAATGCCATGCCCATCTTGAGCGGCAACTATATTTTAAAAGTATTTAGGGATGGAGATACCTCAAAATTGGCGTTTACAAAAAGGTTGATGGTTGTTGAAAAACAAGTTTCTATCGCAGCGCAGATTCAGGTTCCTTATGATAATCAATTAGCACGAACACACCAGAAATTACAGTTTTCTGTGGAAGTAAAAGCGTTGAATTTAATGAGCCCACAGCAGATAAAAGTTGTTGCGATGCAAAACAATCGATGGGATGATGCCATAGTAAATAAACAGCCCGTTTTTATTAAAGAAAACCTCCTGGAATATAATGGAGAGATGGATTATTTATTTCAGGCAGGAAAAGAATTCAGATGGGCCGATTTACAAAGTTTTCGTTTTGAATCAGATCGGATTGCTAAAGTAGAAAGGGCAGAAGAGCCTTATACCGTATTTATGAAACCAGATCAGGCAAGAAATAATTTTGCCTATATCAACTTTGTAGACAGAAATGGGTATACCGAAATTAATTCAAGTGAGTCTGTAAACCCATGGTGGCAGGGTGATTATGCTTGGGTACATTTTAGCTTTAATCCACCTGGGAAACAGCCTATCGCAGGAAAGTCCATTCATATGATTGGTGAAATAACAGGTAATCAAATCAGTGATAGTTCTTTGATGCAATTTAATTCTTTGGAAGGAGCTTACACGAAAGATTTGTTACTGAAACAAGGCTATTATAGCTATGCATATGTAACGAAGGACAAAAGAGATCCTTCAATTAGCTCAGACCTTTCATTAACTGAGGGAAATTATTGGGAAACAGAAAATGAATACACCATTTTAGTGTATTACAGATCCCTTAGTGGAAGACACGATGAGTTAGTGGGTATATCAACCATCAATTCAAGATTCGGAAGGTAAATCTGCTATTTTTTCAATCATTGCAGGAAAAAATCGAATAATTAACGCCCAAACCTTACTTTTGCGGCGGCAGGTCTTACACGACCAGCTCCTGCTGAATCTCCCCAGGGTAGGAATACAGCAAGGATAGGTGGTTGAGCGGTGCGATGTGAGTAGCCTGCCATTTTTTTTCTTTCGTGAATAGGTGTAAGATATTCACGAGTCCCGCAAGGGTTAACCAATACACTTTTAAATGAGCTTTCTTAAAGCTGGCGCCGCAAAAACTGTAAAAACCTCCTTTAGAAAAATATTAAAAACAATACGATGAAATTTTTTATCGACACCGGTAATTTAGCTCAGATCAAAGAAGCTAGTGAATTAGGAATTTTAGATGGGGTTACTACCAATCCGTCATTAATGGCAAAAGAAGGCGTAAAGGGCGAAGCTGCCATCCTTCAACACTACAAAGCTATTTGTGAATTAGTAGATGGAGATATCAGTGCAGAAGTTTTATCTACTGATTTCGAATCTATGGTAGAAGAAGGTAAAATTTTAGCAGCAATACACCCAAATATTGTTGTTAAAGTACCTATGATCAAAGATGGTATTAAAGCAATCAAATGGTTTTCCGATAATGGTATCAGAACTAATTGCACTTTGATTTTTTCTGCTGGTCAGGCAATTTTAGCTGCAAAAGCAGGTGCTACTTATGTTTCTCCTTTTATTGGACGTATTGATGATAGCGGTTGGGATGGTATCGAATTAATCAGACAAATGCGTCAGATCTTCGATATTCAAGGCTATAAAACAGAAATTCTTGCTGCATCTATCAGAAATGCTTTACACATTATTAAATGTGCAGAGGCTGGTGCAGATGTTTGTACTTGTCCTTTAGATTCTATTTTAGGTCTTTTAAAGCATCCATTAACGGATATTGGATTAGCTAAGTTCTTGGAAGATGCTAAGAAAATGTAATGAATATATTTAATTGAATTGAATGCCTTCAGAAAATTCTGAGGGCATTTTTATGTTTATTATTTTGAGATTCTTTTTAAGGCTTCTTTTTCACTGAGAGGAGATAGTTTATTATTGGCAACAAATGTGATCACCCATTCGGGGTTGGTTTTTGAATATTCTCTCAAAGCCCAGCCAATGGCTTTTCGGATAAAAAATTCCTTACTCTCTTTTAAATGCTGAATATAACTTGACAATAAAGTAGTGTCTGTATTTTTTTTATATGACTTTTGAAATAGGATACTACTTCTTTGTAACCAGATATTATTACTTCTATTCCATTGGGATGTGATCAGGATTGTTTGTTCAGAAAACTGATTGAAATAGAGTCCCAGCCAATCACTTGCTATACCATCAACAGTATCCCACCAACTTTTCTGAACGATGCAATGTTCAATCATTTTGATGGAACTTTGCGACCATAATTTCTTGTGTGCGGCAAATACATCAATAGCAAAATATTGCATTTCTCTTTCAGGAATTTCCCATAATTCTTTCATCACCTGGTCCAGATCTGAGAATTGTTTTAAAGAATGCTCCTTTAAATAGGCCTTCACTATTTCATCTCTTATGGGAGTTTTAATTCCAAAGAACTCGAATTTATTGAGCATATAGGCTTTCATATCCACCGCATTTTCAGCGTTGGCATTTTTTATAAATGCGTTATATACTGGTTCAATAAATGAGTGCATAGCTAAATGTACGTGCGATTATAACTCGTTCAAGGCAATTTGCTTTTTAAGTTCGTTGCTTTTAAAAGCTGCTTCAATAATCTTCATTACCTGAATACCTTCTTTTGCAGTTACAGGCATATCTATGTTTTCACGAATGGCTTTTTTAACCAAAGTATAATAAGTGCCATAATTTCCTATTTCAGTTGGAACTTTTTCCCGAATAATTACTCCCTCTTTTTCTGTATGTAAAAGCCCCTGTTCTTCTACTGGTTCAACACCCCAATGAGGGGAATTTGGTTTCTGATTGGCCAATAAGGCTGTTTCCTGCACATCAGTTCTTGTTTTATGAAAACTTCCTTTTACCCCGTGAATACTGTAAGAAGGAAATGGTTCGCGAACAATACAACTTGCTTTTAATCGTACTACTTTATCTGAATAATTTAACAGCAATTCAAAATAGTCGTCAACCAATGACAATGGTCTGGTAATTCGTATGTCTGCATAAACCGATAGTGGCATACCAAATAAACAAATAGCTTGGTCCACTAAATGTGGTCCAAGATCATTTAAAACCCCTGCTCCGGGACCTGGTATTTCTTTGTGCAATTTTGGACTCAAGGCCACCCTAAATCGATCGTAATGTATTTCAGCTTCTACAATATCTCCTAACCAATCTTCCTCCACTATTTTCCTAACCGTTTTGAAATCACTATCCCAACGACGATTTTGAAAAACGGATATTTTTTTATTAACTAAACTTGCAAGTTCATCTAATGCTATTGCTTCTGCAATAGTGGTTGTAAAAGCTTTTTCAACTACCGCATGTTTCCCAGCCAGTAGTACTTTTTTTGCATAATCAAAATGGGTATTGGTGGGCGTATTAACAATAACAAGCTCAATACTGTCGTCCTCTAATATTTCTTCGAGCGACCGGTATATTTTAATATTCGGATAAAATTCTAAAGAAGCTGACTTAGATCTCTCCCATATTCCTACCAATTCAAAACCTGGATCAAGAGCTATAAATGGAGCATGAAATACTCTTCCAGACATTCCAAAAGAAAGTATGGCTGTTTTAATGGGTGTCATAGTTTCCTATTTCTTGTAAATGAAAAAATTCTACTGGAATACTCGAACATAATCAACCACCATTCTTTGAGGGAATGCAGTAGAAGCATCTGGTGGACCAGGCCATGTTCCTCCAACTGCTACATTGAATATAAAAAAGAAATCACTGTTAAAAGGGTAGGTAGATCCTGCAGTATTAGAAGTAGTGATGGTATTGTAAAGAATATCATCAATATAGATCTGAACCTGGTCTTTTACCCATACCATACTAAAAACGTGGAACTGCTGGTCAAATGTGCCAGTTGATAAAGAATATCCTGCTTCTTTAGAAGCGTGTAAGGTAGTATTCGCACCCCAGTGTAAAGTACCATGAACTCTATTAGGTTCCAAACCTACTAATTCCATAATATCCATTTCCCCACAAGCAGGCCATCCAACCTGATCTATATTATTACCCAACATCCATAAAGCAGGCCACATACCTTTTGCGGTTGGTACTTTGGCTCTTATATCAATCCTTCCAAAAGTAAATACTTTCTTTGCTTTTGTAATCATACGAGCAGAAGTATAGACACTACCATTAACATTTTCTTTTCTTGCTTCAATGATCAAATTCCCTTTAGATTGAAAAGCATTTTGTGTTCTTCCTGTATAGGTTTCTAATTCTGCATTTCCCCAACCACCAGCTCCTGTTTCAAAAGCCCAGGTTGCCTGATTGATGGTATTGCCATCAAATTCATCGCTCCAAACCAGAGTTTTACCTGGGTAAGAAGTGGGGGTTGAATATCCGGTATTATCTACTGGAAAATAAAGAAGGTTCTCATTTATAATGGTTCCTGTGCCTTTATTGGTAGCAATAGTACAATTAGTGGGGTTTGACAATTGAACACTAAATGTTTGATTAGCTTTTCTGGTACTGTCTCCAATTACTTCTACTTCAATAGTTCCTGAATTTGAATTAGCAGGAATAGTTAATGTACCTGATACTGGTTTGTAATCTTTATTGGCTACAGCAGAAGCGTCAGCTGTAGTATAACTTATATTTATGGCACTGGTACTTACCTTGTCGAGTGTAATGTTAAATTGATATTTCAAATTATTACTAGTGCGTTCATTACTTACATCACTGATACTCGCAATGGGCAATGCAACTGGAGGAGTTGTGGGTGCACTTGATCCAGAACCTTTGCTGCAAGACTGTATTAATGTTAAAATAAAAAGCAAACAAATAATGTAACGAATTTTCATAAAATGATTTTTGCAATCTGTAAATACGAATTTAAAATAGTTTTTTTAATTGATTCAGAAATAAAATGTTGAACAAAATGCACCTAAATCTGCTAAATACTTCAATTTTTCTGTCAAAAAAATACCAATACCCTTTCGGATATTGGCATCAATATAATATCAATTTTTATTCTATTACTAAGGTTTGAATAGAATGTGGCAAACTGCTTACTGCAACTGCTTTATTTCCGATACTCATATGGTAAGGAATGGTATCATTACTTGGATTCATTACCACCACCACAATGGAACCATTGGTGTTTTGGAACGCAGTAGTTAGAATCTGACCTCTGCTTGCAGAACTGATGATTCGCTTTGCTCCTGGGCGAATAAACTTTGAGAAATGTCCGATATAATAAAACGAATTCAAATAAGTTAATTCGCCGGTTTTTGTATTGGCGTGCACTGGCGCATAACAAAAATTGCCCACATGGTTTGGCCCTCCTTTTTCATCCAATAAAATATTCCAATCATTCCATGCAACTGTACCATTATTAAAATCATTGATCATAGATCTGCCATACAGTTCTCCATATCTCCATTCTTTAATTCTGGTTGCGTCAAACTTTTCAACACAACCTTCCGTAAACATTAAATGAGTATTAGGAAATGCCTCATGAACACGAGCCACATTATCGTAAATATTACCACCGCCAGTCCAACTTTCGTACCAGTGAAAACCTATGCCCCATACATATTTAGCAGCAGCAGGGTCGTTTAAAACAGCACTAGCACGTTGATATAAAAGATCACGATTATGATCCCATGCAATAAGTTTCTTATCACCTAAGCCTGACTTTACAAGTGTTGGTCCCAAATAGTTTTTAATGAAATTGGTTTCTTCTTCAGCGGTGTAATTGCAAGACTCCCAGGTTTGCTTAGCCATTGGCTCATTCTGAACACTGAGTGCCCAAATAGGGATTCCAATTTCTTGATAGGTTTTAATAAACTTGATATAATAATTGGCCCAGCTTTGATAATAAGCTGGTAATAGCTTGCCGCCATGTAACATGTCTTTATTGTCTTTCATCCAACCCGGAGGACTCCAAGGGCTTACAAACATGGGTAATTTACCTCCTGCTGCTGCAATAGCTTGTTTGATTAATGGTATGCGGTATTGCTGATCGTGGGCAACACTAAATGATTTTAATTCAGTATCGTTTTCTTTTACGTAGGTGTAAGAATCACTGGAAAAATCACAGCTATGAATATTGGTTCTGGCTATAGAAAAGCCTATGCCTTTATTTACGTCATAATATTTTTCAAGGAGTTCCTGTTGTTTATTTTTAGGCAATTTTGCAAAGACTTCTGCCGAAGCATCTGTGATAGCACCACCTACACCCAGAAAGGTTTGAAATTTTTTGTTAGGGTCTACAAATACAGCAGGCTCTGTTTCAAAAGGCTGTCCATAAGCACTAAAGTTCAGAACTGCGGTCTGAGTTAAACGAAGGTTACTGTTTTCAGCAGTAGTGTAAACGGTTACTTTTGTTTCCTTCTTTTTGATAGGATCTGAAGTAATTGTTTTTTGATTGTTTGTGGAGGGATGCAAGGCTAACAAAGCAGTTGCAATCGTACTCAATAGAATTTGATACATGGCAATAGTTAGAATAAGTGATATATAAAATTACTCTCTTTTTGCCTTAATCATCTTACCTGATACCTTTATTTTTCAGAAATTGAATGAGTGCCTCCGGATGGTCTGACTGTAACCCATCTACCCTTAATCCAATGGCTTCTTCCCAGAATTCTGATTCTCTGGAATCCTGGATATCAGGCCAAACCATTGTTTTATTTTTTTGTGCTGCTCTTACCATACTTATATTGTATTCCTTATATGAACCATCAAGAACTGAAACTGGATATTGTTTAAGAAAATTAGCAAGTGAACTACTATCCTGTATGTTACCCGGAAAACTAACAATCAATGGTATTTCTGGTGCAATCTCCATCCATTTTTTTGCTTGTACTGGAAAATTGATATAAACGACAACTTGTTTTTCTACCCCATATTTTAAAAGCATTTGATAGGTCTTTAAAACATCAGCGTCTTTAAAATCAAGATAAATATTGATCTTATTTTTGACGAGTTTTAAAACATCTTCGAGTTTTGGAATGTGGTATTTACCCCATTCCGGTTTCGATTTTTCTTCTACTTGAAAAGTAGTTAATTCAGATAATGTGAGGTCTTTGATTTTCCCTTTGCCATTTGTCATTCGATCAATGGTTCCGTCATGCATGATAATTAACGCACTATCTTTCGTTGTTCTCAAATCGATTTCTATATAATCTGCCCCAACAGCAATCGCATTTTCATATGCTTTAAGTGTATTTTCTGGTGCGGAAACATGATTGCCTCTATGAGCAATTACAATAAACTTGTTTTTACTGATAGGTAAAGGAGCCATATCTTGCTGACCCTGTATGTTGAAATGTATAAAGAGGATTAAGAGAGAAAATATGGAGCGCATTTTTTATCAAACATATCAAACCAATATGAACTCAATATTAATTCATCTTCATAACTAAAGTAGGATGATGAAAAATAATTACTAACTTTTAAATTCAAAACATAGAAATGAAAAGGATTTTAATCGCTATTTTTTCTTTGATTACTATATGTAATATTAATGCGTCTGCTAATTTATCTGATAATGAACCTCGTACAACAATATCTATCGATACAATCGGGATTTTTGGTATTAAAAACCTGATCAAAAATAAATCTGAAAAGCTTCGTGTAATCAATGTTTGGGCTACCTGGTGTGGACCCTGTGTATCTGAATTTTCAGATTTTGTAAAGATGAATCAAAAATTTCAGGACCGAAATTTTGAATGGGTTACCATCAGTGCAGACCCTCCCAAAAAGCAATCTAAAGTGTTGAAGTTTTTACAAAAAAAACAAGCAATAGGGACTAACTATATTTTTAATTCTGAAGACCTGATTCAATTGATAGAAACAGTAGATCCCAGATGGCGTGGCCTCATTCCATACACGATGATAGTGGAACCCGGTGGCAAAATAGTATATGCACGAGAGGGTGTCATAAACCCAAATGAAATCAATAGTATTATTGAAAGTTCTCTACGTTAATGCAAGTGTGATCAATAAGTATTTGTCATGTCTTCATCCACACAAATAATATAATCTGCTTTACCTTTGTTTTCTGCCAATAACTTTTTCACGTCCTTTTGCGTTACAGTAGTGATGGTTGCAATTTTCAGATCAGGTCTTGCCTTTTTAAGGTACCATCCAATTCCTTCGTAGTTTTCTGAATGATAAGAACCATTAAAATGAATGAATAAACTTCCGGGTTGGTAATACTTTAAAATAAAATATGCCATTGTTGCGTCTTTAATGGCTTGTGCTTTGGGAAGATTGTCGCCCCCATGTCCACCCATCATGGCAATCATATTTTTATATCCTGGTAATTCTGGATCATAAGCAATGGGTAGGGGAGCGATCCATGATTTTTCTTTAGCGCTTAAAGTATCCAAAGCTGCAAATCCACCTTTAGCTACTAAAGAAGCATATCTTCTGGGTATATTATCTGCGGCAAATGCGATCTTGTTCTCTTTTGCAAAATTTACCAATGGTGCATAATCTGTAGGATAGTTTTTCCATAAACGTGCTAAAGAATCCAATGTCTTTTGCTTGATTTCACCACGTAAATATTGATCCAATGCTTGCTGATTATCTTGCTCAAACATTTCAGCACCCATTACTAAGGCTCTTCTTTCTTTAGCATCTTTGGTCAGTTCCAGTTGCAGCCAGTGTGCAATGGCATTGTTATGAAATTCTCCGAAAAGAATGATATCGTTTTCAGTAATCTTGTTGAGCATTTTGCCAAATGAAACCTTTTTTCCTTTGGCAGTATATAAAATATAGGCAGGTTTATCTTGGGCTGCCACCATTGCAGCAAAACTGAGGAGTAACAGGAATAAGTTGATTTTTCTCATAATTAAAGCTAGATAAAAAAGTAAAAAGTAAAAAGTAAAAAGTAAAAAGTAAAAAGTAAAAAGTAAAAAGTAAAAAGTGAAGAGTGAAGAGTGAAGAGTGAAGAGTGAAGAGTGAAGAGTGAAGAGTGAAGAGTGAAGAGTGAAGAGTGAAGAGTGAAGTTTTAAACGCTTCGCGTTTAAAACGAATAAAATAAAGAATAATAAAGTAAGTTAAAAGTTTCCCCTCCATCGCATGCGATGGAGGGGTGCTCCAGCGTAGCGAAGGGCGGGGTGGTTATGACACGATAAGAAAATGCAAGACTTGTAAATTTGAAATTTTGCATTTATCTTGATAGACAAATCATTATTTACTTAAAACGATTGCTATGAGTAACACATTTAATTCAAAAAAATTTCTTATCTCAGGATTAGTTGGGGGCATTGTTTCATTCTTTATTGGATTTTTGATCTATGGCATTATACTTGCAAAATTGATGGACGCAAGCACAGGTTCCGCAACCAATGTGATGCGCGGACCCAATGACATGGTGTATTGGTCAATTATGCTGGGCAGCCTTTTTATGGGTTTAACGCTTGCCTATATTTTTGAATTGGCAAAGATTAAAACTATTGGCAGTGGATGTATGGTTGGCGCCATTGCAGGCCTTCTGATCATCGCAGGGCATGACTTTACCAGTTATGGAACCTCAAATTTATTTAACCTCAATGGATTATTTGCAGATGTAATAGCTAGCACCATCATGCAGGGAATTACTGGCGCAGCGATTGGGTTTGTGAATTCAAAGGTGAAAGATTAAAAATAAAAAGCCCAAAAGAATTAACTTTTGGGCTTTTATATTTTTGAAGTAACTAGGACTATGCGCCTGCTACTTGCTTACGTATGATATTCAAAGCTGCACCTGCTTTGAACCAATCAATTTGCTGTTGGTTATAGGTATGGTTTGCAACAATTGTATCTTTTGTGCCATCTGCATGATTAAATACCAATGTCAAAGCTGTGCCTGGTGTAAAGTTTGTTAAACCAATAACATCAACACTGTCATCTTCCTGGATCTTATCATAATCAGATTTATCGTTGAAGGTAAGGGCCAACATGCCTTGCTTTTTCAGGTTGGTTTCGTGAATACGAGCAAATGACTTGGTCAATACCACACGCACTCCTAAATGACGAGGTTCCATTGCTGCATGCTCACGGCTACTTCCTTCTCCGTAGTTTTCATCACCTACAACAATACTGCCAATTCCGGCAGCTTTGTATGCACGTTGAGTTGCAGGTACAGGGCCGTATTCGCCAGTCAACTGATTCTTAATATTATCAGTTTTTTCGTTGTAGAAGTTCACTGCACCTATCAACATATTATTGCTGATATTATCTAGGTGTCCACGGAATTTTAACCATGGACCAGCCATTGAAATATGGTCAGTAGTACATTTGCCTTTTGCTTTGATCAGGAGTTTTAAGCTCTTCAAATCATTACCATCCCATGCAGCAAATGGATCTAATAATTGTAAGCGTTTACTTGCAGGGTCAACTGCAACAGAAACACCACTTCCATCAGCAGCAGGAGCCTGATAACCTGCGTCTTCCACTGCATATCCTCGTACTGGCAATTCCCAGCCGCTTGGCTCATCTAATTTTACTTGCTCGCCCTTATCGTTTGTAAGTGTATCTGTAATAGGATTGAAAGTAAGATCTCCGGCAATTGCCAATGCAGTTACTAATTCTGGTGAAGCAACAAATGCATAGGTATTCGGATTGCCATCTGCACGTTTTGCAAAGTTTCTATTGAAACTGTGAACAATAGTGTTTTTCTCTTTTTTCTCAGCTCCAACACGATCCCACATTCCGATACATGGTCCGCATGCATTTGCAAAAACATCGGCACCTACACTTTGGAATACTTCCAGAAATCCATCTCTTGCGATGGTATAACGAACTTGCTCTGAACCTGGGGTGATTTTGAATTCAGCAGCTAATTTCAATCCTTTTGAATCTAATTGTTTTGCTAAGCTTACTGCTCTGCTGATGTCTTCATAAGAAGAGTTGGTGCAGCTTCCAATTAAACCTACTTCCACTTTGGTAGGCCATCCGTTTGCAGCTGCAACTTCTTTCATTTTAGAAATTGGGGTTGCTAAATCTGGCGTAAATGGTCCGTTCAAATGTGGTTCTAATGTGCTTAAGTCCAATTCAATTACTTCGTCGAAGTATTGAGAAGGATTTGCATAAACTTCTGGATCTGCAGTTAGATATTCTTTTACTGCATCTGCGGCAGCAGCGATATCTGCGCGACCAGTTGCAGAAAGGTATCTGCTCATACTTTCGTCGTATCCGAATGTAGAAGTGGTTGCGCCAACTTCAGCACCCATATTACAAATGGTTCCTTTACCAGTACAACTCATGCTAGTGGCACCTTCACCAAAATATTCTACAATGGCACCTGTTCCACCTTTTACAGTAAGGATTCCAGCAACTTTTAAGATGACATCTTTAGGTGCAGTCCAACCACTTAGTTTTCCTGTAAGTTTAATACCGATTAATTTAGGCCATTTTAATTCCCATGGCAAGCCTGCCATCACATCACAAGCATCTGCACCACCCACACCAATTGCAATCATTCCTAATCCACCAGCGTTAACTGTATGTGAATCGGTACCTATCATCATGCCTCCTGGGAATGCATAATTTTCAAGTACAACCTGGTGAATGATTCCAGCACCTGGTTTCCAAAAACCTATTCCATATTTATTCGATACAGAAGCCAAGAAATCATATACTTCTTTACTCTCTGTATTAGCAACTTGTAAATCTTCTTTTGCTTCTACTTTAGCGGTGATCAGGTGATCGCAATGTACGGTAGAAGGTACTGCCACTTTAGGACGTCCTGCCTGCATGAACTGTAATAAAGCCATTTGCGCTGTTGCATCCTGCATCGCAACGCGATCTGGAGCAAAATCTACATAATGTTTACCACGCTCAAAACCACTCAAAGGCTGATCAGCGTGCAAGTGGGCAAACAATATTTTTTCTGAAAGGGTAAGAGGTCTGCCCAAGGCTGTACGAGCTGCATTTACTTTAGCTGGCATTTCTGCGTACAGTTTTTTGATCATTTCGATATCAAAAGCCATAGTCTGAAAAATTTATGTTTTGAGAGGTTAATTTTTGATGCCTTAAAAGGTTTCAGTGCGCGAATTTACGTTAAAACCGCCTCAGGAGAAAAACTGTTTTGAACAATTATTCGTTTCAATTGTCTATTTTTATGATAATATCAATACCCTAGTATTAAAAAACGGTCATCATGCAAAAAATTCGTGAAAACATTGAAATGCAAGCGTTCGGGGTTTGTTCTGCCATTGGCGAGAAATTTGGTATTGCTAGCGCTAAAATCAGAATGTGGTTTATCTATATTTCATTTCTAACACTAGGCTCACCCATACTAATTTATATGATATTGGCCTTTTGGATCAATATCAAGAATTATATCATGGCAGGTAGGAGAAATCCAATAAAAAACTGGTAGTATTTATATTACAGCCTTACGAAGTTTTACCAACTGCTCTAAAAGGGGTTCCAACAGATCTAAACGTAACATATTGGCGCCATCACTTTTGGCAACTGCTGGATTAGGATGTGTTTCTATGAAAAGACCATCTGCACCTGTTGCTATTGCTGCTTTGGCAATGGTACCTATCAATTGAGGATTTCCACCTGTTATTCCTGAAGTTTGATTCGGCTGTTGTAGTGCATGTGTACAATCCATAATGACAGGGGTCTCGTGCTCTTTCATCCAAGGAATATTTCTATAATCCACAACCAGGTCGGTATATCCAAATGTATTTCCCCTTTCAGTTAGCATTACTTGTTCATTTCCGGCTTTTCTGATCTTATCTACGGCAAATTTCATAGAAGGACCACTTAGGAATTGTCCTTTTTTAACATTCACGATTTTTCCTGTTTCTGCGGCCGCTATTAATAAATCTGTTTGTCTGCACAAAAAAGCAGGGATCTGTAGAATATCGATAAAATCAGCAGCCATTGCTGCTTCTTCATGTGCATGAATATCAGAAGTAGTAGGTAAACCATAAGTGACCCCTACTTTTTTAATGAGGGATAATCCATTGTCATCTCCAATACCTGTAAAGGAACTGGCACTTGTTCTATTTGCTTTTCTATAAGATGCTTTAAAAACATATGGAATTTCTAAACGCTTACAAATACCAGAAACCTTATCGGCAATTTCCATGACCAATTCTTCACTTTCAACCACACAGGGTCCGGCTATGAGGAAAAAATTATCAGGATTGTATTGTTGATTTTTAAAAAGGGAAGAAAGGAAATCTGGCATCATGAAAGAAAGGTTTAAAATGCAAAATTAGTGAAATCAAACAGTAGTTGAAGAGAATGGAAAAAGATAACCACTGTTAGTTTCCGAAAACTATCTATTTTTGAACCCCTTAAAATGATACAATGGCAAAAGAGAAAATATTAGTGATTGGTGCTTCGGGACAAATAGGAGTTGAATTAACTCTTGCACTTCGGAAAATATATGGTGCGGCCAATGTGGTGGCATCTGATCTTCGGGAAGAGAATGAACTATTAAAAGGCACTGGTCCGTATGTTAGCATGGATGTAATGAACAAAGAAATGTTGCATGTGCAGGTAATTCGCCAGAACATCACCCAGATCTATCTTCTTGCTGCCATACTTTCAGCAACCGGTGAGAAAAATCCAAACCTTGCCTGGCATTTAAATATGCAGGGATTATTAAACGTACTTGATATTGCACGCGAAGAAAAATTGCAAAAAGTATATTGGCCTAGCAGCATTGCTGTGTTTGGTCCCACTTCTCCAAAACAATTATGTCCTCAGCAAACAGTGATAGAGCCTATAACTGTGTATGGTATCAGCAAATATGCGGGCGAGTTTTGGTGTAATTATTATCATCAGCGTTATGGAGTGGATGTTCGAAGCATTCGTTACCCTGGGTTGATTAGTTACAAATCAGCTCCAGGTGGCGGAACAACCGACTATGCTGTGGAGATTTATAGTGAAGCACTGGCTGAAAAAAAATACCAATGTTTTTTACAGGAAGATACTTATTTACCAATGATGTATATGCCTGATGCCATCCGTGCTACTATGGAATTGATGCATGCCCCTGTTGAAAACATTTCAGTTCGCACCTCTTATAATATTTCTGGGATGAGTTTTTCTCCGAAAGAAATTGCCGCTTCTATTCAGAAGCATATTCCAGAATTTTCTCTGAGCTGTGTTCCTGATTACCGTCAGAAAATTGCCGATAGCTGGCCTGGTAGTATCGACGATTCGGTTGCCACAAAAGATTGGGGATGGAAGCCAGCATTCGACTTAGATAGAATGACAAGCGATATGTTGGAAAATTTAAAGAAAGCAGAATAATATTAGATGGATTAGTACCCTCTAAACCAAATCAGCTACAGTTTTATTTTCAAGGATTTTGAGCATATTATCGCGGACTTCAATCATCACATGGTTAAGTCCGCATTTTTTTTCATCGCAGTCTTTACATTTTTTATAGAAATTCAAACTCACACAGGGTAGAAGTGCAATAGGTCCCTCAATAAGGCGCATGACTTTCGACAATGGAATTTTATCAGGATCGCTTTTTAGAAAGTAGCCTCCGCCTTTTCCTTTTTTACTTTCAAGCATTCCGGCTTTTCGTAATTCCAATAAAATATTTTCTAAAAATTTAAGAGGGATCTTTTTCTTTTTCGAAATTTCAGCGATTAAAACGGGTACGTCTTTCTCTTGCTCCGCTAGATAAGTTAGGGCTTTGAATGCGTATTGAGTTTTTTTAGATAACATACAATTTATCTTTGTTAGACTTTTTTCATTCTAAAAATAGAAATGCTATTTTTCTTTCGTCTTTAAATTTAAGTACAAATTATCATAACTAATTGGAAAATGCAATTGAATTATATTTTCCGATATTCAAAAAGCTTTTTTAAAGACCCAGAACGTCCTTCATATTATAAATTCCTTTTTTATTGTGAAGGAACTCTGCCGCCAAAACAGCTCCCCCTGCAAAGCCTACACGATTATGTGCAGTATGAATGATTTCGATATCATCTACTGTGGAAGTATATTTTATAGTATGTGTGCCTGGAGCCGGATCAATTCTTTTTGAAACAATCTCTAAGTCAGCTACATTTTGAGTGGGTTCATTTACCCACTGTTTTTTCTGTTTGATAAAACTTAAAACTTGTTCAGCTAAAGTAATGGCTGTTCCACTAGGAGCATCTTTTTTTTGCGTGTGATGAATCTCTTCCATTACTACATTATAGTCGGGGTGACTACTCATTAATTGTGCCACGTACTTATTGATTTCAAAAAACAAATTCACACCAATGCTATAATTACTGGCATATAATAAACTTCCTTTTTGTTGTTCACAGTAGTTTTTAGCATTTTCCCATTTGTCGAGCCATCCAGTAGATCCACAAACTACAGGGATACTTAATTCCAAACATTTCATCACATTTTCATAGGCACTATGTGGTCCTGTAAATTCAATAGCAACATCTGCTTTTGAAATATTTTCTTTATTGAAATCAGTTGCATTATTGATATCAATTTTCAGCACTATTGTGTGTCCTTTTTCTAATGCGATGGTTTCTATGGCTTTCCCCATTTTACCATATCCAATTAATGCAATATTCATACTTGTATTTTAGAGATTGTTTGTAAAACTAAGTGAAATCGAAACACTATTATCTTACTTCGTAAAGCTTATGCTCGGGTTTCTTCGGACTAAATGTGAAGGTTAAACCTGGCGTTCTGGTGGTTGGATTGAAATTTGGTTTCACATTCATAGATAGATCATTTGAAACATCAAAGTCTTTGAGATGCCCAAAAACAGTGGCATCTACTACGTTCAGTCCCCATGCCAGCAAAAAGAAAAGTATCGAATAGTCTCTGTCTCGCCGGAATGTGTTTCTATAACTTTGTAAAGATGAGGAACTAAGTCCTTTCAACTGTGGGTCAATTGCGGCCAGTCCTGTAGTATCATTATTAACTTCTGACTTATACTTGGCTTCATAAGCATACTTGGTTTTTTTATACCAATTATTATTGTACACAAACAAACCAGCCGGTATAGCCAATGCACCATAAACCAAAGGAATTTTCCAATATTCTCTGTTATAAGCCTGCCCCCATCCAGGAATGATGGCCGACCTTCTTGTAGCTTTTTTGGGGTCGTGTTTTTTAATCAGACTATCAGGAATAACTTTTTTGACGCTATCCTTGGATTGAAGTTTCGCTGTATTATTCGATACTAAAAATGCAGTGTCAGATTGTGCATAGGATTTACCCAGCATTGCTGTAACAAAAAGAAGTATTAAGATGAAGCGAGGAAATTTCATGAACAATTAACTGACAGTAACATTCATTGCTTCTAGAATTTTATTCAATTCTTCTAAAGAATAATATTCTATGCTAATGCTACCATAGCCTTTTTTATTGTGAGCCATTTTTACTTTTGTACCAAAATGTGAGGCTAAATTATCTTCTATTTTTTTATAGGTAGGCGGAAGGTCAGACTTTAGTGAAGGTTTAACAGCTCCTCCTTTATCTGCCTTATACATTTTGCGAACCAGTTCTTCAGTTTGACGTACGTTTAAACCTTTGCTTTGAATTTCCTTAAAAACAAATAGTTGTTTGTCGATAGTATCTATATTCACTAAAGCTCTGGCATGGCCCATACTCAAACTGCCATTACGAACTGCCAATTGGATATCCGGAGGTAATTTTAATAAACGAATATAATTGGTAACTGTACTTCTTTCCTTACCCATTCGCTCAGCTACTTGCTCCTGCGTATAGTCCAGTTCTTCCATCATGCGTTTATAGCTTAAAGCTACTTCTACAGCATTTAGATTTTCTCTTTGTAAATTTTCTAATAAGGCTAATTCAAGTAATTGTTGATCGTTAGCCTGGCGTATATAAACTGGTACATCTTTTAAACCAGCTATTTTAGAAGCTCTAAATCTTCTTTCACCAGCAATCAGTTGAAATTTACCATTGGCTAGTCTTGAAACAGTCAATGGTTGAATGATATCATGCAATTTGATGGAAGCTGCTAGTTCATTCAATGCGGTTTCATCAAAATCTCTTCTTGGTTGTTTGGGATTTATTACAATCTCAGTGATGGCTAGTCTATTAGTTCCGGTAACTTCTTCCACAACTTTGGTCTTAAGACCTCCTTCAGTAGTTTTAAGATCAGCATCGATATTTTGCAAAAGAGAACGAAGTCCTTTGCCTATTAGATCTTTATTTTGTTTCGGTGTACTCATGATTCAATACAAATTTGTAGCAATAGTTTTTTGGATAATCAACTATTCTATGATTCTTTCTTCGTTACTCATTTTAGTGAGTCCATTGTTTTGTAATACTTCTTTTGCGAGATTCAAGTAGTTAACAGTTCCCTTACTTTCTGCATCATACAGGATTACAGGTTTGCCAACACTTGGTGCTTCACTTAGTCTGGTGTTTCTATGAATAATAGTAGAGAAAACCATATCATCAAAATGTCTTCTCACTTCACTTACTACCTGATTACATAAGCGTAAGCGGCCATCGTACATCGTCATTAAGATCCCTTCAATTTTTAATTCAGGGTTCAATCTGTTTTGAACAATTTTAATGGTGTTCAATAATTTACCTAATCCCTCCAATGCAAAAAATTCGCATTGAACAGGAACGATTACGCTATCAGATGCAACAAGAGAGTTTACAGTAATTAATCCTAAAGAGGGAGAACAGTCGATGATGATAAAATCATACTTTTCACGAACCGCATCCAGAATGGTCTTCATTACATTCTCACGGTTGGGGTAATTGATCATTTCAATTTCAGCACCTACCAGGTCTATATGTGAGGGAAGAAGGTCAAGATTTGGCACATCACTTTTTAAGATCACATCAGTGGCAATGGTATTGTTTACCATACAATCATATAGGCTA
Organism: Chitinophagaceae bacterium; assembly: GCA_947371755.1. Taxonomy (GTDB): domain Bacteria; phylum Bacteroidota; class Bacteroidia; order Chitinophagales; family Chitinophagaceae; genus Sediminibacterium. The sequence continues at coordinate 67,823 of CANBQT010000003.1, forward strand.
CTAGTGATATTGTGCAGATCAAAGCCAACACCTGTAGTACTGTTTGCCTGAGGATCTGCATCAACAAGCAAAGTCTTATATTCCAAAACAGCCAAGCTAGCAGCTACATTGATAGCAGTAGTGGTTTTGCCTACTCCTCCTTTCTGATTGGCAACGCCAATAATTCTCGCCATAGTTATTCCGTTTATCTGCTTAACAGATCTTTTGATTAATTCGAATTTCTCTAAATTTCAATTGTTTCTCCTATTCTCGGCAATAATAAGCTTTTGCCCGCTGATTTGAAAGCAGATTGTGCAGCTTCCTCATCTATTTTGATAAATCCAAAGGTATTATAATGTACACCAACCACCATATTACAGGCGATAAAATCTGCACATCTGATACTGTCGGCGATATCCATGGTAAAATTGTCGCCAATAGGCAATACCGCAAAGTGTAATTTGGCCCAGCTAGGGATTAATTGCATGTCTAAAGTAAGGCCGGTGTCCCCACTATAATAGAAATTACCCGCTTCACTGATGATTACAAATCCCAGGGGATTACCTCCATAACTGCCATCTGGTAAGCCACTACTATGTTGCGCCACAACCGCCTTCACCGTTCCAAATTCAAAAACCCATTTGCCCCCGGTATTCATGGGATGGGTATTGGGAACTCCGTTTTTATTCAGCCATTCGTGTATTTCCCAATTAGCCACAACTTTTGCGCCTGTTCGTTTGGCTATGGAAATGGCATCTGCTATATGGTCGGCATGACCGTGCGACAAGATGATATAATCCGCTTCGATGCTATTTACATCAATGGCAGAAGCTAAATCATTGAAGCTAATAAATGGATCGAAAAGAATTTTTTTTCCTTTGATGGTAACTGAAAAGCAAGAATGACCGTAATAACTAAATTCCATTTTTTTGAATTTTCAGGACGCTAAAAATACACTTTAGCATAGATTTAAAAACAATAATATCAGTTAGTTGTTAGTTTCGCTGGAGAAAAGATGGGGAATTCTTTTAAATATTGTTTTTATTTAATTTGAATTAATCATGATTTCTACAATAAATCCTTTCGTCAATCGTCTACCTTTTAAAAGAAAAGAACAATTATGAAAAATTCAGGCATGTGGTGGATTATTGCTGTGGTGATGTTATTATTAGACTTTTATGTGTACCAGGCATTAAAAACGGTTACTCAAAATGCTAGTGAAAAAACCAGATTGATGATCCATATTAGTTATTGGGTGATTTCTGGTGTTACACTCTTGTTACTCATGTCGTTCCCTTATATTCAAGCACTTCAGACTTCCAAAATTTTCCGCAATTATATTTTTGCCATTTTTCTGGGTTTATTCTTTGCAAAATTGATTGCTTCTCTATTCTTTTTAACAGATGATCTGAGAAGGGGCTCGGTATTTATGCTTGGTAAAGTTTTGCCGAGTACTGGTGCACAATTCATGGGTGAAGGCAATACTATCCCAAGATCAACTTTCCTAAGTTGGCTAGGATTGGGAATTGGTGCCAGTTTATTTGGAACATTGGTGTATGGATTTTCAAACAAATACAACTATCAAATAAAAAGGATCAAGTTGGCCTATCAAAATTTGCCGGGGGCTTTTAAGGGTATGAAACTGGTTCATATCAGTGATATTCATAGTGGGAGCTTTCAAAACAAAGCAGCAGTGAACCATGGAGTAGATATGATTTTAAAAGAAAATGCAGATCTGATTTTGTTCACTGGCGATCTTGTAAATGATCGAGCTACTGAAATGCAGGAATATATGGATGTGTTTGGTCGACTTAAAGCACCCATGGGAGTATATAGTACTTTAGGAAATCATGATTATGGCGATTATGTAGCCTGGCCTACACAGGATGAAAAGAAACAGAATTTAGAAGATTTAAAAAAAGTACACAAAGACCTGGGATGGCGTTTATTGATGAACGAACATGTAGTTTTTAATCGTGGGGAAGAACAAATTGCCTTATTAGGTATTGAAAATTGGGGTGCTAAAGGACGATTCCCTAAATATGGTAAAATGCATGAAGCATATCCGGGTACAGAAACAATCCCATTCAAAATATTAATGAGCCATGATCCTAGTCATTGGGATGCAGAGGTTAAAACTAAATACAATGATATTGATCTGATGTTGGCAGGCCATACCCATGGGATGCAATTTGGTTTAGAGAATCCTTATTTCAAATGGAGCCCTGTACAATGGATGTATCATCAATGGGCGGGATTATATGAGGATGGTAAACAGAAATTATATGTGAATCGTGGTTATGGGTTCATCGGTTACCCGGGAAGGGTAGGAATCATGCCTGAAATTACAGTCATTGAATTTGTCTAGTATATTATTGCAAGATTCACATTTTTACATTTCATTTAAAAACATTGGCACGGCATTGGTAGTTGAATAGGAAACTAGATACTATGAAAAAATTATTGTTATTATCATTTGCCTTTTTTGCAATAGCTGTAGCTGTAAATGCACAAGGTGGATTTAGATTGGGTATAAAGGGAGGATTGAACTTAAATCAAATTCAGGGAGTATCCTTTAATAATGGATTTAATTATGGATACCATTTAGGAGGATTCGCAGAAATAGATTTTACGAAAAAATTTGGTATACAACCAGAAGTATTGTGGAACCAATCTAATTCGCAAATGTCTGGAGAGTTTGCAACATTATATCCATCCATCACAAATCCAAATACCTTAAACCAGGATGTAGTGTTGAACTATTTATCAATCCCAATCTTGTTACGATATAATCTGGGAAGTATGTTTTCAGTTGTGGCAGGGCCACAGTTTGGCATTCTGATGAATAAGAATCAGAATATTTTGCAGAATGGACAAAAAGCTTTCTCAGATGGTGATTTCTCTTTGGCTGCAGGATTACAGGTTAATTTAAAAGTATTAAGACTCTATGGTCGTTACAATGTTGGTATGAAAAATATCAATCAGATCGATCAGCAAGATAAATGGACCAGTCAGCAAATCCAGCTGGGTGTTGGATTAAGATTATAATATACTAATCCATGAAAAACCAAGGCATCCAAAAAGGATGCCTTTTTTTTGAAATACTCAATTGATATAAATAATCCTAAAGTGGTTATTTTGCAGTAATTATTTCTTCAGGCAATTTTTTAAAAAAGTACAGTGAACACATTCTCTTACGAACGATTATATCAGTTTACACATGCAGTATTTCTTAAAATGGGATGTTCACTGCAAGATGCAACCACAGCTGCAACAGTATTGATCTCTGCTGATTTACGCGGAATTGATAGTCATGGTGTAGCAAGATTAAGCGGGTATTTAAGATTGTGGGAGGCCGGACGTATCAATGCTACACCCAAAATTAAAGTGGTATATGAAACTCCTTCTACGGCAGTGGTAGATGGGGATGCTGGTTTGGGTTTAGTGGTTGCACCTTTTGCGATGCAAGTGGCAATAGATAAAGCGAGAAATGTAGGAACAGGTTGGGTGAGTGTAAAAAATTCTAATCACTTTGGGATTGCAGGTATACATGCGATGATGGCGCTCAAAGAAGACATGATTGGTATGGCAATGACCAATGCTTCAGCTTTAGTTGCACCAACTTTTTCAAATGAAAGAATGCTGGGCACTAATCCTATTGCCGTAGCAATTCCGGCCAATGAACAACCCGCATTTGTTGCAGACTTTGCCACTACAACTGCTGCCAATGGAAAATTAGAAATCCTGCAAAGAAAAAATGCTGACATACCACTTGGCTGGGCTCAGGATCTAGAAGGAAATCCTTCTGTTGATGCGAATATTTTAAAGAAGCAAGGTGCTTTACTGCCATTGGGTAGTGATCGTGAACACGGAAGTCATAAAGGATATGCATTAGGTAGCATCGTTGATATTTTTTCAGCTGTACTTAGCGGGGCTTCTTATGGCCCTTGGGCGCCACCTTTTCCTGCATATATTCCAATGCCTGAAAATCAGCCCGGGCAAGGGTTAGGGCACTTTTTGGGTGCCATGAGAGTGGATGCATTTCGTCCTGCAGAAGAATTTAAAGGTCATATGGACAATTGGATTGAACGCTTTAGAAATGGAATACCTTCAGAGGGAAATGAAAAAGTATTAATTCCAGGCGATCCGGAAAGAGAAATGGAAGCCATTCGAATAAAAGAAGGGATACCTTTAGTTGAACCAGTAGAAAAAGACTTACACGAAATAGCTGAAAAGTTTAGATTGAATTTATAATTTCAAAAATTCATGAAGCAAGCCGTTTATTTTTTTTCACTTTTACTTGCACTGTTTTTTTTATCTTCCTGTGCCGCAGTAATAGATGAAAAAGATGATGTGATTATTGCGAATAAAAAAAATGTCCATACCAATCTCACTAAATTTTTAGACACTAAGAAATGGGATCTTTTATTTCCCAATCGATTTCATATTTCAAAATATCCTGACAGTAATTTTGTAAGAGTAACCAAGAAAGACTTCTATAATTTTAATGCATTTGTAACTGCTGCAAAAATGTTTCCTCTTTTTTTAGGGGAGGGTACTGATAGTAGTCAAAAGAGAGAGCTGGCTGCTTTTTTAGCTAATATGGCGCATGAAACAAGTGGTGGATGGGATGATGCCCCAGGTGGGTTTCAGCAATGGGGATTATATTTTGTTTCTGAAAAAGGATTTCCCAATGAATCTTTCCTTTATGCCGATTCTAGCAAAAAAAAATGGCTGCCGGTATCAGGAAAATCATATCATGGCAGAGGGCCGATGCAATTAAGCTGGAACTATAATTATGGACAATTCAGCGAAGCTTATTTTGGCGACAAACAAGTTTTACTGAATGATCCTGATTTGCTTTTAAAAGATTCTGTATTATGTTTTGCAAGTGCTATCTGGTTCTGGGTTCGCGATCAGTATCCAAAACCTTCCTGCCATGATTTAATGGTTGGTCAGTGGGAGCCTACTGCTAAAGATATAGCAGGGGGAAGGGGGATCGGATTTGGAACAGTAGTGAATGTAATTAATGGCGGACTTGAATGTGGTGGTAATCATTCTGAAAGAACTAAATACCGGTACGCTTTTTATCAATACTTCTGCAATTATTTTCAAATTGATCAAGGACCTAATGCAGAATGCAGCACTCAAACACCATTTGGAAAATAGGCTACAGGTTTGTCAGACTAACGTTTGTTAATAAAATTCTTCATTTAAAGTTTATCCTCATTTGGTACATTTGCACTTCAAAATTTTAAGGGTATTATGAAAATAATGAAGTTTGGCGGAACAAGTGTGGGTAAGCCAGAACGTATGCATCAAGTGTCTCAACTAATCACTAAAGATGCTGAATCAAAGATTGTTGTGTTAAGTGCATTGAGTGGAACAACCAATGCCCTGGTAGATATCAGTAATAGTTTAGCAGAGAGCAATCGTGAAGCTGCCAAGAAGAAAATAGATACCTTAGAAGCACATTACCGTCAGTTTGTGTTAGACCTGGTTAAGCAAGATGGGAACCGTTCAAAAGCGAATGCTATTATTTCAGAGCATTTCGAATTTCTAAATATTATTCTTAGAATTTCTTTCAGTGAGGCTTTGAATAAAGATATTCTTGCCCAGGGAGAGTTGATGAGCACTAAATTATTTTGTGTTTATTTAGAAGAACAAGGGATTGAACATTTGTTATTACCTGCATTGGAGTTTATGGTGATTGATGCAAATGAAGAACCAAATTTTCCATTGATTCGAACAAAGCTTTCTGCCATCTTAGCTGAGCATACAGATAAAAAAATCTTTATCACACAAGGATATATCTGCCGCAATGTTCGCGGTGAAGTTGATAATTTAAAACGTGGAGGTAGTGATTATACTGCTTCATTAGTAGCTGCGGCTATCAATGCAACTGTTTGTGAAATTTGGACAGATATTGATGGAATGCACAATAACGATCCAAGAATCGTCAACAAAACTGTGGCTATTGAGCAATTAAGTTTTGATGAGGCTGCTGAGTTGGCTTATTTCGGTGCAAAGATTTTGCATCCAACTTGTATCTGGCCCGCACAACAAGAAAACGTGCCAGTTAAGTTGTTGAATACCATGCAACCCGAAGCTGCCGGAACGGTCATTACCAAAGAAGCTGGAAGTGTTGGGGTGAAAGCTGTTGCTGCCAAGGACGGAATCATTGCAATTAAAATTAAAAGTAGCCGTATGCTTTTAGCCTATGGTTTTTTACGTAAAGTTTTTGAGGTATTTGAAAAATACCGCACTTCTATTGATATGATCACCACTTCTGAAGTTGCCGTTTCAGTTACGATTGATTCTGATGTGGCACTTTCAGAAATCGTAAAAGAATTAGAACCATTTGGAACGGTTGAAGTTGAAAAAGATCAATCCATCGTTTCAATTGTAGGAAATGAGATAGCCAAGACAGATGATGTTCTGATGAAGTTATTTGATGCAGTTCGTGAAATACCTGTAACCATGGTAAGCTATGGTGGAAGTCCTCACAATATTTCACTACTGGTTCCGAAAGAATACAGAACTAAGACATTGCAATTGTTGAATAGTGGTCTGTTTGGGTTATAGAATAAGTCAAAAGTAAAAATTCAAAATTCAAAAAATAATTGAATTATTAAAAAGGCTGTCTCTTTCGAGCAGCCTTTTTACTTTTGAATTTTTACTTTTGAATTAGATTATCAACAAAGCATCTCCATAACTGAAGAACCTATATTTATCTTTAATGGCTTTCTTGTAAGCCTCAATAGCTAAGTCATAACCAGCAAAAGCACAAGTCATAATCAATAAACTTGTTTTTGGAAGATGGAAATTTGTAACCAGACTATCAGCTACATTAAAATTATAAGGTGGGTGAATAAAGTGATTGGTCCATCCTTCACTTGGCTTCAACATTTTCTGAGCAGTAAAGCTACTTTCCATAGCACGCATTGTGGTTGTACCAATTGAGCAAATTCTTTTTCCGTTTTCTTTGGCCTTATTTACAATTTTACAAGCTTCTTCATTGATCTGATAGTATTCTGCGTCCATCTTATGTTTACTTAGATCTTCAACTTCAATAGGACGGAATGTTCCAAGACCTGTATGTAAAGTAACTTCTGCAAAACGAACACCTAAAATTTCGCAACGTTTGATCAATTCCTTAGAAAAGTGCAAACCTGCAGTTGGAGCTGCTACAGCACCTTCATGCTTCGCATAAACTGTTTGGTAACGTTCTTTATCTTCTTCATCAGGCTTGCGCTTGATGTATTTAGGTAAAGGAGTCTCTCCTAAAAATTCCAACATCTTTTTAAAACTCTCGTCATCATCATCCCATAAAAATCGGATGGTACGGCCACGGCTGGTAGTATTATCAATTACTTCAGCAACTAGCTCTTCGTTATCTCCAAAATATAATTTGTTCCCTACACGAATCTTTCTTGCGGGATCAACGATTACATCCCATAAACGGTTGGGTTTATTTAATTCGCGTAATAAAAAAACTTCGATTTTAGCACCTGTTTTCTCTTTACGGCCATACATTCTTGCCGGAAATACTTTGGTGTTATTTACTACAAATACGTCTTTGTCATCATAGTATTCTAAGATGTCGCGGAAATGCTTGTTTTCCATATGCCCGGTTTTACGGTCAACAACCATCATTCGGCTGTCTTCCCTTTTTTTGGTAGGGTTCTGGGCAATAAGGTTTAACGGAAGGTCAAACTTGAATTGTGATAATTTCATGTGTCTATTCTATTTTTAAATGATAGCCACATTCAGTTGTTATCCCGCAAAGGCAGGATGCACTAACTTCATGTTACGGCATGAATTTTGGAAGTTGGCAAAGGTAAGGTTTAATCTTGTTTAAACCTTTTTTTAACAAGATCAACGGGTAATTTTTACACGATGATGCTATTTATTGACAGCCTTTCACCTAAATTTGCACAAACATTTGTTAGTTTAAGGAAAGGGACAGAAAAAAAATATATATGATTCGACAATTTTGGTGGAAAGCATTGGCTATCGTTCTTTTAATTTACACCTGCACCTATGGTTTTTATGTAAAAATCCCTAAAATGGATGATCGGATGCAGGAATCAGTCCGAAACTTTTTCTTCCATGTACCCATGTGGTTTGGCATGATGGTTTTATTATTTGTTTCAGTTTATTACGCAGTTAAGTATTTGCGTACTCCTAATCCGGTGTACGATTTCTATTCCAATGCTTTTGCAGCAACTGGTACAATTTTTTCTTTATTGGGCATATTTACTGGTGCTATCTGGGCAAACTATCAATGGGGAAGCCCCTGGAGTGGAGATCCTAAGCAAAATGGGGCCGCTATTGCCATTTTAATTTATCTGGCATATTTCGTTTTAAGAGGAAGTATGCACGATGAAGAAAAGAAAATGAGGATAGGGGCTGTGTATAATATTTTCGCCTTCTTTATGTTATTTCCTACACTTTGGATATTACCCCGATTAACCGAGTCTTTACATCCGGGAGGACAGGGCAGTGAAGGCAATCCGGGCATTAATGGAAAGGACATGGACATGCATATGCGTACAGTTTTTTATCCTGCTGTTATCGGTTGGACATTACTGGGTGTTTGGATTTCAACTTTGAGTGTCAGATATCAAATTTTAAAAGAAAAGCAATTGAACAATGAATAATTTAAAAAAACTTATCCTACTTTTTGTATTTGCGTTTTATCAGATCATCGCAAATGCCCAGGCAGCAACTACAGATGCCAATAGTAATGATTTGATGCGTAGTAACGGAAGGATCTTTTTAGTAATGACAATCGTGGTATTCATTGTGATTGGATTGCTAATATATGTTTACAGCCTTGATAGGAAAATAAGTAAACTAGAAAAAAAGTAATCTCAGGTTCTTCCTGCTCAGAAGCACTTGTTGGTTGATAAAGGTCAAAAAATAACGAACTAAAAAATTGCTCATGTCAAGTCAAAAACCTTACAGTTTCTTTCAAAGCGTTGAAAGAAGCTTTGATAAAGCAGCCAAGTTCACCAATTGGGAACCAGGTTTGCTAGAACAAATTAAAGCTTGCAATAGTATTTACAGTATGCGTTTCCCAGTAACTATGGATGATGGCCGCATCGAAGTAATTGAAGCCTACAGAATACAGCACTCACAGCATAAAACGCCTTGTAAAGGAGGTATACGTTTTAGTATGGCTGTAAATCAGGATGAGGTGATGGCGCTGGCTTCTTTAATGACCTATAAATGTGCTATTGTGAATGTGCCTTTTGGAGGTGCGAAAGGTGGAATTAAGATCAGCCCTAGAAACCACAGTGCTGCCGAATTAGAAAGAATTACGCGTCGTTATACAGCTGAGTTAGTGAAGAAAAATTTCATTGGTCCAGGTATTGATGTACCTGCTCCAGATTACGGAACAGGCGAGAGAGAGATGTCTTGGATTGTTGATACTTATCAATCTATGAAGCCAGGTGATATTGATAGTGCTGGTTGTGTAACTGGCAAACCAATTTCACAAGGTGGTGTTCGAGGTAGAAGAGAAGCCACTGGTTTAGGTGTTTTCTTTGGAGTTAGAGAGGTTTGCAACATGTCTGATGTGATGAAAAAAATCGGATTAGAAACTGGCATTGAAGGAAAAAAAGTAGTGGTGCAAGGTTTGGGTAATGTTGGTTTTTTCTGCGCTAGATTTTTCAGAGAACATGGGGCAACAATTGTATCCATTGCAGAATACGAAGGTGCTATATACAAAGCTGATGGCATTAATGAAGCTGAACTTTTGCAACATAGAAAAACAACTGGAAGTATTTTAAATTTTCCCGGTGCCACCAATCTTGCAAAGAATGGCGATGCGCTTGAGTTAGAATGCGATATTTTAATTCCAGCAGCATTAGAAAATGTAATTGATGCAGAGAATGCGCCTAGGGTGAAAGCTAAGATCATTGCAGAAGCTGCGAATGGCCCATTAACGCCAGAGGCTGATGAGATCTTTGCAGAAAAAGGTATCCTAGTTGTTCCGGATATGTATCTGAATGCTGGTGGTGTAACAGTTTCTTATTTCGAATGGTTAAAAAATTTAAGTCACGTTCGTTATGGCCGTATGGAGAAACGATTTACTGAAAATATGAATGCTCATATTTTAAATCAGATTGAAGGATTAACTGGTAAAACCGTAGGTCGTAAGGAAAAAGAATTCATCATGCACGGTGCTGAAGAAATTGATCTGGTATATAGTGGTTTAGAAGAAACTATGATCAACGCAACTCAGGAAATCATGGAAATAATGGATGCAAATCCAACTATTCCTGATATGAGAACTGCAGCGTATGTTAGTGCTATCAATAAAGTGGCAATCAGTTATACCGAATTAGGAATCTTTCCATAATTGTTTGGATGAAAAAATAACACTGGCCGTTCTGAGAAATCTGAACGGCCTTTTTATTAGATTTTCACCAAAATACTATTGGTTAAACTATAATAGAAATGATGAATAGGCACAATCGGAGATTCGTCATATATGCCCGAAAAATTAATGGAGAATCCAACGTGTTTTCCTGCATTGATGGTCCATTGAAAGTGTGGAGCTAAACGTGGATGAAAACTATCTGGTCTTGTTTGGAAAAACAAATTTACAGCAATATCATTATTGGTATTGGGCTTCCAGTCCATTCGAACATAAGAATTGATTTTTATAAAATTCTTAGTAATAGGTATTGGGTTATTCGGCACTTTATTTGAATCAACACCATCGTAGTTCCATCTTTCTGTTTCATTCATCAAACCTAACCCTGCATTGAATTCCAGTCTGTCCCCCTTCCACATATTGTAACGGATATTTGCTCCAAAAATAGCCCTCATTTCAAGACCTCGTTTATTGTCCCATTGATATTGGGCAAATGGTTCTGGTTGGAATTTATCTTTATAATGACCACGATATCTTACATGAAAATAACCTGCATTTAATATATCAGCGGGCCCGTTATAAGTAAATCTGTAACTAGCTGCAAATAAAAAAAGGTCTTTGTTTTTTTGCAGCATCATTTCTGCTGTATTGGTAGCATCCCATAGTGTAGTTTGTTGTCTGTCAACTTCTAAGCCTGTACTGAAATTAAAATTAAACTGCGACTTCTTCACATAGTCTGCAGTGTCTGATTTATCTATACTTATGATTTGCGCTTGCAGATAATTAGCAGATATGAAGCAGCCAAATAAGACGAAAAAAATAAAAGTAAAACGCATAGATGGCATTTTATTATTAAGAGAAATTCTTTGATCAATACTAAACAAAATCGGGTATTCCTGAAAGCAAATGGATCTCTTCATTCTTTAATTCAAAAGCAAAAGTATCTGATCCATTAGTGATGATCAGGAATTGTACCCTTAAAGAAATATTATAATTAAGAATTTGTTTTATGACTGCTTCATCCAACTTAACCTCCATTTCCTTGCACTCAACAATCATCCAGGGAATTGCAGATTTATAAACAACGATATCGCATCTTTTTTTTAATTCACCTAATTTGATCTCTTTCTCAACTGCGATTAAAGATGGGGGAATTCCTTTTGTTTGAATCAACCATTGTAAAAAATTCTGTCTTACCCATTCTTCAGGAGTAATTTGAATCCATTTCTTTCTGATCTCATCAAAGATCCAATCCTTACCAGCCTCCGTCTTGATACGAAACTTCGGATTGGGATAATCAATTTTAATCATAAGGTTGTTTGCTGATTTGATTTTTTGTATTTTAGCCAATTAACTTTTTCAAAGATACTTCTTGAAGAAGCACTAAACGAAGATTTATGAAAACGAAAGAAGAGATAGTACAGAATTGGCTGCCTAGATACACCGGTGAATCTTTAGAAAATTTTGGTAAGTACATTTTACTAACCAATTTCGCTAACTATGTAAACATGTTTGCTGCATGGAATAATGTGCCTGTTATAGGGAAAGATCGTCCAATGGAATGTGCTACGGCCAATGGTATTACGATCATAAATTTTGGAATGGGTAGTCCTGGAGCAGCTACTGTGATGGATTTGTTAACTGCTATTGAACCTGAAGCTGTTTTATTTTTAGGTAAATGTGGTGGATTAAAAAAGAGAAATAAAATTGGTGATTTGATTTTGCCAATTGCAGCAATAAGAGGCGAAGGAACTTCGAATGACTATTTCCCTCCAGAAGTTCCTGCAATGCCTGCATTCGCACTACAAAAAGCTATTTCAACAACGATAAGGGATTATCAGGTAGATTATTGGACAGGCACTGTCTATACCACCAATAGGCGTGTTTGGGAGCATGATGAAACTTTTAAAGAATACCTCACTAAGGTTCGTGCTTATGCCATTGATATGGAAACAGCTACTATTTTCACCGTTGGTTTCTTTAATAAAATTCCTACTGGCGCGTTATTATTGGTGAGTGATCAGCCCATGGTGCCAGATGGCGTTAAAACTGAAGCAAGTGATAAAAAAGTAACCGAAGAATATGTTGAGAAGCACCTAAAAATCGGTATTGATTCTTTGATGCAATTGATCAACAACGGCCAAACGGTGAGACACTTGCGTTTTGAAAATTAGTGTCTAATCTTTCCAGAGGAAAGGAAATAAAATAATAGCTAAGGCCACTACTAAAATATCTAGCCCTACTAATAGAAAAACCATTTGCATTAGTCCAGCTTGAATTACGGCAGAAAAAGCAGCTGTTGATATTTTCATTAAAAGTAGTAGTTGCGGAATGATAATGGGAAATCCCATGATCGCCATTAGTGCAGACTGTTGCTGAGCTTTAGCAGCTATCGCAGCTAAGAAGGTAAAAACAAGACTCAGACTGATTCCGCCCAGACAGGCAATCCCAAGAAATCGCCATCCGTACTCGATAGGATTGCCTAATAAAAGAGTAAAAATGGCTAAACTGATACAGCTCATTACAAGCATTAGAATGCTATTGAATATCAGTTTTGACAAAACAAAGTCTTTTGCGCCAGCAATTGAGTAGAAATATAACATGCGTCCACGGCTTTCAGCAAGAAAGCTCTTTGCAACTGCATTGACACAAACAAACAACTGAATTACCCAAAATAGACCATTCCATACTTTGTCTTCCGGTTGTCCCATCGATAAATAAACAACGAATATGGTGGATGCCACATACAGGAAAATGCCGTATAAAGTATACTGCTGACGTGTTTCGAGCAGTAATTCTTTTTTTACTAATGCTATAATTGGGTTAGGGTTTTTCATGGACACATTTTCTACAACGGGGTTCATAAACATCTTTTTCTCCTAATAACACCTGTGGGCCAACCGTAGATTTACGATGAGATATGCTGGCAATGTTACCGCATTGCACGCATATGGCATGCAGTTTAGTAATATAGTCTGCAATGGCTAATAAATTAGGCATTTGCCCGAATGGTCTGCCTTTATAATCCATGTCTAAACCTGCAACTATTACCCGGGTACCTCTTGCTGCTAATTGCTCGCATACATAAATGATCTGGTCGTCAAAGAATTGAGCTTCATCAATTCCAACTACATCAACACCTTCGGAAAGTAATAAAATGGTTTGTGAATTGTCTATTGGAGTGGAGGGAATACTATTTGAATCGTGACTTACCACCTGCGTTTCGTCATAACGGGTATCAATAGCAGGTTTAAATATTTCAATCTTTAAATTCGCAATCTTAGCTCTTTTCAACCTGCGTAACAGCTCTTCCGTTTTTCCGCTAAACATACTCCCACAAATCACTTCCACCCATCCTCTACGCTCTCCGGATATATTCGGTTCTATAAACATCTATAAAATAAATTATAATAAAATTCGTTTCTGAGAAGACTCGCTTACATTTTAACACATCAAATGTATTACATCCAATGGAAAGAGTGGGTATACTAATCGATAAACTAAGGGAACAATTTATTCAGCACGCTGAAACCGACAGTTTATTGGCTACTGCACAGATGCTTTTGCTGGAATTGCAACAGCAAAAAAATGCCCTTCCTCCTACTAGTGCGGTATCTGTGATGGATCTATTGCTCAACAATTCCCGGATGCAGTCCATCTCCATGACCAATTCTCCAGTGTCAAAAGCAAGCGCCAAGAAAAATGAGGAATTAAGTGGGTGGTTATTTGATATCAATACTGATATGCCTGTAATTGAGCCAACTGTTGGAATCAATCAATCAAACGCAACTCCAACTAAGGAAGTGTTTGAATTAAATGATGTGATGGTGAATGAAGACTTTAGTATCAACGATCAATTAAAACAAAATGAACCTGAAGTGGCGCAGGGTTTTAATGAGACACCTATCCACGACCTAAAGAAAGCCATAGGCATCAATGATCGCTACCTTTTTATCAATGAATTATTCAGAGGCGATGAAATAATGTATGAGAGGAGCTTAAAGACAATCAATGGATTTAATATTTTCCCAGAAGCTCAATATTGGATTGAAAGAGAATTGAAACTAAAATTGGGTTGGAATGTCAATTCTATTGCTGTGGAGCATTTTGATCAATTGGTTAAAAGACGATTCGCTTGAATTTGATCTAAGATTTTTTGGGTAGCACCTGCATTTGCAACTACATATTCCTTTGATGCTATTGCTGATTGTGTATGCATTGGATTTTCTTCATCCAGTAATTGTAATAATACTTCTTCCAACTCTAGAGCATTTTCTACCGCAATACATCCTCCATTTTCAACTAAATCAACTGCCTCTATATATTTTTCATATACAGGTCCAATGATAATAGGTTTCCCATAAACTGCAGCTTCGAGTACATTATGAACACCATCGCCGCCAAACCCACCACCTACTAAACAGATATGTGCATAATAGTAAAGCCTGGTAAGCATTCCGTAATTATCAATTATCAAAACCTGTGGATCAATAGAAGGGCTATTTTCTTCTTTGATATAGGATTGTTCGAATTCCGATAGAAGCATGGATCTTTTATATAGCTTCTTGCATTCATGAAGTCTTTCAACTTCAATTTCATGCGGTGCTATGATGCATTTGATGGAAGGATGTTGGTTAATAAAATGATCCAACTCTTCATCATCTTCTGTCCATGTGCTTCCTGCAACAATAGTTACTGCATTTTTACAAAATGATTCAATGATTGGTAGGGCTTCAAATTCTTCTTGAATCTTTATAACCCTGTCAAACCTAGTATCACCACTAATGATTGTTTTTTGCTCTAGACCTAATTGTTTTAGCAGGAGATAAGACTTTTCGTCTTGTACAAAAAACTGACTAAAATTATGTAGGATGTTTCTGTAAAAAGTACCATACCACTTGAAAAAAATTTGATCCTCTCTGAAAATACCAGAGGCAAGCAAGAGCGGAATTTTTCTTTCAGAAGCTTCTTGGCAGTAATAATGCCAAAACTCATATTTGATAAAAAGTATCAGGCTTGGTTGTACAATATTGAAAAAACGATGCGCATTTTTAGAAGAGTCCATCGGTAAGTAACTGATGAAATCTGCCCCTGGGTAATTTTTTCGCACTTCGTATCCAGAAGGTGAAAAAAAAGTCAATAATATTTGATAATTAGGATAAGTCTGTTTGATGGATTCTAAAATCGGGCGACCTTGTTCAAATTCGCCTAAAGAAGCGCAATGAATCCAGATGACTGGCTTCTTTTGTAGGTAGAAGTAATCTGAAAGGTGTTTGAAAACTCCCTT
The DNA here is from genome assembly GCA_947371755.1 of Chitinophagaceae bacterium. GTDB lineage: Bacteria > Bacteroidota > Bacteroidia > Chitinophagales > Chitinophagaceae > Sediminibacterium. The sequence goes on from CANBQT010000003.1 coordinate 83,476, forward strand.
TCTGCCCCTGATCCAGTTTTTTGCCTTTTCATTTTTCCAGCTGATTAACCATGCTGCTTTGGGGTATAAAAAAACAAATAATTGATATAGTATTTTCAATGGAAGGTTTCTATCTACAAAATAACGTAATAATTTTAGCTTTTTCAGATAATCAGTAATCATAATTTGTTACGATTTTCACGTAGATTTGCCGCTTAAAATAAGACCAAAATTTATGCGGCCAATTCAGATGGTAGACACAAAGCAACAATATCTTAAAATAAAGGCTGAGGTGGATGCTGCTATACATGAGGTTTTGGACACTGCTTCTTATATAAATGGCAAAGCTGTTCAGGATTTTACTAATAGTTTAAATAATTATCAAGGATCGGGATTTACCATTCCTTGTGCCAATGGTACAGATGCTCTTCAAATTGCAATGATGGCATTGGATCTTCAACCTGGAGATGAAGTTATTACGCCATCATTTACCTATATAGCAACCACAGAAGTAGTAGCACTGTTAAAGTTGACTCCTGTTTTTGTGGAAGTAGATCCCTACACATTTTGTTTAGATCCTGAATCAGTGCGTAAGGCAATTACCTCTAAAACTAAGGCGATTGTGCCTGTTCATTTATATGGTCACGCAGCTCCAATGGAAGAGATCATGGCCATTGCAAAGGAGTTTGGTTTATATGTGATTGAAGACAATGCCCAGGCAATTGGATGTGATTATCGATTTGCTGATGGTACAACACAGAAAACGGGTTCCATAGGTACAGTTGGGGCTACTTCATTTTACCCAAGCAAAAACCTTGGTGCTTTTGGAGACGGCGGTGCCATATTTACCAATGATGCAGACCTTGCACATAAAATGAAAATGATTGCCAATCACGGACAACAAACACGCTATTATCACGAAATAGTTGGATGTAACTCTAGGTTGGATTCAATTCAAGCTGCTATTCTAAATATCAAATTAAAGGAACTCGATAATTATATCAAAGCACGTCAATCTGCCGCAGCATTTTACAATCAGGCATTTGCTGAAAATGATAAGATCACTATTCCTTTTGTGGCAGATTATAGTTCGCATGTATACCATCAATATACTTTACAATTAAAAGGTGTTGATAGAGATGCTTTGAACGCTTATTTAGCGGAGAAAAAAATTCCTTCCATGATTTATTATCCCGTTCCTGGACATAAACAAAAAATGTTCAGTTCATTTAATTTGCCGGAAATAGATTTAAAAGTAACTGATTGGCTAACAGAAAGAGTGATTTCTTTGCCTATGCACACAGAATTAGATACAGAACAACTTTCTTTTATCACCAATAGTATTTTGAACTTTATACATAATTAAATATGAAAATTACAGTAGTCGGTACAGGATATGTGGGACTTGTTACAGGTACCTGTTTTGCAGAGACAGGAAATAAAGTAACCTGTGTAGATATAGATAGTAATAAAGTAGCTAAATTATCAAATGGTGAGATTACAATTTATGAACCAGGCTTAGAGAAAATATTTTTACGTAACACAAAGGAAGGTCGTTTAAAATTTACTACAAATTTAGAAGAAGGAATTAAGGACGCTGAGATAGTTTTTTTAGCATTACCCACTCCTCCAGGTGCAGATGGATCTGCAGATTTAAAATATATTTTGGGGGTTTCGAATGATTTAGGAAAGATCCTGAAAGAATATATAGTAATAGTTGATAAAAGTACAGTGCCTGTAGGAACTGCTGCAAAAGTACATGCTGCCATCGCTGCAAATTTTAAAGGCGAATTCGATGTGGTAAGTAATCCGGAATTCTTAAGAGAAGGTGTTGCTGTGGATGACTTTATGAAACCTGACAGGGTTGTTATAGGAACAAAATCTGAACGTGCCAGAAAGGTAATGGGCGAATTATATGCGCCATTTGTTCGTCAGGGTAACCCTGTGATTTATATGGATGAAAAATCTGCAGAACTTACCAAGTATGCTGCGAATTCATTCCTTGCCACTAAGATTTCTTTTATGAATGAAGTGGCTCAGCTTTGTGAAAAAGTAGGTGCTGACGTAGATATGGTTCGCAGAGGAATTGGTAGTGATGACCGAATTGGACGCCGTTTCTTATTTCCGGGTATCGGTTATGGAGGAAGTTGCTTCCCTAAAGATGTGCAAGCTTTGATTATGTCTTCTGAAGAAGTGGGTTATAATTTTCAGATCTTAAAAGCAGTAGAAGACGTAAACGAGTTACAAAAATTGCACCTGATTCCTAAGATCAATAAGTATTTCAATAATGATTTGAAAGGAAAACATTTTGCACTCTGGGGATTGGCATTTAAACCTAATACTGATGATATTCGTGAAGCACCTGCTTTGTATATCATAGATGCTTTAATCAAAGCAGGAGCAACAATAACTGCTTATGATCCAGAGGCTATTCCAAATGTTCAAGCTGTATTAGGTCATAAAGTAAACTATGCTGCAGATCAATATAGCACCCTTGCCGGAGCTGATGCATTGATCATTGCAACTGAGTGGAGCGAATTTAGAACACCTGATTTCGAAATCATTGAATCAAAATTGAAGAACAAAGTAATTTTTGATGGTCGAAATCTTTTTGATGTGAATCAGATCAGAGGATTAGGTTATCATTATGAAAGTGTGGGTAGACTTTAAAACATCTAACATGTCAAAGAAAAGAATATTAATTACTGGAGCTGCTGGCTTTTTAGGCTCTCACCTTTGTGATCGTTTTATTAATGAGGGCTATCATGTAATAGCAATGGATAATTTAATCACTGGTGATCTTAGAAACATTGAGCACTTGTTTAAATTAGAAGATTTCGAATTCTATCACCACGATGTATCGAAATATATTCATGTTCCCGGACAGCTTGATTATATTTTACACTTTGCTTCACCTGCCAGCCCTATTGATTATTTAAAGATCCCAATTCAAACATTAAAAGTAGGGGCTTTAGGAACTCATAATTGCTTAGGTCTTGCAAAAGCCAAAGGCGCTCGTATGCTGGTAGCATCAACCAGTGAAGTGTATGGTGATCCCAATGTACACCCGCAAACTGAAGAGTATTGGGGTAATGTAAACCCAGTTGGTCCTAGGGGTGTATATGACGAGGCTAAGCGTTTTATGGAATCCATAACAAGGGCTTATTACACATTCCATGGTGTAGAAACTAGAATCATCAGAATCTTTAACACGTATGGTCCCAGAATGCGACTCAATGATGGCAGAGCTTTACCGGCATTTATTGGTCAGGCATTAAGGGGAGAGGATCTAACTGTTTTTGGAGATGGAAGTCAAACGCGTTCCTTTTGTTATGTAGATGATTTGATAGAAGGTATTTATCGTTTATTGATGAGCGATTATACCATGCCAGTAAATATTGGTAACCCTAATGAAATTAGTTTAAAAGATTTTGCGGAGGAAGTGTTGAAATTAACAGGTTCTTCTGTAAAAATTATTTATAAAGACCTTCCTGTTGATGATCCTAAACAAAGAAAGCCGGATATTACCAAAGCAAAAACTTTATTGGGTTGGGAACCAAAAGTGGATAGGGCTGAAGGTTTGAAAAAAACCTATGAATATTTCAAATCTTTGCCTAAAGAAGAATGGTCTAAACAGCCGAAGGAATTTTCGAGTAAATAATTTAAAATATATTTTTAATAATGGAAAAGGGCAGAATGGGTAAACCCTATCAGCCCTTTTCTATTTTATACAATTTTTTATGTCAAAACCTTTGATAGTTGTAACTGGTAAAAATGGACAATTAGGTTGGGAGATTCTACAAATAGCGGATTCGTTAAAAGAAAGTTTCGATTTTCTTTTTACTGGGAGGGAAGATTTGGATTTATCGAGACCTGAATCAATTGCACCTTTTTTTGTAAAAATCAAACCAGACTATTTTGTCAATTGTGCTGCATATACAGCAGTAGATAAAGCAGAACAAGATAATGAATTAGCCTATAAGACCAATGCGGAATCTGTTGGTTTAATTGCACAGAACTGTGCTAAGATTCATGCTAAACTGATTACAATTTCAACAGATTATGTTTTTGATGGTAATGGCGTATCTCCTTATACAACAGATACTAAAACCAGGCCTATAAATTACTATGGTTATAGCAAGTGGATGGGAGAGCAATTGGCTTTGTCTAATTGTGCTGAAACTGTTGTTATCCGTACTTCCTGGGTTTACAGTGAACATGGAAATAATTTTGTAAAAACCATGTTACGATTAATGAATGATCGGCCTGAATTGAATGTGGTAAGTGATCAAATCGGATCTCCTACATCTGCGGCAGATCTAGCATTAACAATCATAAAAATGATTGAATCCATAGAATTAGGACGTGCACATTATGGCATTTACCATTACAGCAATGCTGGAGTGATTTCTTGGTATGATTTTGCTATTGCTATTGCAAAAGAGGGAGGTAAGAATTGTAAAATTCATCCGATACCATCTAGTGCTTATCCTACACCAGCAAAACGTCCGGGTTATTCAGTAATGGATTGTTCTAAATTGGTTAGAGATTATGGCATTGAATTGAGCAATTGGGAAATCGGATTAAAAAATTGTATTGCAAAACTATTGTCTAATTGATAGTACAATTTTAAAAGCTTCAATCGATTTTGATAAATTTCGTACTGAGGGAATTGCAAAAATCACAATGGCCGGGCAGTATATTTTCGTAAGTATTACCACAGTTTGAACAAATGAAATAAACGGAGGGTAGTGTTAATAATGTATTGCTATTTAAATCTCCAAGTGCTTTCTCATAAAAAATCTTATGTTTCTTTTCGGTATTGAAGGCATAACTTAAACTTGTAACAGAGGTTTGACTACCTGCTTTTTCAGCAATTTGTAAAAAGTTAGGGTACATGGTTGTGAACTCATAGGCTTCTCCATTAATGTCATTGCTTAAATTTTCTTTCGTGCTATTTACTTTGTAATCTGGAGTGATAGGAGGAACACTAATGCCTAATTCGGTTAAAACAGTTTTATGGTTAGTGGCGTGAATATTTTCAGAAAAGGAGATGGCCTTATATAATAATGCAATCAAATGATATTTTTCTAATTCAGCTTTGTCGGAGTAGGCTTTATATTTTGCTGTAGCAGTTACTTCTCCTTTATAAGCCGATTGCATATTTTCAATGTTTTTGCTTTTATAATCTATGTTAGCTTCTTTAATGGTTTCGATTTTACCAGTTTTATTTGTCTCAGTATTATTGCAAGCCAAATTAAAGATGCTGATGATAAGTATGCCCAAAATAGAGATACGAAGAACTAGTTTCATGATATTCTTTTAATGTTAGAAACCATAAAACTAAATTAGTATACACCAGTAATCTTGTGAATAAGAAGATACTTGTTGTAAGATTTACAGTTTCATCAGTTATTGATACATTTTTTTGATTTCCGTTTCTGTTAAACGTAAGAACCTTGCAGCGTTATTAAAAAGGATATCTCTTTTTTGTGCAGGAGAGAGAAACTTCGCCTTATTTATTCTATCAATAGCCACTTTTATGGTTCCAGGCCAAACCATATTATCCGATCCAAACATAATCCGGTTTAAAAATCCAGCATTGACAATCCTTTCTAAATAGTTATAATACTCTTTTTCAGGTACCGCGTACCCAATAATACCGAGATCCACATATAATTGAGGATGTGCATATAGAGTAGCAATCATATCATCAATTAAAGGCCACCCTGCATGCATCGCATAAACCCTTAGCCTTGGATGTTTTACTAATGCTTCCTCTAACACAAAAGCACTATGTAAGGATGCTCTATAATTCGAAGATCCCAAATAGATCACTCCGGGAGGTCCAGGCCCTACATGAATACCAACTGGAATATCTAACTCTTCTGCCATTTTTAAATATGGTTCAAAAGAAGAATCGCTCGGAGAGTATCCTTCGTATTGAATAGCCACTTCGCCAAAGACTTTAAACTCATTTGATTTAAAGAGGCACTTTAATGAGTCTATATTCAAACCTCTATTTTTGACAGAGGAGAAATCCCAATAAATTGCGTTCATTATTCTAGTGGGGTCTTCTTTGTGCCAATTTCTTACTACAGCAACATCTCCACTGGTAATAGCAAAAACATTATTTTCTTTGAGTGCTCTCAAAGTTTGTTTTCTTAATGAATCGTCTGTGGTGGGAGAAGTGCTATTGTGTTTTGCCCATTTGCCTGTTTTTGAGGCTTCCATAAATGTTTCGCCATAATTATTATGAGGGTCATTAGCACCAAATTGGTCAAATGGTGATCCAACTTTCAATGGTGGTGGTCCTTGATCATCAGCATTTAATGCATGCAGATGCATATCAATAACAGGCATCGGTTTATTTTTTTGAGCAATAGTAATGTTGAAATAAAGAAGGGAGAAACTTAAAAAAAGTAAATGTTTTTTCAGCATATAATTTTTCATACAATTTTTTAAATCAAAAATATTTTAGCCACCAAAATTTCTTCTCATATTTATATTTGCCGAACCAAACGCAAGGTCGATAAAGTAAAGCCACAACTGAGATCCAGATGATGTAAACTTCCCATAGGGGTAAACCACTTTCTATTCCTTTGGGTCTGCCAAAAGTGCCACTAGAAAATTCCAATTGTTCCCAATGAGAACCCTGTAAGAACAACATAGTAATCGTAACCAAATGCACTAGGTAAAAGTGAACTATAAAATAGAACAAGGGTACTTTTCCGTAAACCGATGAGATTGACTTGATCTTATTATTGAAATTCTCCGAATAAGCTAGGATAAAAAATAGGATCCCCAAAGTGGCTAAACAAAAAAGAAGTGATGGCGGGTATTTTGTGATGTTCAGGAAAGACATGATACTTAGAGACAATTTTTGTTGTGATGCCCATGGTGCGGAATCTCCGTAGAAATTGATAAATCGTAAAATAATAAAGCTAACAATGAAAATAATCCCCATTTTTTTAAATAGTTGGTTGCGTCGATGTTCGGGTATTTCAAAAAAATGACCAACTGCATAACCTAAAAATAGGATGCCTAACCAAGGGATAGGAGGGTAGCCTACAATAAAAACTTTTCCAGAAAAAACAGGAAACGACGCAGAACTAAAAAACGGTATTAATATTGTCTTTAATAAAGAGTTTTCTGAAAATGGAACCAGAGGTGCAAGATTGTGTAGACATAAGATGCCTAAACCAATAAATCCGATACGCTTAGCAGGTACCCGTATAAGTAAACTCAAAATGATCAACCCAAATCCCGTACTTGCTATCACTTCAAAAAGTAAAGTATGAAACCCGGGATCAAAATAAAGTCCAAAATTTACGATGGTGAATTCAAGAATAATTAAAGACAAGCCTCTTTTAAACAAATGTTTTTTTGTTGCTTCTATGTCGTTTTCTCTTTTTAAAGAAATAAAGGCAGAGGATCCGGCTAAAAAAACAAAGATAGGCGCACATAAATAAGTGATCCATCTTGTGAAAAATAAGAAAGGGGTTGTGGTATCTAAATTTGTAGGACTTTGCGATATGGAATTTACATGCATCAGATCACGAACATGATCTAGTGCCATAATGATCATTACGATACCCCTGGTGATATCAATGGAATGAATTCTTTTCATTGCTTAAAGCTCAAGGAGATTAATAATTTATTGCCACATTCCGCACTAAGATTTATTCATAGTGAGATATTCCTGTGTAAAGTGTTCTGTATGTTTTGCCTTTGAAAATTTTTCAGAATTATATTGTTTTGAATTGCCCCTTGGGATGGAAAGAGATGCCCATTTTTCATTCAGCATCATTTTGCCAATAAACACAATTTGGCCAATATGATAAGGGTAATGAGCCAATTGACGATTGATAGCTTCAGTAATGGTATGCCCTTGATTTCTGATAAAAATTTCAGTGCTCATATTTTCTTCATTGATAGAATCTAATGCTTTAAATAAACAATCCCAAGCCTTTTCCCAAAGTTCAATAAGTGTGGTTCTGGAACTTTGATCATTTTCAAATTCTGAATCTCTGTTTCGCCATTCTTTTTCCCCGTCTGTAGTGAGAAAATCTGTCCATCTGGATAACATATTACCTGCTAAATGCTTTACAATGGTAGCAATGCTATTTGTTTCTTGGTTGTATTGCCAGAATAATTGTTCATCAGTTAATTGCTGAAAGGTTTTTTCTCCCAGCATTTTATAATACTGGAATTGATTTTTTGCACTTACAATATGATCATTGTTCATTCATTAAAATTTTACTTTCAAAGGTCAGTTTCAAAAACATATCTTTCTTAAATATATAAAATAAATAGAATATTTAAAATCTATCGATAAATATCTTTTGAGAAATCAGTGCATAAAAAAACCACTGAAAATTTCAGCGGTTTTTTTTGAGTTGCCCGACCTGGATTCGAACCAAGACAAACTGTACCAAAAACAGTCGTACTACCATTATACTATCAGGCAATCCGATCCATCCTATTCGAATGGGTTGCAAAAATAGGGGTGTACCCCAATTGTTCCAAATTTTTTAAAAGATTTCTTCACAAAACCTATTCGCTGTATACGAATGGAGAAAAAAAACTAACTGATTTTCTAACCTAAAAACGTTTAAAATGAGCTAATGGTTACTTTTTAACAATTATATTTAATGTTCAAATTCTAAACGAACAAACAATTGCCATGACCAACAAATTGATTCTATTAGCCCTTTTTGTGTGTGCGATGATACTCATGTCGTACAGATATGATAAAAAGAAAAAAATTATCTTCTTTGGAGATAGTATTACGCAAGCAGGAGTTAGTCCGGGCGGATATATCAGATTAATTGATACTATCATTCAAAAAGAAGGACTTACAGACAATTATGAATTGATAGGTGCTGGTATTGGCGGTAATAAGATTTATGATCTTTACCTGAGATTAGAAACAGATGTGTTAGAAAAGAACCCCGATATCGTTGTGATATATATAGGGGTAAACGATGTGTGGCATAAAATGACAGGTGGAACTGGAACAGATTATGATAAGTTTGGTAAATTTTATGATGCTGTTGTAAAAAAAATAAAAGCTAGTGGCGCAAAAATCATTTTAGCTACTCCTGCAGCAATTGGCGAGCGAACAGACTTTTCAAATCAACAGGATGGAGATTTGAATTTATATTGTAATTGGATCAGGAAATATGCAACCGACAACGCACTACAATTGGTTGATCTAAGAGGAGGACTACTTGAATATAACCTCAAGAATAATCTTAAAAATGAAGAGAGGGGTATGCTAACTTCTGACAGAGTGCACTTGAATCCAACTGGACAGCAATTTGTGGCTGATGCAATGTGGAATGAGATTAAGAAAATAAAGTAAAAGGTAAAAATTAAAAAGTAAAAATTAAAAAGTAAAAAGTAAAAAGTAAAAAATAAAAAGTAAAAAGTAAAAAGTAAAACGGATTTTCACTGATGTGTAATCTGTGAAAATCCGTTTTATCAGCGTCATCAGTGTGTTATAAAAGCATTAATTATGAAACAATTACTAAATAGTAATTTTTCTTCCCCTTCTGAACAAGGATATATTTATCTTTTAATAAATCACTGGAATCAATCAATATTTTCTCTGTAGATATTTTTGCTTTATTTAAGCTCAAACCCCCTGCCTGCCACATTTTTCTTGCTTCACCTTTGCTTGGAAATATTTGCGTATCAGCCAAAAAAGTAACAATCTCATATCCTGCGTCAATTGTACTCTTTGCAATTTCAATGCTTGGAACACCTTCCATTACTTGCAATAATTGATCTTCACTTAAGCTTTGTAGTATTTCTGTAGTAGCATTCCCAAATAAAATATCGGAAGCTTTTACTGCAAATTCAAAATCCGCTCTGCTATGCACAAAGCAAGTTAATTCTTCTGCTAATTTTTTTTGTATTGCTCTCTCATGAGGCGCAGCTTCTTGTTTTAATACTAAGGCTTCAATTTCTTCTTTTGGTAAAAGAGTGAAAATCTTGATCCATTTTTTGGCATCTTCATCACTTGCATTAAGCCAGAATTGATAGAACTGATAGGGGGATGTTTTCTTTGCATCCAACCAAACGTTTCCCTTTTCTGTTTTTCCGAATTTTCCACCGTCTGCTTTCGTAATTAATGGACAGGTAAATGCAAATGCCTCACCACCAGCTTTCCTGCGAATGAGTTCTGTACCTGTTACTATATTTCCCCACTGATCACTTCCCCCCATTTGCAATTTGCAGTTTCGATTTTGATACAACCAGTAAAAATCATAGCCTTGTACCAATTGATAAGTGAACTCTGTAAAACTCATCCCGGTTTCACCCTCCAGTCTTTTCTTCACACTATCCTTCGACATCATATAATTCACGGTAATATGCTTACCTACGTCGCGTATAAAATTCAGGAAACTAAAATCTTTGAACCAATCATAATTATTTACTAGTTCTGCAGAATTTGGTTGGTTGTTATTGAAATCTAAAAATCTTGCCAGCTGTTTTCGAACCCCTTCCTGATTGAAAAGTAAAGTCTCTTCACTCAAAAGATTTCGTTCCTCGCTTTTGCCACTTGGGTCTCCAACCATTCCTGTAGCACCACCAACTAATGCATAGGGTTTGTGTCCCGCACGTTGAAGGTGTACCAATAGTAAAATAGGAACCAAACTACCAATATGTAAACTATCTGAAGTAGGATCAAATCCTATGTAACCAGATACCATTTCTTTTTCCAATAATTCCTTAGTTCCGGGCATGATATCCTGGATCATACCCCTCCATTGTAATTCTTCAATTAAATGCATCTTCCTAACAATTTGCGCAAAAGTAATTACTTCATTTGGTTGACTATTGAAATTTAATCAACTAAAGCAGATATTTTTGCTCAAATGCATCGGAATATGAAAAATGTTGGGGACGGTACGCGTATTTTAAATTTTTTAGTCGACGGAATACTGGTATTCTTTCTCAGCTTTGCTGTATTTAAATACTGGAATTTCTATGTGGTGAACTGGCATTTTAAACCCATTAATTTCTGGTGGTTTATTGGGGGCGTACTATTTGTTTATTATAGTTTTTTTGAAATGATTTGGGCTAGAACCCCGGGCAAATGGGTATCCTCCAGCAAAGTAGTAGACCGAAATGGAAATAAACCCAGTGTTATTCAAGTAATAGGTCGCAGTTTGCTAAGGCTCATCATCATTGATTTTTTTTTTAATGCATTCTGGGGAAAACCATTGCATGATAAGTTGACAAAAACCGAAGTTGTTGAAGCCTAAATAAAGAATACGAAGGATTCATTCCTGAAATCGCAAGTTTTGGCAGGAGCATTGTTTTACTTTTGCCGTTTAGAAATTCCATAAAATATTTGTAATTAGTTCTATATGGCAAAGATTGCTATCAATATCGCTACAGGAAGTCTTCAGCAAGCAGAAATGATTGTGGGCATAGATCTGGGAACTACTAATAGTTTAGTAGCTATCATACATCCTGAAACAAAACAGCCTGTTGCCTTGAGGGAATTTAATACAAGTAGCCTGGTTCCAAGCATTGTACATTTCGATGAATTTGGTAATCCTACGGTAGGAGAACAAGCAAGAGCATTCTTAGAATTAGATCCTCAAAATACCATTTTTAGTGCGAAACGATTGATGGGCAAAAGTTATAAGGATATCAAAGAAAATGCTGGATTTTTTGCCTATAAAGTAATTGATGATGATACAGAAAGTTTGGTGAAAGTGCATGTTGGGAATCAGTTTTTTTCGCCCATTGAACTGTCATCTTTTATTTTAAAAGAATTAAAACAAAGAGCAGAACATATTTTAAAAACGCCAGTCACTAAAGCGGTTATTACAGTTCCTGCCTATTTTAATGACGCACAAAGACAAGCCACAAGAGATGCAGGAAAACTGGCCGGTTTGGATGTCATGAGAATTGTGAATGAACCAACAGCAGCCAGTCTTGCTTATGGGTTAGGCATGAATCAGGAGGAAGAAGCTACTATTGCTGTGTATGATCTGGGTGGTGGAACTTTTGATATATCCATTCTTCATATCAGTAATGGAATCTTTGAAGTACTTAGTACAAATGGTGATACCTATTTAGGTGGAGATGATTTAGATAGAACCATCATGCAGCATTGGTTGAATCAAGTGGGTATAACAATTGAAGAGTTACATGAACATAAAACATTAGCTCAGGGGTTACGTTTAAAAGCAGAAGAAGCAAAGAAACATTTAAGTACACACGAACGATTTTCCACCGATTGGAATGGTGAGGTATTAAGTATCACAAAACAACAATTTGAGGTATTGATTCAGCCGTTAGTAGATAAAACAATTGCATGTTGTAAACGTGCTTTGACAGACGCGAAACTGAGTACTGACGCGATTTCTACGATTGTGATGGTGGGAGGTTCAACCCGTGTTCCTGCTGTTAAAAATGCAGTGAGTGCATTCTTTGGCAAACCTGTAAATGATCGTGTAAACCCCGATGAAGTAGTGGCATTAGGAGCTGCCATTCAAGCAGATATATTAGCAGGAAATAACAAAGATTTTTTGCTGTTAGATATTACACCATTGAGTTTAGGTATTGAAACAATGGGAGGTTTGATGGATGTATTAATTCCAAGAAATTCTAAGATTCCTACCAGCGTAGGAAGACAATATACCACACATAAAGATGGTCAGGGAAGTATGCGCATTTCCGTTTTTCAGGGAGAAAGAGATCTTGTAAAAGACAATAGAAAATTAGCCGAGTTTAATTTAACAGGAATCCCGGGAATGCCCGCTGGATTACCAAAAGTAGAAGTACAATTTCTAATTGATGCTGACGGTATTTTGGTAGTGAAAGCAAAAGAATTAAGAAGTGGTATTGAGCAAAGTATTGAAGTGAAACCTCAATTTGGTTTAACAGATGAGGAAGTAGAAATCATGTTGATGGATAGTATTACACATGCAAAAGATGATATGCAAATTCGGGCACTTGTTGAAGCAAGAACAGAGGCTGAACAGATCTTAGATGTTACTGAAAAATTCATAGGCAAGAATCAGTCACTATTAACACAACAGGAAATTTTAGATACTGCAGCTGCCATGCAATCTTTGCAATTAGCTTTGACTATGGATGATAAAAACCTGATTCAAACAAAAATTGAAGAGTTGAATGAAGTGTCAAGGCCATTTGCTGAAAGGGCCATGGATGCAGCAGTAAGCGGCGCTTTGAAAGGAAAAACCATTTAATCTTTTAGTTGCATCCAGCGTTGTACATACTTGCCTAAAATATCAAATTCAATATTTACAATAGAGCCTATTTGCACCTGATGAATACTAGTGTGTTCGAAAGTGTAAGGTATAACAGCAATACTAAATTGATTTTTGTCTACATTAAAACAGGTAAGACTGGTGCCATTTACTGCAATACTTCCTTTTTCAATCACAAGGTGTCCAAATCCTTCAGGGAAACTAAAACGGTATTCCCAACTGCCTTCTAAAACTTGATAATCTATACAGGTAGCTGTTGCGTCTACATGACCTTGTACGATATGACCGTCTAGGCGCCCATTCATGATCATACATCTTTCAAGATTCACTTCTATGCCTGCAGACCAGGAGGCAAGGTTTGTTTTTTTGAGGGTTTCCTCTATAGCCGTAACCCGATGTTTGTTGCCATCTATGGCTTCTACTGTGAGGCAGACACCGTCGTGACTCAAGCTTTGATCAACCTTTAACTCACCTGATAGGGGAGATTCGATCCAAAAAATGGCATTTGAACCCTTTTTCTCGATGGAAATGATCTTTCCGGTGTTTTCTACTATTCCTGTAAACATGGATGCAAGTTAAATTGCGAAATCGAATGGGGACAATAAAAACAAAAGAGTTTTTATTTTGATTTGGAAAATACAATCCAAGGCGTATCTTTGCGCTCCTAAAAACGCCTGAGGAGGTATATTTATATGTTAATTATTGATTCAAAAGACTGCGAAAACATCGACAAAGCGCTTAAGAAGTACAAGAAGAAATTCGAGAAATCTAAGGCTTTATTACAATTAAGAGAGCGTCAAGCTTTTATCAAGCCGTCTGTTAGACGTCGTGGTGAGGTTTTGAAAGCAATCTATAAGCAGCAGATCGCTAGCGGTAAGATCGAAGGGTAATTTTCCTTCATCACAATATTTTAGAGTAGTCTAAGGTTATATCTTTAGACTACTTTTTTATGTCCATAACTGAATATCCGCAAATAGCACCATTTTTAGATTACCTACAATTCGAGAAGAGATATTCCCGGCATACCATCATTGCCTACCAAACAGATCTGGAGCAATTCTTATTATTTCTGAAGGATCAATACGACGAAGTTCCACCCGTAGAACAGATCAATAGCATGTTCGTGAAGAGCTGGCTGGCAGATATTAAACGTAAACAAACGGATATCAGCGCCAAGTCGCTCAATCGGAAAATATCTACTTTAAAATCGTTTTTTAAATACCAATTAAAAACCGGACAGTTAGAGAAGAGCCCCATGGCAAGCATTATTTCTCCCAAAATGAGTAAACGCTTGCCGGTATACGTAGAAGAGAAGGAAATGCACGTATTATTTGATCATGTGGAATTTCCAGATAACTGGCAGGGGAGAACTGAACGGTTAGTGATGAAACTGTTTTACCATACTGGGATGCGCTTATCAGAACTCATTCAATTGAAAGAGGCACAGATTGATATTGCTGGAAAACAGATTAAAGTTCTTGGCAAAGGGAATAAAGAACGGATCATACCCGTCGAAAAAGAATTCTTGCTTGATTTGCAAAAATATGTTGATGAGAAGCCTGTAAAGGAATCAAACAATTTTAATCTATTTGTTAATGAAAACGGGAAACCATTACAGGCGAGGTCGGTTTATGCCTTTGTGCACCAATATTTAGCCCAAGTAACAACAGTTCAGAAAAAGAGTCCGCATATTTTACGTCATAGTTTTGCAACCCATTTGATGAATGGAGGGGCCGATTTAAATGCAGTGAAAGAGTTGTTGGGGCATAGTAGTTTAGCAGCCACTCAGATATATACACATAACACGATTGAAAAGCTGAAAGAAGTGTTTAACAAAGCACACCCCAAGGCATAAAAACAATTCAACAATTCTTTTTTTCAGGGACTGTTAAAACTTAAAAAAACAGGTTTTATTTCTGGGTTTTTGCGATAATTTAATTTAACTTGTATACAGATTCTGATAGCCAGTTCACAGATGCTGGCAATGAGTTCTTTCCCATATTTTTATTATTAACCGTTTAAACGTGAGTTGCTATGAACGTTAACATTCAGACAGTGCACTTTGATGCAGATGACAAATTGGTGGATTATGTTACTAAGAAAGTAGAAAAGCTGAACACATTTCACGACCAGATTTTAAAGGTGGATCTCTTTTTGAAATTGGATAATGTAGTTCACTCCATCAAGGATAAGGTTGTTGAAATAAAAGTGCATGTGCCGAAGCATGATTTCTTTGTAAAAGCATCTTCTAAATCTTTTGAGGAATCATTTGACAATGCCATGGATTCAATCATTTCACAGATAAAAAGAAAAAAAGATAAGCTTGCCGCTTAAAAAGCTAGGAGCCCCCCGATTATTCGGGGGGCTTTTTTTTGCCCACTTGACAGTTTTTTTTAATCAGTTTTCTTGACCAAATACCTGAAAACAGTGAACTTTGCATGAAACTTGGCGTAGGTTGATAACAGACTGTTGAAAACTGTTTTAAAATTTTTGCAACAAAATTTTGCTGAATAAAGTTTTCCATTACCTTTGCCATCCCAAAAAATGGGATAGTTCTTTACGTATTGCCGAAGTAGCTCAGTTGGTAGAGCAGCTGATTTGTAATCAGCAGGTCGCGGGTTCGAGTCCCATCTTCGGCTCTATTTTGTATCGTTAGTTTTCACGATTACAGATTTCATCTGCGTGGAAAATGAGGGTACAAAAAAAATGGGCAGATGGCCGAGTGGTTAAAGGCGACAGACTGTAAATCTGTTCACTCACGTGTACGTAGGTTCGAACCCTACTCTGCCCACGAAAGTTTTTGAAGCTTATGTTTCAGGGACTAAAGTTCTTTGTAAGTCAAAAGTTAAAAGTCAAAAGTCAAAACTATTTTTTTGAATTTTGATTTTTGAATTTTGAATTGATTTTCTTTCACCTTCGCATAAGCTGCGGTGATTTAAGCGGAAGTAGCTCAATTGGTAGAGCGATAGCCTTCCAAGCTATAGGTCGCGAGTTCGACCCTCGTCTTCCGCTCTGTGAATTGTACCCGATCTTTTACTGGCAACAGTTAGCAGATCGGGTAACTTTCAAGCCTATGTAGCTCAGGGGTAGAGCACTTCCTTGGTAGGGAAGAGGTCGTGAGTTCGATTCTCACCATCGGCTCTTTACAATTTGGATATCAAGGTGAGAGCGTTTAGAGAAGAGATGGATATCTGAAAAAACAAATCAGCAGGTGTGAAAACAGCTGCCAATCATAATTTTAACCGGGTCTTAATTGAACCGAATATTTTAAAAACACAACTAAAAACCGATAAAAATGGCAAAAGAGACCTTCAAGAGGGAAAAACCTCACGTAAACGTAGGTACCATTGGTCACGTTGACCATGGTAAAACTACTTTAACTGCAGCGATCACTATGATCCTTTCTAAAAAGGGTATGGGTAACGTTGCAAAAAACTATGACGAAATCGATGGCGCGCCCGAAGAAAAAGAGCGTGGTATCACTATCAATACTGCTCACGTTGAGTATCAAACTGCTAACCGTCACTATGCGCACGTTGACTGTCCAGGTCACGCCGACTATGTGAAGAATATGATTACTGGTGCTGCTCAAATGGACGGAGCTATCTTGGTTGTTGCTGCAACTGATGGTCCTATGCCACAAACTAAAGAGCACATCCTATTGGCTCGTCAGGTAGGCGTTCCTCAAATCGTTGTTTTCATGAACAAAGTTGATTTGGTGGATGATCCTGAATTATTAGAATTAGTTGAAATGGAAGTTCGTGAATTGTTAACCTCTTATGGTTTCGATGGCGATAACACTCCAATCATTCAAGGTTCTGCTTCATTAGGTCTTGCTGGTGAACCACAATGGGTTGCTAAGATTGAAGAATTAATGGATGCTGTAGATTCTTACATTCCATTGCCTCCTCGTCCGGTAGATTTACCATTCTTGATGAGCGTGGAAGACGTATTCTCTATTACTGGTCGTGGTACTGTTGCTACTGGTCGTATCGAGAGAGGTCGTATCAAAGTGGGTGAAGGAATTGAAATCGTTGGTTTAATGGAAGCTCCATTAACTTCAACTGTTACAGGTGTTGAGATGTTTAAGAAATTGCTTGACGAAGGTGAAGCTGGAGATAATGCTGGTTTGTTATTACGTGGTATTGAGAAAAGCCAAATCCGTCGTGGTATGGTTCTTTGTAAGCCAGGTTCTATCACTCCGCATACAGAATTCAAGGGTGAGGTTTACGTATTGAGCAAAGAAGAAGGTGGACGTCACACTCCATTCTTCAACAAATACCGTCCTCAGTTCTACTTCCGTACAACTGACGTAACTGGTGAGTGTTCTTTACCTGAAGGAACTGAAATGGTGATGCCTGGTGATAACATCGGCTTGACTGTTAAGTTGATTCAACCAATCGCAATGGAAAAAGGTTTGAAGTTTGCGATTCGTGAAGGTGGCCGTACCGTAGGTGCTGGTCAGGTTACAGAGATTATCAAATAAGCTAAAGCTTCGGCTTTTAGCTTTTAAGCAAATATTTACTATATTTGCGATACCACTAAAAGCTGTCTTGATTTACTCAGGATAGCTTTTAGTTTTCTACGGGCATGGTGCAACGGTAGCATGCAGGTCTCCAAAACCTTTGATCTGGGTTCGAATCCTAGTGCCCGTGCAGATTAATGTGAGGCGGTTAAAAGAATACAAAAAAGAAAAAATGAACAAGATCACCACTTATTTCAAAGAGAGTTATCGTGAATTGCTGGAGAAAGTAACCTGGCCTACCTGGATACAGTTACAGCAAAGCACCGTAATTGTGTTGGTTGCAACTGTTATCATTACTGCAATGGTATGGGTAATGGACTTTTCAAGTAACCAATTGCTTAAATTGATTTATTCACTTTTCAAGTAACCAATCATGGAAGCAGTTGAAATTTTAGAAGGCGAAGCACCAGTTGTTCCTCAAGTAGAAACAAAATGGTACGTTTTGCGTGTGGTTAGTGGCAAAGAACGTAAAGTAAAAGAATACCTGGATAAGGATTTGGTTCGAAATGGTTGGACAACCATTATCAAACAGATTTTCTTGCCAATGGAGAAAGTATACAAAGTGCAGAATGGTAAAAAAGTAATGCGCGAAAAAAACTATTTTCCCGGATATGTGATGATGGAGGTTCAGGACGGTAAATTAACCGATGATATTGTACAGCATATCAGCAATATCAGCAACGTGATGCACTTCTTAACGGATGGCAAAGGATCTAAAGGAAATATTATTTCTTTACGCAAAAGTGAAGTAAATAAAATGTTGGGTAAGGTAGATGAGATGAATGATCTGGGTGGTGTAAGCATGAGCGAACCATTTATTGTTGGCGAAACAATCAAGATAATCGAAGGACCATTCAACGATTTCAATGGTGTGATTGAAGAAGTGAACGATGAGAAGAAAAAATTGAAAGTAACGGTGAAAATCTTCGGTCGTTCTACACCAGTAGAATTGAATTATATGCAGGTTGACAAGATCAACTAAGCTTAAAAAGATAGAAAAAGCCCTGAAAATCAAAATTTCAGGGCTTTTTTGTTTCTAAGGGCAAATAAAATGGGGAAATATTTTGTAGAAAAGCTACTAGGGCTTACCTTTGCCGCCCCAAAAGTTCTTTTTAGGAAGAATGATTGACTTTGGGAGTTCCGAACAAATCGGGACGATATCACCAATAAAATCTAAAAAATGGCAAAAGAAATCTCAGGCTACGTAAAGTTGCAGGTGAAAGGCGGTTCGGCCAATCCAGCACCTCCAGTAGGTCCAGCCCTTGGTTCTAAGGGTGTTAACATCATGGAGTTCTGTAAGCAGTTTAATGCTAGAACTCAAGACAAAATGGGAAAAGTTGTTCCTGTTTTGATCACGGTTTACACAGACAAGTCTTTCGACTTCGTTATTAAAACCGCTCCAGCTGCAGTTCAGATCATGGAGGCTGCAAAAATTCAAACCGGTTCTAAAGAAAGCAATCGTTCTAAAGTGGGCAAAGTAACTTGGGATCAAGTTGAAGCTATCGCTAAAGACAAGATGAGCGATCTTAATGCTTTCACTTTGAATAGCGCAATGAGCATGGTTGCTGGAACTGCCCGTTCAATGGGAGTAACTGTTGAAGGAAAAGCCCCTTGGGAAAATTAATTATTCACCTTAAATCATTTAGAAAATGTCACTTACTAAAAAAAGAAAAGTAGCAGTAACTAAGGTGGATAAAAACAAAATTTATTCCCTGAAAGAAGCAGCTAGCCTTGTAAAAGAAATTAACTGTACCAAATTTGATAGCTCTGTTGATCTTCATATCCGTTTGGGTGTAGATCCTAAAAAAGCAGACCAACAAGTTCGTGGAACTGTATCATTACCTCACGGTACTGGTAAAACTAAAAAAGTATTGGTTTTGTGTACTCCAGATAAAGAAGCTGCTGCAAAAGAAGCAGGTGCAGACTTTGTTGGTTTAGACGAATTCATTGCAAAGATTGAAAGTGGTTGGGTAGATGTTGATGTAATCATCGCAACTCCTTCTGTAATGCCTAAGATTGGTAAATTGGGTAAAGTGTTAGGACCACGTAACTTGATGCCAAACCCTAAAACTGGTACCGTAACAAATGATGTTGCTGCAGCAGTTAATGAGGTTAAAGGCGGTAAAATTGCGTTCAAAGTTGATAAAACTGGTATCGTTCACGCGTCTATCGGTCGTATCTCTTTCGCTCCTGAAAAAATTTCTGAGAACAGCACTGAGTTGATCAATGCTATCTTGAAATTGAAACCATCTTCTTCTAAAGGTACTTACCTGAAAGCTGTGAGTATGGCAAGCACTATGAGCCCAGGTATTACATTAGACACCAAATCATTAATCAACTAATCCTGGTGATCGCAAACTGAGTAATCAGTAACACGAAATGACCCGGGTTCATAAAACAAATTAGTTATGACCAAAGATCAAAAAAATGAGGTTATAGAACTCTTGAAAGAGAAGTTCACTCAATATAATAACTTCTATATTACCGATACAGAAGCGTTAACCGTAGCACAGGTATCTAAATTACGTCGCACTTGTTTTGATAAACAAGTAGAGATGAAAGTTGCTAAGAATACTTTGATCCGCAAAGCTTTGGAATCTTTGGATTCTGAAAAATATGCTGGTATCTATGATTCTTTGCACAATGTAACCGCTTTATTGTTCTCTGAGAACCCTAAAGAACCAGCAATGATCATCACTTCATTCCGTAAAGGAGCGAATTCTGAAAAGCCAGTTTTAAAAGCTGCTTTCATTAATGGTGATGTTTACACTGGTAACGAAAATCTGAAAGCTCTTACACAAATCAAGTCTAAGAATGAATTGATTGGGGAAGTAATCGGATTGTTACAATCGCCTGCTAAGCGTGTGATCGCAGCATTGTTGCATCACCACGAGCAGAAAGCAGAAGGAACTGCAGTTGTTGCTGAAGTAATTGAAGCAGCACCAGAAGCTCCAGTTGCAGAAGCTCCAGTTGCAGAAGCGCCTGCATCAGACGCTCCGGCAGAAGCATAATTAAAATGGATGCTATTCAGATAGCATCCACTAAAATATCCCAGGCCTGAGGGAAAATAAAGGCAATTTTTTTAAACCCTCCGCCGGAGTATCCGAAAGGAAACCATGAAGGCGGAAAAAATTCAAAAACATGGCAGATATTAAAGCATTAGCTGAATCATTAGTAAGCTTAACAGTTAAAGAAGTTCAAGAATTAGCAGACGTTTTGAAAGCTGATTACGGTATTGAACCAGCTGCAGCAGCAGTAGTAGTAGCAGCAGGCGGCGGAGACGCAGCAGCAGCAGTGGAAGAAAAAACATCTTTCGATGTAGTTTTAGTTAGCGGTGGTGCTAGCAAATTGACTGTAGTTAAGATCGTTAAAGAATTAACTGGCTTAGGCTTGAAAGAAGCTAAAGACTTAGTTGATGGCGCTCCTAAAGCAGTTAAAGAAGGCGTATCTAAGGCAGAAGCTGATGAGATCGCTGCTAAATTAAAAGAAGCAGGTGCTGAAGTAGAAGTTAAGTAATTAACCCTACCTCAAAATAATAGACCGATAGAAGCAATTCTATCGGTTTTTTTATGCCCGATTGATTTAACAAAATATGTTTTTTATTTTTATCCTTATTCCTTACCTTCGCCATCCTTTATTTTGGGCTTATTAGCGGGTGGACATTTTTATCGCTTGTTTGAGTGGTAGATGCGCCGATTGTACGTTAAGAGAAGCACTTAGTTCTCCCCAAAATTTTACGTACTAAAACCGGTTTTACACAAATATGTCTACAACTACATTGAACAACAGGGTCGGCTTCGGTAAAACTAAACATTTGGCGGATGCCCCAGACCTACTCGACATTCAGTTAGAATCATTCAGCGAGTTTTTTCAGTTAGAAACAACGCCCGACAAAAGAAACGTGGAAGGCTTGTTCCGTGTATTCAAGGAAAATTTTCCTATTACGGATACGCGTAACATTTTCGTACTGGAATTCCTGGATTATTTTATCGATCCCCCACGTTACACTATTGAAGAGTGTATGGAGCGCGGACTTACTTATGCTGTTCCCTTAAAAGCAAAATTGCGTTTAAGTTGTAACGATGAGGAGCACGTTGATTTCCAAACAATCGTTCAGGATGTGTTCTTGGGTAATATCCCGTACATGACCCCACGCGGTACCTTTGTAATTAATGGTGCAGAGCGTGTAGTAGTTTCTCAGTTACACCGTTCACCTGGTGTTTTCTTTGGACAGTCTGTTCACCCTAATGGAACTAAGATTTACTCTGCAAGGGTAATTCCGTTCAAAGGTGCATGGATGGAATTCGCTACGGATATCAACAACGTCATGTACGCCTATATCGATCGTAAAAAGAAGTTCCCCGTAACTACTTTATTGCGTTCTATCGGTTTTGAAACCGATAAGGATATCCTCGAATTATTCGGTATGGCCGATGAGGTAAAAGCCGATAAGAAATCATTAGCTAACCAGGTTGGTAAGAAATTAGCTGCACGTGTTTTAAGAACATGGGTAGAAGATTTCGTGGATGAAGATACTGGTGAAGTGGTGAGCATCGAGCGTAATGAGATTGTGATGGAGCGCGACACCGTATTGGATGAAGAAGCTATCGCAACCATCATTGAGATGGAAGTGAAGAGCGTATTTATTCAAAAAGAAGACGTTGGTGGCGACTATGCAATTATCTACAACACTTTAAATAAAGATACCTCAAACAGTGAACTAGAAGCGGTTCAGCATATCTATCGCCAATTGCGTGGTGCTGATGCTCCTGACAACGAAACTGCTCGTGGTATTATCGATAAATTATTTTTCTCCGATAAGCGTTATGACTTAGGAGAAGTTGGTCGTTATAAGATCAACCGTAAATTAGGTTTGGAATATCCTTTGGAAAAGAAGGTGTTAACTAAGCCTGATATTATTGAAATCATTAAGTACCTGGTACGCTTAACAAACGGTAAAGCTGAGATCGATGATATCGATCACTTGAGCAACCGTCGTGTTCGTACAGTGGGTGAGCAATTGTATGCTCAATTCGGTGTTGGTTTAGCTCGTATGGCTAGAACCATCCGTGAGCGTATGAACGTTCGTGATAACGAGGTATTTACGCCAGTTGATTTGATCAATGCACGTACCTTATCTTCAGTTATTAACTCATTCTTCGGTACTTCTCAGTTGTCTCAATTCTTAGACCAAACCAATCCACTGAGTGAGATCACGCACAAGCGTCGTATCTCCGCACTTGGACCAGGAGGTTTGAGCAGAGAGCGTGCTGGTTTCGAGGTTCGTGACGTACACTATTCGCACTACGGTCGTTTATGTACTATTGAAACTCCAGAAGGACCAAACATTGGTTTGATCTCTACACTTTGCGTACACGCTGCGATTAACGATATGGGTTTCATTGAAACTCCCTACCGTAAAGTAGAGTCTGGTAAAGTAAACATGGATACCCTTACTTTCTTAAGTGCTGAAGAAGAAGATTCTGCAAAGATCGCACAGAGTAACACACCGTTAAAAGCGGATGGTGCTTTTGCTGAAGATCGTGTAGTATCTCGTCAAACAGGCGACTTCCCAATCCTTGATAAAGAAGAAGTGGAATTCATGGACGTTGCACCGAACCAAATCGTTGGTTTGAGTGCCTCTCTGATTCCTTTCCTAGAACATGATGATGCTAACCGTGCCTTGATGGGATCGAACATGCAACGTCAGGCCGTTCCTTTGATTCGTTTGGAAGCTCCAATTGTGGGTACCGGACTAGAAGGAAAAGCTGCTCGCGATGCACGTATTCAAATCCACGCAGAAGGTAATGGTGTTGTTGAATTCGTTGATGCAAATCATATTCATGTTCGCTACGATAGAAATGATCTTGATCGTTTGGTAAGCTTTAACGACGACTTACAAGTGTACACACTTACTAAGTTCATGAAGACTAACCAGGCAACTTGTATCAATCTTCGCCCAGCTGTGAAGAAAGGTCAACAAGTTAAAAAAGGTGATTTCCTAACAGAAGGATATGCTACTCAAAATGGAGAACTTGCATTAGGAAGAAACTTACAAGTGGCATTCATGCCATGGAAAGGTTACAACTTTGAAGATGCGATCGTAATCAGTGAAAGAGTAGTTCGTGAAGATCTCTTTACTTCTGTTCACATTGAAGAATATGAATTAGAAGTTCGCGATACTAAATTGGGTGAAGAAGAATTAACTCCAGATATTCCTAACGTATCAGAAGATGCTACCAAAGATCTTGATGAAAATGGTATCATTCGTATTGGTGCAACCATTAAGGAAGGCGATATCTTGATTGGTAAGATCACTCCAAAAGGTGAATCAGATCCTACACCAGAAGAAAAATTATTGCGTGCCATCTTTGGAGACAAAGCCGGTGATGCAAAAGATGCTTCTTTGAAAGCTCCTAACGGAACTGAAGGTGTGGTTATCGATAAAAAATTATTCCAACGTGCTAAGAAAGATAAGAACGGAAAGATTCGTGAAAAAGCACAGTTAGAAAAAGTAGAAAAAGTTCATCAGCAAAATGTTGAATCTATTAAAGAATTGTTGTTAGACAAGTTGCAGACTTTGTTGAAAGACAAAGCATCTACAGGTGTGAGCAATAATTTCGGAGAGATGTTAATTGGTAAGGGTGCTAAATTCAATCAAAAGAATTTATCAACTATCGATTATCAGAACGTTAATCCTTTGGGATGGACAGGTGATGCAAAAACTGATGATCAGATCAACACTTTATTACACAACTACAGCATTAAGTTTAATGAAGAGTTAGGTAGATACAAGCGTGAGAAATTCAATATCTCTATTGGTGATGAATTACCAGCAGGTGTATTGAAACTTGCAAAGGTTTACTTAGCAGTTAAGCGTAAGTTGAAAGTGGGTGATAAGATGGCGGGTCGCCACGGTAACAAAGGTATCGTTGCAAAAATTGTACGTGCTGAAGACTTGCCGTTTATGGAAGATGGAACACCGGTAGATATCGTATTGAATCCACTAGGGGTACCATCAAGGATGAACTTGGGTCAGATCTATGAAACCATTTTAGGTTGGACTGGTAAGCGTTTGGGCGTGAAGTTTGCAACACCGATTTTCGATGGTGCATCAACTACACAAATCGAAGAGTACTGTGTTCAGGCTGGAATTCCTAGAAATGGACATACCTATTTATACGATGGTGAAACTGGTGAGCGTTTCCATCAGAAAGCTACTGTGGGAGTGATCTACATGATCAAACTTCACCACATGGTTGATGATAAGATGCACGCCCGTTCAATCGGACCATACAGTTTGATTACTCAACAACCGTTGGGTGGTAAAGCACAGTTTGGTGGTCAGCGTTTTGGTGAGATGGAGGTTTGGGCACTGGAAGCATATGGTGCAGCTAATATCTTACAGGAATTGTTAACCCTCAAATCGGATGATATCATTGGCCGTGCTAAAACGTACGAAGCCATTGTGAAGGGAGATAATATCCCACGTCCGGGTGTTCCTGAATCATTCAATGTATTGGTACATGAATTGAGAGGATTAGGACTTGATTTAAAGTTCGAATAAGATAGGAATGAAAGTGGGTGATCGTTATCAATACGATGATCCACTTTCTTATTCCAAACAGTATTAAAAATATTAATCTACAAATTCTCAATAGCAATATGGCAATCAAAAGAGATAACAAACCTAGGCCAACTTTCTCACAGATCACTATCAGTCTGGCTTCTCCAGATAGTATTCTAGAAAGAAGCTTTGGTGAAGTGCTAAAGCCTGAAACCATTAACTACCGTACTTATAAACCGGAGCGTGATGGTTTGTTTTGTGAAAGAATCTTCGGACCAGTAAAGGACTACGAATGTGCTTGCGGAAAGTATAAGCGTATCCGTTATAAGGGCATCGTGTGTGACCGTTGTGGTGTTGAAGTAACTGAAAAGAAAGTGCGTCGCGAACGCATGGGGCATATCAAACTAGTTGTTCCGGTTGTACACATCTGGTACTTCAAAAGTTTGCCCAACAAGATTGGTTATTTGTTAGGAATGAGTTCTAAGAAATTAGAAACAATCGTTTACTACGAAAGATATGTAGTTATTCAGGGTGGTGTGAAAGACATGAATATGGGTGATCTTCTTACTGAAGAAGAATACCTAGATATCCTGGATAATTTGCCAAAAGATAATCAGTATTTACCTGATGATGATCCACAGAAATTCATAGCTAAAATGGGTGCTGAAGCAGTTCACGCTCTTTTGGAAAGAATTGATCTGGATGGTTTGAGTTTCTCATTGCGTAATGCAGCGGCAACTGAAACTTCTCAACAACGTAAAGCAGATGCTTTAAAGCGTTTGAGCGTAGTTGAATCATTCCGTGATGCTGGTACTCGTATCACCAACCGCCCAGAGTGGATGGTCATGCAGTATATCCCAGTTATTCCTCCAGAATTGCGTCCATTGGTACCATTGGATGGTGGCCGTTTCGCATCTTCTGATTTGAATGATTTATATCGTCGTGTAATCATCCGTAACAACCGTTTAAAGCGTTTGTTAGAGATCAAAGCTCCTGAAGTAATCTTACGTAATGAAAAACGTATGTTACAAGAAGCAATCGATTCATTGTTCGATAATAGCCGTAAATCAAATGCTGTTAAAGCTGAGGGTGGACGTGCATTAAAATCTTTGAGCGATGTCTTGAAAGGTAAGCAAGGACGTTTCCGTCAGAACTTATTAGGTAAGCGTGTGGATTATTCCGGACGTTCTGTAATCGTTGTAGGACCAGAATTGAAAATACACGAGTGCGGTTTACCTAAAGATATGGCTGCTGAATTGTTCAAGCCATTTGTTATTCGCAAATTAATTGAAAGAGGTATTGTAAAAACTGTGAAGAGTGCTAAGAAATTAGTGGATCGTAAAGAAGCAGTTGTTTGGGATATCTTGGAAAATATTTTGAAAGGCCATCCAATTATGCTAAACCGTGCCCCAACATTGCACCGTTTATCAATTCAGGCTTTCCAACCAAAACTAGTAGAAGGAAAAGCAATCCAATTACACCCATTGGTAACCTCTTCATTTAACGCCGATTTCGATGGTGACCAGATGGCGGTGCACGTGCCTTTGAGCAATGCAGCAATTTTGGAAGCCCAGTTATTGATGTTGTCTTCTCACAATATTTTGAACCCTCAAAATGGTACGCCTATCACCCTTCCTTCTCAGGACATGGTATTGGGATTGTATTACATGACCAAGGGTAAGAAAACAATGGATAACGAAGTTGTAAAAGGTCAGGGAATGGCTTTCTACAATATGGATGAAGTTGTTATCGCATACAATGAAAAAGTGGTTGACCTACACGCAAACATTCGCGTAAAAACAATGGTTCGTGAAAATGGTAAACTGAGCTTGAAATTGATTGAAACAACTGTTGGTCGCGTTCTGTTTAATCAGAATGTACCAGTTGAAGTGGGATACATCAATGCATTGTTGACTAAGAAGAATCTTCGTGAAATCATCGGAGATATCATCAAAATCACCGACGTTCCTAAAACTGCGAAGTTCTTGGATGATATCAAAACACTTGGATTCCGTATGGCATTCCGTGGTGGATTGAGCTTCAGCGTTAATGACTTGATCGTTCCAGATTTACGTGATGAGTTATTGGATAATGCAAAAACTGAAGTAGACGAAGTTTGGGAAAACTATAATATGGGATTGATTACTAATAACGAACGTTATAACCAAGTAATCGATATCTGGAGCCGTGTGGATACACGTATCACAGAAACCCTGATTCGCGAAATGGCTACTGATAAACAAGGATTCAACTCAGTTTACATGATGTTGGATTCTGGAGCCCGTGGTAGTAAAACACAGGTTAAACAGTTAGTGGGTATTCGTGGATTGATGGCTAAACCTCGTAAGAGTGGTAGCTCTGGTTCTGAGGTAATTGAAAATCCGATCTTGTCTAACTTTAAAGGCGGACTAAACGTATTGGATTACTTTATCTCTACTCACGGTGCTCGTAAAGGTCTTGCGGATACAGCATTGAAAACTGCCGATGCGGGTTACTTGACTCGTCGTTTGGTGGACGTTTCTCAGGACGTTGTAATCGCAGAAGATGATTGCGGTACTTTACGTGGTAATGCAACTTCAGCATTGAAAGATAATGAAGACATTATCGAACCATTAGCAGATAGAATTGAAGGTCGTACTTCTTTACATAATGTATACCATCCTGTAACTGAAGAATTGATTATCCTAGCAGGTGAAGAAATTTCTCACGATATCGCTAAACAAATTGAAGACAGCGGAATTGAAACTGTTGAGATTCGTTCGGTATTAACTTGTGAAGCAAAGCGTGGTGTTTGTGTGAAGTGTTATGGTAAAAACTTGGCAACAGGTTATATCGCACAACGTGGTGATGCTGTAGGTATCATTGCTGCACAATCAATTGGTGAACCAGGTACACAGTTAACATTGCGTACGTTCCACGTGGGTGGGGTTGCCGGATCTTCTAACATCGAATCTACCTTGAACGCTAAGTTTGATGGTACCATTCAATTCGATGGTTTGAGAACGGTAGACGCTATCAACAACGAAGGAAACAAAGTTCGTATCGTAATTGGTCGTACCGGTGAGGTTCGTATCATGGATGTGAAGAACGATCGTTTGATGATTACCAATAACGTGCCTTACGGTGCAACACTGAACGTGAAAGACGGACAGGTAGTTAAGAAAGGTGATGTGATCTGTACATGGGATCCATTCAACAACGTTATCGTTGCTGAAGTAAACGGTGCCATTAAATTCTCAGATGTTATCGATGGTGTTACTTACCGCGATGAAGCAGATGAGCAAACTGGTCACAGAGAGAAAGTGGTTATCGAAACAAAAGATAAAACCAAGATCCCAACAATTGTTGTAGAAGGTGGTAAAGAAACCAAGCACTATAACTTGCCAGTAGGATCGCATATCGGAGTAGAAGAAGGTGATGATGTAAAAGCCGGACAGGTGTTGGTGAAAATCCCACGCGTGTTAGGTAAATTAAGAGATATCACTGGAGGTCTACCTCGTGTAACTGAATTGTTCGAAGCACGTAATCCAGGTAACCCTGCGATTGTTTGTGAGATCGACGGTGTAGTTGCTTTTGGTAACGTTAAACGTGGTAACCGTGAAATCATCGTTGAGTCCAGAGACGGGATGGTGAAGAAATACTTGGTTCCATTGACACGCCAGATCCTGGTGCAAGATGGTGACTTCGTAAAAGCGGGTACTCCAATGTCTGACGGACAAATCGCTCCTGCAGATATCTTAACCATCAAAGGACCATTCGCTGTTCAGGAATACGTTGTGAACGAGATCCAAGAGGTTTACCGTTTACAGGGTGTGAAGATCAATGACAAGCACGTAGAAGTAATTGTACGTCAGATGATGAAGAAGGTTGAGATCGTTGATGCTGGTGATACTAAATTCTTAGAAGAAGATTTGGAAGATCGCTTTGATTTTATCGAAGAGAACGACCGCATCTACGATAAGAAAGTGGTTACTGAAGCAGGCGAGAGCAGCAAATTCAAAGCTGGTCAGATCGTTACTGTGCGTGAATTCCGTGAAGAAAACTCGATCCTTCGTAGAAGCGACAAGAAACTAGTAGAAGTAAGGGATGCAAAACCTGCCACTGCTACTCCAGTATTGTTGGGTATTACGAAAGCTTCTTTGGGTGTACAAAGCTGGATCTCAGCAGCGTCATTCCAGGAAACAACCAAGGTATTGAGTCAGGCTGCCATCCAAGGTAAAACTGATTTGATGTTAGGTTTGAAAGAGAACGTAATCACAGGACATTTGATCCCAGCTGGTTCTGGTCAGAAAGAATTCGACAATATGATTGTCGGAAGCAAAGAAGAATATGAAGTGTTGGCTACAACCCGCGAAGCGATGAGTTTTGATGAGGAAGAATAACCAATATTTCTGTTAATAAATAATCCATAAAAAGTAGGAAGCTTAAAAACTTCCTACTTTTATTTTAATAGAAGCGATAAACGTTTACTATTATTTAATTAAGATTTAAAAATCTGGTTCATGAAAAATTTTACAATTGGTTTGAATGCAGTTTTGGTTTTAGCTGTGGCTATTCTATTCTATCTACAGTTTTCTTCTCCAAAAAAAGCTTCTACTGTTTCAAGTTCTAATACAACTATTGCACCTGGTAGTTTCAAAATTGGTTATTTCGAAATGGATTCAATAGAGAACCATTATGAATATTTCAAAGAAGTAAGAAACACTTTGCGTGGTAAAGAACAAGACAATGGTCGTCAGCTTGCAGAAATGAAAAATACTTTTGTAGCTAAATACCAGGAACTACAAAAAACTGCACAGGGAATGACTCAGGCTGAGTTGGCAGGTAAACAACAAGAGCTTTCTCAGATGGAAAAAACTTTCCAGAATAAAGAGCAGATGATGAATCAGGAATTACAAAACGAAAGTTTTAAAAGACTACAAGAAGTTAAAAAGAAAATCGAAGACTTTTTAAAAGATTACAATAAGGATAAAGGATATTCATATATTATGACTAATTCGCCAGATCTGATCTATTTGAAAGATACAGTGTATAATATTACAGGAGATCTTATTGTTGGTTTGAATAGTCAGTACAAGAAGAAGTAAGAACTTCAATCATATTTATTATCTTCAAATCCCGTTAATTAAAGCGGGATTTTTTTATGAGTACAAATGCCCAGTTTAAACCCACTTTAGGACTTTTTGATGCAACTATGATCGTTGCTGGAGGAATGATCGGATCAGGTATATTTATCGTAAGCGCCGACATTACAAGAAATGTAGGAAGTGCCGGATGGTTAATTCTAGTATGGTTGATTACCGGTTTTATGACCATTACTGCTGCGGTTAGTTATGGAGAGTTGAGTGCTATGTATCCGAAAGCTGGTGGGCAGTATGTCTACCTAAAGGAAGCATATAATCCCTTAGTTGGATTTTTATTTGGATGGAGTTTCTTTTCGGTTATTCAAACCGCTACCATTGCAGCAGTAGGAGTAGCATTTGCAAGGTTTACAGCCTATCTGATTCCTGATGTAGGGGAAGGTAATATTTTGTTAGATCTTGGATTTTTAAAAATCTCTGCCGCTCAGGTTTTAGCAATTGCATTGATTGTGTTTTTGACATATAGTAATACAAGAGGAGTAAAAGGAGGAAAGATCATACAATCAACATTTACTGTAACGAAACTTGTGTCGTTATTTGGATTGATCATTTTTGGATTCTTATTGGCAAAGCAAAGTTTTTGGGCTGAGAATTGGCGTAATGCTTTTACAGCCATGCAAGATCTTGGATCTAAAAATTCTGCAGGCGTTTTGCAGCCAACCAGCTGGCATCCGATTTCCGGGGCAGTATTGATTGGGGCTATTTCAGCAGCCATGGTGGGTAGTATTTTTAGTAGTGATAGTTGGAATAATGTAACATTCATTGCAGGGGAAATTAAAAACCCTCAACGTAATATTGGGCTCAGTTTGTTTTTTGGAACACTCATTGTTACGCTCATTTATGTAACTGCGAACTTGATGTATTTAAATGTATTGCCTTTACAGCAAATTGCATACGCTGAAAATGATAGGGTAGCTGTTACTGCCGCGAATGCCATATTTGGAAATGCAGGAACCATTGTGATTGCTGTGATGATCATGATCTCAACTTTTGGATGCAATAACGGATTGATCTTGGCAGGTGCAAGGGTTTATTATACCATGGCCAAAGATGGTCTTTTCTTTAAGAAAACAGGTGAGCTTAATAAAAATGCAGTTCCTGAATATGCATTATGGATACAGTGTGCAGTGGCTTCATTACTTTGTTTGAGTGGAAAGTATGGCGACTTGTTAACTATGGTGTCTTTTGTAGTAGTGATATTTTATATTTTAACAATCATCGGTATTTTTATCTTACGTAAGAAATTGCCTAATGCAGAAAGACCTTATAAGGCTTTTGGTTATCCAGTATTACCTTTGATTTATATATTAATGGGAACACTATTCTGTGTGGGATTAGTTTGGGCTTCACCAACCTATTCATTATGGGGTTTGGGAATTACAGCTTTAGGTGTACCACTTTATTATATAGCAGTAAATAATCAAAAAAGATCGGAATAGCATATGTCTTCTACAGATTTTAAAACATTGTTTCAGCAATTTAATCAATTAAAGGTTGTGATTGTTGGTGATGTTATGCTTGATACTTATTGGTGGGGACACACAGACCGAATTTCTCCTGAAGCACCGGTACCGGTAGTTGCTTTAGATAAGAGAGAACAAAGGGTAGGAGGTGCTGCTAACGTAGCATTAAATACGGCCTCATTAGGAGCCAGAACAACTGTGATCTCTGTGATTGGTGATGATGAAGACGGAAAAGATTTAACAGCTTTATTGAATGGCCACCAGATTAGCACTGAATATATTATAAGATCACAGGAAAGGATTACCACCAATAAAACCAGGGTCATGAGTCGCAATCAACAAATGATGCGATTAGATTCGGAATATACACATGATATTTCTGATTTGATGCAGTTATCTCTGTATGAAGCAGTAAGCCTTTGCTTCAAAAATGAGAAACCAGATATCTTAATATTTGAAGATTATAATAAAGGCGTATTAACTGAGGCATTGATTACGAAATTAATATTGCTGTGTAAAGAGAATGATGTTGTTACTTCAGTAGACCCAAAGAGGAAGAATTTTTTAGCCTTTAAAAATGTAGATATCTTCAAACCTAACCTAAAAGAAGTTAAAGAAGGATTGAATTTATTAATAGACCAAATCGATCTATCAACTTTAGATAGAATGCATCAGGCATTGCAAAATTCATTGAATCATAAGATTTCGTTTATTACATTATCTGAGAAAGGTGTATTTTATCAAACTGAAAATGATGCAAAGATTATTCCTACCCATGTTCGCAATATTGCTGATGTGAGTGGTGCAGGTGATACCGTAATTGCTGTAGCATCGCTAGTTTATGCGGCTACGAAGAATATGCACCTTGCAGCAGAGATGGCAAATATAGCAGGGGGATTGGTTTGTGAAGAAGTAGGTACGGCAGCCATCAATAAAAATTTGTTCTTAGCTGAGTGTGAGTTGTTGTTGAATTAAATTGATGTAATGGATGATGTAATGCGAAAATATGCGGTAATTGTTGCGGGTGGAATGGGCACCAGGATGGGTGCTGATAAACCTAAACAGTTTTTGCTGTTAAAAGACAAATCCATACTTTGGCACACTTTAGAACAATTTCTAAAAGCCTTTAATGACCTTCAAATTATCCTTGTTTTACCTGCAGAGTTTTTAGGTATAGGAATTGAAATGCTTCCAAGCTTACAGGACAGAGAAAGGGTTCAAATAGTAGTTGGAGGGCCAACACGATTTGATTCTGTAAAAAATGGTCTTTCAGTCATTCATAGAAAAGGAATTGTTTTTGTTCACGATGCTGTTAGATGCCTAGTTTCTATTGATTTGATACATCGTTGTTTTGAGCAGGCTGTAGAAAAGGGAAGTGCAATACCTGCTGTTGCAGCTACTGATAGTATTCGAATAATGGAAGGCTCTGCAAATGTTGTTGCAGATAGAACAATGGTTAGAATCATTCAAACCCCTCAAACTTTTCAAACAGAATTGTTGATGCCTGCTTTTCAAAGAGCCTATGATCCTTTATTTACAGATGAAGCAACAGTTGTGGAGGCTGCAGGAAACCAGGTTTTTTTGATTGAAGGCGAATACAGTAATATAAAAATTACCCGCCCAATTGACCTAATCATTGCAGAATCTATTCTTAATGAACGAGTTCAATGATTGAACAGGACACAGATCTAGTATCTACTTTAATATTATCATATACCGTTTTTATATAGTGTAGCTTTAGTTGTCAATACTAATTATTGGCAAGTTCTTATGTTAATGCCAATCCAATCAAATAGTGTGCTATCCAAAATTTTGGGATGGTTGCAGATCTTGTTCATTACAGGTTTGATCTTATATCTCGGTAAAGTTTTGTTTGTACCACTTCTATTTGGGTTATTATTTGCAATGTTGTTATTCCCTATTTGCAAGAAAATGGAGAAAAAAGGATTGCCACGAAGTGTAGCAATTGCAATACTCCTATTTTTCATCTTGATTCTTTTTGTGATTTTGATCTGGCTACTTGTTGTTGAGGTTAGTAGCTTTATAACAGATCTGCCAATGGTGAATCAAAAGCTTCTGAGTCTTTTTCCAGCATTTAATAAGTGGATTGAAACATCTTTTGGTATTAGTACCCATGAACAATACGGGTGGTTTCAAAAAATGGGATTTGATTTTAATAATGATATCTCCTCTTTTCTAAAGAGTATATTAAATGCAACACTTTCTACATTTTTAATGTTAGTGATGATTCCAATCTATACTGCATTGTTCCTATATCATAGAGGCAGCTTCGTACATTTTTTAGAGGTTATTATCGGTCCTACATATCAAGATCAATTACATGAAATTTTGCAGGAAAGTATCTTCTCATATTATAAATTCATAAAAGGGAATTTTTATGTGTATTGCATTGTGGGAATACTTAATTCCATTGGACTATTGTTGTTAGGAATTAAACATGCGGTACTCTATGGTATTCTCACTTCTTTTATGATGGTGATTCCATATGTGGGCATTTTTATCAGTGCATCCATACCTGTTTCCATTGCATTGGTAACAAAGGATTCAATCTGGTATCCCATTGGTGTAATCATGATATTCGTATTTATACAATATCTCGAATCAAATGTATTTTTTCCTTCCATTGTGGGAATGCAACTGAATCTGAGTACCTGGGCTACACTTGTAGCAATTGTAGGGGGTGTTTTGTTCTGGGGAATCCCTGGCATGGTATTGGTGACTCCTTTTTTAGCAATTTTAAAGATTGTGAGTGACCATATACCTTCCTGGAAGGCAGTGAATATCTTACTAAATAGAAAAGAGGGGTTTATGTGATGATCGCTGGAAGAATATTTTATCAGTTTTGAGACTATTTTCTCCTTTCCATATGAGAATAATTTAAAAAATGATAAATTTAATCTTTTTAAAAGCTAGCTTATTTAGATTATGTCAAATTTCAATTCATTAATAGTAGAAACGTCAATTCTTGCACCTGTAGAAGTAGTGTGGCAGTATTTTACAGATCCTGAGCATGTTAAAAATTGGAACAATGCTTCTCCTGATTGGCATACACCGAAGGCAGAAAATGATTTGGTAGTTGGTGGTAAGTTTACCTATACCATGGCTGCAAAAGACGGAAGTTTCAGCTTTGATTTCTGGGGCATTTATGATGTGATAAAAGAAAATGAATTATTGCAATATACATTAGGCGATAATAGAAAAGTATCGGTAGAATTTTATTCAGTCGGAGATGATTCTAAAATTATAGAAACCTTTGATGCTGAAACCCAAAATTCACTAGAATTACAGAAAGCGGGGTGGCAGGCCATTCTAGACAACTTTAAAAAATACGTAGAAGAAAATTAGTTTAATAAATTTCAACTTGTCAAAGACTAAAAGCATCCATATGAAAAAAAATAAATCATTTCAATTCTTTATAGCATTTGCTATTTGTGTTTTGTTTGTAACAACATCAGCACTTGCGAATTTTAAATTTGAAGGATCTCCACTTGAAGGTAGATGGGATCTGGTTATCAATAAAGATGGCAAACAACTTCCATCTTGGTTAGAAGTGCAACATTCTGGTACACGTACTTTAATTGGCAGGTTTGTTTATGCTTTTGGAAGTGCTCGTCCAATTGCAGAAGTGAAATTAGTGAATTCACATTTTAGTTTTTCGATTCCTACGCAATGGGAACCAGGAACTGGTAATATGGATTTTGAAGGAGATATTACTGCTAGTATGATTGTTGGTACCATGACTTTTACTGATGGAAAGAAATATAATTTTACAGGAACCCGTGCGCCACTTTTAGATAGAAATGCAGCACCTGTTTGGGGTACACCCATTCCTTTGATTGGAAAATCAGATATGAATGAGTGGCATGCAGAAGGAGCTAATCAATGGACTGTAAAAGATGGTGTTTTATCAAGTGCAAAATCTGGTTCAAATTTGATCTCCAATAAAACTTTCAACGATTTTAAATTGCATGTTGAGTTTAAATATCCAAAAGGAAGCAATAGTGGCGTTTATTTGCGAGGTCGTTATGAAGTACAAATTGTAGATAGCAAGGGCATTTTCCCTTGGAATGATCAGTTTAGTGCTATTTATGGATTTTTACCTCCTAATGAAATGGTAGCTAAAAATGCTGGCGAATGGCAGACCTATGATATTACTTTAATCGGACGAACTGTAACTGTGGTAGCAAATGGAAAAACTGTAATCAGCAGTACTGTGATACCTGGAATTACCGGAGGTGCATTAGACAGTAGGGAAGGCGAACCAGGACCTCTATTTATTCAGGGCGACCATGGTCCAATTGAATATAGAAATATCGTCATTACTCCAGCGAAATAAGCCAAAATTTAAATCTTTTCAAATGGCAATGTCAAAGGAGTTGAAGCCCCAAAACATAGACCAATATATTGCTGCGCAAGAGTCGTTTATGCGACCCAAACTGCAGCAAATTAGAAAACTGATTAAAAAGGCGGCACCAGATGCTGAAGAAGTGATCAGTTATTCGATGCCTGCATTTAAATATCACGGAATATTAGTTTACTTTGCAGCGTATAAGCATCACTTAGGATTTTATGCTATGAAAGAGGTGATGACTCATTTTAAGCAGCAAGTTGAAGGTTATCAGTCTGGCGCAGCAACACTTCAATTTGGTTGGGATAAACCTTTGCCAGTAAAACTAATAGCAGAAATTGTGACCTATAGAATGGAAACGAATTTTAGTAAAAAAATGGCAAAAACTGCCCTGAAAAAAAAGAAATGAAAACTTTAATTCTATCTATATTTTTATTTGCAGCAGTTCTAGTTCATGCGCAGGATGAGTATGTGTTGAAAGTTCATGAATCAAAAACATTGTTGCAGGGAGAAAATCTGTTTCTTACACATACCAATTTCAATTCAAATGGAAATCAGCCAGGTGCATTAATTAGTGGTAATAGAAACACACGTTATGCAGTTCATGGAAGTTTTGAATTCATGCATGGAATAACAGACAATTTTGAAGTTGGATTTGTAGTGTTGACCAATTTAACTAATACCTATGGTTATCATTTTGTAGGTGGACATATACGACCAAAATTTTCTGCGCCAGAAGGGTGGAACCTGCCATTTGGATTTAGCTTGTCTGCCGATCTGGGACTGCAAAACCAAGATTATTTTGCAAGTACATTTGGACTAGAAATTCGCCCTGTATTTGATAAGAGAACTGATAATTTTTATATAAGCTTTAACCCGGCTTTGAATTTTTCTTTTAAAGGAATTGATTCCAGTTCTAAGCCAACTTTTATACCAAGTTTCAAGACCTCATTTAGAACAAATGACATCATTGATCTAGGCCTCGAATACTATGGCAATCTAAATGCTTTAAATACTTTTAAAAATGTAGTAGAACAGAAACACACTTTGTTTCTGGTGGCCGATTT
Source organism: Chitinophagaceae bacterium (assembly GCA_947371755.1). GTDB lineage: Bacteria > Bacteroidota > Bacteroidia > Chitinophagales > Chitinophagaceae > Sediminibacterium. The sequence continues at coordinate 120,846 of CANBQT010000003.1, forward strand.
GCATATTGATCCAGATTGGGTGGTTAATATGGGACCAGGTATTGGATTAAATGATGCTTCTAATAAAATTGTCATTAAATTAATGTTAGGTAAACGGTTGAATTGGTCAAAAAAAGATTAGGTTATAGGATTTGAAAGCATTGCATTTCCTGGTAAAAAAGTATTATCCAGAACCTTATAAAAATCTAATGAAGCCCTTATTTGTATTTTTATTTTGTATCTTATTTATAGATAGTTCTTCTCAAGAAAATTATGAGATCCAGGTATATGGTTCTCCTACCATGACGAAAGGGCAAACTATGTTTGAATTGCATAGTAATTATACCTCTAATGGAAACACTGATTTAATGAATGGGATATTGCCCTCTAATCATTCTGTTCATGAAACAATCGAAATCACTCACGGTATCACTGAGAACTTCGAATTAGGTTTTTACCTGTTTACGAATTATACACCCAATTATGGTTGGAAAATTATTGGGAGTCACCTCAGACCTAGAATTGCAGCTCCTGAGAAATGGAATTTACCTGTTGGGTTAAGCCTTTCCGCAGAAATAGGTTGGCAGAAACAAGCCTATGCCCCAGAAACATTTAGCATGGAGCTTCGTCCAATTATTGACAAAACCATTGGAAAATTTTATTTCTGTTTGAATCCTACTTTGGGCTTTGCGTTCAGTGGTAATGATATCAATAGAACACCTGCATTTGCACCAAATATAAAAACATCTGTAGCAGCATCACCTAAATTCAGTTTGGGAATTGAATATTATGGCGACTTAGGCCCACTAAACCAATTCGAGAAATTGCCTCAACAAAATCATGCAATTTTTGCAGTTGCAGATTTATATCTTGATCCAAAATGGGAGGTGAATCTTGGTCCAGGTTTTGGTCTCACAGATGCGTCTGATAAATTAGTACTCAAGTTAATAGTGGGAAGAAGAATTAGTTGGTCCAGGAAACATGCATAAATGAAATTGTGATTTTATGAAACATAAAGATGTACCCTCCTTCGAAGAAATTATTAGTAAAAGCAGGCCCATTCGAAATGTGAACATCAACCATCGTGCACGTTTAACAAGAATTAATAAACTAGCCTTATGGATTACTGCGCATGTGGGCAGTATGGGTTTCTTTGCCATCATCTTTTTCTGGACAATCAGTTGGTTAAGTTGGAATACATTAGCTCCCATCTCTTTAAGGTTTGATCCTTATCCTGCTTTTGTACTATGGCTGTTTATCTCAAATATGATACAAATTTTTTTGATGCCTTTGATCATGGTGGGACAAAACCTACAATCACGTCATTCAGAAATCAGAGCAGAAGAGGATTTTGCAATTAATAAGAAGTCTGAAAATGAAATTCAGATTATTCTGAAGCACCTCGAAAACCAGAATGAGATGATTTTAGAGATCCTTCAACATATTCAAAGACTGAATGAAAAAAAAGAATAACTATTATTATTGAGCTGACTTTTATCATCCTCCCACGCTTCCTAATATATTACATTTGATTCTAACCTATGAAGCGAAGGATTAAATATTATCGACTGATTTGGATGAAACACGATTTGCCCGCTGGGTTATCTGTGTTTCTGGTAGCCTTACCACTCTGCCTCGGGATTGCTTTAGCATCAGGTGCACCACTGTATGCAGGGTTGTTATCAGGAATAATTGGTGGACTTGTTGTTTCACTTATAAGTGGATCTCAATTGGGGGTTTCAGGGCCAGCGGCTGGATTAACCACTATAGTAGCTGCTTCGATTATTACCTTGGGAGATTTTAAGGTTTTTCTGCTTGCAGTAATGGTTACCGGTTTTTTCCAAATCATTTTAGGAATCCTGAAACTAGGAATTATTGCAAATTATTTTCCGTCGGCTGTCATTAAAGGCATGCTTGCTGCAATAGGAATTATTTTAATTTCTAAACAGATACCACTTGCATTAGGATATGATCAACCAGATTTTTGGACTAGTGGATTCTTGAAATTGTTTTCACATGAGCATATACTTGGGAACCTTTCTACATTTAATGAGCATATAACAAAATCTGTTATCCTTATCTCTTTTGTATCATTACTGATTATGGTATTGATGCAACAGAAATTCGCAGAGAAACTTAAGATAATACCTGCACCATTATTGGTTGTAATTGTTGGAATCCTTCTCAATCTTTTATTTTCAATGCTAGCGAATGGATGGAATCTAAAACAAACACAATTAGTAAATATTCCAGATAATATTTTTGGCAGTATTTC
>CANBQT010000004.1 GCA_947371755.1 Chitinophagaceae bacterium
GTTATAAAGTAGTGATGAATGATTCCCGACCTTATTTACACTACAACAGAGATCGGGTAACCTATGCTTCTTATAGGAATCGTCATGACCAACTACCTATCCGGGATAGTAGAGATCAAAAGTATTTTGAAAATAAAAATCATCCTCAACACAATGAGTGGAAGGGAAATGAGAATCAAAAACAAAGAGATCAACAAAACAATCGAAAAGAAAAAGGCAGAGGGAAAGATAGGGACTAGACTTGTTTCGTTTGGTTTAGAACAGTGTATTCGAAAGATGCACTGTTTTTTTTGTGTCTAAAGCTCAGACGATATCTGGAAATATATAATTGAGTTATTGTTATCTTTAATTTATTACTTTTCCAATAAGAGTTGATATGCACACTAGAAGTATTTTCATTTTTTTCCTATCGTTATGTTTATACAGTATAGAATCAAGCGCGCAAAAGCAGGCTGATGTTCCTGCTGACATAGATAGATATATAGATACAGTTCTCAAAACATTTGAAGTTCCAGGAATTAGTTTAGCGGTAGTTAAAGATGGGAAGATTATAAAAGCGGCTGGTTACGGTGTAAAAAAAATGGGCGAAAAAACGCCCGTTTCGGAACATACATTATTTTCAATAGCATCTAATTCAAAAGCATTTACTGCGGCTGCCATTGAGATTTTAGTGGAAGAAAATAAATTGAGATGGGATGATCCTTTGATCAATTATTTGCCTTGGTTTAAAATGTCGGATGCTTGGGTTACTGCGCAATTTACTATACGGGATCTTTTGGTTCATCATAGTGGTATTCCAGGATTCGCAGGCGATATTCTCATTTTCCCTCCATCCAATTATTCCCGGAAAGAGATAGTGTCTAAACTCAAATACATTCCTCTTGTAAATAGTTTTAGAACAACTTATGCCTATGATAATATTCTGTACTTAGCCGCTGGTGAGTTAATAAAAACGGTATCTGGGATGGAATGGGAGGATTTTATTAAAATAAACGTCATTCAAAAACTTGGGATGGATGAAACAATAGCTAAGTTTTCAGAATTTAAAAATCAGAAAGATGTATCAAGCGGTCATTTACGAGTAAAGGGAAAAGTGGTGGTTGATCAGGAATTTTTTGAACAAGCAATTGGTGACGCAGGAAACCCTGCAGGAGGTATCGCAAGCAATGCTATGGATATGTCTAAATGGCTAATTGCACAGCTAGATTCAGGTAGAGGAATGAATGGCGGACAAATATTTCAAACGCAAGCTATCAGGCAATTATGGAACATGGTTACCCCCACACCCATTTCAAAACCATCATTTGATTTGGCACCTGCTGCAATGAATTTTTCTGGGTATGCTTTAGGTGTAAAAACCTATAATTATGGTAGGTATAAATTAGTGGGTCATGGCGGAAAATTGGATGGATTTGTTTCACAAGTGGTAATGGTTCCTGAATTAAAATTAGGAATTGCTGTATTAACGAATCAGGAATCCACGGGAGCTTATTGGGCCATTATTTATCATTTACTTGATCATTATATGCAAAACCCCAGATTTGATTGGGTAAAGGGATATAAAAAATTAATGGATAGTTCCATTTCAAAATCGAATGCGGAAAGAGCTGCTTTAATAATAAAACCAACAAAGGAAAGTTTTCTTCTTATCGGGGATGATAAAATTATAGGAAAATACAAGGATGCATTTTATGGTGAAGCTGTTATTTCTAGGGTAGGCTCTACACTTCAATTGCAGTTTTCAAATACTCCTCAATTTATTGCAGACCTGAAAGCATTTCAATTTCAGAGCTATCTTGCCACATTTCACAATAGTACGCTAAGGGCAGATTCTTACTTGAGTTTTTCCATTGGGCCAGATGGTAAAGTTGATCAATTTAGAATGAAGATGATTGATCCGGATTCAGATATCAATTTTGAAGATTTAATATTTAATGCAATTAAGTAGTTTGTCTTTTTGTATGACTTTATTAGCACAAAAACTTATTTTTAATTATTAAGGCCTCATATCAAATAATATATTTATGGATTTATCAAATAGTAAAAAAGGTACAGCTGCAGTTTGGGCAGGTGAAGGTGATTTAAATACAAAAGGTGCAGCTACCTCACCTATAGTAAATAGTGTTGCATTCTCTTACCATGATTTAGATGAATGGCATGAAGTGTCTCTTGGGAAATCAGATGGATTTATTTATAGTAGAAATACCAATCCAACGGTAGCTGTTCTGGAAGAGAAAATCAGGGTATTGGAATCTGCTGAAGCCGCAACTTCTTTTGCAACAGGCATGGCTGCTATCAGTAATGTATTATTTACTTTTTTAACGGCTGGTAAAAGAGTGGTTTCGTTAAAAGACACTTATGGGGGTACCAGTAAACTCTTTCTTGATTTTCTTCCCAAATATAATGTAGAGGTTACTTTATGTGATACTACTGATCATGATGCTATAGAAATAGAAGTAGCGAAAGGTTGTGACTTGCTTTATCTGGAAACTCCTACCAATCCTACTTTGAAAGTAGTTGATATTAAGAGATTAGCTGCTGCCGCTAAAAAAGTGGGTGCTGTTGTAGTGGTAGACAATACATTCGCCACACCCATCAATCAAAATCCATTAGAGTTAGGTGCAGACCTTGTGATTCATAGTGCCACCAAATTTTTATGTGGACACTCTGATGCGATGGGTGGTTTAATTGCTGGTAAAAAAGAGTTAGTACAAAAAGTATTTCATTTCAGAGAAATCAATGGCGCAAGTCTTCAGGCAGATCCAGCTTATATGATTGCCCGAGGAATGAAAACATTAGAACTGCGTATTGAAAGACAAAATAGTTCGGCACTAAAAATTGCCCATTATTTGCAAGCACATCCCAAGGTAAAAGCAGTGTATTATCCAGGATTAGCATCTCATCCTGGTCATCAGATCGCAAAAGAACAGATGCGTGGATTTGGAGGTATCATGAGCTTCGCATTAGAAGGAGGCTATGATAACGTTAAAAAGTTTCTGACCACATTGAAATTAGTACACCTTGCTGCCAGTCTTGGATCAGTGAGTACTTTAGCAGGCCCGCCACGCACAACCAGTCATGTTGAATTAACTGAAGAACAAAGAATGATGCTTGGAATTCCAGAAAGCCTGATCCGTTATTCTGTGGGCATTGAAAATGTGGATGACCTGATTCAGGATCTTGAGCAAGCGCTTGCAACTTTATAAAATTTTATAAGAGAATTATATATGAAAAGTGTCCTGATTTGTATTTTGTTTTCTACAATAATTCTCCATGAGATAAATGCGCAAACAACTCTTTCAGGTATTCATTTTTCGGCTGATTCTTTGTCTATAGAAAGTTTTGAAAACACCAATCATCAAGTTTCTAAAAATCAACAATCTCTACCTCTTATCAGTTTCTTCCTAGATGGTAAACAGTATAATACAAAGGAAGCAGGTTCAATTATTAAAAGGTTACAAATACATTTAGATGCATATCGTAAAACGGAATATGGCATATCAGCTGTGATTCGTTTTGAAAATAAAAGTGCTGATACCTTGTTATTAGAAAATGTGGTTCCTTTCGGAACTTCTGATGATCGAGTATTTATTACTGGAGCAGGGAAACACGAATTATCGCGTACCCATTTATTTATACCCAATAAGCGTCAAATTAATGTTATAGTACCTGATAATAGTTGGGATCTTGGTTTTTGTACACTAGGAGATCAATTTTCTGAACATCAGGTAACAGGGTTGGCAAGAAGAAATAGAGCGTCTATTAAAAACGGAGTCAGAACCAGATTTGAAACAAAATTATATCCTGGTGGTACGGTAGAATATAATTTGTTTTTTGAATTAGTAAAAGGAGATTGGCATAGTGCCTTACAGGAAGTATTTCAAAAAAGAATGCTTTATGAAGTTACAAGCTTTGACAATAGTTTATTTGAAAGAAAGGATCTACAATGGGCGAGACATGCTTATGTGAGTACCATATTAATGAACTGGAGTTCTGAGTATTATAATTATCAGGATGGCAAGTTTCATTTAAATGCGTATATCGATAAAGGGAAGCGTTTGTATGGCGGAGATGATTTTATAGCTATCTGGCCTACTTGGCCAACATTGGGATTAGATCAACGCAACCAATTTGATTTGTTTAGAGATTTGCCTGGTGGATTATCAAAAATAAAATCAATAGCTAATCAATTGCGAGCTGTTGGAACCAAATTATTTGTTTGTTATAATCCCTGGGATGAAAGCACCAGAGGAGAGAATCATTTTGAAGGAATAACAAATTTAATTGCTGGCACATCCGCCGATGGTGTTGTATTAGATACCAAAGGTGAATCAAGTAAAGCATTACAACTTGCAGCAGACAAAGTTAAGCCAGGTGTTGTGATGTATAGTGAAGGTATGGCTGTGCCAAAAGATATGGTGGGTATCGTTTCTGGAAGGGTTCATAATGCATTATATTATCCTCCATTGTTGAATCTGAATAAATTAATAAAACCAGAGTTTGCCATCTTCAGAGTTGCAGAGATTTTTAAAGAGCCCATACAAAGGGAATTTGCAACCTCTTTTTTCAATGGATATGGAACAGAATTGAATATCATGGAACCTGGCAGACCAGAATGGGTGGATGAGGAATATAAGTATTTAGGAAGAACCAGCAGAATACTTCGTGAGAATACGGATAATTTTACCAGATCTGAATTTCGACCAATAATCGAAACTGCAGCAGATAATATTTGGGTAAACGCATGGATGAAACCAGAGAAAACTATTTATACCATTTATAGTGTGATACCTGAAGGTTATAATGATTTCTTATTTAAAGTGTCACCCAAAGAATCATTTCATTTTGTTGATCTATGGCATCATAGAATGTTAACTCCAAAAAATCTTCAGGGTGATTGGTGGATTGAAGCAGAAACAAATGCATTTCATAAAAAATTCCTGGGTACAAACAATGAAGGCGAAGTGGATTGTATTGCACAATTGAGAAGTCTTATTAAGGCAAGCCGCAAAGGAGACATTCTTTCAATTGATGCGATGAAGGTAGGAAGCGAGATCAGAGTTTGGGCTGGTGCACCAGCTTATGATAAAAAACCATTGGTCTTGAATCCCGGTGCACATCAATTCTCGCTTATTAAAAAATTTGGGAATTATGAAGGCGACTTTGTAATTCAGTTGTTGGACAAAGGGATCCTATTAGACGAAACAATCATTACCTTACATGCATCTGAAGCCAGAAGAATTTCTTTAAATGAAAAAACGAGTATCGCAAAAATAGCTCCCCGGGATATGGTGAATATACCTGCAGGAAAGTTCAGATACAAATCTACCCATGGGGATGATTTTATTCCTTACCCCAAACAAGATGAAGATAGTATCTACTCAATACCGTCTTTTTATATGGATCAATTTCCAGTTACGAATGCACAGTTTTATCAATTTTTACAATCAACAAAGTACCAGCCAACGGATACGGTAAATTTTCTGAAGCATTGGATAAACAAAAAAGTGCCAGTAGGGTTAGAAAAATTTCCGGTGATCAATGTTAGTTATGAAGATGCCAAAGCTTATGCCAGATGGGCCGGGAAAAGGCTCCCTACAGAATTAGAATGGCAATATGCAGCACAAACTTCTGAAGGAAATGAATGGCCCTGGAAACAAACTGTGCCTGTTAAAAGAAAAGAAGAAGTGATTACCCAAACACTTACGGTTAGTTCAATTGAGGGGATTGATTCAAGTTTATGCAATACAGGAAATGGGTCGCTCTATCCTGTAGGGAAATACAGTAAAGGTGCTAATGCATTTGGTTTACAGGATTTAACAGGTTGTGTTTGGCAGTTAACAAACGATATGTATCAATGTGGTAATTATCAATATATCATGCTGAAAGGAGGATCTTATTTCAAGCCATCAAGTAGTTGGTGGTATGTACAAAGTGGTCCAAGAGAATTACATTATAAGCAGTTTTTATTGAGAGTTAGTCAGGGTTTTGAACGTAATGCAACTGTTGGATTCAGATGCGTAAAAGATCGTTGAACAATCGAATAATATGAAGTATGATCAAAGATTTTCCTTCTTATAAAAATACTGGTCTTAAAATGACAGAAACCATGCGATGGTTTGGTCCGAATGACCCTGTAAGTTTAGACGATATAAAACAAGCTGGTTGTACCGGTGTTGTAACTGCATTGCATCATATACCTAATGGTGCTATCTGGCCGATGGAAGAAATCCAAAAACGGAAGGTTGCGATTGAAGCTAAAGGTTTGAGATGGGATGTAGTGGAAAGTGTGCCAGTACATGAATCTATCAAAACACAATCAGCCGGTTTTGAAATTTTCATTCAGAACTATCAGCAAACCTTATTGAATTTAGCCGCGTGTGGGATACATATAGTGACCTATAATTTTATGCCAGTACTGGATTGGACTAGAACTGATCTGGCATTTGAATATTACGATGGAAGTAAGGCTCTGAGATTTGAGAGAGCAGCTTATATCGCATTTGACCTATTTATTTTAAAAAGGCCCGGGTCAGATCTGGAGTATACGTCGGAAGAAAAACAAAGAGCAAAGAATCGATTTGATGCAATGTCGGAATCCGAAAAAGATCTTTTACAAAAAAATATTATCGCGGGATTGCCAGGTAGTGAAGAAAGTTTTACTATTCAACAATTTCAGGAGTCATTAGATCATTATAGAAATATTGATGAAGAAAAATTGAGAGCTCATTTGATTTATTTTCTTGGAAAAATAATTCCTGTTGCTGAAAGTTGTGCTGTGAAAATGGTGATACATCCGGATGACCCACCTTATTCTATTTTTGGCTTGCCTAGAATTATTCGAACCTCTGAGGACTTAAATCAAATATTCAATGCAATACCATCGCTACATAATGGTTTGTGTTTTTGCACAGGTTCGTTTGGTGTAAGGCCTGATAACGATTTACCTAAAATGATTCAAGAATTTGGTAAGCGAATTCATTTTATTCATTTACGAAGTACAAAAAGAAATGAGCAGGGAGATTTTTTTGAAGACAATCATTTAGATGGCGATGTAGACATGTTTGCAGTGATAAAAGCAATAGTGTTGTTAATGCAAGAGCGGGGTATCTCAATTACCATGCGTCCCGATCATGGTCATCAGATGTTATCTGACTTAGGAAAGAAAACCAATCCTGGATATTCTGCCATAGGAAGGTTAAGAGGGCTGGCAGAATTGAGGGGTGTGGAATTAGGAATACTTCGATCCATTTAATAAAAAATGCCCCAATTAATGGGGCATTTTTTATTAGCTATATACTTAAACTATTTCTTGTGACTGATCTGGAAAATTCTAGAGAGATTGAATCCAAATCTCACATCAAATTTTTCCCAATTTCCTGTTGTTTCTGTAATGAATGCTCTTTCATTCATACCAGCAGAATTGGAAACGTGCAATTGAAATACGTGACCTCCAGTTTCTATATCCACACCAATAGAAAGCGGGTTATAGTTTAATGGAACATTATTGGCATCTTTTTGAAGACCATTAATTACATAGAAATAATCCCAGGTAAATGCGGTACGCTTGTTCATTTTTAATCTGCCTCCAAATCCTACTGCATAGATATCATTAGGTTGACTAGCCAATGGAACGATATTATTATGAACAATCGTAGGTGATACCTGAAGGGTGATACCTTCACTGAATTTCCTACCTATAATCATTTGTCCATAATAAGCCAGTCTTGAAGAAAAGTAATTATGAATAGTAGGATCTGCATAGGGAAGTGAATTCAAAGTCATACCACCTACCAATGCTATAGTGGCCGGAAAAGCATGGTGTCCGGTTGACTGGCGCAGCGGTGCTAATTTTATATAACCGTCATATTCTTTTTTAAAAGTGCTCCTTCCAAAACCAAATTGTAAATAACGGGTTACGCCAAAATCTAGTCCAATTCTCATGCTAGCCTGATCAAATCCACCAAAGGTATTGGGGATATTCATTTGACCGAAGCGGTGCAAGATTCGGAAATCCATTGTACCTGGCGACAAAAATTCCATTGAATGACCATTAATCACACGGATGGATTTGAACGCGTTTTTTACAACTTCTTTCTTTGGTTTATCGGTATCAACCAGGTCAAGTAAATCTTTTTCCTGAGCCTGAACCCCAGTAGAAACCAAGAGCATCAAGAGTATGCCGAGAAAATATAAATTCGAATATTTCATTTTTTGTTATTAGGATGAAACTTTTTACTTAGCTAATGGGTCAAGCGTACAATCAACAATGATCTTTGCAAATTTTGCTACCTTATCAGCTACCAATTGTGGGATAACGATTTTGTAGTCATCAAATTGAGCCACGAAATTTGCATTTACGATTACTTTACCCGCTTTAACTGTGATTTTTCCTTCAGTTTCCAACTCTTTAGACTGACCATGCATATCTAATTTTCCTTTCACCTTAGCTGGGTAAACACCATCTTTAGAATAATTGATTGATTCGTTATTGGTGATGGTTCCTTTAAAAGTTGTTTTATTGAATTTGTCGCTTTCAACATAATTCTCATTAAAGTGTTCCATCATTAAAGCTCTATCAAATTCAAATCCTTTCATTAACACAGAGAATTGAATATCACCAGTTTTTGTGTCAATTACACAGATACTGTTTTTATTAACGCCATCAATGTTTTCAGGAGATTTAGGTGCAGTAGCATCAAAGCTGATTTTACCAGTCTTGGTAAAAAACTTCTGTGCGTTACTCACTGTAACAATTGATAGGGCGGCAACTAATAAAATGGGGCATTTCATTTTGTTATAATTTAGATGTTTAAAAATTGGGTGTTATTTTTTAATAGCGATGCTACGGTTTAGGATCACATCAGACCCGAGACCAAGATCATCTGCATTATAACCAGTACAAATCCCCTTTATTACTACGGGGGAACCTACTAAAAGGTTGTGTGCCTCTTTATTAAAAGCACTATCTACACTACAGCGAACTGAATTCATGTTTACGGCATTTCCCAATATAACTGTGTGATAACCATTGGCATCTGTATCGATCTTCTTAATATTACCAGAAAGTTCCAAAATTTTACCCAGGTATTTTTTGTTGCTGGCATCCTGGTCCTTGGTAAATTCTTCGATCAATTGCATTTCCGTTAGGGTATAAGCTGCCTTTGTATCAGATAGGTTTACGTTTTTGCGGTTATACTCTCGATAGGCAAATATTCCTACACATAAAATCAAGAATAGTACTATCGCTATGAGTCGATATATAATTTTTTTGTTTTTCATTGATGCTCTTTTAATTATTTAAACAACCACTTGTGATCCATTTTTTTATGATTGCCAGATCGCAACTAGACATTTGATTGCCACCTTGAGGCATTGCAAAGTATCCAGGTGCATGACTAATAGAGCCATACAGTTTTCCATTTAATGCGATGGCTTTATCATTTGCATAATTTGCCATATTGATACCGGCAGATCCACCTGTTACTGAATGACAACCATAACATTGAGCTTTTAAAAGTGGTACTACTTTCAAGCTATATGAGACTACTCCGGCTGTATCGCAAGTAGTTCCTTGCACTGTTGGATAAAGCAATTCCGCTTTATCATAATAACAAGCATTAATAAATAACACTGTCCCCAGAATAAGTATCAAATAAAGGAAGTTCTTCTTCATAAATTAGTTATTAGGCGATCCTGCATCGATCCATTTTTTAAATTGAGCAATTTGGCAAGCAGATAATTGTGCTTGGTTCTTTGGCATTGCAGAATAACCCAAATCGTGATTCACTGAGCCATATAGTCTTCCATTAGTAGCATATACTTTTACAGAGGTATAGGTTGAAAGATCGATACTTCCTCCACTTGATGCTGCCGAAGTAGCACTATGACAGCCGATACAATAAGTGGTAATTAAAGGTGCTATACCTTTTGAATAAGTTGAAGTAGTATCACAGCTGGTACAGAAATTATTTTTAGCACCCTGATTGATCCAGGTTTGTACCTGAGTTAATTGTGCAGTAGTATATTTTGCAATGGGGCTTCTTGGCATACTTCCACTTTTCGTGATGGTATACAAAGTGCTACCAGCTGCATTACCTGCAGTTACATATCTGGTGATATTCGCATAAGTTACTAGTACAACGCCACTGGCTTTTGTAACTGCATCATGGCAACCTGCCATTGAGCAAGTTTGTGCAATAAGTGGGGCAATTGTATTTTGAAAATAAACGGTATCCTTACTACAATTTGACGTTGGTGTAGGAGGAGGAGTAGTTGGTGGCGGTGCAACAACTACAGTTGATGTATCATTTTTAGCACCTGCTCCAATCCATTTTGTGAATTGTGTGATTTCACATGCGGATAGTTGCGCCATACCTTTTGGCATTGCCGAATATCCTACAGAATGAGTAATAGATCCAAGTAACTTACCATTATTAGCATATGCCTGAACTACTGCGAACAGTGTTAAATCAATGCCACCATTTTGCGCATTTCCTGCACTATGACAAGTGATACAATTTGTTTTCAAGAGTGGAGCGATAGTAGTGCTGAATAAGAATTTTGTAGTATCGCAGGTTGCAGGTGGTAGAACCACAACAGTCGCTGTATCGTTTTTCGCACCGCCAGCAATCCATTTTGAAACCTGTGTAAGCTGACAAGCACTTAACTGTGCACCACCTTTAGGCATTGCAGAGTATCCAGCGCTATGATTAATCGAACCCCAGAATCTTCCGTTAGATACGTAAGGTAAGATTTTGGCATAAGTAGAAAGATCGATGGAACCACCGGATGATGCAGCACTCGCAGCACTATGACAAACATCACAATTGGTCTTTACTATTTGACTAATAACGGTGCTGTAATTATAGGTGGTGGTATCGCAACTGGAAGTTCCAGTTCCCCCTGCTAAACCAGTTGATCCTGTACTGCCAGAAACACCAGTAACACCTGGTATTGGCAATGGTATTTCGTGTACGCAGGCAATGGCCACTATCGCAGTAACCATCACAATTGGAATAGCTCGGGACAAAAGCTTGTTCATAGAGTGGTAATTTAAGATGTATAAGTTGAGTAGAATTTTGTCATCGGCTATAGATTGTTAGAAAATATCGTGCCAAGATTTGCGAGGTTTTCACCCTTTTTTTTGTTTAATGTTTTTTTTTTAGGTGCACATTTAATTAATGTTCAACATTTATGTATGATTTTTTATCATGATGATTTTTTTAATTTCATATAATGCTATACATACAATCAAAGTAATAGTTTGGTTGGGTAACTGTTCAAGAATCAATTGGGTAGGTTTTGTTTTAGGGATATAGCAATGCCATTAAGTTTTCACTATTTCATAGTAGATAGGGGTTTACAATAAAACGTTGCCTGACGGATTAATAATTTTAAAAATTTTTTGATTTCAGGTTTGCAATGATATCAAATTGATTTTTAATTATATGTGCGTGACCATAATTTGCAACATCATGCTTATTTAATATCGCAATAACCTTGCTTGAAGCAATTTTGATGCTGAAGATTGTGCTTATAATATTATTCTGGACAGTCAAATCTGCTCATTACCTTTCGTTTATTAAAAGGATGAACACTTAGCATGAGGTATCCTCCTCCGTTCAAAGTATTCACAGCTTTTTTTAATGCTACATTATGAACTCCAATGGTAAGTGGTCCTAATTTTACAGCAGCCCCCATCCAAAGTCTTCCCTGAGTGGTATATTGAACAGGTAAGTAAATGCCCCACAGAATAGTTTCCCAGCGAGGGGTGATGGTTAATAGATTTGTTTCTCTGGTTAGTATTTTTTTATAAGACCCTGAAGAATAAAAATTAATGTTTAGCTGGCCATTCACAGCAAAATGGTTCCCTAAGTTTTTATCTGCGTTTAAAATCATTTTGGTAGGTCTGCTGATGCTGAATTTACCAGGTAGAGAGTCGTATGCCGTAAACATACTTTTTAGTGAATCTTTCACATCAGAGATGGAAGAAAAACTGGAAGTCTTAACATCCAACACTCCATCTGTTAGTCTAAATATCGGATTATAAAAATTGCCAGAATAGATACTTGTATTAAAAGTGTTTTTGCCGAGGTCCATCAAACTGAATCCAAATTTCCAGGAATAGTTTGTGGGAGTGTGTGGATTGCTTTCGGTATTTGTAATGTCGTAAATACTATATTCTAAACCTAGGTTTAAACCAATGTTGGTTTGACTATTATTAATAATTTCTGAGAGTGTTTTTTGTTTGCCTGTATTGGGAAGATCGTAGTTGCTGGTATAGGCATATTGCGCCCCTCCTTGAGTTATAATATAGCCCGTGTCGTTATTGGCAGGAACCAGAAATTCTTCAAAAATTATTTTGTTGACCTTTCCTTGAAATCCTGAAATTGCTTTGGCAATATTCAATGTAATTCCTCCTGTTAATCTAGTACGATCTGTTTCCTGTAAAACCTGCGCATAATTTAAGTTCATTTCTATCCAGCCAAGATGTGTCATAAATCCTTCTAAGAATGGGGTAGTGCGATTCATTCGAAAGAAGCTATAACCAGAAGTAAGTGTGTCGCTTGCAAAAATGGATGAAGTTTTTAAGTGATTATACATTCGTCCCCTGAATCCAATTCCAAATGCATGTTTCTCGTCGATCTTGTAACTAAAATTAAAGAGATTGAGGTCTAAGTTTTGGTGACCATAATAGCTATTGGAACCTTCTTTGAAATTTATTTTAGTACTACCTGTGAGGCTATTTGGATTGGAAATATTTTTTGAAAGAATAATATTATTAGTAGTTATAGTGGTTTGGAAGGAAAAAAGATTAAGGTCCCACTTATACACTGAGTTAACACCTGATGCAGGGTTATTGAAAATACCCACTGCTCCGGCATACGCTGATCCATTGGTAGCATGGTAATTTTGAGCTCCTGTTTGTAAATAGCAAAAACAAAGAAATCCAATTAAACAATATATTATCCGAAGGTTCATTTCCTTAATCCTTAAAATTCATTTTAATCTATTATTAGATACCGCAAAAGCAAGTTTTGCTACCTGGCCTTCCATAATAATGTATTGGAAAGTTGGGCCGATTAATAAACGATAAAAGATTGAAAAAATTGGTAAGCTGTAATCGGTTTTTCATGACATTAATAAAAAGACCCCTGTAGAAACAGGGGTCGTCTTCGATTGCTTGCCATATAAGAAAAGAGGTAATTCAGTTTTATGTGATCCGGTATCTTCCGTTTCATTGACAAATCAAAGATAGGGATTTAATTCTAATTCATAGTAATAAATTTAATAATTCAACATATTTATTTATTTTTTATGTAAAAAACGTAGAATAAATTGGAAAATATTAATATTAAATTATTTGTTATATATTATTTTAAAGAATCGTAAAGGGCTAAATAAAATCGAAAAATTATAAAATATTGAAAATCAATTAGTTTTGCCGGGATATTGTTTTAAGGCTTTCGAAAGCAGGTTCATAGAAGAATTTATATCATTTAAATTTAATACGTATGCAATTCTTACTTCTTGTTTACCCAGGCCAGGTGTGCCATAGAAACCAGAGGCAGGAGCAAGCATCACTGTTTCCCCATTGTCTTCAAAACTTTCCAATAACCACTGACAAAAAATATCCGCATCATCCACAGGTAATTTGGCCATTGCATAAAAAGCACCGCCAGGATTGGGACAAAAAACTCCTTCCATTTCATTCAATCGTTTAACCAGCAGGTCTCTTCTCATTTTATATTCAGCCTTTGTGGTGTCAAAGTAATTGGAGGGAAGGTCAATGGCAGCTTCTCCAGCAATTTGTGCAAAACTGGGTGGGCTAAGTCTTGCCTGTGCAAATTTCATCACTGCTTCCATCAGCTTAGCATTTTTACAAACGAAAGCACCAATTCTTCCACCACAAGCACTATACCTTTTACTAATGGTATCCATGATAATTACATGCTCATCCACGCCCGTTAAATGAAGGGCACTGATTTGTTTGCCTTCATAGCAGAATTCTCTATAGGCTTCATCAGAAAACAAATACAGATCGTATTTAAGAATGAGGGTTTTTAATTGTTCCATTTCCTCTTTACTATACAAATAGCCCGTTGGGTTATTTGGGTTACAGATAACAATGGCTTTTGTTTTGGAAGTGATTTTTGCTTCAAAATCAGCAATAGGTGGAAGAGCAAATCCATTTTCAATGCCGGAAGTGATTGGAATAACTTTTACCCCTGCGGCCACTGCAAAGCCATTATAATTCGCATAGAAGGGTTCTGGGATAATCACTTCATCCCCCGCGTCTAAACAGGCCAGAAAACCAAACTGTATAGCTTCACTACCGCCGGTTGTGATGATGATCTGATTTTCATTTACATCAATTCCTACAGAGGCATAGTAAGAAACTAATTTTTTTCGATAGCTCTCATTGCCAGCACTGTGACTATATTCCAACACTTTGAAGTTACTGTTTCGCACTGCATCCAAAACCATTTTCGGAGTTTCAATATCAGGTTGCCCAATATTTAGATGGTACACCTTTAATCCTCTTTTTTTTGCTGCTTCAGCGAAGGGAACTAATTTTCTGATGGGTGATGCAGGCATTGCCTGACCTCTATGACTGATGTTTAACATAATACAAAGATACTTGCCGTGGGTGCATACACAAAAGAAAAGCGTAACGAAATCGTTACGCTTTTCTAAAAATATTCAAAAAAATAAAATCTATGATTTTGCTTTTGCTTCCTTTTTATCTGAAGCCACTTCACCTTCTAAAGTTAGAATATAGGGTTGGTTACTATTTGTGAATTTAACATTCACAGATTTTTTGAAAACTCCCTCTACTGCAGCATTATAAGTTACTTTAATGGTGCTTTTTTGTCCTTTTGGAAGCGCATCCTGACGATATTCCGGCGTAGTACAACCACAATCTGCATTTGCAAATTCAATCACAATTGGTTTAGTAGAAACGTTCTTGTATTCAAATACAAAACTTACAGGCACCCCTTTTTTTACTTTCCCGAATTTATGATTGGTTTCCTTGAATTCAACACCTGTTTGTGCCAATGCGATCTGACCTATCAAAATACTCAAAACAAACAAAATTCTTTTCATATCAGGGATTGTTTAATTTTTAGTGCTGATTTTCTGAGTTGCTGTAGCTGGAGCTGGTGGCGGCGTATCTTGAACACCCTCTCCACTGAAAGTGAATTTCTTGGTTAACCCTCCTGTAAAATACACATCTGTATAACGAGTAAAAGCGCCAATTACACTGCCATTGAAACGAATCGTCATTTTAACAGTTTGTCCTGGTCCGAATTTTTCATTTGGAACAAAACTTGGCGTAGTGCAACCGCAACCTGGTTGTGCATTTAAAATGGAGAGACTATCTTTTCCGATATTCTTCATTTCAACGACATATTCTACCGGCTTACCAAAAATGATTTTTCCAAAACTATAAGTGTCGTTTTTGAAAGCAATTTGAGCATTTACGTCTTTTGCTGGTGCAACTGGAGTAGTTGTTTGGCTAAATCCAAGAACCACTACAAATAGTGCTACAACCATTACATACATTTTCTTCATAAAGTATTATTTATTCCTAAAAGTAGTGAATCTAAAATTTCTGAAAGTGGGATTAAGTTATTTTTAAGAGATTCTTGAAAAAAATGCGATAATGGGCTTAATTTGTTGGATAGTTTGAACTAAAAAAGCAGCTTTAAAATACTAATTTCTGTTAGTCTATTCGTTTACTAGTGTTATTTTTGATATATGGAACTAAATACTTCTTTGGAGCAAACAAGCGATATGCTGTCTTTTGAAGGCTTTCGTAAAGCCGTTTTAGAAGATTACCGTTTTGCAGTGGTCAGTCGCGAAACAAGTTTATTGGGAAGAAGAGAGGTTTTAACTGGTAAAGCCAAGTTTGGCATTTTTGGAGATGGTAAAGAAGTTGCTCAGGTGGCAATGGCAAAATACTTTCAGCCAGGTGATTTTAGAAGTGGTTATTACCGTGATCAAACTTTTATGTTCGCTACAGGGTTATCAACCGTAGAACAATATTTTTCTCAATTATATGCTGATATAAAAAATGATCCTTTTAGTGCTGGTCGACAAATGAGTTCACATTTTGCTACTCGCTTCGTAGATGATAACGGAAATTGGATGGATTTGGCCAATAGAAAAAATGTTTCCTCTGATATTGCTCCAACTGCCGGACAAATGCCTCGTGCCTTAGGATTAGCATTTGCATCAAAATGCTTTCGCCAGTCGCAGGACCTTCGCAAATTGGATGCGTTAAGTCATAACGGAAATGAAATTAGTTTTTGCACAATAGGAGATGCTAGTACAACGGAAGGGCACTTTTTAGAAACCATCAATGCTGCAGGTGTTCTGCAGGTTCCATTGGCTGTATTTGTTTGGGATGATGGTTATGGTATTTCAGTTCCCACCAATTTTCAAACAACAAAAGGTTCTATCTCAGAAGCTTTAAAAGGGTTTGAGAAAAAAGCTGATACGAATGGAATTAGAATCTACAAAGTGAAAGCCTGGGATTATGCTGGAATGTGTGAAGTGTTTGAGGAAGCACTGCAGCGAGTTCGCGAAACCCATGTGCCGGTATTATTTCATGTGGAAGAAGTAACACAACCGCAAGGCCATTCTACCAGTGGAAGTCAGGAAAGATATAAAAGTGCGGAAAGACTTGAATGGGAACGTGAATGGGATTGTATTAAAAAAATGCGTCAATGGGTTATAGACAATAATCTTGGATCCGACGAAGAACTAGTGGCCATTGAAACTGAAGCGAAAGAACATGTTCGAAATCAAAAAAACTCTGCCTGGGAAAAATATATTCATCCCATTAAAGAATTGGCAAACCGTGCAGCTTCTTTGATCCAGTCTACTGTGGTCAATGATATGGAAGTGTATAATCAGTTGCAGAAAATGGCAGATGATTTAGTTTCTAATCGTGAACCCCTGCGAAGAGATATCATGCGATCATTATCGATCACCATGGAACTAGCACCTTATTCTCCCACAAAACAGGAAATAAAAGCCTATTACGATTATCTACTTTCTGAATACAATCATCAATATAATAGTCATTTATATAACGAAGGACCTAAAAGTGCATTGAAGGTGGAACAAGTAAAACCTTTGGTTTCTTTTGATGCTCCACTGGTAAATGGTTTTGAAATTTTAAATAAATATTTCGACGCCCTTTTTACAACCAATCCTAAGGTATTTGCTTTTGGAGAAGACGTTGGACATATTGGAGATGTTAATCAGGGATTTGCAGGATTGCAAGATAAACATGGCGGAGACAGAATCTTAGATACAGGAATCAGAGAATTGACCATCGTTGGACAAGCTATCGGTTTATCATTACGCGGACTTCGTCCGATTGCAGAAATACAATACCTCGACTATTTATTATATGGCCTGCAGCCTTTAAGCGATGATGTGGCAACCACACATTTTAGAACCAAGGGAATGCAAAGTGTTCCTTTGATTATTCGAACAAGGGGGCATCGTTTAGAAGGAATCTGGCATAGCGGATCACCTTTAGGTATGGTGATTAATGCCTTGCGTGGATTGTATGTTTGTGTTCCCAGAAATATGGCACAATCTGTAGGAATGTATAACACATTATTACAAGGGAATGACCCAGCTATTGTAATTGAGTGTTTGAATGGATATCGCTTGAAAGAGAAAATGCCTGCTAACTTATTGGAGTATACAACACCGTTGGGTATCCCAGAAGTAATCAGAGAGGGGCAAGACATTACGATTGTTTCATACGGATCTGTACTTCGAATCATTCAGGATGCAGCTGATCGTTTAGATAGAGATAATATTAGTTGCGAGATTGTTGACGTTCAGACTTTATTGCCTTTTGATATCAATCATTCAATAGTTGAGTCGCTTAAGAAAACAAATCGTATCGTATTCATTGATGAAGATGTACCTGGTGGTGCTTCATCTTACATGTATAATCAAGTAATGGAAAAACAGGGTGGATATAATTGGTTGGATGTGAACCCAAGAACCATTACGAGTAAGCCTAATCGACCTGGTTATGGAAGTGATGGTGATTACTTTAGTAAACCAAATGCGGAAGAAATCATTTCTGTTATAAAAGACATGATGAACGAATAATATTCAGCAAAAAGATTGTCAAAAAACAATAAAAATTAATGGCAGAAAGTAATCAGACAGAAGTTTCAGTCAATAGAATATTATATTGGAAGTATGCCTTATTCTTTACCATTAGCTATATTCTGTCTGGCTTTTTTTGCATTTCCCAATTAAGTGTACCCCCAGACAATTATTCACTTTTATGGATTCCATCTGGAATTGGATTAGTGATGTTTATGATACTTGGTTATTCAGCATTTTTTTGGGTGGTGCTTGCAAGCTTTATATTAAACTCATTTTCTTATTTGCAACATCACTATCAGAATCTGAGTTACTTCAAATTATTTTTTGAATTATTAAATGGGTCTATTGATGCATTGCAAGCTTTTTTAGCATGGAAAATTGCCATAGAATTACAGCGGGCTCAGAAGCAACCTTTGTTTTCTAATAACTCTCAATTAATATCTTTCTTCTTATTTGTATGTCTTTTACCTTCTATTATAACTAGTGGTATATTGATATTGGTAAAAACAGTTCAGCGTCCAGAAGGAATTAACCTTGCCATATTTTTAAAACTATCAATCTATTTAACCGTTGGAAATACGATAGGAATTTTATTGGTAGGACCACTCTACTGGGCTAGGAAATTGAGTGATGGATATAAAAAATTAACTCGTCAGTTCCCATTTGGGATTGCAATTTCAATAGCTGTCATTTTACTTGTATCGTTATTTGAATTTTCTTCGATAGTATTTATAATAATACCCATTCTAATTCTATTAGCAAAGAAGGGTAATTTGCTGCACTCTATTATAGTGGCATTCATTATTTGTTTGATACTTTCTATAGGAACTGCCTATCGACTTGGCTTTTTCGGAACACATATTGATGAGGATACTTCTTTTGAGACTGCGCTTTTTTTGTTGGCTATCATGTTTGTACTTTACATAGCAACTATTACTTTCTCTGAATTGAAATTACACCAGGAGAATTTGCAATCGCTGGTTAGCCGCAGTGTTAGTTCCTTAGAAGTAAGTGAAGAACGTTACCGTATGCTGGCCGAAAACATTGCTGATGTGATTTGGGTCTGGGACCTTTCTTTGGGGAAGTTCACTTATATCAGCCCCTCTGTATTTCAATTAAGAGGCCTTACTGCAGAAGAAGCTATGATGGAAACCATTGATTCTTCATTAGAGCCAGATTCTGCAAGAAAAGTAATGGACAAATTAGCTTTTGAAATTAAGAATCTGAAAAATTATAAAGATGAAAAGAAATATTTCTATGATGAACTACAGCAATATAAAAAAGACGGCACATTAATTTGGATTGAAACGGTTACGCATCTTGTTTTTAATAGTAAAGGTCAGATGGAGATCGTTGGAGTTTCTAGAGATATACAAAAACGAAAAATTGCTGAAGAAATACAGATAGAGAATCAGAATAAACTTAAGGAATTGAATGCAACTAAAGATAAATTCTTCTCTATCATCGCACATGATTTAATGAATCCTTTTCATACACTCATTGGTTTTAGTACTTTGTTAATTGGGCAAACTGCCAGAAAAGATTTAGATGGGGTATTGGTCAGCGCCAAATTGATGCAGAATTCAGCAGAAAAAACAAGAAACCTTTTAAAAAATCTATTAGAGTGGTCCTATACTCAAACGGATAAGATTTCTTTTGAGCCAGAAAATCTTGAAGCGTTAGATATTCTTAAAGAGGTAATTGGTTTATTGAAGGCAATGGCCGACCAAAAAGGAATTGAAATTAATTTTGATGTACCTGATAATGGGTTGGTTTATGCAGATAAGCAAATGATACATACAATATTGCGCAATTTGATCTCTAATGCTATCAAGTATACCTATTCGGGAGGTAGAATTAATATAACAGTTGCAAAAAATAATACTGATTGGATTTTTAGTGTAAAAGATAATGGACTCGGTATGGCTTCAGAAATTTCTCAAAATATCTTTAAGATTGGAGCACATCAATCTGAATTAGGAACAGAAAAAGAACAAGGTACTGGTCTGGGGCTTATACTTTGTAAAGAATTTGTAGATCATCATCAAGGTAAAATCTGGGTTGAAAGCAATATCAGAGAAGGAAGTACTTTCAGCTTCTCTATTCCTTTAGTGTAAAAGATCAGTTTTGATCTATGGGCAATACATAACA
The DNA here is from genome assembly GCA_947371755.1 of Chitinophagaceae bacterium. Classification (GTDB taxonomy): domain Bacteria; phylum Bacteroidota; class Bacteroidia; order Chitinophagales; family Chitinophagaceae; genus Sediminibacterium. Next base: position 20,305 of record CANBQT010000004.1, read on the forward strand.
TTGCTCTTTTCTTCCAAACCATTTATATCTATTCTTTGCAATCCAATTGTAGATGGCATCCCTAAAAAATTTTGGCAAAATCATGCCAATATAGAAAATTGGCCAGAAGCCTGATAAAGAGCGTGCAATTTTTAAGGCACCTGTAGATTGCGTAAATATTTTTCCGTCTTCGAAGAGCACTAAAGAATTAAAATCTGTAATGGGTAATTTATGTCTGATTAAAAGATCTTTCCCAAAATTGCTCTGCAAGGAGGCAAATTGAAATTTCTTTTTTTTATCCCGCTTCAGTACAAATTGAACAGCGCTACTGCATAAATTACAAAAGCCATCAAATAGAATAATGCTCTTAGAAGTATTCGCTTCGTTCATAAATATAAAAAACGCCGCCTCAATTAGTGGGGCGGCGATAAATATAAGTATAATAATATGGTTTTTATCCCATATTATGAAAGACCTTATTTACATCTTCATCTTGTTCCAGGCGTTCAATTAATTTACTAATATCTTCTGCTTGCTCATCTGTAACAGGAACGGTGGTGGTTGGAATCCATTCTAATTCTGAGCTAATGGTACTAATACCCTTTTCTTCTAATGCTTTTTGCAAATTTCCAAAGTCGGTAAATGCACAACGTAACACAATAATAGGATTACCATTATCATCAGTACTGTCTCCAAGTTCATCCAAACCGAAGTCAATTAATTCCAATTCAAGATCATCGGTATTCAATCCCTCGGGGTTTAATTTGAACACACCCATTTTTTTAAATTGAAAACTTACTGATCCACTATTTCCCAAAGCGCCGTGTCCTTTATTGAAGTGGCTCTTTACGTTTGCTACAGTTCTTACATGATTGTCTGTTGCTGTTTCCACTAAAAGTGCCACACCATGTGGTGCGTAGCCTTCATATAGAATTTCTTCATAGTTGCTGGTGTCTTTGCCCATAGCGCGCTTGATGGCTGCCTCCACACGATCTTTGGGCATTCCCACACTCTTGGCGTTTTGAAAACAACGACGAAGTGCTGGATTGGTGGCAACATCGGGGCCGCTAGCTTTTACCGCAATCACAATCTCTTTACCGATTCTGGTAAACTGCTTGGCCATTCTGTCCCAACGTGCAAACATGGTGGCTTTACGTACTTCAAAAATCCTTCCCATAATGTTATATTAAATAGTACTTGTAAAAGGTGTACAAAATTAACGCATCTAACCTTAGTAGCCAAGTCGCAAAAAGTAAAAAGTAAAAAGTAAAAAGTAAAAAGTAAAAAGTAAAAAGTAAAAAAAAGCGCTCCCAAAAGAAGAGGAGCGCTTTTTTTATATTAAGAAAAACTAGTGTTGTTCAAAATCTGAAGCTTTTGGAATGATATCTCCAGGGTTTTGAAGTTTACTATGTTTTCTGCTATACGCAAAGTAAACGACAAGTCCTAAGGCCATCCAGCCAAATGCAACTTTTAAGGTTTGGCTATCTAGTGCAAAGATCATTGCTAAGCAGATTATAGCACCCAAAATTGGAACCAACGGAACCAATGGGGTTTTGAAGGATCTTTCTATTTCTGGAGATTTAACTCTTAAGATCCAAATACCTGCACTCACCAAAACGAATGCAAATAAGGTACCAAATGATGTTAAATCACCTGCTACACTTCCAGGAACAAATGCTGCAAATGCACCTACAAAAATGAATAAAATGATATTTGATTTGTAGGGAGTTCTGAATTTTGGATGTAAATCAGAGAATATCTTAGGTAATAATCCATCATTAGCCATTGAATAGAAAACGCGGCTCTGCCCCATTAACATCACAAGTATCACAGATGAAAAACCTGCTAAGATTGCAACAGTAACAGCAGTAGCCAGCCATCCGTAACCAGTCATATAGGTAGAAATAGCATAAGCCACAGAAGCTTCACGTCCTTTTAGTGGATCAACAAAGTCTTTCCAATTGGCAACGCCTGTTAAAACGTGACCAAATAAAATATACAAAATCGTACAAACTACCAATGATCCAAGAATACCAATAGGCATATCTCTTTTAGGATTTTTTGCTTCCTGAGCTGCAGTTGATACCGCATCGAATCCAATAAAGGCAAAAAATACTATAGCAGCTCCGCCAAGAACACCACCCCATCCGTGTTTGAATGTTCCGGAATAATCTGCAATTACCTTGCCCGTTGCATCAATAAGAGGGGGTTGGCTAGCAGGAATTAAATAAGGCGTATGATTTTCTGGCCTGATAAACTGCCATCCTAAAATGATAAAAATGATTACAATCGCAACTTTGATAAATACAATAATAGCGTTTACAATAGCTGATTCCTGTGTTCCTTTGATCAATAAAAGGGTTAATAAAAGAAGGATCACTAAAGCCGGCGCATTAATAATGCCATGATGTAATACACCTGCAGTATCAGTAATACTTTCTAAGGGCGAATGGCTCCATTCGTAAGGTATGCCTCCTCCCAGCAGCTTATTTAAGTATTCGCTCCAGGCAATGGAAACTGTAGCTGCACCCAGCGCATATTCCATGATTAATGCCCAACCAATGATCCAAGCAACAGTTTCTCCCATAGTTACATAAGAATATGCATAGGCACTTCCTGAGATAGGGATCATAGCTGCAAATTCAGCATAACACAAACCTGCAAAAGCACAACCTATCGCAGCAACGATAAATGAAAGTGTTACAGCAGGTCCGGCGGCTTGTCCGGCAGCAGCGGCAGTTCTAACAAATAAACCAGCTCCAATAATGGCGCCAACTCCCAGTGCAATAAGGTTACCCGCACCTAACGTGCGTTTTAAGCCTTTTCCACTGTCTTCAGATTGGGCCAACATGGCTGCTAAATCTTTTTTTCTGAATAAACTCATAGTACAGTTAGTTTCTTTTAAATAAATAAAGACTTGGCAAAATAATCATTTATTGATTTCAAGAAGGAAAACTTTTATGAAATCTGAATTGAGGCGTTTTATATGCTTTTAACCATAAATCTTATATTGCAATACTAATTGACGGCTTCTATGCAGAAATCTAACAGGCTTACGCTTTATATAATTGTGTCTATGATTACCGGTGTGGTACTGGGTTATTTGATTCATACACAATCCAATCCTGCATTCATTGAATCTTTTTCAAAAAATATCAAGCTCCTCACCACCATCTTTTTGAGGTTGGTGCAGATGATCATTGCGCCTTTAGTATTCTCAACATTAGTGGTTGGGATTGCAAAATTGGGCGATCTGCAATCTGTTGGCAGAGTAGGAGGTAAAGCACTGCTTTGGTTTGTATCAGCCTCTTTGGCAAGTCTGTTATTAGGAATGTTATTAGTAAACTTGCTGCAACCAGGTGCCGGAATGGATCTTGCAAATGCCGACGTTTCCGGTGCAAAAGACCTGGTTGGTAAAACGCAGGAATTTAGTCTGATTAAATTCGTAGAACACGTTTTCCCCAAAAGTGTGTTCGAAGCAATGGCCAATAATGAAATATTACAATTGGTGATTTTCAGTATATTTTTTGGAATTGCTACAGCAGCTTTGGGCGAAAAGGGCAAAATCGTTGTTAAAGGATTAGACGCAGTGGCACATGTAATTCTAAAAATGGTAGGCTATGTGATGAATTTCGCACCATTGGGTGTTTTTGGTGCTATTGCTGCAGTGATTGCTACCAAAGGGTTAGAAGTTTTTATTTTCTACGGGAAATATCTTCTTTATTTTATTTCGGGTATAGCATTACTGTGGATTATCTTAATTACAGTAGGATTTATCATATTAGGAAAACGGATGCCTCAATTATTAAAAGCAATTTTCCCTCCATTAATTATAGCATTTAGTACTACCAGTAGTGAAGCCGTTTTTCCTAAATTGACGGAGGAATTAGAAAAGTTTGGTTGCAAGGATAAAATAGTAGCATTTATTTTGCCGCTTGGCTATTCTTTTAATCTAGATGGAAGTATGATGTATATGACTTTTGCAAGTATTGCAATTGCTCAGGCGTATAATATTCATTTAGATATTGGCACTCAGTTTACAATGTTAATAGTGCTGATGCTTACGAGTAAAGGAATTGCAGGGGTGCCAAGAGCTTCCTTAGTAGTAGTAACTGCAACCTGTGCCATGTTTCATATACCACCTGAAGGGATTGCTCTAATTTTGCCAATTGACCATTTTTGTGATATGTTTAGAACAGCTACCAATGTATTAGGAAATGCGCTTGCTACTACAGTTGTGAGTAAATGGGAAAATTCTTTAGAAAATCCAACTGCCACTATTTAAGAAATTCATATGATCTATAGTTTTTTGTTAGATGCTTTCCACTGGAGTCAGTTGTTGCAACCCCAGTTTTATATTGAACATGGCGGACTATGGTTGATCTTATTTGTGGTGTTTGCAGAGACTGGACTTTTTGCTGGATTCTTTTTACCCGGAGACAGTCTTTTATTCGTAGCAGGAATTTATAGCACAAACCTTGCGAATGAGATATTTCCAACTAGGAATGAATATATAGATCTTCTTGTACTGTTATTATTGATATCTACCTCCGGTATCTTGGGAAATTCTTTAGGGTATTGGTTTGGAAATAAAGTTGGTCCCGCCATGTATAGCTGGAAAGAAAATCTTTTATTTAAAAGGCATTATTTAGAACAGGCACATGACTTTTACGAAAAACATGGTGGCGGTGCGATCATTGCTGCAAGATTTATTCCTATCGTTCGAACATTTGCCCCCATCGTTGCAGGAATAGTGCAAATGAATAAAAGCAGATTCTTTCTTTATAATGTAATTGGATCTGTAGCTTGGGTATTCAGTATGCTAGTGGGGGGACATTTTTTACAGAAATGGATTCTATCACAATTTGGGTTTGATCTGAAACTTCATTTAGAGATCATCGTATTAGGTATTGTATTAATTACAACTGCACCTGTAATATTCAAATTGATTTTCAATAAAAAAAAATCTGTATAATTTAGAAAAGATGACTGAAAAAAAATTCGGCATTTTGTCGCTTCCCGTTATTGTTGCGGCACTAGGATATTTTGTAGATGTATATGACCTGTTACTTTTTACAATTGTAAAAAAATCGAGCCTGTTAGATGTCGGCGCTACCGATGCTACAATTTTGACGGATAGTACTAAAGTAATCAATTGGCAGATGATAGGACTACTGATCGGTGGGATTGTATGGGGCATATTGGGAGACAAGAAAGGTAGGCTCAGTGTTTTATTCGGTTCAATCATTTTATATTCTATTGCAAATATCCTGACTGGTTTTGTGCACACTGTTGACCAGTATGCTGCATCTAGATTTATGGCTGGTCTGGGTTTAGCAGGAGAATTGGGAGCAGGTATTACTTTGGTGAGTGAAATTCTTCCAAAGAATAAAAGGGGAGTAGGTACTTCGCTGGTTGCTGGAATTGGTTTATTTGGTGCAGTGTTTGCTTATTTTACTTATCAATTAACGCATGATTGGAGAATGTGTTATAAGATTGGGGGAGCACTAGGAGTTGCATTATTATTGTTACGTGTTAGGGTTGCTGAAAGTGGTATGTTCAAAGAACTGGCAATGAACAGTGCCGTTAGTAAAGGAAATTTTTTTATGTTCTTTAACAATACAAAAAGATTTAAAAAATATGCTTTTGCTGTGTTAATTGGTTTGCCAAACTGGTATGTGGTTGGGATTTTAGTTAATCAGAGCGACCGTTTTGGTAAACTATTCTTTGGAAGTACCACCATCGATTCCGGAAGGTCGATTATGTTTGCTTATGCTGCAGCCGCAATTGGAGATATTTTAGTTGGCGTAGTATGTCAGCTTTTTAAGAGCAGAAAGAAAGCAGTATTTTTATATTATTTGTTTACTGTCATTTCATTAATATTCTTCTTTAGCCACTATAATCGTTCAGATAGTAACATGTATTTGATCTGTGCAGCTTTAGGTTTTAGCACAGGGTTCTGGGGTATTTTTGTTACTATGGGGGCGGAACAGTTTGGAACTAATTTAAGAGCAACTGCCGCCACAACCATTCCCAATGTGGTGCGTGGTACTTTACCCTTGATCAATCTATTATTTCTAGACCTTTTCCAAAAATCCTGGGGTTGGACTCTGATACAAAGTGGAGTTGTTACCGGTGTGATTGTAATGACTATAACAATGATTGCGTTTTATTTTACAGAAGAAACATTTAGCAAAGATTTGAATTATTTAGAGACTGAAGAAATGCTTCCTCAGTGAATAGGTTAAGCTTAAATTTGATGCATGAAATTTTTGGTGATTCGATTTTCTTCAATAGGGGATATTGTACTTACAACTCCTGCAATACGGTGCCTGAAACAACAGGTTGCAAATGCGGAAGTACATTTCCTTACTAAACAAAATTTCAAGGCAGTAACCGAGGGTAATCCTTATATCGATAAGTTTTTTTATTTCAACAACAATCTACCATCCCTTATAAAGGAATTGAAATCAGAGGGGTACGATTATATCATTGATCTGCATAATAATTTCAGAACAAAGAGAATTGGCTGGGCTTTGAATGCAAAAGTGTTGACTTATGATAAAGAGCGGTACGAGAAATTTCTTTTGACAAAGTTGCACATCAATCAAATGTCTGGAAGGCATATTGCAGATCGTTGTGTAGATACGTTACACCCCCTGGGAGTGAAAAATGATGGGAAGGGATTGGATTATTTTATTCCTGTTAATACTGAAATACATATAGAAGATCTTCCTATGCCGCATATGGTGGGATACGTGGCTATAGTAATTGGGGCTTCCTATTATACCAAAAAATTACCAGTACATAAATTACAGGAACTCTGCAAAAAGTTAGCATACCCTATCATACTGGTTGGTGGTAAAGAAGATTTCAATGAAGCACAGGAAATTGCTTCAGTAGATCCGATGCGAGTATATAATGCCTGTGGTAAATTTAAATTACAGGAGTCGGCAGATCTTGTTCGTAAATCAAAACTTGTTATCTCTCATGATACAGGGTTACAGTATATTGCCTGTGCATTCAATAAACCTGTATTAGCTATATGGGGTGGCACTTCACCCTTATTAGATGTGGAGCCATATTATTCTGAAGGCAATAATAATCGCTATCAAAACTTTTTAGTAAAAGGTCTTCCTTGTCAACCCTGTTCTAATTTCGGAACTAAAGCTTGTCCTAAAAAACATTTTAAATGTATGGAGGAACAAAATATAAACGCAATTGTAGAAGCTGCAAAATCTTATTATAATACATAAAAAAAGCAGGCTATTTGTGCCCGCTTTTTTTATGTATTAGGTGTTTTTATTTACCTGCTTTTTCTTTCTTTTCGCCTTTCTCTTTCTTTTCTGGTTTTTCCGCTTTTTCTTTTTTCTCTACCTTTTCTTTTTTCTCTTCGTGCTTAGCTTCTTTCGCTTCTTTAGCTTCATGCTTAGCGTCCTTCGCATCGTGTTTAGCTTCTTTCGCGTCGTGCTTCGCTTCTTTAGCTTCGTGTTTAGCTTCTTTTTTTTCTTGAGCCATAGTTGTCAAGCCTAGCATTAAAGCCATAGCTGATAAGAATAATGTTTTTTTCATGACAAGTCTTTTTGGGTTTATAAATTATATTTATAAATATATTGCATAAAAAGGTTAAAAAAAAGCCAATCCAAATGCCGAATTTTCGGGTTGGATTGGCTTTTTATATAAGCTGAAATATTATAAAGTTTTCAATACTTCATTCATATTTCTGACAGCATCTGCACTTTTATTGAAAGCAGCTTGCTCCTCTTCATTTAATTTGAAATCAAGGATCTTTTCCCATCCGTTCTTACCAATCACTACTGGAACACCTAAGCAAATATCTTTTTGTCCATATTCGCCATCTAAACTAACGCAGCAGGTAAATAATTTCTTCTCATCACGAAGAATGCTTTCCACTAAAGCAGCTCCTGCAGCTCCTGGTGCATACCAGGCAGATGTGCCGATTAATTTAGTTAAAGTTGCACCACCTACCATAGTATCAGCAACGATCTGATCTTGTTGTTCTTTGGTAAGGAAATTTGTAACAGGTGCACTGTTCCAGGTTGCGTGACGAATCAATGGAATCATCGTAGTATCACCATGTCCACCTACCACCACTGCGTTCAAGTCAGCAGGGCTGCAGCCTAAATGCTGACTCAATTGATATTTGAAACGGGCACTGTCTAAAGTACCACCCATTCCAATAATACGGTTTTTAGGTAATCCTGTAGATTGAAGTGCCAGGTATGTCATAGTATCCATTGGATTACTGATCACAATAATAATTGCATCAGGAGAATACTTAAGGATATTTTCTGCAACACCTTTTACAATTCCTGCATTGGTGCCAATCAGATCTTCACGAGTCATTCCTGGTTTACGAGGAATACCTGAAGTAATTACCACTACATCAGAACCTGCAGTTTTGCTATAATCGTTAGTGCTACCACTGATACGTGTGTCAAAACCTAATAATGCAGAGGTCTGCATCATATCCTGTGCTTTGCCTTCTGCCAAACCCTCTTTGATATCGAGGATCACCAATTCCTGAGCTAATGCAGCCCGGGCAATATTATCGGCACAGGTTGCGCCCACGGCACCAGCACCTACAACAGTAACTTTCATAAAAGAAGCTATTTAGAGATTGATTAATTTTTTTACGTGGTAAAGGTACTACTTGCTAAATTCTTATAGCTGATAAAAATCAATTAATTAAGTTTTAACACCGGCAATAATTCCTTCATTTCTGCTCCACCTTCAAAGGCCTTTATAAATATGTTGTTTTTATCATAAACAGCCACAAAAGGCGTGAATTTAACTCTATAAAAACTTGGTAATTTATAATCCAGGTCTCTACCCATAAACATATTTGGGTATTTACTGAGTTCATATTTCACATAGAATTCTGTGATCTCTGGCATTGATTTATAGCTTACCCAAACAAAATTCACTTTATTGAATTTGTCTATATTTTTAATGATCTCTTTCATTTCATGCTGACAATGGCCGCAATCAGGAGCAAAATAAATGATGATCGTATAATCCTTTTTTGGAAGTTGTTCTTTTGTAAACCAGGTATTATCCAGCCTCATTATTTTGAAGGCAGGCATCCGATTGTCCTTTTTGTAAGGCGGAATAGTATCAAAGGGTGCTTGCGCCATTAATGTAGTTGCGCAAAATGTAATCATACAAAAAACAAGTAGTTTTTGTAACATAGTCGTATCTTTTTCTATTTTGAACTCTTGTTTGGTAAATCTTCGTTTGCTTCTATCATTCGCATGTGTTTGGCATCCTGTAAGAATTCTGAAGCGAAGATGAAATCATTCAATAATTTATCGGTGCTAAAGATGATGTCTTTATTAGTGCCCTCCCATTGTTTCTGTCCGTTATATAAGTAAACAATATGGTCTCCAATTTCCATCACACTATTCATATCATGTGTAATTACAATGGTAGTGATCTTGAACTCATCTGTGATTTCTTTGATGAGCTTATCAATCACCATTGAAGTTTGAGGGTCTAGTCCTGAATTCGGCTCATCGCAAAAAAGAAACTTTGGATTCAAAACGATTGACCTGGCGATACCCACTCTTTTTTTCATTCCACCACTGATCTCTGAAGGAAATCTTTTATGCGCATCTTTTAAATTCACACGGTCTAACACTTCATCTACACGATACATTTTTTCTGCCTTTGTTCCGTTAGTGAACATATCTAAAGGGAATAAAACATTTTGTTCAACAGTCATAGAATCAAAAAGGGCGGTTCCCTGGAATAACATACCAATTTGTTGGCGTAATTGTTTGCGTGTGTCATTATCCATTGCAAACATATCAGCTCCATCATAGAGTATTTGACCAGCGTCTGGTTTAAATAATCCTACCATGCATTTAGTGAGAACAGTTTTGCCGCTTCCGCTGGTACCTATGATCAGGTTACACTTTCCAGGCTCCATAACGGCACTGATGTCGTTCAGGATTGTTCTGTCGCCAAATTGTTTTACTATGTTTTTAATTTCAATCATGCTTGTGCAAACTACATTTTTGTTCTATAACACGGCAATTTGGTTTCTTAATAAGTCGCCAAATTCATCCCTTTTTCTAATTAATGAGGGGTTACCAGATAAAACAAGCACTTCTGCTGGTTTGTATCTCGAATTATAGTTACTCGACATTTCAAAGCCATAGGCTCCTGCATTATAAATGGCCAGAAAGTCTCCCTCTCTAACTTCATGTAAATGCCTGTCTGTTCCAAAAGTATCAGTTTCGCAAATATTACCTGTTATGGTATAAGTTTTTGTAGCACCATCTGGGTTACTAATATTGGCGATGCGATGGTAAGCATCATACATCATTGGTCTTATAAGATGGTTTAAACCTGTATCTACTCCAGCAAAGACTGTATTTTGAGATGTTTTTAACACATTCACTTTGGTGATCAAATAACCAGATTCACTTACCAAATATTTCCCTGGCTCGAACCAACACTGAAATTTCTTTTGATGTTTATTTTCCAGATTGACTAGGAAATTTTCAATCTCTTTGCCTAAGAGGTTGATGTCTGTTACATGGTCGCGTTCCTTATAAGCCACTTTAAATCCACCACCGAGATCTAAAAATTCTAATTCCGGAAAATGAGGAATTAGTTCATAAAAAACATCCGCCACTTTCATGAAAACAGAAACATCTTTGATTTCACTTCCAGTATGTATATGTAAACCACGGATAAATAAATGGTGTGTTCGAACAAGATCTAAAATTTCATCAAACTGTTCAATGGGTATTCCAAATTTGCTATTACTATGTCCGGTGGAGATTTTTAGATTCCCCCCAGCCATAATATTTGGCCGTAATCGAATTCCCACAGGATAACTATGTCCGTATTTTTTCCCAAATTTTGCGAGATTGGATAAGCTATCAATGTTGATATTGATACCTAAACTAACGGCTTCCTCTATTTCACTAAAGTCGATTCCGTTACTGGTATAAAGAACATTTTCAGGCTTAAAGCCAACGTGTAATGCGAGGTGTGCTTCATTCACAGAGCTGCAATCGATGGAGCAACCAATAGCAAGTATATGTTTTAAAATATTGATATTGGTTAACGCCTTACTGGCATAGAAAAAGCGGGTATTGGAATTTGCAAAAGCAATTTGCAAATTACTAAATTGAGTAGTGATTTTATCGGCATTATAAACGTATAGGGGAGTGCCGTATGTATTTGCAATACTGGATAATAATTCAGGTGACAATTCTTGCTGCATCATGCGAAGATAATTGTCTTGAGCCATGGACTAAAAAAATGCAGAAATTATTCTGGTTTTTCCTCTTCTCCAGCTTCTTCGGAAGGGTCTTTTGTTTCTTCTTCGTTAGTAGGTTCTGAGGGAGTTTCAGTAGTTGGATTTTCTTCTGTGCTGGATGATTCCTCCGGAATGATCAATTCTCCATCCTGATTTACGGCAATAGTAGAAATATTTTCAGCAGGAGCTTCTTCTTCCAAAGCGTCATAACCGATATGTTCAGCGATAGGTTGGTCCGTAAAGTCTTCTGGACGTGTACCCTCTACCAATTGTTCAGCAAGAACTTCTCTGATTTTTGGAAGATCAGCAGCACTATTGATGCCAAAATAATCCATAAAGTTTTTAGAAGTGGCATATACCAGGGGTTTGCCTGGTGCGTGTTCGTTTCTGCCACTAATCAGGATCAATTCTTTTTCCAATAATTTTTGAATGCTATAATCGCTATTCACCCCACGAATGGCTTCGATTTCACCTTTTGTAATGGGTTGTTTATACGCAATGATGGCCAATGTTTCGAGGGCCGCATTGGACAATCTTTTCAGGAATTTATCGCCATTTAATTGAGCGATGGTTTTATGATAATCTTTTTTGGTCAGGAACTGCCAGCCGCCCCCACTTTCCTTAACTTCAAAAGGGTAGAATTCAGAATCATATTTTTCTTTGATACCTTCCAAAGCACTTTCTACCTGATCTAACATAATACGCTCTTCTAAAAAGCCAAAGCTGTTATTAATTAGTTCAACAATGTCGAGCGATGTAAGTGGTTTGTCACTTGCAAAGATCAAGACCTCAATATGGGGTATAATGGTGCTAATTTCCAATGTCTGAATTTCTTTTGTGATTTGTAAGATAAGATTTTTGCATTAACCCTGCAATGCTGCTGCACCACTTACGATCTCTGTTAACTCAGTTGTAATTGCAGCTTGACGTGCGCGGTTATAACTAATTTTAAGAGATTTCAATAATTCATTCGCATTTTCACTGGCCTTATCCATAGCAGTCATACGAGCGCCATGTTCGCTGGCATTACCATCTAATACAGCCTTATATAATTGGGTATTCAGGATTTTAGGCATTAGCTCTGCAATCAACACTTCTACTTCTGGTTCAAAAATGAAATCAGAATTTTTATTTCCTGCAGGTTTAGCCACTTTAGGAATGGGTAAGAACTGTTCTGCTACAAATACTTGAGTAGCTGCATTTTTGAATTCGCTATAAATGATCTCAATAGCGTCGTATTCTTTATTTTCGAATGCCTTCATTGCTGCTTGGGCAGCAGTCTGAACAGTTTCGAATTTCAGATTCAGGAAAACATCTTTAAAAGTATCGTTTGTTTTGTATCCTGATTTGGTTAGGGCCTCAAAACCTTTCTTACCAATATTCCAGATATGAACATTTCCCTTGGCAGCTTGCTGACTATATTTTTCTTCAATCGTTGATTTTGCTAATTTAACCAGGTTAGCATTATAACCACCACATAGGCCTCGATCACTTGTTACAACAATCAATAGCACGTGCTCAACTGCTCTTACTTCAGCTAATTTTAATGTAATGCCACCTTCAATACTGCTTACAATATTGCTCAGCATTTCTTGTAATTTTTTGGCGTAGGGACGCATTTGTGTAATGCTATCTTGGGCACGACGTAATTTGGCAGCACTTACCATTTTCATGGCCTTGGTTATTTGCTGGGTGCTTTGAACACTTTTTATCCTATTACGTACTTCTTTTAATTGGCCTGCCATATCTTAAGTTTCGAGTTTCGGGTTTGTGATTACCGGTATTCATACCCGGTTTTGGGTTGCAAAAGTAGCAGAAACACCCTGAAATTCCATTCTTTTAGCCAAAAATCACTGCTTGTGGAAAAAAATCTCTTTCAGAAGGGGTCAAATCAATCTGTTTTTGAACTTAAAGCGGTAAAACCAGGCCAACGCCATTAGTAGTGGTGGCAAATTGCAGATTCCCCAAATATTTATTCAAAAGTTGCCCGTTTTGGCGGTGTTGGATGTATTGAATGATATCAAAAACCAGCAAAAAACTGCCCTGCAACATCAAACTCCCACCATAACCCTTTGTTTGATCATTTAATTTATTCGTGCCTCGTTCTCTTAAATATAAACCTGTAGTGATATATGTAAGGTCTAAACCAGAATTGAATAAGAGCAGGGACTCGATCTTTTGTTGTTGTTTCAGATGCTGATAAAGACTTAATTTTTTATTCATTTGTCTGCGTACTTCATAGAGCCCATATCCAGCTATAGCCAGATTTACAATATTGAAATAGGCGTTCATTTGATGAAAATAATGAGGTGATCCTTGTAAATTTCCAGCAGAAATACTGCCCTGTACCAGATTTGCACCAGACCAAGCCAAAAGAATCGTCATATTTGTTTTATTAAGCATATTTCTCCTGATGGCTACTGAATCAGGTATTGAAACAGCAAATGAGCTGTCGGCAATTACAATGGTACTATCATGATGTTTTTTTATCAGACTATCCTTTATAGTAGTATTACTGGTGTCAATCAATACCACTTGAGCGCTGCAAAAAAGGACATTCAAGCCTATAAAACATAAAAGTGAGAGCTGTTTCATTCCCATAAAAGTAAAGACAGAAAAAACAGTTTTGAAAGACCTGCACAAAATTTACAAAATATTAGTCTTTTAGGAAATAGTGCCGAATGGTCCTGCTCTATCTAAATCCTTTACCTTTGTTGTCCTTTTGAAAAAAACTTTCTGACATTTTGACGAAAACCTTCAAATAGCATCGTTTTTGACAAAAAGAATTAAGTTGCTAAAATCACAGATAAACGAATTATCCAATACTATTATATGTTGAAATTTATTTCTAAGTTGTTCGGAGGTAGTAAGAGCGAAAAAGATGTACAATCTATTATGCCTATTATACAAAAAGTAGGGGCATTTTATCAGGATTTGCAAGCACTTTCGAACGATGCATTAAGAGCCAAAACGGTTGAGTTTAAAGATCGTATCAAGGCACATTTGAAAACAATTGATGATGTGATTGAAGGAAAGAATGCAGAAGCGGAGGCTCTTCCTATCAATGATATTCATGGTCGTGATTCCATTTATCAGGAAGTTGATAAGTTAAAGAAAGAACGCAATAAAAAAATTGAAGAAGCTTTGGCGATGGTTCAGCCCGAAGCATTTGCTGTAGTAAAAGAAACTGCCCGTCGTTTCAAAGAAAACACAGAACTGGTTAGTACAGCAACCGAGTTGGATAGAAACTTAAGTGTGAAAAAAGAATATGTTAGAATAGAAGGTGAAAAATCCATCTTCAAAAATACCTGGACAGCTGGCGGGGGTTCTGTTACCTGGAATATGGTGCATTATGATGTTCAGTTAATCGGGGGTAGTGTGTTGCATTCCGGAAAGATTGCAGAAATGGCAACTGGTGAAGGTAAGACCCTGGTATCCACATTGCCCGCCTATTTAAATGCGTTGGCTGGTGAAGGCGTACATATTGTAACAGTGAATGATTATTTGGCTCGTCGTGATAGTGAGTGGAATGGAACCATCTTTGAATGGTTAGGAATCACGGTGGATTGTATTGATAAGCATGAGCCCAATAGTGAGGCTCGTCGCAATGCTTATTTAGCTGACATTACTTATGGTACTAATAATGAATTCGGCTTCGATTATTTACGTGATAATATGGTGCATACACCTGAAGAAATGGTGCAACGCAAACACCATTTTGCCATGGTGGATGAAGTGGATTCAGTTTTGATCGATGATGCCCGTACTCCTTTAATTATTAGTGGTCCGATTGGTCACAATACTGGTGAACAACAATTTTTTGATCTCAAACCAAGAATTGAAAAATTGGTGGACGCGCAAAAAAGAGCTACTAATCAATTCTTAAATGAAGCAAAGAAAAAAATAACTGAGGGTAATGATGATCCTAAAGATGGAGGTTTAGCTTTATTCCGCGCACATCGTGGACTACCTAAGAATAATGCATTGATCAAATTCTTAAGTGAGCCAGGTATTCGTGTGAAATTACAAAAATCTGAAAACTATTATTTAGCAGATCAGAGTAGAGAAATGCCGATAGCAGATCAGGAATTATATTTCTACATCGATGAAAAAAATAATTCAGTAGAATTAACTGACAAAGGGATTGGTTTAATTACAGGAGCAGGAGAAGATCCTAATTTCTTTGTACTTCCCGATATCAGTGTATCTCTCGCTCAGGTTGAGCAGGATGTAGCATTGACAGCTGAAGAAAAATTACACCGCAAAGAATCAATCATCAACGATTATTCTGTAAAGGCAGATCGTATACATACCGTTCAGCAATTGCTAAAAGCCTATACTTTGTTTGACAAAGACATTGAATATGTGGTGATGGATGGTGCTGTTAAAATTGTAGATGAGCAAACAGGTCGTATCCTAGACGGCAGAAGATATTCAGATGGATTGCATCAGGCAATTGAAGCCAAAGAAAATGTAAAAATCGAAGCAGCTACTCAAACTTATGCTACGGTTACATTGCAGAACTATTTCCGTATGTATCACAAACTTTGCGGTATGACGGGAACAGCAGAAACTGAAGCAGCTGAGTTATGGGACATTTATAAATTAGATGTGGTTACAGTACCAACAAATGTGGTAGCTATTAGAAAAGATGAGCAGGATCTGGTGTTCAAAACCAAACGTGAAAAGTTCGGTGCTGTAATTGATGAGATTGTAAAATTAAGAGAAGCAGGTAGACCTGTACTTGTAGGTACTACTTCAGTTGAAGTAAGTGAATTGTTGAGTCGTATGTTACGCCAAAAACAAATTCCACATAATGTATTGAATGCAAAACAACACGCTAGAGAAGCGCAAGTGGTTGCCGAAGCTGGTTTTGCTGGTGCAGTTACCATCGCAACTAACATGGCTGGTCGTGGTACCGATATCAAACTGGGGCCTGGGGTTAAAGAAGCAGGTGGATTAGCCATTTTAGGAACAGAACGTCACGAATCACGTCGCGTTGATCGTCAGTTAAGAGGTCGTGCTGGTCGTCAGGGTGATCCTGGATCTTCTTTATTCTTTATCTCTCTCGAAGATGATTTGATGAGGATGTTTGGTAGTGAGCGTATTGCTAAAGTGATGGACTTTGCAGGTTATAAAGAAGGAGAGGTAATTCAGCATAGTATGATCACCAAATCTATCGAAAGAGCGCAGAAAAAAGTGGAGGAAAATAACTTTGGTATTCGTAAGCGTTTGCTGGAATATGATGATGTAATGAATAAGCAACGTACAGTTATTTATAGCAAACGTAATCACGCTTTATTCGGAGAAAGATTGGCATTGGACTTAGATAATGCATTGTATTCTGTTGCTGAAGGATTAATCAGTTCTTTCAAAGAACAAAATGATCACGAAGGATTCAGACTTGCTGTAATTGTTAATTTTGGTATAGATTCTACTATCACTGCAGATGAATTGTCCAGAGGAAACGAGTTAGATCTTACTGAAAAATTGTATAGTGAAGCGGTTGCAAATTATGAACGTAAGAAAGCTAATCTGGCTGAACAGAGTATTCCTGTTTTCAAAAATATTAGAAAGGATCAGGGTGCACATATCGAAAATGTGATCGTACCATTTACAGATGGTCGTCGTGTGATCCAAGTGTTAGCCCCATTGGATAAAACTTTACAGACTGCTGGTGCTGAATTACTAAATGCACAAGAAAGAACCTGTACTTTAGGCTTTATTGATGATGCCTGGAAAGAACATTTAAGAGCGATGGACGATTTAAAGCAAAGTGTTCAGACTGCAACTTATGAGCAAAAAGATCCGTTAGTAATTTACAAAATGGAGGCATTTGATCTTTTCAAAAAAATGGATGGGGAGGTGAATCGTGAGATCGTACAATTCCTTTGTCATTCCGCTATTCCTTTAAATGAAGGCGACACTGTAAAGGAAGGACGTCAACAAAAAACAGATTTGAGTAAGATGAGAACTCAGAAAGATGATGTTGATCAAGCTCCTACAGAAAATGATTATTACGATCCAACTCCAGTTAAACAACAACCTGTTCAGGTTGGTCCAAAGATTGGAAGAAATGACCCTTGTCCTTGTGGTAGTGGCAAGAAATTTAAATCCTGCCATGGGAAAGACGCGCAATAAAAGTAAAAAGTAAAAAGTAAAAAGTGTTAACACTGGCCTAAAGGCTAGTGCAGCAAAGTTCTACTTTAAAATATTAGCCCTGCTCAGAAATATGGAGCAGGGCTTTTTATTGAGTATAGTTTGTTTCTTTAACTACCTTTGCTTTTCAATTGAATAGTATGAAACTGAACCAATATATCGACCATACAGTTCTGAAACCTACTACACTCATTTCCGACATTGAAAAACTTTGTGCAGAAGCGATACAATATCAATTTGCGGCAGTATGTGTACCGCCCAATTTTGTGAAACAGGCAAAAGCGCTTACGCTGGGTTCGTCTGTGAAAGTGGCTACTGTTATTGGATTTCCTTTTGGTTATGCTGCGGTGGAAGCAAAGATCGCAGAGATTGTATTGGCAATGGTGGATGGCGCAGATGAGTTGGATGTTGTATGCAATATCTCAGCCATTAAAAACAAGGATTTTACATATATCGCTAATGAGATAAATCATATCATGCCGATTGTAAAAAGTAAGGGCAAAACTATCAAAGTGATTATTGAAAGTGGCGTTTTAACTGATGAAGAAATTATCGCTTGTTGTGATATTTATGGGGCTGCAGGAATCGATTATTTAAAGACCTCCACTGGCTATGCTGATAAAGGGGCAAGTGTTGCAGCTGTAAAATTGTTCAGATTACATTTACCTAAACATGTTCAAATAAAAGCTTCTGGAGGCATCCGGGATTATGCATTTGCAAAAGAATTGGTAGAAGCGGGAGCAACAAGGTTAGGTTGCAGTGCCGGTGTGGCAATTGTGGAGGGTACTCCAGTTAAAGATTCGGGATATTAATTTTATCTTACAGTATCATTCAAATTTCAAAACTCAAAAAATGTTAAAGGGATATATAGCCATTATTATATTTTTTGGATGCAGCTTTTGGGCATCAGCGAGTGTAGGAAAAGATACTATCATTGTGCATAAAGATGCCCGTATGGATGTATTAACCAGCAAGCAAATTCTTGCGAATAAAAAATCTTCCCTTCAAACCAGTTCTGGTCAGTACAAAGGTTACCGTGTTCAGGTAGTAAGCACCTCAAATAGGGATCAGGCATTTAAGGTAAAAGGAGAATTATTGAGTCGCTTCCCTGATCAAAAATCTTACGCATTGTTTCAATCTCCTAATTTCAAAGTTAGGATTGGCAACTTTTTAAAGAAAGCTGATGCAGAAAAGTTTAAATTACAATTACAGAAATTTTATACAACGGGTGTTTTTGTAGTGGAAGACGCTATTGATTATACGCCAACAAAAGAGGAAGAAGAACAATTACTTCAACAATAATTTTTAATGGAACTGAAAAAAAATATACAAGAGAAAGCAAAAAGCTATTCTGAAAAATTTATTCAAATCAGAAGGCATCTCCATGCGCATCCTGAACTCAGTTACCAGGAATTTGAAACAAGTAAATTCGTGCAAAAGCAATTACAGGACATGGGTATTGCTTTTGATATTATTGCTACCACAGGTGTTCTTGGAATAATAAAAGGTAAGAATCCAGATTCGCGTGTGATTGCTTTGCGAGCAGACATGGATGCACTGCAGATAACAGAAGAAAATCAGGTGAGTTATTGTTCTCAAAATGTAGGCGTAATGCATGCTTGTGGTCATGATGTACATACAACTTTATTACTTGGAGCTGCACAAATTCTACATGAATTGCGGGGCGAATGGGAGGGTACTATTAAATTATTGTTTCAACCTGGGGAAGAAAAAAACCCGGGAGGTGCTAGTTTTATGATTCGTGGTGGAGCATTAGAAAATCCTAAGCCTGCGGGCATCATAGCATTACATGTACACCCAGGACTTGATTTTGGTAAATTAAGTTTCAGAAAAGGAAGGGTAATGGCAAGTGCTGATGAAATATATATGACGATCAAAGGGAAAGGTGGTCATGCAGCGGCACCCCAACTAACTGCAGACACTATTTTAATTGCCTCACAGTTAATAGTGAGTTTGCAACAGATCATCTCAAGAAATAATAATCCACTTTCACCTTCAGTATTGTCTATTTGTTCCATCCAGGGTGGACACACTACTAATGTTATTCCTACTGAAGTAAAATTAAAAGGCACTTTTCGTGCTATGGATGAAGTATGGCGATATAAAGCCCATGAACTCATTCGTAAACAAGCTTATGGTATTGTTGAGTCAATGGGTGGGGAACTGGATCTTTTGATTGATGTTGGATATCCTACTGTTGATAATGATCCCGTTTTTACAGAAAACAATTGGCAGTTAGCGAACAACTTTATGGGGAAGGAAAATGTGCAGGAGACAGAAGTGCGGATGGGTGCGGAAGATTTTGGATATTATACCCAACAGATCCCAGGATGTTTTTTTCGTTTAGGTGTTCGTAATGAGGAAAAAGGTATCATACACAATGTACATACGCCTCAATTTGATATTGATGAAAGAGCTATAGAAACAGGAATAGGAATCATGGCATGGCTGGGTGCACAATCTGGTCTTTAAAATAATATTATGTCGAAACATGCAGATTTAAGAAGAGAACAAGCCTTGGAATACCATGCAAATGGAAGACCTGGAAAAATTGAAGTAGTTCCAACAAAAGAAGCAAAGACACAAAGGGACTTAAGTTTAGCCTATAGCCCTGGTGTAGCTGAGCCTTGCAAAGAGATATTTAATAATATTGAAGACGTTTATAAATACACTGCCAAAGGAAATTTAGTTGGAGTAATTAGTAACGGAACAGCGGTATTAGGATTAGGTGATATTGGTCCGGATGCCAGTAAACCAGTGATGGAGGGTAAAGCTGTATTGTTTAAGATTTTTGCTGATATCGATGTATTCGATATTGAGATCAATGAGAAGGATCCTGAAAAATTTGTGCAGATTGTAAAGGCACTTGAGCCCACATTTGGTGGCATTAATTTAGAAGATATCAAGGCACCCGAATGTTTTTATATTGAGCAGCAATTAAAGGAACAAATGAATATTCCTGTGATGCACGATGATCAGCATGGAACAGCCATCATTAGTAGTGCTGCTATGTTGAATGCACTGGAATTGCAGAAAAAGAAAATTGAAAAAGTTCGTTTCGTAATTAATGGAGCAGGTGCTGCCGCAATGGCTTGTATTCAGTTATATGTAGCCTTAGGGGCTCGGTACGAGCACTTTATACTATTTGATAAGGATGGTGTGTTACATGAAGGTAGAACCGACCTCGGACCCATCAGACAAAAATTTGCAGTCAAAAAATCAGATTGGACCTTAGCATCTGCCATGAAAGATGCAGATGTATTTTTAGGATTAAGTGTTGGAAATGTAGTAACCAAAGATATGGTTCGGTCCATGGCAAAGAATCCGATTGTTTTTGCGATGGCTAATCCTGATCCTGAAATAACTTATCCTGATGCATCAAGTGTTCGTAAGGATATTATCATGGCTACAGGAAGAACAGATTTTCCCAATCAGGTAAACAATGTATTGGGCTTCCCCTATATATTCAGAGGTGCTTTAGATGTGCGGGCCAAACAAATTAATGAAGCTATGAAACTTGCAGCAGTAAGGGCTTTAGCAGATCTAGCAAAATCAGCTGTTCCTGATATTGTAAATATGGCCTATAACCAACAGAACATGAGTTTTGGACCTGAATATATTATTCCAAAACCTTTGGACCCACGTTTATTATCTACCGTAGCCCCAGCTGTAGCAAAAGCTGCCATTGATTCGGGGGTTGCTCAAAAAACAATCCACAACTGGGATGCTTATGCAGTAGAACTGAATAAGAGACTAGGTTTGGATAATCAGTTAATGCGCGTAATTGGTAATAAAGCTAGAAAAGGACCTAAACGTTTAGTGTTTGCAGAGGCAGATAACCAGAAAATATTAAAAGCTGCGAGTATTATTTATGACGATGGTATTGCATACCCTATCTTATTAGGAGATCCTGAAAAGATTAAGGAGATAGCTGAACAAAATAATATTGATCTATCAGATATTCCAATCATTGATCCAAGGAATGATGAAAATGAAGCTAAGCGTGAACAATACGCAGATTTATTTTTCAAGAAGCGTCAGCGGAGAGGTGTAAATCATTATGAAAGCACTAAACTGATGAAAGACCGAAATCACTATGGTTGTATGATGGTTGAAACCGGTGATGCGGATGCTATGTTATCTGGATTAACAAAAAATTATGCAGAAGCGATTCGACCAGCGCTACAAATTATTGGTACGGAAGAAGGGGTGAAAAAAATTGCCGGTATGTATTTGCTACTTACAAAAAGAGGCCCGTTATTTCTTGCAGATACTACAGTAAACTTCAATCCAACTGCAGAGGAATTGGCGGATATTACAATGATGGTAGCAAAAGAAGTACGCAATTTCAATTTAACACCACGGATAGCCATGTTAAGCTATAGTAATTTTGGAAGTAGTGACTCACCTGAAGCACGCCTGGTTGCAAATGCTACTAAGATTTTGAAGCAAAGAAATCCTTCTTTAATTGTGGATGGTGAAATGCAGGGTAGTTTAGCTTTTAATAAAGAAATTTTGAAAGACAATTATCCATTTAGTGAATTGGTAGATGAGGAAGTAAACGTATTGATTTTCCCGAATCTAACCTCCGGAAACGTAACGTATAATCTGTTAAAAGAGATTGGCGGCGCTGATGCTATTGGTCCAATTTTGTTAGGTTTAAAAAAGCCAGTGCACGTATTACAATTGGGAAGTAGTGTAAGGAATATCATCAACATGGCAGTTGTAGCTGTTGTTGATGCTCAGCTAAAATGTAAAGGGGATATCAATGAGGTTGTTCAAACCAGCAGTTGGTGGAAGCGATTAAAGAAAAAAAATAAATAAGGGTTCATCTATAAATTAGCAGAATGACATTTTTTACCCATTTTGGTTCCTATCTACTCATGTTGAAAGGCATGTTTACCAAGCCCGAAAACTGGCGCATGTATTGGAAAGAATTCATGCATCAATGTGTAGAGATTGGTATTGGCGCTTTACCGATAGTAGTGATCATTTCAATTTTTTTAGGGGCGGTAACTACAGTACAAACAGCATACCAGTTAGTGAGTCCTCTTGTACCTGCTTCTACCATTGCACAAATAGTGAGAGATAGTATGATCCTGGAATTGTCGCCAACAGTTTTAAGTATTGTATTGGCAGGTGTGGTAGGAAGTAAGATTGCCAGTGAATTGGGAAATATGCGTATCAGTGAACAAATCGATGCATTAGAGATCATGGGTATTAATTCAAAGAGTTATCTGATACTTCCCAAAATTTTAGCAGCACTTTTAGTAATTCCATGTTTGATAGTTATTTCAGCGGTGTTGGGTATTTGGGGTGGAAGAATGGCAGGTTCTATGTCGGGAATTTTAGCAACGGATATTTTTGATACTGGGTTGAGACAAAATTTGAATTTGTACAATATCAATTTCTCTATGTACAAAGCTTACACATTTGCGTTTATACTGAGTTCTGTACCGGCTTATTTTG
Organism: Chitinophagaceae bacterium; assembly: GCA_947371755.1. Lineage (GTDB taxonomy): Bacteria > Bacteroidota > Bacteroidia > Chitinophagales > Chitinophagaceae > Sediminibacterium. The sequence goes on from CANBQT010000004.1 coordinate 43,229, forward strand.
GTTATAACGTAAAAGGCGGTTCACTGGAAATAGGAAGAGCTAGTACTTCAGCAGTAGTTGTAAGTTGTATTTTAATTCTAGTTGCTGATTATGCTTTAGCCGCAATTTTGTTGTAAAATTGTGAGAGGTTCTTTTCTGAGTAAAAATAATTTTTAAAAAATTCAAGATTCAAAATAGATGAAAAAAATAATTGTATTCATGTTGGTGATAGGTTCTATTTCAGTTGTAAGAGCTGAAAATAATGATACTGCAAAATTGTATTCAGTAAATGCAAATGCAAAAAATGATATTGCTCTAGCTGTAAGGCAGGCAAAGGCAGAGAAGAAACTTGTGATGATTCAGGCTGGCGGGAATTGGTGCAGCTGGTGTTTGCTTTTTGACAAAACAGTAAAAAATGATATTCAATTAGATTCGGCTTTAAAAGCAAATTATGTAGTGTATCATTTAAACTATAGTAAAGAAAATCAGAATGAGGCAGTGTTTGCACAATATTCATACCCTCAAAGATTTGGATTCCCCGTTTTCATTATTCTTGATCAGAACGGTAAATTATTGCATACTCAGAACTCGTCCTATTTAGAAGAAGGAAAGGGATATAATAAAAATAAAGTCCTTGGATTTTTTTCAGATTGGTCAGTTGCAGCATTTGATCCAAAAAATTATCCAACATTGAAATAATACTTCGCAAGTGAATCCACATTTTCCAAAATTTCAGAAAATCATACTCCATCCTTTAAAGTTTGGATTTTTTCTACTGCAGAAATTACCTGCTGCATGGATGGCAGGTTTGCATATGAAAAAATTCGAAGTGGAAGAGGCCGTCGTTTCTGTAAGATTTAAATGGTTAAATCAAAATCCATTTAAGTCAATGTACTTTGCCGTTCAATCAATGGCAGCTGAAATGAGTACTGGGATGCTGGCATTTGGACAGATTTATCAGAGAAACCCTTCCGTTAGTATGTTGGTGGTAGGTATGGAAGCTAAATTTCATAAGAAAGCAGTGGATATTATCACGTTCACTTGTAGCGAAGGCGTATTAATTGCAGATACAATTGAAAAAGCATTGAGTTCTGGTGAGGGGCAAACCATTCACTGTTATTCAGTAGGAAAAAATATAGCGGGAGAAACTGTATCTGAGTTTTGGTTCACCTGGAGTTTCAAGAGCAAGACAAGTAAGCATTAAATTCATCTAGCATAAATATCCGAATTGTCGGAAGGAGGAATAAAATGAAAATTGCATTTCATGGTGCTGCAAGAACTGTTACAGGGTCTAAACACTTAATCACACTTAAGTCGGGGATTAAAATATTGTTAGACTGTGGAATGTTTCAGGGCATGGGCAAGGAAACTGATGCCATGAATCGCAACTTAGGTTTTGACGCATCGGAGGTGGATGTGATGATCTTATCGCATGCTCACATTGACCATACTGGTTTGATACCTAAATTAGTGAATGAAGGTTTTAAAGGAAAAATCTATTGTACTCCTGCTACAAAAGAACTGACCGCCATTCTTTTAGAAGATTCAGCAGAGATTCAACGTTCAGATACAAAATTTATCAATAAACGCAGGTTAAAGCAAGGCTTACCTCTTTATGAACCTTTGTATTCTGTGGATGATGTTACCAAAGCAATGACTGCTTTTGAAACGGTAGATTATGATCATTGGAAAACTGTATTGCCCGGTATTGAAGTTCAATTTACGGATGCAGGCCATATCATTGGAAGTGCGGCAGTAAGTTTACAAATCACTGAGAATAATGAGGTAACTAGAATTTGTTTTAGCGGTGATGTGGGTAGATATCGCGATGAGATCTTAAGATCACCTGCAGTTTTTCCACAAGTAGATTATTTGCTATTAGAAAGTACTTATGGAAATAAATTGCACGATGAAGTATATAGCACTCCAGATAATTTATTAAAGTGGATCCAACATACTTGTTCGGTGAAAAAAGGCAAACTGATTATTCCTGCCTTTAGTGTGGGAAGAACACAGGAACTTCTGTACGAACTCAATCAACTGTCTTTAGAAAAAAAATTACCCAAAGTGCCTATTTATGTGGATAGTCCCTTGAGCAGGGAAGCCACTCAAATGATTAAAAATTATCCGCAATATTTTAATAGCAGGATCAGAAAAGTAATGGAGAGTGACGAGGATCCGTTTGATTTTGAGGGACTCAACTATATTAAAACGGTAGACGAAAGTAAAAATCTCAATTATTTAGAGCAGCCATGTGTGATTATTTCTGCGAGTGGCATGGCAGATGCAGGCAGGGTAAAGCACCATATCATGAATAATATCAGTGGGGCACAGAATACTATTTTGATGGTGGGATATTGTGAGCCGCGCTCTCTTGGTGGAAGGCTTGTAAATGGAGATAAAGTAGTAAGAATTTTTGGAGAGGAATTCGATGTAACCGCTGAAATTGGTTCTTTGAAAAGCATGAGTGCGCATGGCGACTATGAAGATCTATGCCAATTTATAAGTTGTCAGGATGTGACACAGATTAAAATATTGTTTCTTGTGCATGGAGAATATGATGTTCAGCAAGATTTTTCAAAAAGACTTGAAAGAAAAGGATTTAAGGATGTAGAGATTCCTGATCTGCACGAAGAAAAAATTCTTATTTAATATATTTAATGTTAGAAGTTATCCTAAACATAGGGATATGCTTCCCATACTTTATTTTTGAGCAACTATAAACTTTGTATTGATGTCTCTTCCCACAAAAGCATTTTTATTTGATTTGAACGGCACCATGATTGATGATATGGATTATCATTGTAAGGCATGGTTTAATATTCTTAATGATGATCTCGGTGCCAATTTAAGCTGGGAACAGGTAAAAGAACAGATGTATGGAAAGAACACGGAATTGCTGATCCGTGTATTCGGGAAGGATCGATTCACAAAAGAAGAGATGGATGAACTTTCGGTTGAAAAAGAGAAAAGATATCAGGCAGCATATCGGCCTTTATTAAAATTAATTGATGGGCTGGATGAATTTCTTGTTGAAGCTAAGAAAGCTGGAATACTGATGGGTATTGGATCTGCAGCTATTCCGTTCAATATCAATTTTGTATTGGATGGATTGGATCTTCGGCACTATTTTACATCAATTGTAAGTGCGGATGATGTTATCGAAAGTAAACCAGATCCAGAGACTTATTTAAAAGGCGCAGCAGAATTAGGTGTTTTGCCAGCGGAGTGTATTGTATTTGAAGACGCGCCAAAAGGCGTAGAAGCCGCAGAAAGAGCAGGGATGAAAACTGTTGTGTTAACTACCATGCATGAAGCACATGAGTTTGCAGCATACCCCAACATCGTTTGTTTCATAAAAAATTATCATGAATTAGATCTTCAAACCCTGATTCACTAGTAATACATTTCAATAAAAAAGCCTCGATTAAATCGAGGCTTTTTTATTGAAATGTATGATCAATCTACCAGAACTTAACATATAGTGCTGTGATGATAAATAACATAATAACAATTAAAACAAGGGTAGAAGGGGCAAGCTTGAACATAGACTTATCCAACTCAAATGCCTTAGGATTAATTTTTGGTCCGGCTAAACTTATTCCAATCATAGCGATCATCGTAAATAAGAAAGATAATCCCATACAAATATGGAATGGTATTTCAAATCCGCCTTTGCCATTCGGATAAGCAGTATACAATATCGTTTCATTACCAAATAGGCCAGGTGCAAACTCATTAAATAAAACAGATAATAAGAAACCGGTTAACAAGCCAACAATGGCTGCTGCACCTGTAGTTCTCTTCCAAAACATCCCCAGGAAGAACATGGCAAAAACACCCGGGCTAATAAAGCCAGTATACTTTTGGATATAGGTAAATCCACCCACACCGCCAATGCCAAGTAAGTCGTTCCAGGTAAATAAAACAGCTAAGATCATAGCAGCAAAAACTGCGAATCGACCGATATAAACCTGACTTTTTTCGTTGGCTTCTTTCTGAATATATTTTTTATGGATATCGAGTGTGTAAATGGTTGAGATACTATTTACTTTTCCAGCTAATGAAGCAACAATCGCAGCAGTTAAAGCTGCAACGGATAAGCCTTTTAGACCTGTCGGTAAAAATGTAAGCACAGCTGAATAGGCACCATCTTTACCACCCACTAATTGAGGTAAGTGGCCAGATTTATATAAAACAAATGCTGCAATACCCGGAAGCATTACAATCAAAGGCATCATGAGTTTTAGAAATCCTGCAAATAAGATACCTGTTCTTGCTGTTTGAAGGTCTGCACCCAATGCACGTTGAGTGATGTATTGGTTACAACCCCAATAGTTCAGGTTGATGATCCAAATACCTGCAGCATAAGAAAGTATTCCAGGGAATGTGATGTACTTATCAATATCATTTTGTGATGATGCCGCATTTGGTTTAGGAATGATCATTTTGAAATGTTCAGGCGCTTCTTTTAATAACACTTTAAAACCTGCGATGGCATTTTCACCCACACCGAAATACGCACCAACGGTAGTTAATGCTATATAAGTAGTAACCAAGCCTCCAATAATTAAAACTGCTACTTGTATTACATCGGTATAAGCAACAACTTTCATTCCCCCTAGAGAAATCAAAAGCGCAAATATGGAAAGTCCGATCATGATAATATGGAGATACCCACCTCCAGCAATACCATTAATGGCCACAGCACCTAAATAAAGAATAGAAGTGAGGTTAACAAATACATACAGGAATAACCAAAACACCGCCATGATCAGAGCCGTAGATTCGTTATATCTTGTTTTTAAAAATTGCGGCATGGTATAAATCTTGTTCTTTAAATAAACAGGAATAAACCAGATTGCAATGATGATCAAAGCAACAGCTGCAAGCCATTCGTAAGCAGCAACAGCAATACCTAAAAAGAATCCTTCACCACTCATTCCAATAAATTGTTCAGCAGAAATATTGGAGGCAATCAAAGAAGCACCAATAGCCCACCATGTAAGTGTACCCTCAGCCAGGAAGTAGGCTTTTGCGTCGTGTTCGTTCTTTTTTCGTTTTCGATAAATGCTATAACCGTAACCAGCTACGATTATGAAATAAACTATAAATACTAAGTAATCAGCAAAGGCAAGGTTTTTGTTCATCGTTTTATTTTAAAAATTTGTGGGTAATTTAATTATTTATATGCGATTTCGTTCCAGCGTAATTCGTTTTTAAATTGATAGATCGAAGTTTCTTTTCCGATCAGTAAATATTCGATACCTGCCATTTCTGCAAAGTCTTCCAAATGATCTGCGCTAAGACTCTGACTATAACAAGTATGGTGTGCACCACCGGCTAATATCCATGCAGCACAACCGGTGTGCATATTAGGATAGGGTTTCCATAAAACACGTGCAACTGGAAGTTTAGGTAATGGGTTGAAAGAGCTCACTGCCATTACATCATTTACCAGTAATCTAAATCTATTTCCCATGTCGACTATTGAAGCGTTGATGGCAGGGCCAGGTCCAGAATTGAAGACTAGTCGAACAGGATCCGCTTTGCCTCCAATACCTAAAGGATGAATTTCACAATTCGGTTTTGCATCTGCAATAGATTCGCATATTTCTAACATATGAGCACCTAAAACCATTCTGTTATCTGGATTAAAATGGTATGTATAATCTTCCATAAAAGATGTGCCACCCTTTAAGCCACTTCCCATTACTTTCATGGCTCTTACAAGTGCAGCAGTTTTCCAATCACCTTCTCCCGCAAATCCATAGCCTTTTGACATCAATCTTTGCGCGGCTATGCCCGGTAATTGAGCTAAACCATGAAGGTCTTCGAAAGTAGTGGTAAATCCTTTAAAATTACCGTTCACCAAAAAAGTTTCAATGCCAATTTCTATTCTTGCTGCTTCTCTGAGCGACTGATGTTGTGCACCACCGGGCTGTAATGCATCAACCAAAGTATATTCTTCTTCATATACAGCTACCAGCGCATCAATTTCTTCTTCACTTACCTTATTCATTACCTCCACTAAATCTCCAACGCCATGTGTATTGACAGAATAACCAAATTTCAATTCAGCTTCCACTTTGTCGCCCTCGGTTACTGCAACGTATCTCATATTATCTCCGAAACGAACAAATTTAGCGCCCTGCCAATCGTGCCAACCTGCTGCAGCTCGCATCCAGCTATTAATTTTAGATAAAGATTCACTATCCTGCCAATGCCCCACCACCACTTTTCTGTTCATCCTCATTCTAGTCATGATAAAACCAAATTCACGATCGCCATGAGCACTTTGATTTAAATTCATAAAGTCCATGTCGATTGTAGACCATGGAATATCTCTGTTGAATTGTGTGTGAAAATGTAACAAAGGTTTCTGTAGAATCTTTAAACCATTGACCCACATTTTAGCTGGAGAAAAAGTATGCATCCAAGTAATTACGCCAATACAGTTTTCTGATTTATTAGCATCCTGAATGGTTGCATATATTTCCTCAGGGGATTTTACCGTTGGTTTATAGATAACTGTTACTGGGATCTGATCAACTTCGTTTAAATAGGTAACAATTGTTTTTGAGTTTTCCGCTACTTTTTGCAGGGTTTCCTCACCATATAAATTCTGACTTCCAGTGATGAACCAAACTTCGAGTGTTTTTAAATTTATCATTTGATTTTGCTTTCGTTATTGTCTTTTTATTTTGTTATGATTTCTGTATCAGTAATTTTTTCAGGGATCCAAACTGTCATTTCACCTTTTCCTCTGTTTGCCCAAGCATAATATGGGATTGCAGTGAAAGGTTTGGTTTGAGTTTTTAATTCAAGACCATTAGGACTGATTTCAATTTGTGAAGCTTGTGATTTTAATACTGTTACGCCGTTCAAAATTGTTGGGTTAAATGATGCGATAAAACTGGCATTTTTAGGAAGAATAATATTGGAAGTCTTACCCGCATTGTCTATCCATTCTGCACAATACATCAATGGTCCTCTTTGAATCGATGATTTTCCAATATTTTCTTTTATCAAACTGTCGGAAACAACTCTTCTTGTTTCCATGGGTAATACCATTTGTATCTGATCATTTTTATTCCATACTCTTTTCAAAATTGCATATCCGTTTTGGATCTCATATTCTGCAGGCTTGCCGTTCACATTAATTGAAACAGAAGAATTGGAATGGTTACTGAATTGATATAAGTTATTTGGGATGGCATTATTTTTAGCCCATCCTGGAATCCGAATTTGTATACTAAAAGGGATAGGTTTTTCTGTAAGGATAGTGAACTTTAAGTTTCCTTCCCATGGATAATTATTTTCTTGTTTAATTTGAATGCTTTGATTATTTACCTGCAGAGATGCAGTGCCTGTAATAAAAAGATTTGCATATACTGCATCATTCTTCTGTGCATAAATATATCCAGGAATAGCCGGCATTAATCGAGCAATATTGGTAGGACAGCAAGAGCATTCAAACCAGCCAGAACGTTCTGCTTCCATATCTGGATGATGCAGGAAATGCTGAATTTGCATTGCATTGGTATAAAAAAAAGATTTGCCGTCTAATCCAACACCAGAAAGAAAACCATTATAAAGAATTTTTTCGAGTACATCTATATACTGTGCATCCCCATGCAATAAAAACATCCTCTGATTAAAATAAATATTTGCTATTGCAGCACAAGTTTCGTTATATGCTGTTGCATTTGGAAGTTCATAATTTGCACCAAACCTTTCACCATCGCCTATTGCACCAACACCTCCTTGCACATACATTTTCTTACCAGTTTCGTTGTTCCAAATTCTATCTACTGCAGCCAACATTTCTTTATCTTCTGTAAGTGCTGCGATATCAGCCATCGCAGAATACAAATACCCTGCCCTCACGGCATGACCTTCTGCTTCCTGTTGTTGTTTTACAGGTATATCATCTTGCCAATAAGCCCCGTTTTTAAATGGATCTTTGTTTTTGGCATCATAGCCTTTGTAATTGCCTCTCTCTTCAATAAAAAATTTCGCAGTATTTAAATACTCAGTTTTTCCTGTAATGCGATAGAGTTTTACTAAACCCATTTCAATGATCTCATGGCCCGGAGCCACATGGCGCTTATCGGCACCAAAAACTGAGCAAACCAGATCAGCATTTTTCAATGCGATGTTTAGAAGTGTGGTTTTTTTTGTTGCCAAATAATGAGCTGCTGCAGCTTCATACAGATGACCCGCATTATACAGCTCATGGCTATGTTCTCTTTCCTTCTCCCACCTTTCTTTTCCAAAAAAAGGATTCACATTTACTTTATCAATGGTACGAGCAGTATATAAATATCCATCTGGTTCTTGCGCATTTGAAATGATATGAATCATTGAATCAACATAAGCATCCAACTTGGCGTCATAGTGCATTGCCAGAGAAAATGAAGCACCTTCAATAGTTTTGTAAATGTCGGTATCGTCAAAAGGGTAGCGGGTACAAAACTTACCTGTCTTTGTAGCTGCCATTAAAAAATTATTCACCCGACCTGTACTTTCACACCTGGCAAAAGAAGCGGGTATTGTTACCAATCTATTCGTTTCAATACGTGGCATCCAAAACCGATCTTGTAATGTCACTTTTGTGAAATCCAACGCCTGTATGGGGTAATCCTTCTGTTGCGCATTTGCAGCAAAGAGTATCGTTAATGAAAAAGAAAGAATTAATATTTTCATGAGGATAATTGTATGGGATAATTATTACTGTCCATAATAGGCAGCGGGCCCGTGTTTACGTTCAAAATGTTTTTTAATCAAGGAATCTTTTAAGCGAGGAGCCTCTGCATTGATTTGTTCTGTTAAATAAGCCATTCTCGCAAGCTCTTCTAATACTGCTGCATTATAAACGGCTTTACTAGCTGTTTTACCCCAAGTAAATGGGGCGTGATTGCCCACCAAGACCATTTCAACATCTTTATAGTTTAAGCCTAATGCTTCAAAGTGCTGCATGATCTGAAAACCAGTTTGATATTCATAATCTCCCTCAATCATTTGATCATTCATCGGAGCGGCACAGGGAATATCAATGGTTAAATGATCGGCATGAGTAGTACCATAAATAGGAATAGGTCTTTGAGATTGCGCCCAGGCAGTAGCATAAGTAGAATGGGTATGAACAATGCTATTGATTTCTGTCCAATGCTTATAAAGTACTGCATGGGTTTTTGTATCGGAAGATGGTCTTAAATTACCAGCTATCATCTCACCATTAAAATCAACAATCACCATTTTTTCAGGTGTTAATTCATCATAAGGGATTCCACTAGGTTTTATTGCAAATACATTTAGATCTCTGTCTGCCACACTTACATTACCGAATGTAAACAACACCAAACCGAGTTTTGGTAATTGCATATTCGCATAATAAGCTTCCTGTTTTATTTTTTCAAATTGTTTCATAATCAAATTAGTTTGATTCAATAAAGGCCCCGAGTTTTTTATACTGCAACATTCTTAAGCTATAATATTCTGTATTAGATGGATTCGGATGATAAGTAGTGTCAAAACCTTGTCCCATCGCAACCATAGCCTCATCAACTTTCTCAAATACCCCTGCTGCAGTTGCTGCAAACATGGCGGCACCCAAGGCACAGGTTTGTTCACTTTTGTGAATGCGGATGGGCATATTCATTACATCACTCATCACCTGCATTATGTAGGCCGATTTTTTTGCTACACCACCTAATCCAATCAACCCTTTAATTGGAACACCTTCTTCATTAAAACGATCTACTATTGCTTTTGCGCCAAAGCATGTTGATTCTACAATTGTTTTAAATAGCATCACTGCATCAGTAGAAAGATTCAAACCCAGTATCCCTGCTTTCAGAACTTGATTTGCATCAGGAGTTCTTCTGCCATTTAACCAATCTGTTGCAATCGGATCGCTGAGGGATAAGGGTAATTCATTTGCCCTTTTACTGAGCTCAATGATTAATTGATTGGATAGTTCTTCTGTTAATTTTGAAATAGTATCTTGATCAGTAACATTTGTTTTTGAGAGAATATCAATTACAGGACTCAGGATCGTTTTTTTCAACCATGCGTAACTATCGCCAAAAGCTGATTGACCTGCTTCCAAGCCAATCATACCGGGAATTACAGAACCATCTACCTGACCACAAATGCCCTTCACCAAAGTGTCCTGTATTATTTCTTTAGGGGCAACAAGCATATCACAGGTAGAAGTGCCCATTACTTTACTTAAGTGGAAAGGTTCAATCTGTCCGCCTACCGCACCCATATGTGCATCAAATGCACCAACCGCTACAATGGTATCGATTGATAAACCTAATCTATCTGCCCATTCCTGAGAGAGATGACCAGCAGATTTGTCGGAAGTGAAAACTTCCTGTCCTAATTTCTCTACATGTCCATCTAGCAAAGGATCTAGCGTACTAAAGAATTCATTCGGAGGATATCCGTTGAAACTTGCCGACCATAAACCTTTATGACCAGCAGCACAGACACTTCTTTTTAATTGTTTTGCATCGGTTTGACCAGTTAGTAAAAAAGGAATCCAATCACAATGTTCTACCCAGGTATAACAGGCTTTTCTGACAGACTCATCAGCTCTTAGTATATGTAATAATTTTGCCCAAAACCATTCGGAAGAATAAATGCCTCCCACATATTGTAAATAATTAATTGGAAACCGGGTTGCGTGTTGGTTGATAGCGGCTGCTTCTGCAACCGCAGTATGGTCTTTCCATAAAACAAACATGGCATTAGGATTCGAAGCAAATGCAGGTGATAAAGCCAGTGGTTGACCAGTATTATCTACTGCAACAGGACTGCTTCCTGTAGTGTCTACGCCAATGGCTTTTATAGCACTTGCAATTTCGCTTCCTGCTATTTCAACGCATGCTTTGATGGTATATTCCAAGCCATCTATATAATCCTGAGGATGTTGTCTGAACTGGTTTTTGGAAGGGTCACAAAATTTACCTTCTTTCCACAAAGGATAGTGAAACACGGAAGAACTAATCTCCACTCCATTACTACTGTCAACCAATATTGATCTTACAGAGTCGGTGCCAAAATCAACTCCAATTACATACGCTTTTTTAGTCATGATAGATCTAGCATCTAAAACATGCTGGGTAACATGGTTAGACTATTTATGATTTAAGAATTAAAGCCTGTTAAATATTACTGGATTAGGGATAATATTTAAAAATGCATGCAGATTAGCAGCATAGCGGCGTTTATCTAATTTATAATAGTAAGCACCTTTTTTGGAGCTTTCCTTATCCTTATCTTTTTGTTTTACAAGCAATTTGGTAGATTGAATTTTTCTACTGAAGTTTCTTTTGTCGAACTCAGTATCAAAAATCCCTTCATATAAACTCTGCAATTGCGGAAGCGTAAATTTCTCCGGTAATAATTCGAATAGTATTGGGTGAAAAGCTGATTTATAACGTAGACGTTCTCTCGCTTTTGCAACCATATTAGTATGGTCGAAAACCAATTTAGGAATCTTTTTTACAGGAAACCATTCTGCATGATAATCTGAACTAAGTTGATTTTCGTATTGATGAATATCTATCAAAGCAAAGTAGGCAACAGAAATAGTGCGTTCATTTGGATCTCGGTCTGGGTGGCCAAAGGCATGCAGCTGCTCCATATATACTCCTTCAAGACCTGTTAACTGCTTGAGTATGCGGGCTCCTCCTCTGTCGAAATTTTCTTTCTCGGTAATAAATCCCCCCATCAAACTCCACTTTCCTTTTTCAGGTTCGAGGTCTCTTTTTATTAATAAAATCTTTAATTCGGTTCCATCGAAGCCGAAAATGATGCAGTCTACTGCAACAAGAATGCGGAACTGTTTTTGATACTTTGGCATAAATCGTTTTGAAATTTATGGAAGAGTTTCGACATAGCGAAAAGTTCTGCAATTTATTTTTATAATAAGTGTTGTAAATACATTTATTTATAAAATATCACTACTTTTGGTCCGCTATTTTACTATTTTGTTTGAGTGAGCAAGTAAGATTGGCGGTTAAGAAATTGAGCTGGGGGTATCACCCGGCTCGATTTTTTTCATATAACGAAAATGTCTTTTATGTCTAACGAGTTTTCAGGTTGTATTTCACGGGTAGTATCTATTTATCAGTTAAAATATGGATCACCAGATTTATGTGCCAAATCGCCCGGTAGGATTAATTTAATTGGAGAACATACCGATTATAATTTAGGATTTGTATTACCCGCTGCGATTGATAAAGCCATTTATATTGCCATTGGAAAAAGGGAGGATGCTGAAATTCATGTAACCGCCGCTGATCTGGAAGAATCATTTTCTGTTTCCATTTCCAATATGTCAAAGTCAACTTTAGATTGGCCCAATTATATCATGGGTATCGTTGACCAATTAAATAAATTGGGGTTGACCATTGGAGGATTTAATGCAGTAATAGCTGGTGATGTTCCACTGGGTGCTGGACTGTCTTCATCGGCTGCTCTAGAATGTGTTACAGTGTATGCCCTTAATGAGTTATTTGGACTAGGACTTTCGAAACTTGACATGGTAAAACTGGCACAAAAAGCGGAGAATCAGTTTGTGGGTTTACAGTGTGGCATCATGGATATGTTTGCGAGTATGTTTGGAAAAGCCGATGCGGTAATTCAATTGGATTGTCGTTCATTGGATTATCATTACAGCCCTTTTAATCAGGAGGGTATTAAGATTGTTCTGCTGGATACCTGTGTAAAGCATTCTCTTGCTTCTTCAGAATATAATGTACGTAGAACAGAATGCGAATCAGGTGTTTCTGAAATTCAGAAGAGTCATCCAGCAGTAGCTTCTTTAAGAGATGTAAATGCTACTATGCTCGAAGAAGTTCGGAATAGTGTAGATCAAAAAGTTTATAACAGGTGTAAGTACATAGTCGAAGAAATTCAAAGATTACAGGACGCCTGTATTGATTTGGAGCAAAATAATTTGATTGCATTTGGTAAAAAAATGTACCTCACCCATGAGGGATTAAGTAAATTATATGAAGTGAGTTGTAAGGAACTAGACTTTCTAGCTAATTTTTCAAAAGGGAATGCAAATGTACTAGGTGCAAGGATGATGGGGGGAGGGTTTGGTGGCTGTACTATTAATTTAGTAAAAGAAGAGTCAGTTTCAGATTTTATCAGTCAGGCTGAAATTGCTTTTGAAAAAGAGTTTAACACCAAATTGAAATCGTATATTGTATCCCTCGGAGATGGTACATCTCTTGTTTCGATTGATTAATTTATAAGCCATATTTTTTATGAAAAGACTTTCCACAGTTTTGATGCTATTCTTTGCAATAGCTTGTAACAATGCCAACCACAAGGAAAATTCCAAAAATGATTCTGTAACACTTTTGTCAAGAGGTGCTTATCAGCAAGATGTAATGGGTAAAAAAGTTGATTTATTTGTATTGTCAAATAAAAATAAAATGACTGTTTATATTACTAATTATGGAGGACGTATAGTATCAGTAAATGTTCCTGATAAATCTGGAACATTTGTTGATGTAGTCCTGGGATATGATAGTCTGAAACACTATTTTGATAGAAAGGAAAATTACTTTGGAGCTTTGATAGGAAGGTATGGTAATAGAATTGCAAAAGGAAAATTCGAGTTGGATGGTAAGCAGTATCAATTAGCCATTAATAATGCACCGAATGCTTTGCATGGCGGGCCAACTGGTTTTCATAACCAGGTGTGGGACGCAAAACAGATTGATAGCCAATCTTTAGAGTTGAGTTATGTGTCTAGAGATATGGAAGAGGGCTATCCTGGAACACTTACTGTTAATGTCTTATACCGATTAACAGATGATAATAGTATTGAGATTAGTTATAAAGCAACAACAGATAAGAAAACTGTTCTTAATCTTACCAATCACAGTTATTTTAATTTGAATGGTGCCGGTTCAGGAACTATTAATGACCATTTACTAACTATAAATGCAGATAAATTTACCCCAGTTGATTCAACCCTTATCCCTACTGGTATATTGGCAGATGTTGCTGGAACATCCTTTGATTTTAGAAAATCAAAAGCAATCGGAGATAGTGTAAACTCAAGTTCAGAACAAATTAAAAATGGGAAGGGTTATGATCACAATTTTGTGTTGAATAGAAAGACTGCATCAGATATGGAATTGGCTGCAACAGTATACACATCTGTTACAGGAATAAAATTAGATGTCTTTACACAAGAACCTGGGATTCAGTTTTACGGGGGAAATTTTTTAGATAGTAGTTTATTAGGAAAAAAGGATTTGCATTATAGCTATAGAACTGCATTTTGTTTAGAAACCCAACATTTCCCTAATGCCCCTAATCAGCATTCATTTGCAAGTACAGAACTTGTTCCCGGTAAAACATATCAGACTAAAACTATTTATAAATTCAGTGTACAATAATTATTATCTCTAAATTAATTTGAAAATGAAAAAGGTTTTATTTAAAAATATCTTACCGCTTTTAGGTTTACTATTGATTATTTCAACTTCTTCATTAGCACAGTCAGTTGTTAGTGTTCAAGTACAAGCTGCAAACGCAAATACCACGATTAGTAAACACATCTATGGTCACTTCTCTGAACATTTAGGAAGATGTATCTATGATGGCTTTTGGGTGAAGGAAAATGCACAGGTACCTAAACAAGATCGTATCCGATTAGATATCGTTGAAGCACTTAAGAAAATTCAAATTCCGAATTTGCGATGGCCTGGCGGATGTTTCGCAGATGAATACCATTGGAGAGATGGTATTGGTATTCGTAGTCAGCGTCCGAAAATGATCAATACCAATTGGGGTAATGTTACAGAAGATAATAGTTTTGGAACACACGAGTTTTTAGAACTCTGTACATTATTGAATTGTGAGCCCTATATCACTGGAAATGTAGGCAGTGGAACAGTAGAAGAAATGTCAAAGTGGGTAGAGTACTTAAATTTTGATGGATTGAGTCCAATGACTGTCATCAGAAAACAGAATGGAAGAGAAAAGCCTTGGAATGTACATTTCTGGGGTGTAGGAAATGAAAGCTGGGGATGTGGAGGAAATATGACTGCAGACTTTTATGCAGATCAGTATAAAAGGTATGCTGGTTTTACTAAAAATTATCCCGGTGCTAGCTTAAAACGAATTGCTTCGGGTGCTAATACAGATGATTATAACTGGACTGAAACCATGATGAAAAAAGTAGGCCCTTGGATGATGTGGGGATTAACACTACATTATTATACAGTTCCCAAAACCTGGGGTGATAAAGGATCTGCCACTTCATTTGATGAGTCAGAGTATTTTACTACCATGAAAAAAACATTATTCATGGAAGAGTTGGTAACAAAGCACTCTACCATTATGGATCAATACGACCCAGAAAAAAAAGTGGCTTTGGTAGTTGACGAATGGGGAATTTGGACCAATGTTGAACCCGGAACCAATCCTGGCTTTTTATTTCAACAGAATAGTTTAAGAGATGCATTAATCGCGGGTACCAATCTGAATATTTTTAATAATCATGCCGACCGTGTTAAAATGGCCAATCTTGCACAAACTGTAAATGTATTGCAATCTATCATTTTAACAGAGGGTGATAAAATGGTGCTAACTCCAACTTATCATGTGTTTGATCTTTTCAAAGTGCATCAGGAAGCAAAGCTATTGCCGGTTCAGTTTGTAAGTCCTGATTACGTGAATGGGAAAGAGAAAATCCCAGCGTTGAATATATCAGCATCAAAAGATAGTAATGGAGTGGTGCATATTACTTTAGTGAATTTGGATCCTAATAAATCTATCAATCTTAGAACAGCATTACAAACAATTAATTGGTCAAAAGTGGAAGGTCTGGTTTTGTCTTCTTCAAAAATCACTGATATTAATTCGTTTGAAAATCCCGATTTTGTAAAGCCTGTAATTTTCAACGGAGCAAAAAAAGAAGCGGGTGACCTTGTAGTGAACTTGCCTGCAAAATCAATTGTGCAACTAACCCTTAAATAATATCAAATCAAATTCATGAACAAAATCCCTTTTGTACTTTTGATAACTTTGTTTGGGTTGGCTTGCAGAACCACAACGACAATCAAAGAGTCGAATCAAATTCCTTTGGAAGGTACCTGGAAATTACTTTCTGGAACATTGATAGAAAAAGGCGATACTGTAAAAACAGATTATACAAAATCTGTTGCATTTATTAAGATCATCAATAAGACACATTTTTCTTTTTTAAAACACGACCTGAATAAGGGAAAAGATTCTACAGCCTCTTTTGATGCCGGAGGGGGTACCTATACATTAGTAGATAGTACTTATACCGAAAACCTGGATTTTTGTAATGCCCGTGATTGGGAAGGCAATGCTTTTAAGTTTACAGTTTCTATTCATAATGATACGCTGATCCAAAAAGGTATTGAGAAAATTGAGAAATCTGGAATTGATCGACTGAATATTGAAAAGTACTTGCGGATTAAGTGATTTACAGCCTTATCTGAACTAACGAATGTTAGCTTGGCTAAGGCTGTAAAAGTCTTATTTTATTAGTCTACCAAATAAATAGGAATATTTTTTGCTATCTCTCTCGAAATCGTATATTTGTACACCGATTAAGTAGACTATTACGAGTATGAAACGATTTTCGCATAATACACCCATGTCTTTCTGTTGCAAAAGCAAATGTTGCTGTTAATCCTAACAGTACTCTACATTGCTTACCATCTTAACAACAGAATTAAATGAACAACTCCTTGAATCAAAACATACAAGATCTCCAGAATAAACTTACTGAGTCTCAGCCATGGAATTTTTTGAAGGATCTATCAAGAGACTATGCGGGCAGAATTGTGTTTTCTTCAAGTTTCAGCTATGAAGACCAGGTGATTACCCATTTAATTGCTCATCAACAATTGCCGATACAAATTTTTACGTTAGATACAGGAAGATTATTTGCAGAAACCTATAGTGTTTGGAGTAGTACTTTAGAACGTTATAAAATATCTATCAAAGCATTTTACCCTGATCAATCCCGGCTGGAATCATTCGTAGAAAAAAATGGGCCCAATGCTTTTTATGAATCCGTTGATAAAAGAAAGGATTGCTGTTTTATTCGTAAAGTAGAGCCCTTGAAACGAGCTTTATTAGGGAATGCCATTTGGGTTACTGGATTACGTGCCGAGCACTCTACAGAACGTCAGGACCTTCAATCTATCGAATGGGATGAGAGCAATCAAATAATAAAGTATCACCCCCTTTTGCACTGGACTACCGAAGAGGTAACTGACTTTATAAAATCAAATAATATTCCATATAATCCTTTACACGATAAAGGATTTGTTAGCATTGGTTGTGCTCCTTGTACCAGGGCAATCAAATCAGGTGAGGATTTCCGAGCTGGCCGTTG
Organism: Chitinophagaceae bacterium; assembly: GCA_947371755.1. Lineage (GTDB taxonomy): Bacteria > Bacteroidota > Bacteroidia > Chitinophagales > Chitinophagaceae > Sediminibacterium. The sequence goes on from CANBQT010000004.1 coordinate 60,627, forward strand.
GTGGTGGGAGGATGCAAACAAAAAAGAATGTGGTTTACACGTGCATCAATAATGGGAAAGTAAGAATTAAATATTGGCATCGCATTTAAAATAGAAAATGAGTAAGTATCAATTAAATTATTTGGATCAGTTAGAATCTGAGTCTATTCACATCATGAGAGAAGTTGCAGGTCAGTTCGAACGTCCTGCATTACTATTCAGTGGTGGAAAGGATTCTATTGTGCTAGTGCATTTGGCTTTAAAAGCATTTCGTCCGGGGAAATTTCCTTTCCCTTTAGTGCATATCGATACTGGTCATAATTTTCAGGAAGCACTTGATTATCGAGACGCTCTAGCGGAGAGAATTGGAGAAAAACTAATCGTTCGTCAAGTTGCAGATACCATTAAAGCAAAAAACTTAACAGAGCCCAAAGGAAAATTTGCAAGTAGAAATGCATTACAAACTTATACGCTGTTAGATACCATAGAAGAGTTCAAGTTTGATGCTTGTATTGGTGGAGCAAGAAGAGACGAAGAAAAAGCAAGGGCAAAAGAGCGCATATTTTCTGTGAGAGATGAATTTGGACAATGGAACCCAAAATTGCAAAGACCAGAATTGTGGGATACTTATAATGGAAGAATTGACAAAGGTGAGAATGTAAGAGTATTTCCTATTAGTAACTGGACTGAATTGGATATTTGGAATTATATCAGAAAAGAGAATATTGAATTACCTTCTATATATTTTTCTCACGAAAGAGAAGTGTTGGAACACGAAGGCCAATTAGTGGCAGTATCTGAATTTGTTCAGATAGAAACCACAGATACAGTGTCTATAAAAAGGGTTCGTTATCGCACTGTGGGTGATATGACCTGTACTGCAGCAGTTGAAAGTAGCGCAAATACAATAGACGATATTATCTCAGAAATCATTGCTACAAAAACCAGTGAGCGAGGGGAAACAAGAATTGATGATCGTGTGAGTGAAGCGGCCATGGAAGACCGGAAAAAGAATGGATATTTCTAGACCTGAAATTTTAAAAGTTTAAGAAAGTAAAATGGATATATTAAGATTTATAACAGCAGGCAGTGTAGATGATGGTAAAAGTACCCTGATTGGCAGATTATTGTATGATAGTAAGTCGATCTTAATTGATCAACTGGAAGCTATAGAAAAGCAGACAAAGAATAGAGAAGATGGTGAGATCGATCTTGCCTTATTAACTGATGGGTTACGTGCAGAGAGAGAACAAGGGATTACTATTGACGTAGCGTATAAATATTTTACCACACCCAAGCGAAAGTTTATCATCGCAGATGCACCAGGTCATATTCAGTACACTCGTAATATGGTTACAGGCGCTTCAAACTCTGATTTGGCAATCATCTTAATCGATGCCAGGCATGGGGTGGTTGAACAAACCAGAAGACATTCCATTATTGCATCACTGTTAAATATACCCCATGTAGTGGTTGCCGTAAACAAAATGGATCTGGTAGAATATTCGCATGATGTTTACAATAACATTTTGATTGATTATGCAGCAGTTGCAAAATCACTGGGATTAAAGGATGTCAGGTATATACCAATCAGTGCATTGAATGGCGACAATATTGTAGATAGGTCTACCAAGATGGACTGGTATGAAGGTGAGGGACTTTTGCAAATTTTAGAAACTGTTGTTGTAACAGATGATATCAATTTAACAGATGCACGTTTTCCAGTGCAGTATGTAATTCGTCCGCAAACTGAAGCATTGCACGACTATCGCGGATATGCGGGAAAAGTAATTAGTGGAATTTATAAAAAAGGAGACTCTGTTACCGTGCAGCCTTCTGGTTTAACAACTACAATCTCTGCCATTGAGGTAAGTGGAATAGAAGTTGAAGAAGCTTTCGCTCCACAAAGTGCCATATTACATTTAACAGATGATGTAGATGTAAGTAGAGGCGACTTAATTACATTAACTGAAAATCAACCTTCTGTTTCAAATGAATTGGAGGTTTTATTGTGTTGGATGGATCATAAACCATTGGTGGCTGGAAATAAATATCAATTGCAGATTAATAGCCGACTCGTAAGAGCGGTGGTTAAAGAGTTTCAATATAAAGTGAATGTAAATTCATTGGAGCAAGAATCCGCACCAGAAAAAGTTCAACTGAATGATATTATCAAAGCAACAATAAAAACGGCTTCTCCGATCCCATACGATTCTTACCAACATCTAAGAGTAAATGGCGGTGCAATTTTGATAGACGAAACTAGTCATGTTACAGTTGGAGCTTGCATGATTCAATAAATTAAATATGACACAGAAAGAATTTATAAATAATCTGTTTAATCAGAATTCAAAGAATTTCAATTTTTTCCCGGATAAAGAATTGGCAGAAGAATTTATTGATAAACTCTTCGCTTTTCTTTTTTTACCTAAAACGGTGCGGCATAAACAGGCGGCAGATTTGGAAAAAGAATTTGAATCTTTAAAGAGCCATTTTTCCAGTCTTGTATACGATGTGATTCCTGATGGCGTAAAAGCTCAAGGTATTGCTGATACTTTTTTTGAAGCAATCCCTGAATTATATCACGGTTTAATCTCCGATGCAAATACTATTTTAAAATTTGATCCTGCAGCGGTTTCCGTAGAAGAGGTTTTAGTGGCATATCCAGGATTTTATGCAACTGCCATCTATAGGTTATCACATTTACTTTGGAATCTCAATGTGAAAATTATCCCAAGGATTTTTACGGAATATGCACATGGTAAAACGGGTATCGATATTCATCCTGGAGCTACTATTGGTAAGTCGTTTTTTATAGATCATGGAACAGGAATTGTAATTGGAGAAACAACGCTTATCGGAGATAATGTAAAAATATACCAGGGTGTTACTTTGGGTGCATTAAATGTTTCTAAAGATAAAGCCAGTACCAAGAGACATCCAACAATTGAAGACAATGTAATTATTTATTCGGGTGCAACTATTTTGGGTGGCGATACTGTAGTAGGACATGATAGTGTGATAGGGGGTAATGTTTGGTTAACTTATAGTGTGTTGCCCAATTCTATTGTATATCATAAAAGTGAAGTGGCAGTAAAGGATAAATATCCGGATACTGAGGTTTTAAATTTTGTCATTTAATTCTTTAAAATATTACCTATGAAAGCAAATAACATTCTCGCAACAATTGGCAATACACCACATGTGCGTTTAAATAAATTGTTTGGTTCTAATCACGAAATTTGGATCAAGTTGGAAAAAACCAACCCTGGTGCAAGTATTAAAGATCGTATTGCATTAGCAATGATAGAAGATGCGGAAGAAAAGGGAATCATTCATAAAGACAGTATCATTATTGAACCAACCTCTGGCAATACGGGCATTGGTTTGGCATTAGTTGCTGCAGTAAAAGGGTATAAGATCATTTTAGTGATGCCTGAGAGTATGAGCATTGAACGTAGAAGACTCATGGCCCTATACGGAGCTGAATTTGTATTAACCCCTCGTGAAAAAGGAATGAAGGGTGCTATTGAAAAAGCAACTGAATTAGTGCAAGCTACACCCAATGCCTGGATGCCTCAACAGTTTGATAATCCAGCTAATAGTGACATCCATCGCAAAACTACAGCACTGGAAATTATTGCTGATTTCCCTGATGGGTTAGATTATATCATCACTGGTGTAGGTACAGGCGGACATATCACTGGTGTAGCTGAAGTTTTGAAAGCTAAATTTCCTAATCTTCAAGTGTTCGCTGTTGAACCTGAATTGTCGCCTGTATTAAGTGGTGGTGCACCCGGACCACATCCTTTACAAGGTATTGGAGCGGGTTTTGTTCCTTCAATTTTGAATACAAAAATATTGGATGGCATCATAACAGTTAGTAAGGATGAAGCATATGCATATGCGCAACAAATTGCTAAACAGGAAGGTATTTTAGTAGGTGTTTCAACAGGAGCTTCACTTGCCGCAGTTGCTAAAAAATTAGCTGAGATCCCGGTATCTTCAAAAGTTTTGACATTCAATTATGATACTGGCGAAAGATATCTTTCAATCGAAGGATTATTTTAATTAAGTACATGAAAGTGGAACACACTTTCGCGTATTCTTTAAACCTACTCAATTAGTAGACTATTATGCATAAAATTGTCAGTTTTGGAAAAGTAATCCTTGCAGGAGCGGGATGTGGTGATCCGGAATTAATCACTGTTAAGGCAGCTCGATATTTACAAGAGGCGGATCTGGTAATTACAGACAGACTGGTTAGTAAAGCGATTCTGGACACTTATGTTGCTCCTAATACCCCCATCATTTATGTTGGGAAACAATGTAAACAAAAAGGCTCAACACCACAGGAAGATATTAATCAGTTATTGGTTGATTATGCAGCGGATTATAAACTGATTGTTCGCTTGAAAGGAGGGGATACTGCTTTCTTTTCGAATATATTAGATGAGTTGCATACTTTGAATAATGCTGGAATTAGATATGAAATTATTCCTGGAATCACCGCTGCTTCAGGAGCGTCTTCATATGCGGGTATTCCATTAACAGCCAGGGGGTATGCAACTTCAGTTCGTTTTTTGACTAGTTATAACGATAAAGTTCTAGATGAAAATTATTGGAGAGGTCTAGCTCAAACACCCGATACCCTGGTATTTTATATGTCATCCAATACGCTTGATCAACTAGTTGATCAATTAAGAGCGTATGGAATTTCGAACGATAACAAAATTGCTGTTGTTTCACAGGCAACAACTCACTTTCAACAAGTTCAGATTGGAAGTTTTGATGGTTATGAAAATGAATTAAAAGGGAAAATATTTATTTCTCCTTCTTTAGTCATCATTGGAAAAGTAGTAACACTCCACGAATCTTTTAATTGGTATAATAATATAAAAACTGATGAATACTATTTTAAGCCAGTAGAAGATCTGGTTCAAAATGTATTGCCAAAACAAGCGATATGTTAACAGAGGAAAAACACGCATTGATAAAATCCTTAGTTGATTCTTCAACACAGGAAGAACTGATATGGATCAATGGTTATTTATCAGGGTTAATAAATGATAGGCATAAATTAAGCTATCATTTACATACTGTGCCCTCAGTCAAAAAATTGACTATTGCATATGGAACTGAGACGGGAAATTCAAAAAAGTTAGCTACAGAATTTGCAGCCAAAGCAAAAAAGAAACAAATTCAAACTAAGCTGATAGGTTTGGATCAATACAGGTTGAATGATTTGGTGAAAGAAGAGTTGTTTGTAACTGTAATTAGCACTCAGGGAGAAGGGGAACCGCCTGCAGCAGCACAAAAATTTTACGATCATATTCATCAAAATGGGTTTCAGTTACAAAATCTTCAGTATGCTGTTCTGGCATTAGGCGACAGCTCTTACCCACTTTTTTGTAAAACAGGTGAGGATGTAGATCAGCAATTATCAAAACTTGGCGGTAAAAGAATGGTGCCTATTCAAAAATGTGATGTTGATTATGAACTTGAAGCTGAATCATGGTTTGATAATTTACTACATGGTTTGAATACACACGAACCATCCATAAAGCCTCGTGAAACTAATCCGGCGGTAGTGGCAAAATCCACCGGTAAAACAATTTATAAGGGAACTGTACTCAGCCATTTAAATTTAAATGACCGGGGTTCGAATAAAGAAACCTGGCATATCGAAATTGCAGCTGATTCGCTTGTGTATGAATCAGGTGACTCAATAGGAATTGTTCCAAAAAATAACGAATCAATTGTTGAGGCGATTATCCAAACAGTACAGGCAGATCCCCAGAAATTTTTAAGTTATAAATCAGAAACATACACTGTTTATGATCTTCTGAAGCATAAGCTGAATATTTCAAATCTCAGTGAAAAAGTAGTTAAGAGATATGCTGAAATAACTAATCAAATAATTCCCATAGCTAAGTTTGATTTATTAGAAATTATTAAATCTTATCCAATTCAAACAGAAGATCAATTCATTGAAGTTTTACAATGCTTGAATCCACAATCACCAAGATTATATACCGTATCATCTTCACCATTGGCTACTGAGGGTGAAGTGCATATCACAGTAGCCAGAGATGTTTTCTGGATTAATCAACAAAAGAAGTATGGTGTATGCTCTGATTATCTGAGTTCGTTTAAAGAAGGTGATGCAATTGAATTCTTTGTTCAAAAAAATAAGCGATTTAAACTTCCTTCAGATGATAAAGATATCATTATGATTGGTCCCGGTACAGGCATTGCAGCTTTTCGTGGATTTCTGCAAGAAAGGGAAATAGTGAATGGATCTGGTAGAAGTTGGCTGTTCTTTGGTGAACAACATTTTGCTTCTGATTTTCTGTATCAGACTGAGATTCAAAACTGGGAAGCAACGGGTACACTAACAAAAGTGAATGTGGCATTTTCGCGTGATCAAAAAAACAAGATCTATGTGCAAGACCGAATGTTGAGCCATGGTGCAGAATTATTTCAATGGATCAATAATGGTGCTTATATCTATGTGTGTGGTAAAAAAGATCCTATGAGTGTAGATGTTGAAAAAACATTCATTCAAATTGTACAGCAATACGGAAATAAAACCATAGAAGAATCACTAGAATTCATCAATGAATTAAAAGATACGCATCGATACCATAAAGATGTGTATTAATGAATGGAGCCTTTAACTATTATTAATTTTTTAATATAAAGTATGTCAAAACAGGAGAAGCTATCCGTGATTGAAAGAATTAAAACGGAAAGTAAAGGATTGCGGGGATCTATAGTTGAAAGTTTACAAGATGAATTAACTGGATCTATTCGTGAAGACGATCAGGCTGTGATTAAATTCCATGGGATGTATCAACAGGATGATAGAGACCGTAGGGAAGAAAGAGCCGAGAAAAAATTAGATAGACTGTATAGTTTTATGATTCGGTTGAGATTGGCAGGTGGATTTCTAACACCAGCACAATGGGTAGCAACACATCATATTGCTGGTGAGCATTCTACAGGCGTGATTAAAATTACTAGTCGCCAAACAGTTCAGCTACATGGACTAATTAAATCCCATATCAAACCAACGATACAAGCTTTTAATGAGGCCAACCTAAACTCTATAGCCACTTGTGGAGATATTAATCGTAATGTTTTATGTAGTTCTCATCCAGGAGAATCGCCCATTCATGAACAGATATTCAGGTATGCTGAAAAAATTAGTGACCTCTTATTACCCAAAACAAATGCCTATTATGAGATCTGGCTTGATGAAGAAAAATTAGTTGATAAAAAAGAGGAGGAGGATCCACTTTATCAAGACCGTTATTTGCCTAGAAAATTTAAAATAGCTATTGCCATACCACCCAATAATGATGTGGATGTGTATGCTAATGACCTTGGTTTAATAGCGGTAATTGAGGATGATGTGTTGAAAGGATTTAATATAGCAATTGGTGGCGGACTTGCCACAACACATGGTAACCCTGAAACCTACGCAAGATTGGCAACAATAATCGGCTTTACAGATACTGAAGAAAAAACCCTTTCTGCTATTTATGAAGTCCTAACCATTCAAAGAGATTATGGAAATCGTTCAGATCGGAAATTATCACGTTTAAAATATACAGTCGATAAAGTTGGGGTTGCTTGGTTTAAAGAAGAGTTGGAAAGAAGAATTGGATTTAGTTTGGAAGAGGCTCGTCCTGTTAAGATGACTTCAAGGGTAGATCATTTTGGCTGGAAACAAAATGCTGCTGGTAAATGGTATTATACTTTGCTGGTAGAAAATGGTAGAATACTTGATACGGAAACTTTGCCATTAAAAACTGCTTTACATGAAGTGGCTAAAACAGGTAAGGCAAACTTTAGATTTACCTGTACGCAGAATCTAATTTTAAGTGACATCGAAGAAGCGGATAAAAAGGCAATAGAGCAAATACTAGATGTACATGGGATAACTAAGCATACAGAGAATAGCTCAGCACTCAGGAAAAATAGTATGGCATGTGTGGCATTACCAACTTGTCCATTAGCCTTAGCCGAAGCGCAAAGGTATTTTCCGGAATTGATTACTAAACTTGAGCCGATACTTTCAAAATATGGACTGGATGATGATGGTATTGTAATACGAATGACTGGTTGTCCTAATGGTTGTGCAAGATCTTATGCAGCAGAAATCGGTTTTATTGGAACCGCGCCCGGCAAATATAACTTGCATATTGGTGGGGATAGACAGGGTGAAAGACTTAATAAGATATATCGAGAGAGTTTAGAAGAACCGCAGATTCTTCAAGTATTGGATAAGTTGTTTCAGATTTATTCGAAGGAGAAAATTACGGGTGAAACATTTGGAGATTTTTCAGTACGTAAAGAATGGGTTGTATATGATTAAATACGCAGAAATATTTTCTCAAAAACTAGCCGAACTAAAAGATTCAGGAACTTATCGATATTTTCTGAACGTAAACAAATCGGCTCAGCACTTTCCGGTATTTTATTTTGAAGATGCTTATGGTGAAAAACGCCGTGCTATAAACTTTTGCAGTAATGATTATTTAGCCATGAGTGTTCATGAAGAAGTAATTAGCAAGTTGGCTTTTGTGGCAAATAGGGCAGGAGCAGGAAGTGGTGGAACGAGAAATATCAGCGGGTCAACCATCTATCATCGGGAATTAGAAGCATCTATTGCATCATTGCATCAGAAAAATGCAGCTTTGCTATTTGGTAGTGCTTATCTGGCCAATCTTACAGCATTAAGTGTGATAGGAAAAATTCTTCCGGAGGTTGTTTTTATATCCGATGAAAATAATCATGCATCAATTATCGAAGGTATTAAAGCGAGTGGATCTGCAAAAAGAATATTCCCCCATAATGATTTAGATGCATTGGAAAGGATACTAAAAAGTATTCCGGTTCATCAGCCTAAAGTAATTGTATTTGAATCGGTATACTCCATGAGTGGAACTGATGCGCCAATTGTAGAGATAGTATTGTTGGCAAAAAAATATAATGCATTAACTTATATAGATGAAGTTCATGCAGTAGGGATCTATGGCGAACATGGGGGCGGTTTGACAGAGCAGTTAGGTATTCAACATGGTATTGATATTATCAATGGCACATTAGCAAAAGGATTTGGAGTTTTAGGCGGATATATTGCCGGGGATTCTAATTTTATTGATGCTATTAGAAGTGTAGGTGCAGGTTTTATTTTCACAACATCCTTGCCTCCAGCCATTTGTGCAGCTGCTACCAGAAGTATTGAGTATTTGAAAAATGATCAAACTATCAGACCTGCATACCACCAGAAGGTTAGTGAATTAAGAAATTTATTAAAACGGAATAACATTCCATTCTCTGTAAATAGTACGCATATCACCCCTATTCCAATTGGTGATGAAAAAAAGTGTAAGGAAATCTCAGATGCTTTACTCTACCAACAAGGTATATATATTCAACCAATAGTATTTCCCACTGTTAAAAAAGGAGAAGCCTGCTTACGTATTACAATAACAAGTAAGCATGAAAATTCAGAAATGGTTACTTTGGTCCGGGCTTTAAAAATGGTGCTTGAATCATTTAATGTACGAACATATTCAAGTAGTAAAATTTTAAATAAAAATAATAGTATATAAATTTGGTAGACTAATAAGAACTTTATATTTTCGTTCAATAGTAGTTATAAAATCATGAAGTATACTTATCATATCGGTTTGACTAATTCCTGCAGGGATTTATTAATTGCCTGCTGTTGTTGATTCTCTACTAATTATCACAGTTTTAATTTCATTTGTTTTAATTTTTTATTTCTAACTATGAATCAACAAATGACTATGAAAGTTAAATGTAGATTACAAACGATGTTTATAGATTTTAAGAATAAGAAAAAATGAAAAAAAATATACCCACTATACGATGTTGTAGACTAGAATCTCACTAAAAGAAAGAACGACTTTTTTTTAAAATAATAGTCTATAAAATTAATAGACAAATAAATCACAACCAATCCATGAAAAAACTATTATTATTCTTAGTATTGTCTTTGCCAATTTTGGCAATTGCACAATTCTCAGGGCGAATAGTCAATAGTAGCAATGCTGCTATATCTAATGCAAATGTTTCCATTAAAGGAAGCTCCATCACTTCTACCACTGACGCTGATGGGAAGTTTCATTTTTCAAAGATTCAACAATACCCTTTTACATTGGTGGTTTCTCATATGGGTTTTGAGAAGTTAGAAAAGCTAATAAAAGACAACAATATCAATAACGTTTCATTAGAACTACAGGTATCTTACCAAAGAGATAGCATTGTTGTAACATCACGCAGAAGAAAAGAAGTGTTGCAGGAAGTTCCTCTATCAGTTTCTGTAATAGGAGGGGCAAAAGTTGAAGAGTCTGGTTCATTTAACGTGAACAGGGTTAAGGAGTTTGTGCCTTCATTACAATTATATACCTCAAACCCGAGAAATACTGGAATCAATATACGTGGACTTGGTTCTCCATTTGGACTTACCAACGATGGCTTAGATCCTGGTGTAGGGTTTTATGTAGATGGGGTATATTACGCAAGGCCTGCAGCTGCTACGCTTGATTTTATAGATTTAGAAAGAATAGAGGTTTTGCGTGGTCCTCAGGGAACTTTATTTGGCAAAAACACAGCCGCAGGTGCAATTAATATCACTACAAAAAAACCTAGCTTCAAAAGTGCTTCAAATTTTGAATTGAGCACTGGTAATTATGGTTATATCCAGGGGAAAATTTCTGTGACTGGTGCAATTAGTAAGAAATTAGCTACAAGAGTTTCTGTAACTGGTACACAAAGAGATGGAGTCATTGATAATGTACGTACTCACACAAAAACAAATAGCCTCAGTAATTTCGGATTCCACGGCCAATTATTATATCAAGTAACTGATAAAACTACTGTTACTTTTTCAGGAGATGCGGCCATTCAACGTCCTGATGGATATGCCCAAGTGATTGCAGGGGTAGTTCAAACAAAACGTGCTGCTTATCGTCAATTCAATGCCATTATAAAAGATCTGAATTATTCTTTACCAAGTCAAAATGCATTTGATCGTTTGATTGATCACGATACTCCCTGGAAATCTGATAATGATATTGGTGGAGCCTCAGTGAATGTTGATTCAAAAATAGGATCAGGCACTTTTACATCAACTACCGCTTGGCGTTATTGGAATTGGGGGCCTTCAAATGATAGAGATTTTACTGGTTTGCAGGCTTTGGCAAAATCACAAAATCCTGCGAAGCACCAACAATGGTCACAAGAATTTCGCTATTCTGGTGAATTGTCATCAAATGTAAGTGCAGTTGTTGGACTATTCGGTATTGGACAGGAAGTTAAAATTGATGGACTCGAAGAGTCCGGAAAAGATCAGTGGCGTTTTGTTCAAAGTTCTACCAGTGCACTTTGGAAAACTCCAGGGTTATTTGAAGGATACGGCATAAAAACAAAGGCATCACTTAATTCTGTGAGTGCAGCAGCATTTACAAATATTGATTGGGAAATTGTAAAAGGGTTGCATGTATTGCCAGGACTACGTTTCAATTATGATAAAAAAGATGTTGATTATAATCGTATTGCCTCCGGTGGTTTGCAAACAACTAATACTGCTTTAATTGCATTAAAGAATTCGGTTTATACCAGCCAGTCATATCTTGCCAGTAAGGAAGAAAATAACTTAACGTATCAACTTACCTTATCTTATAGACCTTCAACTAAAATTAATGCCTTCGCAACTTATTCAACCAGTTTTAAACCTTCTGGGGTAAATATTGCAGGGTTGCCAACCAATCCAGATAATTCCGCAGCAACAGACCTTGCAGTGATCAAGCCTGAGTATACTAAACATTTTGAAATTGGTTTAAAAACTACACCTGCAAAAAACGTAACATTGAATTTTGCTTTTTATAATTCTGATATTACAGATTATCAAACAAATGTTCAGTCACCACAGTTGGGTGTAAACAGAGGATATATTGCAACTGCTGAAAAAGTGAAAGTGCAGGGTTTTGAATTTGATGGCAATATGGATATTCAGAGAAATTTTTCTCTCTTCGCTTCTGTAGCGTATACAGATGGTAAATATGTAAGCTTTAAGAATGCGCCACTTCCATTAGAAGAAACCGGTACAACACAAGGAGGAGTTCAGGTTGCTTTCAAAGACGTTTCAGGTGCTCAACTTCCTGGTATTTCTAAATGGGCAGGGACTATTGGTGCTGAGTATAATTTTCCTGCTGTATTTTTTGGTAAGGCGGGCAAATTATTTATTGCTTCAGAAGCTTACTATCGTTCTTCATTCTCGTCTAGTCCATCTCCTTCTGCTTATTTAAATATTGAGGGCTATACATTAGTCAATACAAGAGTTGGATTCAAAGTAACCAATGGTTTATCTTTTTATATATGGGGAAGAAATATTTTTAATCAAAACTATTATGAACAATTATTAGTGGCAGGAGGTAATGCCGGTCAATATGCGGGCGTTTTAGGTGATCCTCGAACTTATGGAGTAACGTTAAAGTTTTCTCTTTAGTTAGATTGAGGAATTTATTTCTATCAACCCCATCATATAAAAGCCGTCTCACATTTATATGAGGCGGCTTTTTTTAAACCATATGTTTTATTCACTCACTTCATCCAATAAATACAAGATCGATCGATAATTTTTTTCTACAGTTTTCGAAATAGACATTTCACAAGTTTTACCAGAAGAGTAATAGCCATCATAGTTGCTTTCTAAAACTTCTTCTGCTTCTTTTCTTGTAGCTGCCGCAGTCAGCTCCGGATAATAAAAACCCCGATCACCTGCCATGCCACAGCACCCTGCATTAACAGGAAAATCAGCCTCATTTGCACAAGCGTTACCAATTGTTTTCATCTTTCCCAATAAATTCATTTTATAACTACTGCAGACTGGATGGAAAACGATTTTATTTTTCGGTTTTGTAATAATAAGTTTTGGTAGAACTATGTCAGCGAGATAATCTATGATATCAAGGATTTGTATTCTGTCGAATCTTTCCTGGTTTTGTTGACTTAAATATGGTCTGCTGGTTAAAATAGAATTGGTGCAGGATGTGGTATCGATTACAATGGGAAGAATTCCTTCTTTCGACCATCTCCATAATTTTTCAAAAGTTTGATTTACAGTAAATCGATGTGCATCAGTAAAACCTTTAGATGAAAAAATCTGACCACAACAAGTACCGGATAATTCTTTAGGAATCATCAAATCAACTCCTGCTCTTTTAGAAACTCGAATTGCAATTTTGACGGAAGATTCATTGGATTCTTTATCAGCCCCCATCATTCTGCTGATGCATGCATTAAAAAAAACAGCAGAAGGATTTGCAATCTCGTTATCATTAAATTTGATTGGCCCGGTAATTTCATTTGTCCATAAGGGGAAACTAGGTATTACTTTCCTGATTGATTTAGTGATACTGGGCATTGCCTGTTTTCCTAAAAGTCGATTCGTTAATTTACCGGTTTTCAAAGCAATTTTTACCATCGATTCTACAGTACTAAAATGCTTTGCAACTATTAATGCTATTGAGTTTGCACGTTTAGAATGGCTTTCTCTTCGAAGTCTTTTTACTAAATCTCCTGTATTAATATCTACCGGGCATTCCAAAGCACATAAACCGTCTACGGCACAGGTATCTAACCCATCAAATTGATATTCTTTTAAAAGCTGATCATAGTTGGCCAGATCTTTTTCTTTAGCCATTCTTTGGAGTGCTCTGCGCACAACAATTCTTCTTCTCGGAGTAAGTGTAAATTCTCTACTTGGGCAACGGTGCTCACAGTAACCACATTCGATACATTTATCAACTTCTTCTTCAACAATGGGAAGGGTCTTTAAATTTTTAATATGGCAATCTTTGTCTGCATTGATAATTACTCCGGGATTTAATAATAGATGAGGATCAAGTAAAACTTTCAATTGCTTCATGATCTCGTATGCTTCTTTCCCCCATTCATCTTCAATAAATGGTGCAATTTGTCTCCCCGTGCCATGTTCTGCCTTAAGTGATCCCTGGTATTTATCAATCACAAGTACTGCAAGGTCTTTAGCAAAGTTTTCATATCCCTCAATATCGCTAGTTTGATTCAGAGATTGCGAAATGATGAAATGAAGATTCCCTTCTTTTGCGTGTCCGAAAATGATTCCATTTTCAAAACCATATTGAATCATCAATGCCTGCACATCTAATACTGCTTCTCCTAATACTTCCACAGGGAAAGCAATATCTTCCAGTAAAACAGTTGAACCCTTTTCTCTAGCAGCTGCAACAGAAGGATACATTCCTTTTCTGAGTTTCCAAAAATTAGCCTGTTGGTCAGGGTTTGTAGTGAATTGAAAAGGAGCGATTGTTGAGAGTGAATCCAACACTACCCTTGCATCTTCTAATTGTGCATTCAATGCAACCAATGAATTTGCCTGATATTCACATAATATGCCAGTAGCTTGAGAAGGTAAATCCTTGATATTTTCAGGGGCTGATTTTTGATTTTCAATGGAACGAAGCGCAGCACGATCCATTAATTCTAGTGCTGCAGCACCTGTTGATTTCAGTCCTTTAATCGCATTGCAAGCAATCAAAGGTGTTTCAAAGTATAGAATAGACGTGGCTTTGAAAGCCAGATCAGGCAGGGTTTCAAGAATAGCTTCTGCAATAAATGCCAGACTACCCTCAGCACCAATTAACACATGTGCAAGTATGTCTAAGGGATGTTCATAATCAATGAAAGAATTGATACTATATCCTACCGTATTTTTCAATTCATATTTTTTCCGAATACGGCTAACCAATAATTGATTTTTTAATAATTGAGCTTGAAGGCTTTTTATTTCTTTAAATATAGTTGGCTGCTCACTTTCAAATCTTTCATAGTCATCAGCTATCGCAGTATTGTAAAAGCTTCCATCAGTGAGCATAAAAGCCATGGATCGAAGCGTATGATAGGCATTGCCCGTAACGCCGCAACACATACCACTGCTATTATTGGAAAGTATTCCCCCCATCATGGCCGCATTGATTGATGCTGGGTCTGGTCCGATTTTACGACCAAACTTTTTTAATAATTGATTTACCTGACCTCCAATAATTCCTGGTTGTACTTTCACTGCCTCACCCTGATCGATGACAGAGGCGTTTTGCCAATACCTGCTAAGGTCAACTAAGATCCCGTCAGTTATGGATTGACCAGATAAACTGGTTCCACCAGTCCTGAAAACTAGTGGCGTATTTGTTTGATGCGATAATTGAAATAGTGATTTGATCTCTTCAAGGCTGGATGGTTGCACCACTGCTTTGGGCACTAAATAATAAAAACTGGCATCGCTGGCATAACTATATCTGTCTGTAAGTCTGGTCTTAACTTTTTCAGCCGGAAGAATCTGTAAGAGTGCTTCTTGAAGGTCCATTGTTAAAAGTAAAAATTAAAAAGTAAAATGTAAAAAGTAAATACCATATAAAAGGGCGGGTATAATATTCTCATAGATGATTTCACCCACCCTATGTTTCCGCTAACGCGAAAACATTACCCCTCCTAGGAGGGGATGAAAAAATATATCCCCTCCTGAGAGGGGAAGGGGTGGGTAAAATCATGAATGTGTATGAAATGCAATCATTTTAAATCCTGTATTTTAGCCGAAAGGAATTTTATGTCGAAAGAAGTAACCATTGAAGTCTGTGCATTTAATTTAGAGAGTTGTGTTAATGCAGAAAAGGGTGGGGCTGGAAGGATTGAGTTGTGTGGGAATCCTACTGAGGGCGGAACAACGCCGGCTCCGGGAGTTTTGATTCAAGCAAGAAAATTAGTTTCCATTCAATTGTATCCAATCATTCGACCAAGGGGTGGATATTATTATTATAGTACAGATGAAATTGAAAGTATTCATCAGGATATTTTATTCTGCAAGAATATTGGTTGTGACGGAATTTCTATTGGCGCACAAAAAATGGATGGCAGCCTGGATCTTGAACTTTGTAAAAGATTTGTGGAGTGGGCTTATCCTATGAAAGCCACTCTCAACAAAGCTTTTGACCTGTCTCCCAATTTGCAACAGTCTCTGGAAGATGCAGTTGAGGCTGGGTTTGAACGAATCCTTACTAGTGGTGGGAAAAAAGCTGCAATTGATGCATTAGAGATTCTCTCAGGATTAATGCAGCAAGCAGGGGATCGCATTATTATCATGCCGGGTTGTGGTTTGAGAAGCTATAATGTTGCAGCAATCGCTGCTGCTACCAAGGCTACAGAATATCATAGTGCTGCAAGAATTGATATCGCAAATCCTTTAACCTATCAAAACCCATTGGTACATGATCTTGGTACTGTGTTTAATGCTTCCGCAGATGAAGTGAAACTCATCAAAGCCAATGCTTTTGCAGCATTGAATGGGTAAGCCCTATTTTAATAAAAAAGTAATAGCTTCTTGAGCAATTTCAGAGTCACTTAATTTAGGAGTTGCCAATAAAATATCTGTATAGTAATTCAACTTCTTTAATTCCAGAAATCCTAACTCTGGATAATTATGACTCTTTACAATATTCGTAGGAACAATGGAAATACCCAATCCATTTTTAACTAATTGTATAATGGAAGAAATATTATTTGATTCGTGAACAATCTTTGGTGTAAATCCATATTTGGCACAGATCTCAATCAATGTGTCGTAATAAAAAGGAGCGTATTCTTTATTGAAAAAAACAAAGGTTTCATCTCTCCATTTAATGATCTCATTCTCTGACTTGATACTCACTTTATTTCTGTTATACACCAACGAAAAACTATCTCTGAACCAGAGCCTTGAATTAATTTCAGGGGAGTATAGCGGTGCACGAATAATCCCCAAATCAATTTTACCCTGCTCTAATCCCACAACTTGTTCAACTGTTGGTACTTCATATAATCTGAAATTCACGAAAGGATATTTAGCAGATAAGAATTTTACAAGCTCAGTAATATCACCTGAAAAAGTTGAACTGATATATGCAATGCGAAATTCTCCGCTAATATTCTGACTGATTTTTTGAGCCTTTAAATTTATTCTGTCGAGCGACTGTAGCAATTGAGTAACTTCTTTCACATAAAACTTGCCTGCCTCAGTTAATTCAACCTTTTTGTTATTTCTCTTAAATAGTTGCGCATTTAGTTCAGTTTCTAATTCTTTGATCTGCCTGCTCAAAGGAGGTTGGGCTATAAATAGCTTCTCAGAGGCCTTTGTAAAGCTCAATTCTTTCGCTAAAGTGAGGAAATATCGAAGATGTCTTAATTCCATTGATACTTATTAGGTATTAATAATTGTCAAAATAAGTATAAATAAGTCATAAATAAAGCATTTAAATTTGTGGGATAAGAATTCCCATTAAAATATCTCAAAAAAATAAAGCATGAGCAATAAACCAAGTACGCTATTTGATAAAGTGTGGGATGCACACGTGGTTCGTAAGATTGAAGATGGTCCGGATGTATTTTTTATTGACCGCCATTTTATTCATGAAGTAACTAGTCCGGTTGCATTTTTAGGATTAGAAAGCAGGGGTATTGACGTGATGTTTCCTGAATGCACTTTTGCAACAGCCGATCACAATACGCCAACTATTAACCAACACCTTCCAGTTGCCGATCCACTTTCTGCCAATCAATTACAGGCATTAGAAAGAAACTCAGCAAAATATGGCATTTCACATTGGGGTCTGGGAGATCCTAAAAACGGGATTGTACACGTAGTTGGACCAGAGAATGGAATTACGCTTCCGGGAATGACGATTGTTTGTGGAGATTCTCATACTTCCACGCATGGTGCATTTGGCGCTATTGCTTTTGGTATTGGTACATCTGAAGTTGAGATGGTATTATCATCTCAATGTATCATGCAGCCCAAGCCAAAGAAAATGCGCATCAATGTAAATGGAAATTTGGGTAAGGCGGTTACTCCTAAGGATGTAACACTTTATATCATCTCTCAATTAACAACTGCTGGTGCTACGGGATATTTTGTAGAATATGCAGGAGATGTGTTCGAGAATATGAGTATGGAAGGAAGGATGACTGTATGTAATATGAGTATCGAAATGGGTGCTCGGGGAGGTATGATTGCACCGGATGAAACTACCTTTAACTATATCAATGGTAGAGAAAAAGCTCCGAAGGGTGAAGCTTGGGATAAGGCTTTAGCTTATTGGAAAACTTTGAAAACCGATGCAGGTGCTGATTTTGACAAAGAGTATCATTTTGATGCAGCAGATATTGAACCCATGATTACTTACGGTACCAATCCAGGCATGGGAATGGGTATCTCTAAACATATTCCTAAAGCAACTGATTTGGAGGGAGGGGTTGCAACCTATGCGAAATCTTTGAAATATATGGGCTTTGAAGAAGATCAGTTGATGATTGGAAAGAAAGTTGACTATGTATTCATTGGAAGTTGTACCAATGGAAGAATTGAAGATTTCCGTGCATTTGCATCCATTGTAAAAGGACGTAAAAAAGCAGATCATATCACTGCATGGATTGTTCCAGGATCACATATTGTAGAAGCACAAATTAAAGAAGAAGGTATTCTTGATATTTTAACCGAAGCAGGATTTCAATTACGCCAGCCTGGTTGTTCTGCTTGTTTAGCTATGAATGATGATAAAATTCCTGCAGGGAAATATGCGGTTAGTACCAGTAATAGAAACTTTGAAGGTCGCCAGGGCCCGGGAAGTAGAACACTGTTGGCCAGTCCGTATGTAGCAGCAGCTGCAGCAGTAACTGGTATGGTTACTGATCCGAGAGAACTTTTATAATATCTGTATTCACTAATTTTAATCAACTTATCAAACTATAAAAATGGCTTACGATAAATTCACCCTCTTAACCAGCACTGCAGTGCCTTTGCCAATTGAGAACGTAGATACAGATCAAATCATCCCTGCTCGCTTTTTAAAAGCAACAGAAAGAAAAGGATTTGGTGATAATTTGTTTCGCGACTGGAGATATAATAATGATGATACTCCAAAGAAAGATTTTGTTTTAAATAACCCTATTTATTCGGGAAAAATTCTGGTGGGTGGTAAGAACTTTGGAAGTGGAAGTAGCCGCGAACACGCTGCCTGGGCAATTTATGATTATGGATTCCGTTGCGTGGTTTCTAGTTTCTTTGCGGATATTTTTAAAGGGAATGCTATCAATATTGGAATACTTCCCGTGCAGGTATCTGAAGCATTTCTAGATCAGATCTTTAAAGCGATTGAGGTAGATCCTGCTACAAGTATCACCATCGATTTAAATGCGCAAACCATTAAATTAGAAGCAACAGGTGCAACAGAATCTTTTGCTATCAATGGTTATAAGAAACACAATCTCATTAACGGGTTTGATGATATTGATTATTTGCAAGCGATGAAATCAGATATCAAAGCTTTCGCATCTCTTCATAGCATCTAATTTACAAGCATTAAAACATGCCATTGAAACAACAACAACGACATATAGAAATCATGGACACCACGCTTCGCGATGGTGAACAAACCAGTGGCGTTAGTTTTTCTTCGTCAGAAAAATTAACGATCGCCAAACTTTTATTGACGGACTTAAACGTAGATAGAATTGAAATAGCATCTGCACGTGTTTCTGAAGGAGAGTTTCAGGCGGTTAAAAAAATTACTGACTGGGCAAAAGAAAATGGATATATCGATAGAGTAGAAGTATTGACATTTGTTGATGGTGATGTTTCTGTGAATTGGATGTTGGAAGCAGGAGCAAAAGTGATGAACCTATTGACAAAGGGTTCATTAAATCATTTAACACATCAGCTTAAAAAAACCGAAGAACAGCATTTTGCAGAGATTGCTGCTGTTTTAAAATTAGCAAAAGAGAAAGGGTTAAAGAGTAATGTTTATTTAGAAGACTGGAGCAATGGTATGCGCCATTCAAAAGAATATGTGATACACTATTTAGATTTCATCAAAGATCAGCCAATAGAAAGAATCTTATTACCCGATACACTGGGCGTACTTACACCTAGAGAAACATTTGAATTTGTTTCTGAGTTGGTTAATCAATATCCAGACATTCATTTCGATTTTCATGCACATAATGATTATGACTTAGGAACAGCCAATGTTTTGGAAGCCGTTAAAGCTGGCGCTAAGGGTATTCATCTTACCATTAATGGGATGGGTGAAAGAGCTGGTAACGCCTCATTGGCAAGTGCAGTAGCTGCCTTACACGATAATATGAAAGAAGTAAAGACTTCTGTCAACGAGAAATCTTTATACTCAGTTAGTAAGTTGGTAGAAACATTTTCTGGCTTCAGAATACCTGCTAATAAACCAGTAGTTGGTGAAAATGTGTTTACCCAAACAGCGGGTATCCATGCTGATGGTGATAAAAAAAATAACCTATATTTTAACGACTTGATGCCAGAACGTTTTGGGCGTCAACGAAAATATGCTTTAGGAAAAACGAGCGGTAAGGCAAATATTGAAAATAACTTAAAGGAATTAGGTATTCAGTTAGCTGATGATGACTTAAAAAAAGTTACGCAGCGAATCATTGAATTAGGCGATAGAAAAGAAACAGTTACACAGGCCGATCTACCTTATATTATTTCTGATGTTTTAGATAGTAATAGCATCGAAGAAAAAGTACAGGTTGAAAATTATGTACTAACACATTCTAAGAACCTAAGACCCTCAGTTACTATCAAGCTTACAATTGCTAACGAAATCTTTGAAGAAAATGCACAGGGTGATGGACAATATGATGCCTTTATGAATGCTTTGAAAAAAGTATATGAATCCAAAAAAATTGCATTACCTCAATTAACAGACTATGCAGTGAGGATCCCACCAGGAGGAAAATCAGACGCCCTTTGCGAAACCATCATTACCTGGATGCACAACAATAAAGAATTTAAAACACGTGGACTGGATAGCGACCAAACTGTTTCAGCGATAAAAGCTACTCAGAAAATGCTTAACATGATCGATTAAAAACAAATCACTTTACAAATATTGGAACACTATGGCAACTAAGAACATATTAATTGTACCGGGAGATGGTATTGGACAAGAAGTAACAGCAGTGGGTAAAAAAGTATTAGATGCTATTGCAGCTAAATTCGGACATACCTTTCATTACGATGAAGCTTTGATTGGTCACGTTGCAATTGAAGCAACAGGCGAAGCTTTACCTGCAGAGTCTTTAGAAAAAATGCGCAAATCAGATGCGGTTTTATTTGGAGCAGTTGGACACCCTAAATATGATAATGATCCATCTGCTAAGGTAAGGCCAGAACAAGGGCTATTAAAAATGCGTAAAGAATTAGGCTTGTACGCAAACCTTCGACCTATTAAATTATTTGATGAGTTATTGAGTGCTTCAAGTATTAAACCTGAAATTTTAAGAGGTGCAGATATCTTGTTCTTCAGAGAATTAACTGGAGATATTTATTTTGGAGAGAAAGGACGCAAAAATGATGGTGATACTGCGTTTGATGTGGCTGAATATAGTCGTTTTGAAGTGGAGCGTATTGGAAGAAAAGCTTTTGAAGCTGCAAGAACCAGAAAAAAGAAACTCTGCTCTGTAGATAAGGCAAATGTGCTGGAAACAAGTCGTTTGTGGAGAGAAGTGATTCAAAAATTAGCATTGGAATATCCTGATGTTGAGGTGGAACACCAATTTGTGGATTCAACTGCCATGATGTTGATTAAAAACCCATGTCGTTTTGATGTGGTAGTTACCGCAAATTTGTTTGGCGATATTCTTACAGATGAAGCCTCTCAAATTGCCGGTTCTATGGGTATGTTAGCATCAGCTTCTATTGGTGATGGAACAGGTGTTTATGAGCCCATTCATGGATCTGCGCATGATATTACTGGTAAAGGAATTGCTAATCCATTAGCATCGATCCTTTCTGCAGCTTTATTACTTGATATCTCTTTTGGGATGAAAGAAGAATCAGAATTGATTATAAGTGCTGTTGATCAGGTATTAAAGCAAGGATTTAGAACGGTAGATATTGCTGATGCATCAACAAAACCTGAACAGATTTTAGGCACTGATGCGATGGGAGCCGCTGTTTTAAAGTTCATCTAATCAAATACTATTTTTATTAAAAAAGCCTTTCAGGAAACTGAAAGGCTTTTTGTTTTCACCCCTTTGTATTGGCTTTTTACCGCTATACTGCACCAGTAACAAAATTTCATACTTTGTTTACGCTATTTAAGAAAGCTTTAAGAATTCCTCTCTATTCTTTGCTGTGATTGAATCTCAGTCAATCATTAACATCCTTTAACCTACTCATTAACACCGTTTATCCAACTATTGATCTTTTTGATGTTGCCGGTCACAATTGCCAATGCCAACTTTTTCATGAAACTAATTTTGGTATATCAAATTTAAAAAAAACAAATTCCGATAACATTAAAACAAAAATCATGAAAAAGTTATTCATCGCAGCACTTGTAACCATTTTTATCAGTACTAGTTCTTTCGCAGCAAACAGTCCCGAAAATGTAAGGTCATTTAAAGAAATGAACAATATTAGTAATACTAATTCTTCTGTGAATTGGAAATACACTGAAAGTTTTCAAAAAGCAAGCCTCGCTGTGAACGGACAAAATACAGAGTACTTCTACACTCCTGAAGGTGATTATTTAGCTAGCAGTAAAACTTTTGATTTCGATAAGCTTCCCAAAGGAGCGATTAAAACAATCACTAATAATTATGCATATCCATCCTATTCTTTAATCGAGTGCATCGTAATTGAAAATGCCGACCAGGAAATCAATTATTATGTGTCTATGGAAAAAGCAGGTAAAACAACCATTTTACAAATCAATGAATCTGGAACTGTTTCGAATATCTCTGGATTGAAATAATTAGGCTCAGTTAGGATCCGGCAGAAAGTTACTTTCGGCCGGATCATTTTCTTTAATACACTAGGGTGACAATTGTTACAAATATTCTGCTTCCAATACCTTCCCTTTGCAGTAGAAATTAAAGAAATCGAATATGAGATATATCATTGTTGGAGGAGTTGCTGGGGGAGCAAGTACAGCGGCCCGCTTAAGAAGATTAGACGAACACGCTGAGATTGTTTTGTTTGAAAAGGGAAGCTATATTTCTTATGCCAATTGCGGATTGCCCTATTATATAGGCGATGTTATTACAGATAGAAATAAGCTTTTTGTACAAACAGCAGCATCATTCAAAGATCGCTTTAATATAGATGCACGTGTGATGAGTGAGGTTACAGCAATCATACCAGATAAAAAAGTGGTGCAGGTGAAGGATTTGAAGTCTGGTCTGGATTATGAACTTTCCTATGATAAATTAGTATTGTCTCCAGGTGCAGAACCCATCCGGCCGCCTTTAGAAGGTATTAATAACGAAGGAATATTTACATTAAGAAATGTAATTGATACCGATCGTATTAAAGCATATGTCAACAAATTTCCACAAGGAAAAGCTGTGATAATCGGAGCGGGTTTTATCGGATTAGAAATGGCAGAAAACTTGCACAATTTGGGCATGCATGTATCTATCATAGAAATGGGGCCACAAATTTTAGCACCAGTTGATTTTCCAATTGCTGCTATCGCACAACAGCATATTCGTTCCAAAGGTGTTGACTTGAAATTGAAAACTACCGTCACAGGATTTGAGAGAACTGACAATGGACTAAAAGTTTTCATGAAAGACGAATTGCCATTGGAGGCTGATATTGTTATCCTTTCAATAGGAGTTAAACCTGATACCAGACTAGCCATTGCTGCAGGTTTAGCATTAGGTTCAGCAAGAGGAATATTGGTGAACGAGTATTTGCAAACCTCCAATGAGGATATCTATGCAGTTGGTGATGCCATTGAATTTACAAATCCAATTACACATCATTCCATGCCCACTTATTTAGCCGGACCAGCCAATAAGCAAGGTAGAATTTGTGCAAATAATATAGTACTGGGTAATAATAGTAAATACAACGGCTCCATCAATACAGCCATTGTTAAAATATTCGATCTAACAGTAGCTGTTGCTGGTGTGGCCAGTAAGCATTTAACAGCTGCTAAAATTGAACACTTGGTTTCAACTACACATAGCGGTTCTCATGCAGGATATTATCCGGGATCTGAACAAATGACCATTCAAATTAATTTTAGTCCTTCTGAATTCAAATTATTAGGTGCACAGATTATTGGCACGGATGGAGTGGATAAAAGAATTGACACGCTTTCTTCCGTGATACAAAGAGGAAGTACGATTGAGGAGTTAACTGAATTTGAACACGCATATGCACCACCTTATTCATCCGCAAAAGATCCAGTGAATATGGCAGGCTTTGTAGCAGAGAATATCATTCAAAAAAAATTGAAAGTGATTCCTTGGTCTGATGTGGCAAATATTTCAGATGATGATGTATTAATTGATGTTCGAACCGTAGTTGAGTTTATGGAAGGGAATATTCCTGGATCGATTAATATTCCTGTTGATGAGTTAAGAAGTCGTTTACATGAATTAGACAAAAAGGAAAACATTTTCATCTATTGTCAGATTGGATTAAGAGGATATTTAGCACAAAGAATTTTGTTGCAAAATGGTTTTGAAAATGTGAAAAATATTTCTGGGGGTTATAAATTATGGTCTGCCTGTGATCAGGAATCAAATTTAAAGGAACACACACTGGCACTATAAGTTAAAATCGAAACTTATTCTGTAATTTAAAGTTCTGAATAAGTTTTGATCATTTAATTCCAGCTGCCATATGCCTTTCAACGATACGAGTTCCACGATGATCAATCATCCTGGAAAATTAAAGAATAGTTACGATGCCATTGTAATTGGTTCGGGTATCAGTGGTGGTTGGGCTGCAAAAGAATTATGTGAAAAAGGGTTGAAAACCCTCGTTTTAGAAAGAGGAAGAGAGGTGGAACACATTAAAGATTACCCAACTGCCAATTTAAATCCCTGGGATCTAAAACATCGGGGAAATATAACCGATGCACATCGGAAAGAGAATAAGTTGATTACAAAAGCAGCAGGGTATGGCGAAGACAATCAACAATTTTTTGTAGAAGACAAAGATCATCCTTATATCCAGGAGAAGCCTTTCGATTGGATCAGAGGTTATCAGGTAGGAGGCAAATCATTAACCTGGGGCAGGGCTTGTCAGCGTTGGAGTGATTTTGAATTTACCGGTCCTCAAAGATTCGGTTATGGTTGGGATTGGCCCTTACGTTATAAAGATGTAGCTCCATGGTATTCGCATGTAGAAAAATTTATTGGCGTTTGTGGTAATAAAGATGGAATAGAATCTATGCCTGATGGTGAGTTTCTTCCTCCTTTTGATTTGAATTGCGTAGAGCAACATTTAAAAGATAGCTTTCTAAAAAATTATGGCAATAGATATCTGGTTCATGCAAGATGGGCTCATCTAACCCAACCTACCCCATTACATATTGAGCAGGGTAGGGCTAAATGTCAGGCGAGAAACCTTTGTATGCGCGGATGCCCATTTGGAGGCTATTTCAGTAGCAATTCTTCTACATTACCATGGGCAATGAAAACAGGAAATTTAACTGTACGACCTCATTCTGTGGTAGATAGTATTATATATGATCCCAAAACAAATAAGGCATCAGGCGTGAGAGTAATAGATGCCATTACGAAAGAAAGTACGGAGTATTTTGCAAAAATCATTTTTCTAAATGCATCTACTCTGAATAGTAATCTGATACTTTTAAATTCTACTTCCAATAGATTTCAAAATGGATTAGGAAATGATAGTGGAACTTTAGGAAAATATATTTGCTTCCATAATTATCGGGGTTGGATGAATGGATCCATTGAAGGTTTTGAAGATGGATATACTTACGGAAGAAATCCAACCGACACCATAATTGCCAATTATAGAAATTTACATAAGATCGATACAGATTTTGTTGGTGGATTTACCACCTTCGCAGGTGCATATCGCGAAAGGGGCGATGGAAATAGATGTCCAGAACAAATAGGTGCCAAATTCAAAGATGCCATGACAGAAGCTGGTCCCTGGCATATCTATGCTTATGTTCAAGGTGAAACGATTCCTAAAAAAGAGAATCATGTGCGTTTAAGTAATGATCAAAAAGACCAATGGGGTATCCCACAAATCATCACATCAGTTGGGTACGATGATAATGATGAGAGATTATTAAAAGATTTTTTTACCCAGACAGAAGAAATGCTCAGCAAAGCAGGAGTAAAAAATATCAATCATGCAGATTCAAAGCAAGCCCCGGGTTTGGATATACATGAAATGGGGGGATGCAGAATGGGTAACGATAGTAAAAATTCTATGTTGAATCAATGGAATCAATTGCATGCCTGTAAAAATGTATTTGTAACTGATGGCGCATGCATGACCAGCACAGGGAATCAGAGTCCGAGTATCTTATACATGACTTTAACAGCCAGAGCTGTCGACCATGCTTTTAAAGAATTGAAAGATGGAAATTTGTGAGATAAAGCTCAATATTAATTGTAAAAAATAGTGATGTAATTGTATTTATTATATATGTTTTTATTAAAATTTCAGCAATAAAGTTTATTATATTATATAATTTGATGAATTAGTGGCATTACTTCATTTTGCCATTTTCTAGATTTATCCTGACTAAGACTTAATCCCCAAAGAATCTATTGATTTGTGGTATTTGATATAATACTTTAAAGATAATTTTAAGATAGATCAAGGGGGATATTAGGCAAGTTATGATAACCCTTAATGATGATCGATCCGGTAAAACAATTAGAAAAAAAATTCTTCGAGCTACTCAGCACGGAAGTAGCCATGCAGAAGTTTTTGAATAATGAAGCCTTTGCAGGTATTTGGTTTTGGGATCTGCATGATCGTGGTACTATTTGGCTTAGTAATTCATTGGAAAAATTATTAGGTTTTGAAGAAAACCAACACCTGAAAATTCCACTCTCCTGGAATGAATTGCTCCCTGTTGATAGAATTGATACAATTTGTAATTCTTTTGATACCTATTTAGCATCTGATACTGAATCACAATTTGAAATGCAGATTCCGTTCTTACAAAAGAATAGTCGTGTTCATTATTTAAAGTGCAGGGCTATTGCTGTAAATAATAAGTCTTACCTCCTAGGTCTAATTCAAGTTCAACATAAAAGTGAAGAGATCCGGACAGATCATATCACAGAATTTCCATTTACACGTAATTCCATTGAATTAGAGCAAGAAATACCGTTAAAAAATTTAGCCGTTGACATTAATGACGATCATGAATTTGCTTCGAAATATGAAAGCTTAATAAATGCGGGAAATTTGGGAGGATGGGAATATAAAGTAGATAATGGTGATCTTTGGTGTAGTAAGGAATATTTTGAGTTATTGGGCTATGACACAAGTTCCATAAAAAGCTGGGAAAAATATGAGACCCAAAAAGTATGGGTAGACTTATTACATCCTGAGGATAAAGAAAATGCTAGAGCTTATTTTACGAATTACTTAAAGCACCTGAAAGGAATTTATCGACAGGAGTTTCGCATGAAACATGCTGATGGGAACTGGATTTGGGTCTCTAGTAGAGGAAAGGTAATGAGTGAAATTGTAGATGGGGTAAAAACAAAAATTGTTATTGGTACACATACCGACATCTCTGAAAGTAAAAGGTTAGAAAAAAAGCTATTTGAGAGTAATACATTGATGTTAAAAGATAATGCACTTTTAAATTCAATTATCAATAGTCCCGATAATATCATTATTATCAGTATTGATATGGAATACCGTTACACTTCCTTTACGAACAATTACCGAAAATTTGTAAAAGAGAAATTCGGAAAGGATATCTATATTGGATACAAATTAATAGATATATTTTCTGAATCACAGTTAACCATTTTTAAACCTAAAATTGATGCAGCTCTTAGTGGAGAGCATTGTGAACTAAGTGTGTCAATTCCTATTGATTCTAATAAATTGCTATACGTCAATAATAAATATAATCCTATTCAGGATGAATATGGTAAAATTATCGGCGCAACAGTTTTTATACATGACATCACGAGTGAAAAGAATTCTGAAATTGAGAATAAAATGAATGAATTGAGGTATTCTAGTTTATTCTATGGAGCTAGTGATGCCATTTTCATTGCGAATGCTGCAACAGGTTTTTTGGTGGATGTAAACCTGAAAGCAATTGAATTGACTGGATATGAAAAATCTGAACTTTTATCCATGCATCAGACTCAACTTCACCCACCTGAAATATTACTTGAAATAGAATCGATCTTCAAAAAGTTTAGTTCTGCAAAAGGATTTATCTCAATTGAATCATTAGTCTTGTCAAAAAACGGCAAACTAATTCCGGTTCAAATCACAGCAGGCAGTACTTTCCAAATTGGGGAGGAGACTTTTGTGGCTGGATATTTTAAAGACATTAGTTCCAGAGTTCGCATCACTGAAGAATTGAAAATACACAGCCAGCATCTAAAAGATATTGCCTGGACCCAATCGCATATGTTAAGAGCCCCATTAACCAGGTTAATGGGATTAGTAAATGCATTACATCGGGGTATTGTGCCTGAAGAGGAAAAGTCTATGTACCTGAATTATGTAAAAGAGGCGTCTAATGAGCTGGATGATGTAATTAGAGATATTACAGCCAATACCATCATTAATTAATTTATAAACCCATCGCCTTTCTTTGTTTTACCATTTTACTCACTCTATATACCATTAAAATACTTATTACAGAAAGCACTGAAATTACAATACCTAAAGTGTTATAGTGTTCCAATGGACTATACTTGTCTTTCTGTACTACAATCATTCCACCAACAACAGCGGCTACTCCACCTGCTATTTGTTGTAAGGAAGCATTGATACTCATAAATGCGCCTCGGTCATGCATTTTAGGGAGTCCCGAAGTAAGTGCCATTGCAGGTACCATCCTACTCATCATACTAACCATAAAAAAGATATTCATGATGATGATTAAAGTAAAAGCAACTGGTGTGAGATTGGTATAGATTAATACCATGATGATCATCATGATCGAAGCAATTAAAAAGATCTTGAACTTATCTATGGTATCACTTAATCTTCCAATCAAGGGCATTGTAATAAGTGAACTAACACCCGAGACCATAAAAACTATGGGTAGTTGTTGTTGAGTAAGTTTCAAATTGTTGATCGCAAAAGCACTACTCCAAGGCATCATCATAAACCCACCAATAGACAATATGGCTGTTGATAAAAAGCCTATTCGATAATGTTTTTGAGAGATGGTATTTATTAAGTGCAGGATGACATTTTTTTCATTCTTTTGATCTAAATGTTTCGTAACAGGTTTTAGTTTTAATAATACGATCAACCAAACAATCGCAGCAAGAGCAACAATCATTAAAAATGGCGTTTGCCATCCCCATGCATTTGCAAGGTATAAACTGATCGGAATTCCTAAAACCTGACTAGCACCAAACCCCATTTGCATAAAGCCCATCACTCTTCCCCTTTTTTGTATCGGGAAGAGGTCCGCAACAATGGCCATTGAAATAGAACCTATCACTCCTCCAAAAAGTCCGGTAATGATCCTTGCCACAATTAGCATGATATAATTATGTGCAAGTCCACAAAATAAAGTGCCTATGATAAAACCAATATAGAAAAACAATAATAATTTTTTACGATCGAATTTGTCAGCAAAACCTGCGGTTAATAAACCGGATATACCAGCACTAAAGGCATATGCAGAAACTGCCATGCCAAATTGAGAGGTCTTTAAGTTCATTGATTTCATCAGCATATCACCCAATGGCGACATCACCATAAAATCCAATACCACGGTAAATTGTGTGATGGCTAATAAAAATATGACTAGTACCTGATAAGCTGTAAACTTATCAGTATGATGAGTTGTTTCTGTTTGCAAGTAGGTGCTTTAAATAATAAAAGGATCTCTTTAACTCAGCAAAGAAATCCTTTTAAATTTAGAATACAAAACCTTCTGTATAAACTTATTGGCATTCCAGATCTACAGTATTCAACTGAATGCCATCCAAAACCGCTTCAAAACGTTGCTTGCTTTTTGTTTTTCCCGACTGAATAATTACCTGACACTTTCCATTGAAACTTGATCTTTGCCATTTGGCATCCTTACAAAAGTCGGCTTCATGACTACTGGGATCTCCATTGCCTACACCAATTATTTTAGCATCACCCAACAATTTAAAGCTGATCATTTTGTTCGCATCTGGAACTACACGGCCTTCTTTGTCTAAAACAGTAATATTGATAACAGAGATATCCTTTCCATCTGCACTTAAATGCGTTTTGGAAGGCTCTAATAATAATTTTGCCGCCTCATTGGTGGTTTCAACAAAACTGATTAATCTTTTTCCTTTCTTATAAGCCACCGCTTCTAATTTGCCTGGTTCATAATTCACAGACCATTGTAGATGACTATTTCTGGGCATGTCTTTTTTACCAAGACTTTTTCCATTCAAGAATAGTTCCACATTGTCGGCATTAGTATTTACCCAAACATCAATGGGTTTTCCTTCTTTGCCTTTCCAATTCCAGTGCGGGGAAATATGCAATACATCTTTATCTGTCCACCAACTTTGATAATAATAATAGATATTCTTTGGAAATCCACATGCATCCATAATTCCAAAATGAGAACTGATATTCGGCCATCTATAGGGTGTGGGTTCGCCTCTATAATCAAAGCCTGTCCACACAAATCCCCCTATCCAATAATTATTTACTGCCGCAACTTTCCACCAGGCTTCGGCTCTACTTGCCCACCAAGGTGCTATAATATCCTGATCTGGAACATAGGCTTTGATGCTGTCTTTTTCATAGATGCCTCTGGTTGTAACAGTACTTCCCATTTCAGTTCCAATTATGGGTTGTTTGGGATGATCTCTATGATAATCTGCTACTGCATCATGACGGTAATTAAAACCTCTGATAGGAATTACTTCGTTTACACCCTTAAAATAATTGGGTAGATCTGCAGCATAAGTACTTGTTCTAGTGGGATCTAACTCTATCTGTTTTGCTAAAAGTGTTTGTGCTATTCTTTTGCCAATGGTAGTGCTTTGAATCCATCCTTCTTCATTACCGATGGACCAAAGGAAGATCGAAGGATGATTACAATCGCGCTTGATTAATCTTTCGAACTGATCAATAAATTCATTACTACTATTCAATAATCGTTGTTCATCTAAGACGAGCATACCCAAACTATCGCAGGCATCCAGTAATTCAGGAGTAGGTGCATTGTGACTGGTACGATAGGCGTTACTACCCATTTTCTTTAAAAGGTCGATCCGATAAAATTGCATTTCATCGGGAAGTGCAGATCCAATTCCTGCATGATCTTGATGGTTATTGGTGCCTTTAATTTTAACATGTTTACCGTTTAAGAAAAATCCTTCGTTGGCATCAAATCTTAGGGTACGTACCCCAAATCGATGAATCTGTTTGTCTATGATCTTATCAGCGATCTTAATTTCAGAAACTACTCTATACAAATAGGGACTATCTAAATCCCAAACATGTGGTTTTTTTAAAGTTAGATTTTGTTTGAGTTGCAGGTTAGTTCTGGAAGATAGGATGATATTTTGCGCCGGAGCACTTGCAATTTTATTGCCATTTCTATCGGTGATATAAGTTTGTAAGATTCCATTACTGCCATTAAAACTTTTGTTTTCTATGGTTGTCTCAACCCCTACTTGGGCGTCTTTACCCTTCATATCAGTATATACAAAAACGCCGTCATTTGCAATGTGCAGATTATTCAATTTCTTTAACCAAACATGCCTGTAGATTCCTGCGCCCTCATAGAACCACCCCTCATATTGAGTTGCGTCTACACGTACAGTGATTACATTTTCTTTTTCATAGTTAATAAAATCAGTAATATCATAATTCACACCCAAATAACCACTGAGGTTGGTGCCAGTAAAAATTCCATTCACCCAAACACTTGCATTTCTAAAGATTCCATCAAATTGTAATTGGAAACGATTGCCGGAATCGGCCTTGGCTATTTTAAAATGTTTACGATACCAGCCAATACTGGTTTCAGGAAATAACCCACCCACTTTTCTAAAACCATGAGACTCTACATCAAAATTGGAATTGTTAGCAAAGGGTACTTCTATAGCCCAATCGTGGGGAAGGTTCAAATTTGTCCAACCGCTATCCACAAAATTTGGATCAATGGCAGTTTCATAAGCTCCACCTGTTTTAGAAAAAATATTGGCAATGCCATATTTGAAGTCTTTCGTAGGGTCTGATGCATGTCCATAATGAAATTTCCATTGATCGTCAAAGTTGATGACCTGTTGTGCTTTCGTGGATGAATGGATGAAAATTAATAAGAACGTGAATAATACTTGAATTGTATTTCTTTTTAAAAACATAGGAAGGTTTTAAATTTCAGTAAAACAAGCGGTGAGTAATCAAAATAGAAGAAGTAAAGTTATTTAGATCAACCGAAATAAAGATGATAATTATCAAGTTTCATCGAAACGATAGGTTCTAAGAATACTAAATAATTGACTGCATTGAAAGACTGGGAAGGGATTTATTGACATCCTATAGCAAAAGCCTTAATAAATAGATTTTTATTTTTTTGAATGCAAAACCTTGATTAATTTTTGATAACTTAATCATTAATATTTCATTTCTTTCTATGCCCTTGAAATTATCGAGCTATAAAGTCTGGATCCTGGCACCTCATTTAATTACCAATGATAGTAATATTGATTATTACTACGACTATACCCAAAGCATCGAAGAATATACAAAAGTGTTCAAGGAGTTACAGATCGATTGGCAATGGCAACCTGTTACATTACAAGATTTTAAATCAGTGATTGATAATATCTCAGAATTCAATCAATTGAACAACCAATTGGTGTTGAATTTATGTGATGGTGATGAGATCAATGACACTCCAGGAATTTCGGTGATTCATTATTTAGAACAGAAAGGCATCTGTTATACTGGAGCGGACGCCTATTTTTACGATATCACTACTTCTAAAATCCCTATGAAAACGGCTTTTGATCAGTATGCCGTTGCAACTGCTGCATGGAAGTCAATTAAAAATGAACAAAACAGTTTGACTACTATTTTTGAGGAATTAGGAACCCCCATCATTTTAAAGCCAGCAGTGAGTGGTGGTAGTATGGGAATTGGTATTAAAAATGTGGTTTCAAACCTCGATGAATGTAATGTGCAAATACAGAAAATGCAGAGTGGTTATCGGGGATGGTCTTTAACTGTTGATGGAATCATTGCAGAGTCGTTCATAGAAGGCCCAGAATATACTGTGTTTATTACTGGCAATTATGATAGCCCTGAAAAGGCAACTATATTTACACCTGTAGAAAGGGTGTTTCATGAATCACTACCTGAAACCGAAAAATTCTTATCCTTTGATCGTCTATGGGAAATTTATGAAGACGAAACTCCTATGCCTAATGAAGATTTTTTTTATGAATACAAGGAACCTGAAGCTGCCTTGATTGGCGAAATAAAAAAACTTTCCTGGGATGCATTTGTTGCGTGTAAAGGCACAGGTTATGCAAGGGTGGATATTCGAATGGATCGAGCTACAAAAAAAATGTACGTTTTGGAAGTAAATGCACAATGCGGCATTAGTGAAGATGAAGATTTTACATCCATTGGTGCTATTCTACGGGTAAGTAATAAAAGCTTCACTGAACTAATAGCATCTATTTTAGAAGAAACTATTTCGAGAAAAATATTAATGCCAATTCCATCATGAAAATATGTGTGCTTCTTCCTGATTATTCTACATCCAATGTTGATTATCAGAATTATGATCCTCCTAGAAATTTGGCAACATTATTACCAGAGCATGAAGTGGATACTATCTTTTTGAATAAACTGATCACTTATAAACAACTGAAAGAATTAGGAACAAAGGGCTATGATATTTTTGTAAATCTTTGTGAGGCTTATCTGGAATGGGAAGTTCCTGGGATTGATGTGATCTATTCTTTGGAATTATTAAATCTTCCTTTTACTGGTCCTACTTCTATTCTATATGATCCCAGTAAAGAAATCATGAAGCTGGTTGCATATTATGAACAAATTAAAACTCCGGCTTATTGTTTGGCAAATGCAGCATCAAATTTAAATGAGTGCATTCGTAACCTTCATTTTCCTCTGTTTGTAAAACCATCCAAAGCTGGAGATAGTTTGGGTATTGATGAGCATTCGCTGGTATTGAACTTTGAAGAACTGCAGAGAAAGGCAAATGCTATATTTCCAGAATATAGTGAAGTATTAATTGAAGAATATATTGACGGAAGAGAATTTACCGTATTAATTGCTGCGAATGCAGATGGGAAATCGGCAACTGCTTTTCGCCCTGTTGAATTTATTTTTCCTAAGGGAAATGCTTACAAGACCTACGCCTTAAAAACTTCTGAATTACATACGGATGCCAATATTCCCGTGGCAGACCAGGAATTGGATCAGCAATTGAGAACTGCTGCAGAAAAAATATTTCATTCATTTGGAGGAGTAGGGTATGCCCGTTTGGATTTCCGCATGAATGAAGCCGGGGAATTATTTTTCCTTGAAATAAATTTTACTTGTTCAGTATTTTATGAAAATGGCTATGAGGGTAGTGCCGATTATATTCTTCAATACGATGGGATAGGGCAAAAAGCATTTTTGCAACATATCATCGCGGAAGGTATTGCCAGACATGCAAGGAAGAAAAAAAGTTATATCGTTCGGAATAATGCCATTTCAGGTTTTGGAATCTATGCGTCAAAAGACTTAGCTCCCGGCGATTTGATTTTCAAAGGAGAAGAAATGTCTCAAAGAATTGTCACTAAAAAATGGGTAGATGAGCATTGGAATGAAGATGAAAAATTAACTTTTAGACGCTATGCCTATCCCCTTGGGAAAGAAGTTTTTCTATTATGGAGCAACCTGCCTCAGGATTGGGCACCCCAAAATCATAGTTGTGATGCGAATACTGCCTTTGACGGATTGAATATTATAGCTAAAAGACAGATACCCAAGGAAGATGAACTAACTTTAGACTATGCCACTTTTCTTGATGAAAATGCAGAACCATTTGATTGCCTATGTGGAGCTACCAATTGTAGAGGAATTATAAAAGGTGTTGGGGGCAATAATTTTAAATAAAAGGAAATCACAAAAACGGTAAAAATATTATTAGTCGCTTCAAGTCTTTGGTACTTTGGAGAGGGGCTTTTTGGCCCATTATTTGCAGTTTTTTCCCAAAAAGTAGGTGGTGATTTATTGGATATTACATGGGCCTGGTCTGCTTATTTAATCGTAACAGGTGTGATGTATTTTTTTGTGGGAAAGGCATTGCAACATTCGAAATACCAGAAAGAAGTCATGATTCTTGGGTATGCACTCAATACCATATTTACATTTTCCTATCTAATGGTAAATAGTGTTACTACCTTATTTTTTGTGCAGGTAGGACTAGGAATGGCCGAGTCTTTAAGTACCCCCATCTGGGATTCTTTATTTGCCAATGATTTAGAAGAAAAGAATAATACATTTCTGTGGGGACTGGCTACGGGACATACGCATTTTGTTACCGGAATCGCAGTGGCGATTGGTGGACTTATAACTTATTATATTTCTTTTCAAGTGTTATTTGTTATCATGGGAACGATCCAGGCAATTGCAACAATTATTCAAGCGAGACTTTTATTTGTAAAAAAAACAGTGATGAAAAAACATTCCTAGATTCTGTGCATAAATAGTAATATAAACATCCTAAATTGTTTTTAAATTTATGCAAAACAAACCCCAATGGAATTTTCTCTAGGCCAATTTTTTGGCGACTTCTTTGTGTTCGAGGCATTTATTGTTGCATATGTGTACTTCGTTGTAAATGGACACAATAATTTCCATAAAACACATCGAAGAGGCCTAACTGTAAAATAAGAAACTAGTTCTGATTTAATCTGCCCTTGAATTTGTGTTTTCGAGGATGGGAATACTGTCCCTTTTTTTGGAAGTCGCTACTGATGATACTGATATTACCATCCACTTCCAGCATGGCCAGGTCTACATTTTGTATATCTTTCGATCCATGCTCTCTGGCTGCTGCTTCCAGCTCTTCTATGGTAATCTCTGCTTTGTCGCAGTTTTCCATGTTAGGTACTCCTTTGTATATCAATAAAAGGGTTTCACCCTGTATCAACTCATTGATCTTTTTGTTCTTATAGAGTAAACGCTTCATGGTATAATTCGCAAGAAATAATGAACCGGCTGCAACCATACCTCCGTCTAAGGAAGTGTCTGGCCCGATCATTGCATTTTGAACTGCATTGCTGATTAATAAGATAAATACTAAGTCAATCACAGATAACTGTGCTAATTCTTTCTTTCCAAAGATCCGTATGGCAATAATCATGAAAAGGTAAACCGAAACAGCTCTTAGGATGATATTGGGATAACCCTCTTTGAAAAATGCTACACTAATTTCCAGTAAATACAATTTCATGAGAACCTATTTTGTTGGTAAGGTATAGAAATTCTACTATGATTTTTCATTAAAACAAACTGAAAAAGGGAAGCTATAAGCCCTTTTTAATTCCATAAATGAATAATTATTCATTTATTTGCTAGGTGAAACCCAGGGATGAACATAAGATCGAACAGATTTTTCAGGCTACTTTAGTTTTAGTGAAGGAGAAAGGGCTTGCAGGGATTACTATGAGTGAAATTGCAAGTGCTGCAAAGATTGCCACTGGAACATTGTATATCTATTTTGAAAGCAAGGAAAAATTGATCAATGATTTGTTTACTCGTTGTAGGAAGACCTCCGCAGAAACTTATTTTAAAGGTTATCATACTGAACAGCCTTTTAAAGATGGACTTAAAATAGTTTGGTTAAACCTTTTTGATTTTAGAATAGAGCATTTTGAAGAAGCTGTATTTATGGACCAATGTTATCATTCGCCCTATATCACTGAATCAACAAAGGAATTAACCAAGAAATTGATTCAGCCTTTATATAAACTGGTGGAGAGGGGAATGGAAGAGAAGCTATTGAAAAAAATGGATGCTTTCATGTTATTGATATTCATCTTTAGCGGGTTGAATGAATTTGTAAAGCATAGTTTTTATAGCGAAAGGAAAATATCAAAATCTTCGAAGGAAGAACTCTTTAATTTAATGTGGGACGGTATTAAAGCATCATCATAAAAAATCGAATGGCAAAATTTTCATCGGATAAAATCATCGTCATATTTACAGTAATCTCTGCAGCTCTTTTGCAATTGATCGATACCTCCATTGTAAATGTATCGTTAACTCAAATGATGGGAAATCTTGGCGCCACATTTG
Source organism: Chitinophagaceae bacterium (assembly GCA_947371755.1). Classification (GTDB taxonomy): domain Bacteria; phylum Bacteroidota; class Bacteroidia; order Chitinophagales; family Chitinophagaceae; genus Sediminibacterium. The sequence continues at coordinate 98,023 of CANBQT010000004.1, forward strand.
AAGAGATCGGTTGGGTTATCACTGGTTATGCGGTTTCGAATGTGATCATGATTACGCTCTCCGGATGGATGAGTAGTAAGTTTGGCCGTAAATATTATTTTGCAGGATCCATCATTCTGTTCACTATAGCTTCTGTGCTTTGTGGCATGTCTACTAATGTTTGGGAACTGGTATTTTTTAGAGTGATTCAGGGTATAGGTGGGGGTGGGCTGTTATCAACGGCACAAGCTATTTTAATTGAAACATTTCCCAAAGAAGAAATTGGTTTAGCAAACGCCATTTACGGATTAGGTGTGATCATTGGTCCGGCATTAGGTCCTACACTTGGGGGTTATATCACGGATAACATGAACTGGCAATGGGTGTTTTATATCAATGTACCTTTTGGAATATTAGCTACAGTGCTCACACTGATGTATGTGCAGGAGTCGCGGCATAAGGTGGAAGCACCCCGGATGGACTGGTTAGCACTTGCTATGTTGATAGCTGCGATTGGTTCTTTACAAATTGTATTAGAAAAAGGGCAAAGTGAAGATTGGTTTGAAGCACGCTACATCACTATTCTGGCCATTGTTGCTGTTTTTGCGGGAGTGATATTTGTGGTTCGTGAATTAAGAAAATCAAATCCAATTGTGAATCTTCGATTGTTTAATAATCGATCATTCACAACAGGAACTGTTTTTAATTTTGTACTTGGCTTTGGCTTATATGGAACCACGCTGGTGATACCGATATTTTGTCAGGGTTTATTAGGTTTTACTGCTATGCAAACTGGTTTGATCATGTTGCCGGGAAGCATTGCTACTGCTATCATGATGCCTGTAGTGGGAACATTACTTAAGAAAAAATATATTCATCCTGCACTCTATGCTGGTATGGGGTTGATCTTATTTTTTATTTTCAGCTATGGGATGTCGCAATTAAATACGCAAATAGGGGAAGAAGATTTTTTCTGGCCCTTGATCATCCGAGGCTTAGCGATGGGATTAATCTTTATACCACTTACCACCATTTCATTGGCTAATTTGAAAGGGGCAGAGATTCCACAGGGTACTGCATTGAGTAATATGGTGCGTCAGTTAGGTGGAAGTATTGGGATAGCAGTAATTACTACTTATATCAGTACGGATACTTATAGACACTATGAAGCATTGAATTCTAATATCAATGCAATTCAACCAGAAACTTTGGACCGGGTAAAAATGCTAACGGGTGCATTTGTAAGCAAAGGATATGACATTGCTTCTGCAACAAAAGGGGCATATGGAATCATTGCAAGAAACATCTATGTGCAGGCTACTTTCCTTACCTATAAAGACTTATTTGTATATCTTGGTTTCTTCTTCCTTTTATTAATTCCATTGTTAATCATGTTCAAAGAGAAAAAGAAAAAACTTGTTGAGCATGATGAAGTAATGGAATGGGATGTAGTTGAATAGCTTTTCTTTTAAACCTTCATTGTTTGTGGTTTTCATATCAAAAATGTTGCAGGGGAAACAGTTTTTATATTAACTTACTTCCCTAACAATTTGCAAATATGAAAGATGCTAAAACAAATAGTCGTCGTCGGTTTATCCGAAACTCGGCAGCCGTATTGGCTGGATTTACAATTGTGCCCAGACATGTCCTGGGCAGAGGCTTTCTAGCCCCGAGTGATCAGTTAACAAAAGGAATTATAGGAGTGGGCGGTATGGGTCGCGGGCATATTCCATATGCTGGCACAAGAGTAGTTGCTATCTGTGATGTAGATAAAAATCATTTAACTGAAGTAGCCAATTCTATTGGCAGTGGCGTTAAAACATTTCATGACCATCGTGAATTGATAGCTTTACCTGAGGTTGATATTGTTCATATCGCTACACCTCCGCATTGGCATGCAATCATGGCCATCGATGCAGCAAAAGCAGGCAAGGATATCTGGTGCGAAAAACCAATGACCAGAACCATCGGTGAAGGAAAGGCAGTGGTTGAAGCAATGACGCAATACCAAAAAATGTTTCGTTTAAATACCTGGTTCAGATTTGAAGATAATTTTTATGGTATGAACACCACTGTTCGCCCTATTAAAAAATTAGTGGAGTCTGGATTATTAGGTTGGCCATTAACGGTTACTGTTAGTAAAACCACTGGATTCGATTGGAAATTTTATTGGGTTGGTAAAACTAAATTAGAAACACAACCAGTTCCAGTTGAACTTGATTATGATCGTTGGCTGGGACCTGCACCCTTCAAGCCTTACAACGCACACCGCGTTCACCAGACCTTCAGAGGTTACTGGGATTATGATGGTGGTGGACTGGGAGATATGGGACAACACTATATTGATCCAATACAGTATTTCTTAGGTAAGGATGATACAAGCCCGATCCTTGTTGAAGTGGATGCAGAACAACAACATCCCGACGCTTGTGGAACTTTCCGTAAACTCACATTCACCTATGCCGATGGATGTAAGATTATTTTAGATGGTGAAGCAAAGGATCCTAATGCTGCTTATATCGAAGGCCCTAATGGCAAATTATTCGCAGGATTTAAATCTACCATTCCGAATCTCAAAGAGAAATTGGCGATGATGCCCGATCCTGCTCCGCAAGTAACCAATTTTCTGGACTCTGTAAAATATCGTACACCATTTGCTTTGAACGAGAAAAATGGTTTCAGGTCATGTACCATTATCAATATGGGTAAAATCGCCTTACAATTAGGGCGTTCATTAAAATTCGATCCTGATCGTCAGGAATTTATTGATGATGTTGAAGCCAATTATATGATCAATCCACCTATGCG